>PKXZ01000087.1 GCA_003132525.1 Candidatus Dormiibacterota bacterium | reverse complement strand
CCACTCGAGGTTGTGCGTGAAGGCGATCGGCTCGCCGAACGACGCGTAGTCCTTGCGAAGCGGGTGGCCGTCCCAGTCGGTGGGCAGCAGGATCCGCTTGAGGTCGTGATGACCGGTGAAGTGGATCCCGAGGAGGTCGAAGCATTCGCGCTCGTGCCAGTCCATGCCGGCGAACACCAACTCGAGGCTCGGCACGATGGGGTCGTCCTCGGTGACCTGCACGATCAGGCGGCAGACGTCGTTGTACTGGAGCGACCTGACCATGTAGACCACGTCGAAACGTGGTTCGGCAGGCTCACGGTCGGGCCAGTCAACCGCGGTAACGAAGAGCGGAGTCATGTACGCGGCGTTCGGATGATCGCGGAGCAGGGTGCAGACCGCGACCAGGTCGGTGCGATCCACCCAAAGCGTCACCTCGCCGGCTGCACTCTCGCGACGGCGAACCGCAGCCGGAAGCTCCCGCTCGAGGAGGTCCGCTGCCCGCGCGCCGCTCATGGAGGACCCCACGGCGGTCATCGCGCCTACCCGAGCAGCGAGCCGGGGAGTTCCCCGGCGATCTTCTTCTGCAGCTTCATGACCGCGTCCAGCAGTCCCTCCGGGCGCGGCGGGCAACCCGGGATGTACACGTCGACCGGCACCACCTTGTCGACCCCCTGGACGATCNNGATCGCGTAGTTGTTGAACATGCCGCCGCTGGAGGCGCACGCCCCCATGCTGATCACCCACTTGGGCTCCGGCATCTGGTCGTAGATGTGGCGGAGCACGGGGGCCATCTTCTGAGAGACGCGGCCCGCGACGATCATCAGGTCGGACTGGCGAGGGGATGCCCGGAACACCTCGCAGCCGAAGCGGGACATGTCGTAGCGCGAGGCGCCGGTGGCCATCATCTCGATCGCGCAGCAGGCGAGCCCGAACAGCGCGGGCCAGAGCGAGCTGTACCTGCCCCACTGGATGACCTTCCCGATCGTGGTGGTGACGAATCCGCTCTGGAGCGCGGTCCGTTCTGCCGCACCGGCCCGTGGGAGGGCGATTGTCCCGGCATCGGCGTCGGCGAGCAGGATGCTCCGGCCTCCGGCTCTCGGCACGATCAGCTCGTTGTTCAGTCCCATCGCAGCGCCCCCTTGCGCCAGACGTAGAGCAGTCCCACCAGCAGCGTGGCGATGAAGATGCCCATCTCGACGATGCCGAACACCTTGAGCTCTCTCACGATCGTGGCCCAGGGAAAGAGGAAGATCGATTCGACGTCGAAGATGATGAACAGCATCGCCGTCACGTAGAAGCTCACCGAGAACCGGCGTCGCGCGCTCTCCCTCGGCACCATTCCCGACTCATAAGGAAGGTCCTTGGTTGGCGAGGGACGCTTCGGACCGAGCACCGCGTTGAGCAGCTGTGCGAAGACAGCAAACGCCGCGCAGATGCCGAAGAAGAAGAGGATCGGCGCGTAGCCCGACAGCATCGCGGCCGATCGTAACAAACGATCCGCGACTGACGAAGTAGTGCACTCGAATACGCTTGGAGCCGTCTCCGCGTGGATTCGGGAGCAACCTCAATGAGCAAAGCTGTGCCGTCGTCGGTCCCGGCACTCGTGACCGGCGCGTCTTCGGGGCTCGGCGCTGAATTCGCCCGCCGGCTCGCCACTCGCGGGCACGACGTGACCATCGTCGCGAGGCGCGTCGATCGCCTCGAACAGCTCGCCGGCGAGATCAGATCCCGGCATCGAGTCGACGTCGCGGTGCTCGCGGCCGATCTCGAGACCAGGAAGGGTCGCGCGGCCGTGGCCTCGCTGCTCCGCACGCAGTCGCCCTGGATCCTCGTCAACAACGCCGGGTACGGCACGCGCGGATCGCTCGCCAACCTCGATCCGGCGCGGGAGCGCGCCGAGGTCCAGGTCAACGTGGTGGCGCTCCACGAGCTCACGACGGCGGTGCTCCCCGGCCTGGTCAGGGCAGGGACCGGCGGGGTCATGAACCTGTCGAGCTCGTCCGCGTTCCAGCCGATCCCCTACATGGCGACCTATTCCGCGACCAAGGCCTTCGTCCTCCATTTCACCGAGGCGCTCGCAGAAGAGGTCCGCGGGACCGGTGTCCACGTCCTTGCCGTCTGCCCGGGGCCCGTGCGGACGGAGTTCGACACCATCGCCGGCACCCAGGACTACATGCGCATCACCCGGCCCATGACGATGGACGTCGAGCGCTGCGTGACCATTGCGCTGCGCGCATTCGACCGCGGGGCGGCGGTATCGATCCCCGGCGTGATGAACTTCGCACTCGCCCAAGGCCCGCGGCTCGCGCCCCGGGCGCTCACGCGTCGCACCATCGGCACCTTCTTCGGACAGCGACGCTGACCCGACTCCGTGCCAAACGTTTGACGATCGGGGCGGTGCAGGGGCGAGTTTAGTAGGCTTCGGCAAGTGACTTTGACCGCCCTTGACCGACCGCCGCTTCAGGACAACCTCACCGAATCCGACGCCCAGGCTCGCGCCGCGCTGCTGTCCAACCTCTCCTATGAGGTGTCGCTGGTNNACCTTCATCAACATCGCGGCGCGCTCGATCGACGAGTGCACGCTCAACGGCAAACGCCTCAGCGAGGCGCAGCACGCGTTCAACGGCAACGTGCTGTGGCTGCGCGGTCTGCGCGCCGGCTCCAACCGCCTGACCGTGACCGCGCAGTGCGAATACCAGCACACGGGCGTCGGCATGCACCGGCTCCGCGACCCGGTGGACGACGAGGTGTACGTGTACACCCACTTCGAACCGTTCGACGCGCACAAGGTGCTGGCGTGCTTCGATCAACCCGATCTCAAGGCCGGCGTGACCATGAGCGTCACCGCGCCGAGCGCATGGCGGGTCTGCGGCAACGGCCGCGTGCTGCGCGTCGAGCCGCGCGGCGCCGCGAAGACCTGGCACTTCAACACGACACCGCCGCTGCCGCCGTACCTCATCGCGGTGGTTGCCGGCAAGTACCACACCGTCGAGCGCACCCACCGCGACATCCCGATGGCGCTGTGGTGCCGCGAATCGCTCGCCAGTTGGATTGACGCGCAGGCCGACGAGATCTTCGACATCACCGCCGCGGGTCTCGATTTCTTCGAGAAGTACTTCGGCCTCACCTACCCGTTCGACGAGTACAACCAGCTGTTCGTGCCCGAATTCAACATGGGCGCCATGGAGAATCCGGGCTGCGTCACCTTCAACGAGGCGTACATCCACCGCGGTCAGGCGAGTGAGGCGCAGCTGCAGCGGCGCGCCGAGACCATCCTGCACGAGATGGCGCACGTGCACGGCTTCGGTGACGTCACCACGATGCGCTGGTGGGGAGACCTCTGGCTCAACGAGACCTTCGCGACCTACATGGCCAACCTCGCCATGGAGAAGTCCACTCGCTTCACCAACGCGTGGGTCGACTTCGCCAACAGCGTCAAGTCAATCGCCGCGCGTCAGGACCAGCTGGTCACGACGCACCGCATCGCCGACCACGTGCCCGACACCGTGTCCGTGCGCCAGAACTTCGACGGCATCACGTACCACAAGGGCGCCTCCGTCATGAAGCAGCTGGTTGCGTGGGTCGGCGACGACGCATTCATGCGCGGCGTGCAGGACTACTTCAAGCGGTACCGCTGGGGCAACGCGGACCTCCAGGAATTCCTCGACTGCCTGCGACGCGCCTCAGGACGCGACCTGACGAGATGGGGTCAGGACTGGTTGCAGACCACGGGGCTGAACACCTTTCATGCCCATCTCGCTGAGCAGAACGGCAGATACACCGCCTTCGCGGTGGAGCAGACCGCCATCCCGGCGCATCCGACGCTGCGCGCGCACCGCGCCGGTATCGGCCTCTATGACCGCGACGCCAAAGGCCTTCTGCGCCTCCGCCGCCGCGTCGAGACCGACCTCACCGGCGCCATCACGCCCATCACCGAACTGATCGGCGAACGCACTGCCGACCTGGTGCTGCTGAACGACGGAGACCTCACATTCGCCAAGCTGCGCTTCGACGAGCGCTCGCTGGCGACCCTCAAGGCCGACCTCTCCAACCTGAACGACGCGCTTGCTCGGGCGCTGTGCTGGGCGGCGATGTGGGATCTCACCCGCGATGGCGAGATGCCGGCTCGCGAGTTCGTGGAGCTGGTGGCTCGCCACGCTCCGGCGGAGCAGGATTCACTGCTCGTCGAACGGGTCACGAGCCAGGCGCGCTCGGCGATCGATCTCTACGGTGACCCCGCCAACCGCGGCGCGGCCCGCGAACGGCTCCACCAGGTCGCGGTGGCCCAGGTCGCCCGGCCCGACCTGAGCGCCGAGCTTCGTCTCATCTGGGCCCGCATCCTGGTCGGCACCGCAGCGTCCGAAGAGTCGCTGACGAGGGTTGCCGGCATGCTCGACGGTACCGAGACGATCCCCGGCATCAACCTGGACACCGATCTCCGCTGGCTCATCGTTGGCCAGCTTGCCGAGGAGGGTCGCGCGGACGTGGCGATGATCCAGGCGACCATGGCCTCCGACCCGAGCGATATCGGCCGGCGCCGGGGTACCGCCTGCCTCGCAGCCCGGCCCAGCGCGGAGGCCAAGGAGGAAGCCTGGCTACGCGTCGTCGACGCGAGTGCTCCGATGCCCAAGGCATGGAAGGGGTCCACCGACGGCGAGCTTTCTGTCGCCTCGATGACCGCGATCCTGCGTGGTTTCTACATCGGCTCCGTCGGGGTCGGCGGCATGATGGCCCACGGCCCCAACCCGGAGTTGCTCCGTCCCTACGTGCAGCGCTACCTCGACGCGCTCCCCGCGATGTGGGCGGACCGCACCATCGACGAGGCCGAGGCGTTCACCGAATGCCTCTACCCGAATCATCTCGTCGATGACCAGGTGGTCGCGGCGATCGATCTCGCCCTCGAGGGCGGCGAGCTCCCGGGCCCGGCGGTGCGGATCCTGCGCGAGGGCCGCGACAGCACGTTGCGAGCCCAGTACGCCCGCGAAGTGGATCGAGCCTCCAGTCAGGTCAGCGCCTAGCTAGCTGGCTGCGCCTCCCATCAGCGCCCTAGCTTCGTCGTCCTCGTAGCCACATGGACTTCCGGTCGGCTGACCCTCGACGCTGATGCGGTCATAGATTGCGGCGAGCCGATCCACGGCACGGAGCCAGGTAAACCGGCCGGCGCGGCGGCGCGCCTCCTCGCCCATCTCCGCTTTGCGGACCGGGTCGCGAAACACGTCGGCGATGGCGCGGGCGTAGTCCTGGGGGTCGTGACCCTCGACGAGATAGCCGGTGACGCCATCCTCGACCACCTCACGCAGTCCGCCCACGGCCGCTGCGACCACCGGGGTACCGAGTGCCTGGGCCTCGAGCGCGACCAACCCGAAGCTCTCGGTGAGTGACGGCACAACGCACACGTCGGCCATCGCGTAGTACTCGGCAAGCTGCTCGTGGGGCACCGCGCCGACGAAGTGGGCATGCTCCCCGAGGCCGATCCGGACCGCGTGGCGCTCGAGGCGGCTTCGCTCGCCGCCGCGGTCATGGCTTGCCCCGTCACCGCTGTCATCGCCTGCGATGACCACCGAGAGATCAGCAAATTCAGGACGAATCCTGAGACGAGCCGCGGCGTCGAGCAGCACCTGAGCGCCTTTCAAGGGCTCGAGTCGCCCGGCGAACAGCGCGACCTTCGCGCCCTGCAGCCCGAGGGTGCGGCGGAGTCCCGAGCCGTCGTGCTCCGCGAAGAGGCGCGGGTCGACACCCGGTTGAGCCACGCAGATCCGGTCGCGCGACGCGCGGTACAGCCGGATGAGGTCCTTGGCCTCGGCGGCGCTCGCCGCCACCAGGCGGTCCGCCTGGGCAGCGAGCTCGCCCTCGGCCTGCGCCCGGAGCGCGTCGAGCGGAAGGCCGGCGCGCGCCTTGGTCAGGGCGAGGGTGTGAAACGACTGCACCCAGGCGACATCCCACTCCTCGCGGAGCTGGCGACCGACGAGTCCGCCGTGCCAGTAATGGCCATGGATGGCCCGATACGAGCGGCGCTCGGATGCCGCGTGACGGATGGTGGCATCGGTGAAATCGTCGAGCAGCTCGCGCACGTCCTCTTTGCGCAGCGCGAGCGCCGGCCCGACCGGGAGGCGCACCAGCCTGCTCAGCGGCGCGATGAGCTCTTCGTCGGGACCGGGTCCGTCGCGACGGACGAACACATCGGTGGGCACGCCGCGGAGCGAAAGTCCTTCGCACAGACGGCGGATGGCGAGGTTCATGCCCCCGTTCTCACCACTGCCCAGATCCGACAGTGGAGACGCGTGGACGGAGATGACGGCGACCGCCCGCGAGCCTTGACGCATGGCCTCAAGTGTACCCACCCGCCCCTTTGCGAATCCGCCCGGACCCGGCGCATACTCGACCGCCACAACTGAATAACGCTCCGGGTGACGGGAAGCCGGTGAGAATCCGGCGCTGTCGCGCAACTGTGAGCGGGGAGCCGGCGGCCATCGTGCCACCGGGAGTGTTAGCTCCCGGGAAGGCGGCCGTTTTGGCGTCGATCCGCAAGCCAGGAGACCGACCCGAGGCGTCGACCTCCATCCCCGCGCACGACGGGAGGAAGCCTCATGCGGCGAGGACAACTCCGGCAAGGGTGGAGTCCCCTTCGCCGCGTGGGGTGCCGATATGGGCAGGACCAGGAGGGTCGCCGCTCTGGCGACCACTGGAGCGACGGGTGTAGCACTGCTCGCCTTCGCCATCGGAACGGGCAGCGCAGCCACGCAGGTCGATCCCGCGTCACGGGCGATCCAGTACCTGCAGGGGGAGCAGTCGGGGAGCGACGGGTCAGTCCCGGTGGGGGCGAGCACCGACGCTGTCAGCGAGGAGTACGCGATCGGAGCGGCCGCGGCCGGCTATGACCCCAATGCGCTCCGCCACGGCTCGGGGCCCTCGATCATGGCCTATCTCGCCGCGCATGCCGCCGCGGCCTGCACCTCAGCGGGTGCGTGTGGCGAACTCCTCCAGGCGGTTGCCGCCGCCGGGCTCGATCCCGCCTCCTTCGGCGGTGTCGACCTGCTCACCACCCTCGGCGGCTTCTACGCCACCGCCACCGGCGTCTTCGGCGACGGCGAGGCGTTCACCCAGAGCCTCGCCATCCAGGGGCTGGTCGCCGCGCGTCAGACGGTGCCGGCAGCTGCCGTCCACCATCTCGTTGGCGCCCAGGACAGCGATGGGGGCTGGGACTACCTGCTCATCAAGGACGATCCCAACGGCGCCACCAACTTCGACACCAGTGACACCAATTCCACCGCCATGGTGCTCATGGCCCTGGACGCCGCCGGAGTGCACACCCGGGATGGCTCCGCGCTCGCCTGGCTGCACACCCAGCAGGACAGCGACGGTGGCTTCCCCTACCAGGCCGGCGCCGGCACCGATCCTGATTCGACGGCGCTCGTCCTCCAGGCACTGATCGCCGCCGGGCAGAACCCGGATGCACCCGCCTGGGCACCGGGAGGCCACGCTCCCCTCGCCGAGCTGATCGCCGGCCAGGACGCCGACGGCGGCTTCACCTTCCCCGGCAACCCCGCTCCCGATCCCTTCACCACCGCCCAGGTCCCGCCCGCACTGGAACGTGCCGGTTATCCGCTGACCTGTGGCGCGGCGCCGTGCTTCCTTCCGGGGTCGACCCTGAATGGGACTCTCCCGACCCCGACGCCCACGCCCGCCCCGACGTCGACGGTCACGCCCCGGCCGTCGGCCACGACGCCCGTACCGGGCGCCGGCGACATCGCAGGGCCCTCGCCGACGCCCGCCGGGTCCGTTCTGGGCATCACCGCGACCCCGACGCCGGTGCCTTCGTCGACACCAGCGACTACACCCGCGACGTCGACCCCGGCCGCGAGCGCGGCACCGGCCCCTGCCACGACGCCCCTGGCAACGAGCGGATTCCCGGTTGCCGGCATCTACCTCATCGCGGCACTCGGGGCGGCCATCGTCGTCGCCGGCGTTGCCGTGGGTGTGCGTCGCAGGCATGGAGCCTGACGAAGCCGTGATCCGACGGCTGCTTCGCCTCACCATCGCGCTGCCCCTGTTGGCGCTCGGGGTCGGCGCCGTCTCCAGCGTCGCCCAGGTCGGACCCGCGGCCCCGCTCTGCGCCAAAGCGGCGTACACACAGCGGGTCGGGCTGGTGGTCGAGCACGGAGACGGACAGGTGATCCGTCGCTGCGTCGGCTTCAGCACCGCGACCGACACCGCCCTGGGTGTCCTCCAAGCCAGCGGGCTAGAAGTCGGCCTCTCGTCGTACGGCGGCGGTCTCGGTGCGGCGGTCTGCCAGATCGACAACGAGCCTGCGACCTATCCGCCTGGCTGCTTCACCGCGAGTGGCTCGTACTGGGTCTTGTTCCTGTCACGTGGCGGCGGCGCCTGGGTCAACTCGGACATCGGCGTCTCGAGCGTGACCGTGACCAATGGAGACGACATCGGCTTCCGCTACGACTCCCAGACCGCTGCGGACCCACCGCCACCGTCACCTGCCGGAACGTGCCCGGCGATCACGCCGAGGCCGACGCCGACGCCGACGCCGGGCCCGATTCGGACCGCAGTCCCGCCGTCAAAACCGGCCGCGACGCCTCGGGCAACCCCGTCCCCGCCACCTGGCGCGTCGGTGGCAGGACCGGCCTTGTCAACTCCGACGCCCGGTGTGCTCGGGGTCGCAACCCCGGGCGCGGCCGCCCCGCTCGCCTCGGTGCGCTCTCCAGGCAACCAGCCCGGGGTCAACATCGGAGTCCTGCTCGCGGCGATCGGCGCCGGTGCACTGATCGGGCGGCTCGGAACGCGAGCGTTTCGAAGGCGTAAGGAGTGAACCCACGCGCGCTCGCCGCATGGTCGCTGTCGGGCATCACCATCGCGCTCGCCACCGGGAACCCCGTCTACCGGGTGCTGGTGCTGCTGGGCGCCGTGAATGTCCTCGTCGCCCTGCGCCGCCCGGACGTCTCGTTGCGAGGGCTCGGCATCGCGCTCGTGGTGGCCGGGTTCATCGCCACCGCCATCACCACGCTGGCAAGCCACACCGGTGACCACGCGTTCCTGGTCCTCCCGCAGGCGATCCCGGTGCTCGGCGGACCGCTCACGGTCGAGGCAGCGTTCTTCGGGGCGTCGACCGGACTTGGTATCGCAGCGGCGGTGCTTGCCGCGGCGCCGCTGTCGCTGGTCCTGATGCCGAACTCGCTCGTCGATGCCCTTCCCAGCGCCCTTGCACGCACCGGTGCAGCGATCGGAACGGCGCTCAACCTCATCCCGGGAATCGCGCGCAGCGCGACCGAGATCCGTGACGCGCAGCGCATGCGCGGATGGCGTTCACGGCGGGTTCGCGAGTGGCCCGACCTTGCCGTCCCGGTTGTGCTCACGGCGTTGGAGAGCTCGATCACCCTGGCGGAGGCGATGGAGGCGCGCGGCTACGGCTCGGGGGCGCGAACCCACTACGGCGAAATCGTCTGGCGGCGCGCGGACATTGCCGTGTGTGTGATTGCGCCGGCCGCCGCTGTCGTCTTCGTTGCGCTGCGTCTCGCCGGCGTCATCGCCGACTGGTACCCGTTCCCTGATCTCTCGGTGCCGCCCATCAACGTCTTCGGCGTGATGTGCTGCCTCGCCATCGCGATCCCCGCGCTGGTATGGCGGCGATGATGAGCGGTTCCGTCGCATCGCTCGAACACTTCACGTATCGGTATCCCGGCGGAGCCAACGACGCGCTCGACATCGGCGAGTTGCATATCGATGACGGCCTCACCGTGGTCGCCGGCGCTTCAGGCTCGGGGAAGTCGTCGCTGCTGCGCGTCTTCAACGGCCTGGTCCCCCACTTCCACGGCGGTACCGTCGGCGGAAGCGCCGAGGTGTGCGGGCACGACGTGATCGCCACGGCGACTCGGGTCCTCGCAACCAGAGTCGGATTCGTGTTCCAGGACCCGGAACTCCAGTCGGTGTATCCGACGGTGGAGCGTGACGTCGCGTTCGGCCTCGAGAACATCGCCATGCAACCGCGGGCGATGATGCAGCGCGTCACCGAGGGGCTCGAGCGGACCGGGATTGCGCATCTCCGCGACCGCGCGGTGACGACGCTGTCCGGGGGAGAGCGTCAGCGCCTCGCGCTCGCCGGCGTGCTCGCGATGCGTCCCCGCATGCTCGTGCTCGACGAACCGCTGTCGCAGCTCGACGACGACGGCGCTCGTTCCGTGGTCTCCATTCTGGCAACGCTCGCCCGAGCTGGAACCGCGGTTGTGGTGGCCGAGCATCGACTCGACCAGCTCGGTTCGATCGACGGACGCATGCTTGCGGTCGAGGACGGACGCGTGGTCGAAGGAAGCGCCAAGAGTGCCAGGCGGGGCGGCGATGCGCAGGCGTTCCGCGCACCGTCGCACGCGGTTTCGACCAACGTTGCGGCCTGGGAGCTGCAGGACGTCGCGGCCGGCCCGGCGCGCACTCCGATCCTCGAAGGGATCAGTCTCACCGGACGAGCGGGCGAGGTCGTAGCGCTGGTCGGCCCCAACGGCGGCGGCAAGACCACGTTGCTGCGCACCATCGCCGGGTTGCTGGCACCGTGCACCGGCCATGTGGATCGCGCAGCCGGGAGAATCGCGTTCCTGCCACAGAATCCGATGGCACTCCTCCACCGGGCAACCGTCGCCGCCGAGGTTGCATGGACGGTGCGTGGTGATCCACCGAGCGCCGATGCTGCGATGCTCCTCGGTGAACTTGGCCTCACGAGCCTGGCCGCACGGGATCCGCGCGACCTCAGCACTGGCGAGCGCCAGCGAGCCGCGATCGCCGCGGTCCTCGCCGGTGCACCGCGGATCGCGCTGCTCGACGAGCCAACCCGAGGCATGGACGATGCGGCCCGCGACGCGCTCGTCAATGCGATCCGCCGCATGCGCGCGGCGGGGAGCTCGATTGTTATTGCCACACACGACAGGAACCTGGTCGCGGCGCTGGCGGATCGCACGATTGCCGTGGGTGCCGGGAGCGCGCGAGAGCTCGCCCCGGTGGCAGTGGCATGAAGGTCGGCGCGATCTCGATCGCCGGGCTGACTCTCTTTCTCTGGCCGTTTGTGGCATCGGATACGCCGACGGTCGCGACGTCAGTGGCGCTGAGCGTCGGAATCGTTGCCGTGCTCATCTTCGTCGAAGCCTCGACGCGCCGCCTCGATGCGCGACGCTTCGCGCTCCTGGCGGCGATCGCCGCCATCGACGCTGCGCTCCGGCTCGTCCTCGTCACTGGACTCGGAGGCTTCAGCCCGATCTTCTTTCTGATCCTGGCAGCCGGCTACGTGTATGGCCCCTCGTACGGATTCCTCGCCGGGTCGGTGGCGCTGCTCGCATCGGCGGTGGCCACCGGCGGCATCGGGCCGTGGCTCCCCTACGAGATGATCGGGTGCGGCTTCGTCGGGCTGGTCGCGGGACTGGCCGGTCTGCGCCGCTCGGGCCCGGTGACAGGCCGGGATATCGTGGTGCTCGCCGCCGTGGGCGTGGTCACCGGCTTCGCGTACGGCGCGCTCCTCGACGTCTGGGATTGGACCACGTTCTATCGAGGAGCACCGGGGTTCGGATGGCAGCCAGGTCTGTCGATCACCGCGGCGCTTGCCCGCTTCGGCCGCTTCTACCTGGCGACCTCGCTTGTGTACGACAGCTTCCGCGCGGTGGGCAATGCGATCGCAGTGATCGTGCTCGGCGCGCCAGTGCTCGCCGGGCTGATCCGAATGCGTTCGCGGTTCAACGTGGTCGTCCTGGACACTCCCGTGCGGCCGGCGCCGGGACTCGCCGCGCCGGTCAGCCCGACGTGAGTGCGAGCACCGCGAAGACCACCGCGAGGATGGACCCGATAACGAGCGGCAGCTTCGAGAGTGGCCACGGTGTTCTCCGGCCGACCGCGAAGGTCACCCCGAGGGTCACCGCCAGAGCGGCCCCATAGAGATAGTGCAGCTCGTGGGCGGGGCGGTGGCCCATGAGGTACAGGGCGCCACCGAGCACCACCTGGACGGCCACGGCCAGCAGGAGGATGCGCAGGTAGATCTTGAGCAGCAATCCGACGAGTGGCGTGACCAGCGAGATCAGCCCGATGAGCGCCCCAAGTATCGCCGCGACCACGAGGACGAACCCGAGCTTCTGATGCAGGGTCACCCAATCGATCGTGGCGATCATCAATCGGGCCAGTACTGCTCTTCGCGAATCGCCTTGTTGTCAAAGCCGGCGCGGCGCATGATCGCCCGAGCTCCGCTGATCATCCCGGGATGGCCGCAGAGGAAGACGCCACCATATCCGGGTCGCATTCCGGCCTGGTCAGCGTATTTGCGAATGACGTCCTCAACCCTTCCCCACTCGCCGGTCCATTTCGGGTCCTCCCACGGCCGGCTCACCGTGGGGACGTAGGTGAACCACTCGAACTCCTCGGCCAGGGCCACCAGCTCGTCGGCATAGCCGAGCTCCGGTGAGCGTGCCGCGCCCTGGAGCGTGATCACCGGGACGGGGCTCCACTCCCCGGACCTGGCTCGTGACGCGAGCGTGCGGAGCAGGCTCACGAAGGGCGCGACACCCGTGACCGTGGCGACGAAGAGGTGCGGCTCGTCCACGAGCGGGGCGTCGCGAAGGAAGAGGCCCTTGGTGCGTCTGCGGACGATCATCTCGCCGCCGACGCCGAGCGCGAACAGCGGATCGGAGAGTTCGCCGTCCGGCACCCGCTCGATGAACAGCTCGATCTCATCCTCGAGTGGCGAAGAGCAGATCGAGTAGGGCCGTTCGATGATCCGGCCGTTGGTCTGGAGGCCTACGGTCACGTACTGGCCAGGACGGTATGGAAGCTCGGTTTCAGTGTGGATTCGGATGATCCAGAGGTCCGGTGCCGGGTCGCTGCGGGAGACGACCGTCGCGGAGGCGTACTTGTCCGGATCGATCATGAGAGCGGTCCGAGTGTAGGGGGTAGTACCAAGCGAGCCTCGTTTTTCGCCGAAGGCGGAGACTGTATGAGATGTACGGTCCCCTCGCTCTCGTCGGCGGCGACGAATTCCAACCAGGTAACGAGCACCAGGACGAAATTCTTCGCGACGCGTGTGCCGGGCGACCGGCCTATGTGGTGGCGACCGCGGCACAGGACTTCGCGTCGGGAGCTGTCGAAACGGCACGACGATGGTTCGCGAGCCTGGGGCTCGAGGTCCGGGAGCTGCGTATCCGCACCAAGGAGGACGCGAGCTCGCCCGAGATCGTCGCCGAGGCCGCCGGCGCCGGCCTCGTCTACATCGCCGGGGGCGACCCCGGGTGGGTCGTCGAGGTTCTGCGCGCGAGTCCGGTCTGGAAGGCGATCGCCTCCGCCTGGCGCGCCGGAGCCGCACTGGCCGGGTCTTCCGCCGGAGCGATGGCGCTCTGCGAGTGGTGCCTCGTCCAGACCAGCTGGCCGGGTGAGGTCGACGAGCGCTCGGTCGACGCCCTCGGCCTGATCCCGGGATGCGCGATCCTCCCCCACTTCGACGTGCTCGGTGACGCGTGGGTCCCGTGGGCGCAGGAAGGGCTCGGAGTGGCGGCGCAGGTCATCGGGATCGACGAGCGCACTGCCGCCGTGCTCCGCGACGGCAGGTGGGAGGTGGTCGGCCCGGGTGCGGTGACGATCCTGCAAGGGGCGCTGCGTTATCGCCACATCGAGGGAGACAAGATCGACGAGATGTCGAATCCGGAACCTTAAAGCTGTTCAGGCCGTAATCCGAACGTAACCCTGCTCCGTTTATATGTGTGAGAGGGTGGATAACCTGATCAGCGAAGGCATCACGAGAGACGACAGACGACATGAGCTTCCAGAGCGCTATCACTGACATGGACGCGGCGAAAGCCCGCGCAGCGGACGCCAAAGCCCGCCGGAGGCTTCGCATCGAGCACATTCAGCGGCTCGAACGCGTCCTCGACAGCGTCGAGAACCACAACTTGCAGCGTGACCGCCAGGTCCCGCCGGATATGTGGCGGCAGCTCGCCGAGCTCGAGGTGGTCCTTCCCGTCCCCGCCCCGCCATCACTCTGGCAGGCCCGCAACACCGCTCGCCTGCACGATGCGCTGCTCGACTGGGAAGCCGACCTCCTCGACCAGGTCGCGCCGCACCGCGTCGCATACGACGACACGCACGACGACTGACCTCACCGCCTGACACGCGTCTGGCACACTCAGCGGACGTGAGCACCGCTGAACGCATGGCGCTTGTCGAGCGCAACACCGCCGAGGTCATCGGCGCCGATGAGCTGCCGCCGCTGATGGACGCCGGGCACGAGCTGCGTCACTACATCGGTTTCGAGATCTCCGGGAAGGCGCACCTCGGCACCGGGATCGTGAGCATGGCCAAGGTCCGCGACCTCACCGCCGCGGGCGTGCGCTGCTCGGTTCTTCTTGCTGACTGGCACACCTGGATCAATGACAAGCTTGGCGGCGATCGCGATCTCATCCGCCGGATCGCGGCCGGGTACTTCACCGAGGCGCTCCGTGCTTCGCTCCTGTGCGTTGACGCCGACCCCGGATCGGTGGCGTTCGTGCTCGCATCCGACCTCTACAGGGACGACACCGAGTACTGGGCGACGGTCATCGAGGTGAGCAAGAACACAACGCTCGCGCGGATGCAGCGCAGCATCAGCATCCTCGGCCGCCAGGAACGCGAGAACGTCGATTTCGCGAAGCTCATCTACCCCGCCATGCAGGCTGCGGACATCTTCACGCTCGGCGTGCACATCGCCCATGCAGGCATGGATCAGCGCAAGGCGCATGTCATCGCTCGTGACGTCGCCCTGCAGATGCGCATCCACGCGGTTCGCGGGATCAATGGCGCACCGATGAAGCCGGTGGCCCTGCACCACCCGCTCCTGCTCGGCCTGCGCCGTCCCCCGGTGTGGCCGGTACCAGCGGAATCGGCGCGCGACGTGTTCTCGGCGATGAAGATGAGCAAGAGCGATCCGAGCTCGGCGGTCTTCGTTCATGACAGTCCTGACGAGATCATGGCGAAGATCAGGAAGGCCTTCTGTCCCCCGGGCGAGGTCATCTTCAACCCCATCCTCGACTGGATCGACAAGCTCATCTTCGGGATCGCCGGTGGTCCCTTCGCGGTGGATCGCTCGGAGGCGAACGGCGGCCCGATCGTGTTCGATACCTTCGAGGAGGTGGCCGCTGCCTACGTCGAGGGCTCTTTCCACCCCATGGACGCGAAGGCGGCACTCGCGGCGCGGCTCATTGACTTTCTCGAGCCGGCGCGCGTCCATTTCGCCAGGCCCGAGGTGCACGCGTTGCTCGAGGAGATCGACGCGGCGATCGCCTAGCGATCAGCGCACGCCGACTGCTTCCTGCACACGCCGAAGGGTCGCATCGGCAACGACGTGGACCCTCTGGGCGGACGCGGCGAGCAGACGGCGCAGCCCGTCCTCATCGGAGCGAAGCTCCGCGTATCGAGCCTGGATGGGGGCGAGCGCGTCGATGACCGCATCGGCCACGGCGCCTTTGAGAACGCTGTAGCTCTTGCCGTCAAATTCTGCCAGCGCGGCGTCCGTGCTGACCTCGCGCAGCGCCGCGTAGATCTCGAGCAGGTTGGCGACCCCAGGACCAGGTGGCGCGTGCACAGCAGGCTCGGTATCGGTGGTCGCGCGCGCGATCTTGCGGCGTACGACGTCGGGTGGATCGAGGAGCATCACAGCGTGACCCGGACGGTCGGCCGCGATGCTCTTGCTCATCTTCTCGTCGGGCGTGTCGAGACCCATGACCCTCGCGCCAACTGTGCTGATCAGCGCCGCGGGTACTTTGAGCACATCACCGCGCTGGGAGTTGAGGCGGTTGGCGAGGTCGCGGCAGAGCTCGATGTGCTGGCGCTGGTCCTCACCGACGGGGACGAAATCCGCGTCGTACAGCAGGATGTCAGCGGCCATCAGGTCCGGGTACGTGAAGACACCGGTGTTGACCCGCTCACGACCCTGGGCTTCACTGCGCGCCTTGAACTGGGTCATCCGCTCCAGCCAACCCATCGGTGTCAGCGTCTCGAGGATCCAGCAGAGCTCGGAGTGGGCTGGGACGTGCGACTGCACGAAGATCTCGCAGCGGGCAGGATCGAGACCGCAGGCGACGTACATCGCCGCGAGCTCGAGGGTGAGCTCGCGGAGTCGCTGGGGGTCGGGGGCCCGCGTCAACGCGTGCAGGTCGACGATGCAGAAGTAGTTCTCGTAGCGGTCCTGGTCGCGGGCCCAGTTGCGCAGCGCACCGAGATAGTTCCCGAGGTGCAGCCCGAAATCCGGCTGAATGCCGCTCAGGACACGGGGGCGTGAGGCAGCGGTCGGGGACATCTCTGCCACCAGCCTATCGTCAGGCGGTGCGTCGGCGCTGGCGCCGAGGCTTCACGACCGCGCGCGGCGACCAGCACTCCGCGACGAATCCCGCGATCTCCGCGGTGAGCCGCTCCGGCCGGAAGCGCAGCTCGAGGATGTTCGACGCCTCGACCAGACGCGCATTGGGGAGTTCCCCGGTGAGGACGCCGGCGTCGGAGAAGGGGTGCACCGGGTCGATGTGATGGCCGATTACCAACGCCGGCATGGTCATCTCACGCCGCTGCGCGCTGTATGGGGCAACGTGGCTGAAGAACAAGCCCTTGAGCACCGCGGCGCTCGGGACCGGATCCTGGCGCACGACATCGAGCGCGACGTTGCCCCAGAACGGGACGAGGCGGCGCGGGATGCGGCGCAGTCCGGCGGCGACTGGGCGCATCAGACGCCCTCCGAAGTGGAGGCCAACGAGCAGCGGTCCGAACGCGATCACCGAAGCGACCAGAGCGTTTTCGAGCACCGGCATCTCGATGATCATGCCGCGCACTCGCTGCGGCGCCTTGCGCGCGATCTCCAGCGTTACGTTGGCGCCGAGCGACGTCCCGCCGACCACAGCTTCGTCGATGTCGAGATGGTCGAGCAAGGCGATCGCGTCGCCGGCAAACGACTCGATCGAGTATTCCGACATGCCTTCGGGACGATCGGAGCGGCCATGTCCCAGGGGATCGAGCGCCAGGACATGCGCGCCACTCGCCGCGAGCGCCATCGCCAGGTGCTCCTGCATCAATGCGGGAATCAGAAGCCCCGGCATGAGCAGCACCCATCGCTTCCCCTCGCCGAACTCGGTGTAGGCGAGCCGGTGACCGCGAGCGACGAACGAGGAGCGCACCACCGGCGGCTGGCGGTCCTTGCGCATCGCGCGAACTATGCCCCAAAAATGGCCGGAGCGCCTCTACTCGTTCTCGTATTTGAAGGAGACGTTGATACGCGTGCGAAAGCGCGCGACCTTGCCGTTCTCGACGGTCATGTCGAGCTTGACGACCTCGGCGACACGGAGATCGCGCAGCGACGAGGACGCGGTCTCGATGGCAAGCTGGGCCGCCTTCTCCCAGGACTCGGTGCTGGTCCCAACCAGCTCGGTGACGCGGTAGACGCTCTCAGCCATGAGCAAACTCCCTGGACGGTGGGTGCAGGGTCGTCATTCTGACCACACCTCGTGCCGCATCGGCGGCTCGGTACATCTGGCCTAGAGTCTTGACCTATGCGAACGCTTATCCGAACCGCTGCTCGCTTCTTTCTCGCCGGGATCTTCGTGTACTCCGGCTACGGCATGATCCAGAACGCCGAGCGCTACGCCAAGACGGCGGCTGGCGCAGTGCCGATGCTCCCGGAGGAGCCGATGATTGCCAAGGTCCACGGAGCGGCCATGCTCGGAGCCGGTGCGACTTTCGCGCTCGGCATCCTGCCGAAGACGTCGGCGCGCATCCTCGCCCTGACGCTGATCCCGAATACGTTCATCGGTCATCCCTTCTGGAAGTCCGAAAAGCCCGAGGAGCGCCGGCCGCAGCTCGTGCACTTCCTCAAGAACGTCGGCCTGCTCGGCGGCCTCCTCTACGTGAGCTCGGACAAGCGCACGCGACCCGAGCCCGAGGACTGAGTCAGCTCGGTTCGGAGGGCTCGAGACCCGCGAGGTAGGAGCGCAATCCCTCGTGCCAGTCGGGCAGTGGCGGCTCACCGAGCTCGCGCCAAGCGCGGTTGTCGAGCACTGAGTACGCGGGACGCTCGGCTGAAAGCGGATATTCGGCGGTCGTGATCGGGACGACCCTGGCCGGCAGCCCGCGCGCGCTGATGATGGCCACCGCGAAGTCGTACCACGTGGTCACGCCGCTGTTGGTGAGGTGGTACGTCCCAGCGGGTCCGCCCTCGAGCAGCCGGAGCATCGCGGGCGCCAGATGTCCCGTCCACGTTGGCGCGCCGTGCTGATCGGCAACCACGCGGAGCTCGGGACGCTCTGACGCCAGGCGCAGCATGGTGATCACGAAGTTGGGACCCTGGCGGCCATAGAGCCAGCTGGTGCGCACGATCAGGTGGTCCGGACACTGTTCGCGGACGGCAACCTCGCCGTGCCATTTCGTCCGTCCGTACGCCGACCGCGGCAATGGAACCGCGTCCTCGGGAATCGGGGCAGTCGCCGTGCCGTCGAACACGTAGTCGGTGCTGACATGACAGCAGCGGATCCCGGCGCTTGCGCAGGCTGCGGCGACGTACCCGGCACCCGTGGCGTTGACTGCCTCGGCCTCCGCCTCGTGCTCCTCGGCCGCATCGACCTGAGTCCACGCCGCTCCATTGATGACCGCGTCGGGCTGCACCTCTGCGACGGCACGCTCCACCGCAGCGCTGTCGGTGATGTCGCACTCCCACTGGGTCCGTCCGATCATCTCGTGGCCGCGTCGCGTGCCTTCGTCGACGAGGTCACCGCCAAGCTGCCCGGGGGTGCCGAGCACCAGGTATCTCAGAGTTCGACTCGCGAGTGGTCGCCGAGCATCAGACGCAGCGCGGTCGGTCGTGCCGGCGATTTGCAGACCTCGCACTCCTTGCCGATCAGCGATCCGTCGATCTTTCCGACGATGTCGTGGATCCTCGTGCCCTCGAGGACGATGCTGTTCTCGATCTCGGCGTTGCGCACCACACAATCGAAATAGATGGATGTGAACGGCCCGATGTAGGCGTTGTCGACGACGGTGCCGCTGCCGATGATTGCCGGCCCGCGCACCACGCAGTTGCGCAGCGTCGCGCCCTCCTCCACCACCACCTTGCCGTGCAGGCGCACGTCCTCACTCACGGTGCCGTCGCAACGAGCCTCGAGGGTGTCGAGGATCATGCGATTGGCCTCGAGGATGTCATCAAGGCGGCCCGTGTCCTTCCACCAGCCTTCGATGATGTGCGGCATGACGCGCTTGCCGGTGTCGATCATGCGCTGGATCGCGTCGGTGATCTCGAGCTCCCCACGGGCGCTCGGCTCGATGGCATCGATGGCCTCGAAGATGAGTGGCGAGAAGAGATACACGCCCACCAAGGCAAGGTCGGACCGGGGGACCGACGGCTTCTCGACGAGCGAGATCACCCTGCCGTCTTCGAGCTCGGCGACGCCGAAGCGCTGCGGTTCGGGAACCCGGGCCAGCAGGATCATGGCGTCGGCCTCGGAACGCCGGAACTCGTCGACGAGCGTCCCGATTCCCTGGGCGATGAGGTTGTCCCCGAGGTACATCACGAAGCTGTCCCCGGCCAGGAAGTCGCGAGCGATCCCCACCGCGTGGGCGAGGCCGAGCGGCGCCTCCTGAGGGATGAAGGTGATGTTCGCGTCGAACTTCGACCCGTCGCCGACGGCGGTGCGCACCTCGTCGGCGGTGTCGCCGACGATGATCCCGATGTCGTGGATCCCGGCCTGGGTCAGCGCATCGATTGCGTAGAACAGGATCGGCCGGTTGGCGACGGGGATGAGTTGTTTCGCGCCGGTGTGGGTGATCGGCCGCAGCCGCGTCCCCTTGCCGCCGCTCAGGATGAGCCCCTTCACCGGGAGCCCGGTGCTCGCATAGCGGCAGGGTACCAGCCGGTCGCGGCGTCAGCCCGCCGGGCAACGGACCGGCGACGATGTCGGATGTGCCCGCGTCGGGGGTGATGACGCTGCAACGGGTCGAAAAGATCGATCTGATGAACAGCCCAAACGCTCCGAATGCCGCTACGCTCACTCCCGGCGACGCTCCGAGAGGGGGAGCGCCGCTCCAACCCCCTTGTAGGATGCGCCGATGGGTCGACATCTCATCACGAGCGCCTTGCCGTACATCAACGGCGTCAAGCACCTCGGCAACCTCGTGGGCTCGATGCTTCCCGCGGACGTCTATGCGCGCTACATGCGGCTGCGCGGTAACGACGTCCTCTTCATCTGCGCAACCGACGAGCACGGCACGCCGGCGGAGCTCGCCGCCGCTGCTGCCGGCCTGAGCGTCGCCGACTACTGTGCGGAGCAACACGAGATTCAGGCCGACCTCGCCCGACGGTACGGGTTGTCGTTCGACCACTTCGGCCGGAGCTCGTCGCCCCAGAATGCCGAGCTGACCAGGCACTTCGCCGAGCAACTGCGCGCCAACGGCATGGTGGAGGAGCGTGTCACCGACCAGGTGTACTCGCTCGATGACGAGAGATTCCTCCCCGATCGCTACATCATCGGGACCTGCCCGCATTGCGGCTATGAGCGTGCCAACGGGGATCAATGCGAGAACTGCGCCCGGCTGCTCGAGCCGTCCGACCTGATCAATCCGCGGTCGGCGATCTCGGGGAGCACGCGGCTCGAGGTTCGCGCCACGCGTCACCTCTTCATTCGCCAGTCGCTCATGGCCGACCGGGTCCGCGAGTGGATCGACTCGCACACCGACTGGCCCATTCTCGTGACCTCGATCGCTCGGAACTGGCTCAATGTCGGCCTCGAGGATCGGAGCATCACGCGCGACCTCAAATGGGGCATCCCGGTGGGCTGGCCCGGATTCGAGGGCAAGGTCTTCTACGTCTGGTTCGACGNNCCTCGATCCCGGCGCGCGCGACTGGCGTTCCTGGTGGTTCAACGCCGCCGACGTGCGTTACACGGAATTCCTTGGGAAGGACAACATCCCCTTTCACACCATCAACTTCCCGATCACGATCATGGGCTCGGATGAGCCGTGGAAGCTCGTCGACTACATCAAGGGATTCAACTACCTCACCTACTACGGCGGGAAGTTCTCGACGAGCCAGCAGCGCGGTGTCTTCATGGACGCAGCGATCGACCTGCTG
>PKXZ01000058.1 GCA_003132525.1 Candidatus Dormiibacterota bacterium | reverse complement strand
TCCACAAGATGATGGAGCACCGTTCGGCTCCGCTATCCACTGGTGGTCGTGGACATGAGCAACCGGTTGCCGGACCCCACAGCCGGCCCCGAGGCGGCGGCAGCGGCGTACTGGCTCGAGCACGCCGACGTACTCGTCCTCCCCAGTGCGGCCTCGAAACAGGACTTCAACGGCGTCCTCGACTACCTCGACGTGCGCGATCTACCTCCGGCGATCGTTGCGTCGCTGGTTCCGCGAACGCGTCGCAACCGTGAGCACCCTCTGGCCAAACGCTATATGGCCGCGATCGCACAACGCGTCTATCGGGTCGTCGACATCCCCGACGATGCCGAACGCGTCCGTTATGCGGGGATGGAGGGGGTCCCGGTCGAAACGGTGTCCGGGTCGCTCAGAGCTGCGTACCGAGAGCTTGCCGAGGCGATCGCCCTCTCGCCGCCGGCGGCCCGATGAGCGGGTGGAGGATGGCGCTCAGAGGCGGTCGGGGAACGGCCGATCCACTGAGTGACCATGCGGTTCGCGAGCAGCGGCTCGACAACATCAAGGATACGATCGAACAGTTCACGTATGACCTGGGACTGCTGATCGCAGGTCACGACGCCTCGAGCGGGTCGACCGCCCCTGACCTGACGGCGCAGTTGCAGCGCGTATTGCTGCCCTTCCTCGACGTCGGCGATGCCATGCGTCCGGACTTTGGCGCCTTCGGCGATCTGCGAATCGAGGGCGAACTGCTGGAGGCGTCGCATCCGGTGTTGGCGACGTTGGAGTTCGATGATCGATGCGCGCGTGAGACTGCGGCGGGTAGGGTGGTTCCGGCTCGAGGACGGCGCTTGCGACTCACACTCCATGTCGCTCTCGATCCTGTCCGCGTTGTCGACTGCGCGGTCTCCGACGTCACCGATCGGCGTGGGTGATCGCGTGAGTGACCGCGCCCACCCGCTCGATCGGGCGCCCCAGCTCCTCCCTGTCCCATTGGGAGGGTTGGCGCCCGCGCACCGGCACACGACTGCGCTGAAACGAATCATCCGCCGCCATAGCACAGCCCCGCTACTCGTTCTCGCGTTCGCGGCCGGTGCCGGTGGCGCGTGGCTCTCGACCAGCTCACGGACATTCGAGGCCGGACAGGACGCCGCTGGTGTGCACATTGACGGCCTGACGCTCGAGCCATCAGTTCAATCGGATGCCAGCACCCAGATCTTCACCGGCGCCGCAACGATGGTGATCACGACTTCTCCCGGTGTCACCCGAGGCGGTGCGGTCATGACGTGGAATGGAGTCTCGGCGACCGGTCGGTGCGCGCTCCGACGCGACGCCGCCGGAGTGAGTGAGACGTGCATGTACAGCATGGGCACCCGGTGGTTGACATCGGTCGATCGCTTCGATGCGACGACGCGAACTTGGAAACGGCGCTATAACGATGGCGTCGAGGTCACGATCAACGTGCCCACGGGCGCCGTCCTGATGCCAGTGCCCTTTCCACTGGCGCGCTGACCCTGCCGACGCTGTCGAACGACCCTCTTTCGTTCCATTGGCGCCGGGACGTGTGTGAGTATGTGGCGGGCCAGCTTCCCTCAGTGTGGGACGTGCTCTGCGGTGCGAAAGTACGGCGCCTTGGCCAGCTTTCGATAGCGTGAACTGCGGAACCAGTACGGCAGATTGACATACGCAGGTGGGCTGTCTCGGTGAATCACGATGGCGCTGCCGGTGCGCAGCTGGCGCAGTGTGTCAGGGGTCGCCATGGCATCGTGACGGACCGAGTACGTGCGACTGACTCGGCCGTCAGCGCCGAGCGTCGTCTGTTGCTCCGTGAAGTCAGCACGGCCAACCAGCTTTCCTACGACGTCGGCCGTCTCGGGATCGCTTTGGCCGGGCAAGATCACCTTACATCCGTGATTGTTTAGGATCGTATTGGATTTTTCCTGACCGTATCGCGCCCGCAACTGGCTGAGATCTTGAACGATCGACATAAGCATCACACCCCGACCCGCACCCTGCGAAGCGAGCGCTGGTAGGTCCTCGACGGGCACGACGTTGGCAAGCTCATCCAGGAACAACCCGAGGCTCGCAGCATGCCGGTGGTCCGGATCCTGGTCGGACAATGCATAGGCAGCTGTAACCACGGTCATAAGTATGCCGACAAACAGGCTCGTAACTCGCTCCGGAGTCTGTCGCGGCGTACACAGGTAGAGAGTCCCTCGGCGGCGAAGGAAGTCGTCCGCATCGAACCGGCTGGACAGCGCCGACTCGGCCACCGCCCGCTCTGTGAACACGTTGAAGATGCGCATGACCGTGGAGAAGACCGTGCCCCGCTCGCGCTCGGGGCGCTGATCCACCGAGGCGAGCATCGACATCGCGCGGATGGGGTCGGAGTCTCCGACTGACCCGGGGTCGAGCAGCATCTCCTCGAGCAGATTGATTGGCGTCGCGATGTCGAATCCGTGGATCCACGTCCGTACGTCCACGATCGTGCGACCCGTGATCGCCGCGACGTAGAGGAGCGGCGCTATCAGCAACTTGCCGGATTCAGCCCAGTGCGACCAGTCGTTGTCACCGCGACCCCCGCCCTGTTGCAATGACGCGCAGAGCCACGACGCGACCATCCAGGCGCGGTCGAGGTCTTCGCACCCGGCAATCGGTGACCATGTGACTGTCGTGACTCGTCCGATCTCGCCCGTCGGATCGTAGACATAGACTGGCCCGATCGATTGTCGGTGCCCTGCTGTGAGGTCGACGAGCTCACTCTTGGTGCTCGTCGCAATAGCAGGACCGTCCCAGTCGAGCAGATTCGGGATGACGAGCGCGGCGGTTTTGCCGGACCGCGTCGGACCGATCACCAGGACGCTCGTCTCGCGCTGAGTCACGAGAAGACGGCGGCCGTGCTGGCCGAGAAGGAAGACCCCGGCACGACCGGGCCTGCCGCGCAACGATCGGAGATCCATCGAGCGCGCCCAATGGGCTGTGCGTACAACCCGACGGCTGGCTGGTCCGAATCGCCGTAACGAGCCGAGCGTCAGACGGCGCACCACCACGCGGCCAACGAGGCCGCAACCGATCGCGATCGCTGGTACCAACCCAAGGGTGGTCCAGAACCGCCATGCGACCACCTGCGTTTTCGGAGCAACGAGCACCCACAATTCCAGCGCGCCGGTCGCGGATCCGATCCGACGAGCTACATCGCCCGGATTGATAAACGCTACCGGAGATGCGCTCGGGTGGCCCCCTGCAATCCACGTGGCAGCGGTGAGTGCAAGCCACGGCACGATCCAGAGCGAAACAAGCGCTGCGCTCGCCCAAAGGTCGCGCGGAGTCTGGGTGCGAAGCCGGGGAGCTGCCGCCATCGGTCCAACTCACGGTGTGCCCTCACCGCGGACGCGATCCGGTCAGTTCCCGCTGACCGAATGATTCGGCTGGATGGGATCTCAGCCCGCGCCGGCACCGGCGAGCGCAAGCATGTCGTCTGCCAGCTGCTCAAACGTTGTTCGAAGGAACCCGCGCACCGTCATCATGCGCACGCGATCCGCAAGCCAGGCAACGCTCTGATGATCGCTCGCCGCGACGTTGACGACTTCTTCTACAGAACCCGACGAGCGCTGAAAACGGTCGCGTACCAACGACGTGATCTGCGGCAGCAGCGACTCCACCGACGCTATCGCTTGACGGGCTGGGCGATCAATGGCAACAGGGTGCCACTGGACAGTGTCGGGATGCGGGCCGAACAGCGCCGATAACGTCGCGTTCGGATCGTCCGCTTGAGTGACTGTCGAAAGTGCTGGAAGCTGAACGACGATCTCGCTCGGCTCCAGAGCACTCGGCGGCGACACCGGCAGACGCAATACCGTCGACGATGGGGTCACCCCGCGGTCGATGAGTACTCGCACCGCTCCCGTGCCACTGGCGGCAAGGTCATCGAGAAGGCTGGCGGGCCCGAGCGCTGCTTGCGGCTCGACGAACGTTGCGATCTGTTGCCCGTTCTGAATGATGGTGACGCCGCGACCGGCGGGCGCAGTCAACTCGACCACTGACGTGTTTCCCCGTTGTCGCAGATCGTTGAGGAGTTCCGGCCAGACCGTCCACTCGAGACGGAGATCCGAATAGCACGGCTCGGCGCGGATCAACGGCCCGACGAGAAGCATCGCCTCGTCCGTGAGTCTGTAGGCAGACACCGTTGCCGCGTGATCACGAATCTGCGCCAGCGCGTCAGCCCCGGTGATCCTCAGACCCTCAGCTACCCAGACCGATTCGGCCACGACGCCATCACGGATCACAAGCACGCCCGCGTGGGCATCGTCGAGAAGCGTGATCATGCCGTTCCCGATCGCGGGAGCCAGCGCGTCGAGCACGACCGCATCGAAGGGGAGCAACTCAAAGACGGCCGTTCCACCCGGGAGCAGCGGCAGCGCGCAATCCCCTCCCAATTCGCCTGCCATCACAAGCCAGTATGAGCGTGCGAAGCCATCGCCCGCCCGCCTCTGGCGGACAGACGGCGGACATCCAACATCGCGAGCCGGTTTGCTAGTGTCGAAGCGTGGATCTTGGGCTTCGAGGACGCGCCGCATTCGTCGCCGCGTCGAGCAAGGGCATGGGGCGCGCCATCGCCGAACAGTTCGCCGTGGAAGGCGCCGACGTGGGCATGTGCGCGCGATCGGAGGCAACGCTGCAGACCGCGGCCGAAGCGGTGCGCGCGCATGGAGTCCGCGTGGTTGCCACCACGGCCGATGTCGCGGTGGCTGAGCAGGCCCGCAATGCCGTCGAGCGTACGGTGAACGAATTGGGACGGCTCGACGCGCTCGTCGTCAACGCCGGTGGCCCGCCAAGAGACGCCTTCGCGGACCTCGACGACGAGAAGTTCGACGCAGCGTATCGACTCACCTTCATGAGCGCGGTCCATCTCGTCCAGGCGGCGCTGCCGGCACTGCGCAAATCGGACTCGGCCGCCATCGTGTTCATCGCATCTACGAGCGTCAAGCAGCCGCTCGCAAGCCTCACCCTGAGCAACAGCATTCGTGGTGCCGTGAGCGGTCTCGCCAAGACGCTCTCCAACGAGCTCGCCCCGCAGATCCGCGTCAACTCACTGCTTCCTGGGTCGATCCGGACCGACCGTCAGATTGAGATTGCGCGTGGCGCAGGGGTCACCGACCTCGAGGCGTTCTTCGCTAGCGCCGGAACGATCAATCCCCTCGGCAGAGTCGGCGAGCCAGACGAGATTGCCCGAGTGGCGGTCTTCCTCTGCTCACCGGCCGCGTCGTTCGTGACCGGCACCGCGCTGGCGGTGGACGGCGGCCAGATCCAGTCCGTCGTCTGATCAGACCGGTCAGTACTCGGCGCCGATACCTGCGGTACGTACCGAGTCGATGCGCCGCGCAAGCAGCTTCGCCTCGTAGCCGTCGGCGTGACCTTCGAGGACGAGACGCGCGAGTCGCGCCGCATCCTGGCGCACGCCGTTCTCGATTCGCGCCCACCGAGCGACCTCGCTGCCATCAGCCGGCGAGTCAGACAGATCCCGCGGCACGTCGCTCATCGGCACTCCTTCCGCATCATCCCCACCATGTGACCTCGTGCCCAACTCCCCTTGGGCTCGATGAACATACACCCGGAGCCCGCGCATCGGGGCGGTCAACAGGTGGTGGTGGTACTCAGGATCGCAATGATGTTGGGTAAGTTGAAGAGCGCGTGGGTGATGATCCCCGGGACGATGCTTCGCGATCCCTGATAGAGCGACGCGAGCACGAGTCCGACGAAGAACAAGGGAAGGAAGAGCACCAATTGCTGGTGCAGCGCCGAGAAGATCGCGGCGCTCAGCGGTATCGCGAACACCGCGGGTCCCCAGCGATGTAACCACCCGTAGATGAATCCCCGGAAGATGGTTTCCTCTGAGATTGGCGCAATCACACACACAACGATGATCGCGAGCACGTAATAGTGGCTGTAGTCGTGCTGCACCTCCTGGCACTGCCCGTTGGCCACGCCGGGGAACAGGTCCTGGTTCAGCGTCTGCAGGTAGTTCGCGCCGACGAGCGCGACATACGTGGCGACGGGCGCGATGGGAAGCCACCACCACTTGAAGCCGCGCCAGCCGAGGTCGCGCAGCGTGCCGCCGCGGCGCATGAACCCGAGCACGAAGATGTTGAAGAGCATCCCGCCGTACTGGCACACGGCGAGGACCGACGACTCGATCGCGTTGCGCACGGTCGGATCCGAGTTGTTCCCGATGAGATTGGTGGCGATCACCGCAACCGACCCGAGCAGCTGAAACGCGCTGAACCAGCCCGGCCAGAACATCACGAAGTCGGTCCAGTCCCAGGGCACCTTCGGATCCGGGTCGTCCGCGTCGCGGACCACGGCCACGTCGTGGCGCATCCGGGTAGCGCCCACGCCCAGGATCACCACCCCGATGAGGCAGAGCCCTCCGCCGCCGGCCACGCTCAGCAGGCCTGTCCCCTCGGCGCCGCTGAAGTAGCCGAAGGAGATGAGAACGAGGAACGCCGCCTCCATGTACAGGATGACTCGCGCGGCGTAGTGACGGCCGGTCTCCGCCTGGAGCGGTGGCACGGCTGCCTGCGCTGGCGTCTGGGGCTGAGTCACCGCGGGCAATTCTGCACAATCGGTCGCGTGACCACCCTCGACTCGGTGATCGGCCATGGCCCTGTCCTCCAGCGTCTGGTGGCGAGCGGCGTCGACGACGAGCTGACCCATGCGCTGCTCCTGATCGGGCCCGACGGTGTCGGCAAGACCACCGCCGCGCTGGCACTCGCCTCGGAACTGCTCGATGCTGCGAACTGGCCGGGCGGGCTCCAGGCACACCCCGACTTCTGGCTCGAGGATTCGGCTGCGGAGAATGTGGGCATCGACCGGATGCGGCCGTCGCCGAAACGCAAGCCCGGCGACGAGGAGGCCGGCCCCTCGCTGCAGCAGTTCCTCTCGCTCTCCGCCTATGCGGGCGGTCGGCGCGTCGCCGTGATCGCCCGCGCCGACCGGCTCACCGAGCAGGCGGCCGACAACCTGCTCAAAACCCTCGAGGAACCACCGCCTCGCGCCCATCTCGTGCTCACCACTGCGCACCCGGAGCAGCTTCCCCAGACGGTGCGCTCGAGATGCGAGACGGTCGTGCTTGGACCCGTGTCCCCGGCGGTGATCGGGCGCTGGCTGCAAAGCGCGCACGGGGTGAGCGAGCACGATGCCGCCACCGCAGCGGCGCTCGCCGCCGGCCGTCCAGGGCGAGCGCTCCGCCTTGCAACAGAGCCGGGTGCGCTCGGCAGCGAGCTCGACGCCCTCGATCGATTCATCGGCGCGGGCGGTGGAGGCGCAGAGAGTGCGCTGCGTGCCGCGGCGCAGGTCACCGTGGCCGCGGCTGCCGGCACCGAGCGGTCCGCCGAGGTTCGTGAGCAGGCGCTCATCACGCTCGGCGCCTGGGCATCATTCGTCCGCGACGCCGCCTGCTTCGCCTCGGGCGCCCCCGAACTCGCGGTCTGGAAGGCCTACCGCCCGGCGCTCGAGGCATGGGCGGAGGATCTCGATCTCACGCGCATCGTCGAGATCCTGGCGCGCATCCTGGAGACTGCCGAGTCGGTGGCCATGTACGCGCAGCCTCGCCTTGCCTTCGAGGCGCTGATGCTCGACATCTTCGCCAGGTCGGACAGCCCGCCCCTAGTGGAGATCGCTCCCCGAGGAGGTCTCGAGGTCAGTGCCGGTGGCGGAGCGCCAGGAAAGCCACGCCGATCCCCATCAGCGCGACGGGGATGAGCCATGGGCTCCTGGCCGCGATCGACGAGAGACGCTGACCGACGCCGGTAGCCTCGTCATCGATCTCGAAGGGGTCCTCGGTCATCAGGCGGACGGTGCCCGCGACGCGACGTGGACTTTCCTCCGCACCATCGACCGTGTCGTCGTGGAGAGCCGCCTCTGGAGTGGGCATCCGCGCATTATGGGCCGGTTCGGGAAGGCCACCGGAGGATCGCAGGCCCGACACCACCGGGCACTCGTATTCTGGTGCGGTGATCCGACCAGCCCAGCACACGCGGCCACGGCTCTGATGAGCGAGACCACCGTCCTCGACCTCAGCGGCTCCGAGGAGTTGTGCAGCGAGCCCGGAGCCCTGGAGCGGGTACGCAAGGCGTACGCGCGGCTCGAGCCGGGCGGCCGGCTCGAGGTGCGATCGCCGGTCGCCGAACACGCCTTCGCGGTACGAGCGTGGAGCCGCAAGAACGGCGTGGGTCTCGTCGTCGACGAACCGTCCGAGGGATACCGCCGTCTCGTCCTCGCGGCGCCCGCGGCGAACGGGTGACGCCGAGGCGTTTGCCGGACGGATTCCTCCTGGGGTGCGCAACCGCCGCACATCAGGTCGAGGGCGGTATCGACAACGACTGGTCGCGGTGGGTCGCCGATCATCCCGAGGCGATCAACGGTGGTGGCGATGCGGTTGTCGCCATCGATCACTATCGCCGCTACCGCGAGGACCTCGAGCAGCTCGGGTCGATGCATCACAACGCGCATCGCTTCTCGATCGAGTGGGCTCGTGTTGAGCCCGAGCCGGGTCACTTCGACCAGGACGCGCTCGCCCACTACGCCGATGTCGCGCGCACGTGTCGCCGCAACGGGATGGAGCCTGTGGTCACGTTGCAGCACTTCACGCTTCCGCTCTGGCTCAGAGACTCCGGCGGTTTCACTGCCCCTGACGCGCCGGCGCAATTTGCGCGTTACGTCGCTGGGTGCGTCGAGGCGCTCGGCGACGCGGTCACGTGGTGGGTGACCGTGAACGAACCCACTGTGGTCGCCGTTCTCGGGCACCTCGAAGGATCGTGGCCGCCCGGTGAACGCTCGCTGCGACACACCTTCGCGGCGTTGCGCGGTCTGCTGCGCATGCATGCGGCGGGAGCACAGGCAATCAGCACGGTTTCCGCACGCCACGGCCGACCGGCGCAGGTGTCGATCGCGCATCACGAGCGCCGCTTCGTACCGCGGGATCCATCATCGCCCGTCGATCGAGCGGTCGCGAAGCTGCCCGACTTCCTCTTCAATCGGTGGTTCCTCCGCAGCTGCATCGCAGGTCGCGTGCTCGGTCCCGTCGGCCACGGTGAGCGGGTTCCCGGCCTCGCCGGATCGCTCAGCTACCTGGGGTTGAATCACTACACCAGCGAAGCCGTCTCGCTCGACATCGGAGCACCCGGAATGCTCTTCGCCCACCATGAGGCGATGCCGGGCATGCCACTCTCGAGCACGGGCTGGGCCATCGACGCCGGGGCGCTCCGCCGCGCGATCACTGATCTCTTCGACGAGTTCCACCTGCCCATCGTCATCACTGAGAACGGCGTGGCGGACGACCACGACGAGTTGCGCCCGGCGTTTCTTCGCGATCATCTCGGCGCGGTTGTCGATACGATCGCGGACGGGATTGATGTGCGCGGCTACCTGTACTGGACGGCGTGGGACAACTTCGAGTGGGCTGAGGGATATACCCAGCGCTTCGGGCTCTTCAGCGTCGATCGCGAGACGCAGGAACGCATTGCAAAACCGAGTGCGCACCTGTTCTCGGAGATCTGCAGGACGCGCGAGGTGCCGAGTTAGTTCGCGTCAGACGACGGGCAGCGTGGCCGCGTCCACAGCGTCGGTCAGCGGAGCGACTTGTTCCGATGCCCGGTTATCCGCCGGTGGATGACGTTGCTCGTCACGCGTCAGGAGGTACGTGGCCGCAATCACGCCCATCAGCGCCGAGAACGCGAGCAGCAGGCGGTAATCGATGAACGCGATCAGGCCGGCCCCGATGGCGATCGACACCGTCTGGGGCACGCCGATGATCGTGTCGAAGGCCGAGTAGACGCGACCCTGCAGCACCATCGGAGTACGGCGTTGCACCAAGGTGTACAGCGCCACCAGCACCCACGGTAGGCACGCGCCAATGACCATTGCGCCGACGAGCACCGCCGGGAGCCACTGCAGAGTCATCAGCAGCAACGAGGCCGCGAACAGCAGGCACGCAAAGGCGAAGAGCGCCCCCTCGGTGGTGCGCCTCATGATCGCCGAGGCGCTGAGACCGCCGGCGACGGCGCCGACGCCCTGTACGGTGGCGAGAATCCCGAGGAACGTGGGCGGGCGGTGCAGGCCGGTGCCAACCACGGCGAAGACGATCGTCTCGAGGAAGCCGAACGGAAGGATGATCAGCAGGCAAGCGATAAGAATCTGGCGCAGCACCGTCGTGTTCCAGGCATGACGGACTCCCGCGGTGACCTCGACGAACCAGTGGTGCTCGCTGCGGACAGGCGGCACTTCGGAGACGTGCAGCGAGAAGGTTGCAGCTGCTGCGATGATGAACGTGCACGCGTCGACAATCGCGACCGCGCCGCCACCCACCCATGCGAACAGCCCCGCACCGGCAACAGGGCCGATCAGGCGAATCCCCTGACGGAACGTCTGCAGGATCCCGTTGGCGTTGCCGAGCAGCTCCTCGGGCAGCATCTCGCGCAACAGCGCGGATTCGCCTGACCCGAGCACGCCATACGCAAGTCCATAGAGCACCATGACGAGGTAGATCAGCCACACCTGGTCGCGGCCGTGCACCAGCAGAAGCAGGAGCACACTGGCGCCGAGCGCCAGGTCGGTCGTGACCAGCAGTGGGCGTTTCTTGACGCGGTCGACGAGCATCCCTGCGGCGGGAGCCAGTGCAGATGGCAGGCTGAACGCGAAGAACACGAGTCCGGCGGCGGCGTTGCTACCGGTGAGGGTTTTTACCCAGATGCCTGCGGCGAGCCACATGGCCGTGTCGCCGAACACGGACAGCAGCTGGCCGATGAGATAACGGCGCCCGTTGCGGTCGGAAAGCAGCGCGCGCATGTGATCAGGTCCGGAGGCGAGACGGAGGCACGCTCACACGTGCCTCCGCACGCTGGACGACCGCATCAGCTGCGGTCACGGCGATCGGACCAGGCGTTGAACCTGGCCGTGACGCGCTGCAGGACTGTGCGATTCGAGCATTCATGCTCGGCACAGAAGACGCGCCGGCGCTCGATGGAGCGGGCCAGCTCGATGTTCTGCAAGTTGGTCATGGCGTTTACCTCCTTTTCGTTGGTGATTTGTCTTGTTCGTTGGTGATTTGTCTTGGTGATGCGTCGGGTCAGTGAGTTCCGCGTGTGCCGGTCGGTGAGCCGCGGTGCGCCGGACGCGGGTAGGCGAAGAGCAGCAGCTCGATGGGGATCGATCCCTTGGGCCGCTTCTTCGGGTTGCCGATTCGGTCGANNGTCTCGTCGAGCGCCCGCAGCTCCTCGGGAGTCACGTAGAGCAGGAACTCGCTCGCACCGGTGGTCTTCTGCCATTCGGTCGAGACGTCGCGCCGGAGCTCGAGGCCCTCCTTGAGCCGGTCGAGGTAGAAGTCGTGGAGGACGCGGCTGAGGGCATTCGCCGCGAGGCGAGTCTCCGGGTCGTCGCTCACGTCCGAGTACGACAGTCCGGTGTGGACGAGACGCCACGGGCGCTTGCGCCCGGCGACGNNAGCCGTACTTGGCCAGCTGGCGGAGGTGGAACGAGCAGGTCGTCGGGCTCTCGCCGATGAGCTCCCCTGCCTGAGTGGCAGTCAGCGGTCCCTCGGTACCGAGGACCTCGAGGAGCGCGATCCGCACCGGGTGAGCGACGGCGCGCATGGCCCTCGGGTCGGTGAGTTTGCGCGGCTCGAGATCGGGCAGCGTCGAGGCATCGGCCTTGGCCAGGGGTTTGGAGACATTGCTTTCGACATCCATGTATCGAAGTATATCTCTCGAGAGATATCTCTGCAAGCCCCTGTCGGCGCTTCGTGACCGTGGGCGTACCATCTTGGGCGCGGGAGCTCGGCGGGACCGGGCTGAGAGGGCCGCTGCGGGCGGCCGACCGTAGAACCTGATCCGGGTAATGCCGGCGCAGGGAGCGCTCCGCCTGCGAGAAGGCGGCTCTCCGGGCGTCGTGTCACATGGAGGCCGACATGACCGAGGTGATCGATCGCGAGGCGACCGCAACCGAGCCCGCGTCCCCGACGGGTGCCGCCCGCCGGGTGTATGTGCAGGGCTCCCGTCCCGATCTGCGCGTGCCCTTCCGAGAGGTGGCCCAGGCGCCGACCCGTGGCGCGCGGGGTGACACCGCCAACCCGCCACTCCGCCTCTACGACACCAGTGGACCGCACGGCGATCCGACGGTGACGGTCGACGCCACGGCAGGCCTGCCCGCCCTGCGCAGGCCATGGATCCTCGAACGCGGCGATGTCGAGACCGTCGCCGGGACTCGCGGCGAGGCGCTTCGCGCCCGTCCCGGTGCGGCGGTCACCCAGCTGCACTACGCGCGCCAGGGGACGATCACCCCGGAGATGGAGTTCATCGCCATCCGCGAAGGCGTCGAGCCCGAACTGGTTCGCGATGAGGTCGCCCGCGGCCGCGCGATCATCCCGGCCAACATCAACCACCCTGAGGCGGAGCCGATGATCATCGGCACCAGGTTCCTGGTCAAGGTGAACGCCAATATCGGCAACTCGGCGGTGCTCTCGAGCATCGATGCCGAGGTCGAGAAGATGCGCTGGGCCACGCGGTGGGGATCGGACACGATCATGGATCTGTCCACGGGCAAGGACATCCACGCCACCCGCGAATGGATCATGCGCAACTCGCCAGTTCCTGTCGGAACTGTCCCGATCTACCAGGCGCTCGAGAAGGTCGGCGGCAACGCGGACCAGCTCTCCTGGGAGATCTACCGCGACACGATCATCGAGCAGGCCGAGCAGGGCGTCGACTACTTCACGATCCACGCGGGCGTGCTCTTGCGCTACGTGCCGCTCACCGCAAGGCGCGTCACCGGGATCGTTTCTCGGGGCGGTTCCATCATGGCGGCGTGGTGCCTCGCGCACCATCAGGAGAATTTCCTCTACACGCACTTCGAGGAGCTGTGCGAGATTCTGCGTTCGTACGACGTGTCCTTCTCACTCGGCGACGGACTGCGTCCGGGCTCCATCGCCGACGCCAATGACGAGGCACAGTTCGGCGAGCTGCGCACGCTCGGCGAGCTGACCCAGGTCGCGTGGAAGCACGACGTCCAGGTGATGATCGAGGGCCCGGGACACGTTCCGATGCACAAGATCAAGGAGAACGTCGACCTCCAGATGGAGGTCTGCCACGAGGCGCCCTTCTACACGCTGGGACCGCTCACCACCGACATCGCACCGGGCTACGATCACATCACGTCGGCGATCGGCGCCGCGATGATCGGCTGGTACGGCACCGCGATGCTCTGCTACGTCACTCCCAAGGAGCACCTCGGTCTCCCCGATCGTCAGGACGTGAAGGACGGTGTCATCGCGTACAAGATCGCAGCGCACGCCGCGGATCTCGCCAAGGGACACCCGGGCGCGCAGCAGTGGGACGACGCGCTGTCTCAGGCACGCTTCGACTTCCGCTGGGATGACCAGTTCAACCTGAGCCTCGATCCGGAGACTGCGCGGTCGATGCACGATGAGACGTTGCCGGCCGCGGGCGCGAAGGTCGCGCATTTCTGCTCGATGTGCGGACCGAAGTTCTGCAGCATGCGCATCACCCAGGACATTCGCGATTACGCGCGCGATCACGGTGTCGGTGAGGACCAGGCAGTGCGTCTCGGGATGGAGGAGAAGGCGATCGAGTTTCGCGAGCTCGGCGGGCGGATCAACGTTCCGCAATAGCCAGCTCATGTAACCAGTTCGCGGGGCACTGGTTAGAGTGGTATGACCGTGCGCACGAGGCCGTTTCCATGATCCGTCTGCGACGGCCGGCGATTGCCGCTGTTGGTTTTCTGATCCTCGCCGCAGCGGTCGCGGTGCCGCTGTGGACACTCGCCGACGGCACCACGCCGCACGCGATCGCCGACGTGCCCGGAGGTACGACATCGCTCGCGACGCCGTCCCCATCTGCGCCGACTGCCTCGCCGGCGAGCACCGACGCCGGCGCGGTGTTTCTGACGGCCCCGATCATCAAGCAGGATCTCGCGCTCGACTGCGAGTCGGCCGCCCTCGAGGTCGCCCTTGCGGTGCAGCACATCGACGTTCCCCAGGACCAGATCTTCTCGAGCCTGCCCCAGGATCCCCGCTCCCCCGTGCTCGGCTCCGACGGCTACCCGGTCCGCTGGGGCGACCCGTTCACGGACTTCGTCGGTGACGTCAACGGCTACGAGCCGGACTTCACCGGATACGGCGTGTACTACCCGCCGATCGTGGCGGCGGCCGAACGATACGGTGCGGTGGCGACCGGCCATACCGGCTGGACGATCGCCGAGATCGTCGCCCAGCTACGCCTCGGTAATTCCGTCGTCATGTGGCTCACCTCCGACTTCAAGCCGCACGCCCCGCGCTACTGGACCGCCTGGGACGGCACCCGGGTGCCGTGGGCGATCGGTGAGCACGCCGTGCCGGTGATCGGCTACGACCCTGTCCGAGGCACGATCACGTTTGTCGACGTGCTCTACGGCGTCGAGCGAACCATGACGACGCAGGCGTTTGCCGCCGCGCTCACGACGTTCGACGGCATGGGGGTCGCAGTCTCGTAGAGCTCGGGCGAACCTGGGATTCATGAATCACTGGTCCGGGTGGCGGCGCGGGGGGAAGCGCCGCTGCTGACCGGCGCCGCGCAAGACGTTCCTAAGAACGCTGAGCGAAGTGGAGGCAGACCGGGCAGCTGAGCGGCGNNAGGCCCCGGACGAGAACTTTTTGGATTATCGCTCGATTAGCTGTGCGTAGCGCACGAGGGAGCGGCCAAAGTCAGCGTTCTGGCAAAAGGCGAAGGGTGCGATATGCTCCGCTGAGCAACCTAAGCTTGTGCGCATCGCCCAGTTGGAGGCCCTCATGCCATCGTCCACCCGCAGAGAAGCGCCCCCTGACCTCCTCGCCAAGGTGGAGGCCGCGCAGGTGCGCCATATCGATCTCCAGTTCACCGATGTCATCGGGGGGGTGAAGACGGTCACCATCCCTGCATCTCAGCTGAGCGAGGCGATCGAGCACGGCACCTGGTTCGACGGGTCGTCGGTGGACTCGTTCGCGCGCACGGCCGAATCGGACATGTATCTCGTCCCCGACCCGTCGACGTTCCAGATCCTCCCGTGGGGTGACGAGAGCACGGCGCGGCTGATCTGCTGGGCCACTACTCCCGACGGCGAGCCGTACCAGGGCGACCCTCGCGGCGTGCTCCGGCGCGCGGTCGAGCACGCTGAGCGGCTCGGCTTTGAGTACCGGGTTGGGCCGGAGGTGGAGTTTTTCATCCTGGAGCGCATCGCCGACGGCTCGCTGGTGCCGACCCGCAACGATCGAAGCTCGTATTTCGACTTCTCGAGCGACGGCAACCGCGACCTGCGCCAGCGCATGGTCAGCGCGTTGATGAGCCTGGGTATCGCCGTCAACACCTCGCATCACGAGATCGCGGGAGGCCAGCACGAGATCGACATTGACGCTGCCCAGGCGCTCAAGGCCGCCGACGACCTGATCACCTTCCGCTACGCCCTCAAGGCGGTTGCCCAGCAATCCGGGGTGATCGCGACGTTCATGCCCAAGCCGTTCGACGGCAAGCCGGGCAGTGGGATGCACGTCCATCAGAGCCTCACGCGCCTGCGCGATGGTGGCAACGCCTTCGCCGGCGACGATGCCTACGGGCTCAGTGATGTGGCCCAGCACTTCATCGCGGGCCAGCTTCACCACGCGGCGGGGATCAGCGCGGTGCTCGCGCCGTTGGTGAACTCCTACAAGCGCCTGATCCGCGGCTTCGAGGCGCCGATCTTCATCTCCTGGGCGCGCACCAATCGGGGCGCACTCATCCGCGTCCCGCACGTCGGGCGCGCCGAGGCGACCCGCGTCGAGCTGCGCAGCCCGGATCCATCCTGCAACCCCTACCTCGCGTTCGCTGTGATGCTCCGCTGCGGCCTCGACGGCATCGAGCGGCGCCTGCCGCTGCCACCGCCAGTGGAGGAATCGCTCTACGGGTTCGACGAGGTGGAGCTCGAGCGGCGCAACGTCGGCGTGCTTCCGGACAACCTGAAGGACGCCATCGACGCGCTCGAGGCCGATGAGGTCGTCATCGATGCCCTGGGCGATCACCTCGCGGAGCGGTTCATCGCCGCTAAGCGGCTGGAATGGCAGGCGTACCGCGGTCAGGTCACGCCCTGGGAAATCGACCAGTACCTCGAGCGCTGCTGAGCGGGTGCTCGCGAAATGAGCTCGCCGACCCTCACGGTCAAGGACGTGTGGCGGGGAGTGCTCCCGCCCGGCACCGACCTGCTCGGCGGTGGCGGCGGTCTCGAACGCCGGGTTGAATGGGCCTGCGCGCTGCGCACCCGTCCGCCGGCTTTCGAGGCGGTGAAGGGCGGCGAGATCGCGTTTGTCCCGGTCAAGAGCATCCGCCTGCTCGACGAACGCCTCGACCTGCTCCAGGTCATGGTGAGCTTTGCCGAGAAGGGGGGCGTGGCGGTGGCGGTCGTCGGCGATGTGTCCGTCGAGAGCATCGCGGCTTCCGACCGGTTGATGATGCCGCTGCTGCGGCTGCCCGATGGGATCCACGCAACCGACGCGCATCACACCTGCATTCGCTTCATCCTCGACCAGCGGGCGCTCCTCCACGAGCGGGCCCAGGAGCTGCAGCTCTCGCTCATGGATCTGGCCCTGGGCGGGGCCGGGCCGGACAAGATCATCGAGCGTCTCGCCGAGGTCACCGGGCTGCCGGCCGCGTGGCTGGATGAGGTGGGCGAGGTGCGCCACCTCACCGTCGCCGATCCCTCGCTCCTCGCCGAGGTCGGCGCCGGGGCCGATGCCCTGCGCCGCTGGGGAGGCACGATCGCCGCGGTCGGGGCCGATCCGCCGGTGCGCGAGTTCACAGTCGGGCGCAACGGCCTGGCCTCGCTGGTGAGCCCCGTCCCGATCCGCAGTGGCGTCGGCGGCTTCGTCTGCGTCATCGGGGAGGAGCAGCGCCTCGATCAGATCGCCCGCCTCGCGGTGGCCAGAGCCGCATCCGCATGTGCCATCGAGTTCGACCGGGAACGGGCCGTGACCGAGACCCGGGACCGGCTCGAGGGCGACTTCATCGCCTCGCTACTCACCGGGTCGTACTCGTCCGAGCGGGTCGCGCTCGAACGGGCACGCCGCCTCGGCGCGGACCTCTCCCGGCAGGTCGCCGTGATCGCGCTCCGCGGCTCCGCGTCCACGGCTTCCTGGGAGCTCCGAGCGCTGCGCGCCGCCCAGAACGTGGTGGCGCGACGCGAGGTGCGGGCGCTCGTTGCCGCTCACGAGGATGCCGTCTGCGTGGTGCTGATGCCCGAGCCGGAGGGAGGCGTCGATGCCATGTACCGATTCGCGGAGCTGGTGCGCAGCGAGTGCGCCCTCGCAACCGGCGACACCACCACCTCGCTCGGCCTGGGGCGAACCCACCATGGCGCGTCGGGCGTGCGCCAGTCGTTCCGCGAGGCGGAGCACGCGCTCGAGATGAGCCGCCGGCTGCTCGGTCCGGGGCGGCAGGCGAGCTTCGCCGATCTCGGCCTGCACCGCCTCCTCTTCGCGATGGCGCAGCATCCCGAGCTCAGCGACTACTACCGGGACACCGTCGGCGACCTGGTCGCCTACGACGAGCGCTCGAGCGCAGACCTGATGGCGACGCTCGACGCCTACTTCGAAGCCAACGGATCACCCACCGAGACCGCACAGCGGCTGAAGCTGCATCGCAACACGGTGCTCTACCGGCTGCGCCGCATCGAGGAGGTCGGCCGGCTCCGCCTCGACGACCCGGCGACCAGGCTCAACCTGCACCTCTGCCTGCGCATCCGCGACGTGCTGCAGGCGGGAGCCGCACGGGGCGCTCAGCCAGAGCCGGAGGGAGTCCCGGGTAGCTGAGCGCCCTTGATGGTGTCGGCGGCGCGGACTGTTAGTGGAGCAACTCGAAGGTATTGGTCGCGTCGTCCACGAAGTACACACCGGCCTTGTTAGGGGTCACGACGAGGCCGAAGAGGGCTCCGCTGCCTGGCGGTGAGCCGCTCTTGTCGAGCCATTGGAACGCCACCTGCGCGCCGGCGGGTGTCGTCTCGACGATCCGTCCGTCGCCGGCGTTGACGGTGAGGATGTCGCCGTTCGGTGCCAGGGTCAGGCCGAGCGGCGCGTTGAGCCAGCCGTTGCTGGTGACGTCGTTGCCGGTCAGGGCCGTCCCCATGCGGGTGAAGGCCTCGGGGATTGCCGCGATGCGGTTGTCAGCGGTGTCCGCGACGAACAGCGTGCCTGCGGCGTTCACGGCGTCACCGGTTGGTCCCACAACCAGGGCCGCGGGATCCGTCCGCTCCGCGAAGCCTGAGCCGATGACCGCGCTCGACACCACCCACGGCGTCGCGGTGCCGGCGGTATGGAGCACGAGCCGCACCACCGTGCCGCGGTTGACCACCGCGCCGCCTGCGGCGACGGTGCCGTTGAGCACGTTGGTCACGAACACGTACGAGTCAGCGCCCCGGTCGACCGAGGTCAGGTCCCAGGGACCGTTGATGCCGTCGGCGCCATTGAGCGTCTCGACGACCTGGCCGTCGCCGTTGAGAATGATCAGACACCCTGCCTTGGCGGTCGGCGACATGCCGTTGGAGGTGGGCAGCGAGCCCACGATCACCCAGTGGTTGTTCAGGATCGCGAGCGCGGTGGTGAGTCCCACGCCACCGATGCACATGCCGTGAACGCCGCTGTCGGTGATGTGCGCGAACACCGAGCGCCCGCCGTTCGGGGTCATCTGCACGATGGTCGTGCCGGTGCCCTGCTCGTTCGATGCGGCGTTGAAGTTGCTGACCAGCACGTTGCCCGCCACCAGGCGGCCCCAGTTCTGGTTGACCACGGCCATGCCGTAGGGGTTGACGTCGCCGTTGCGCGGAACGGTCGAAGCGATCGTCTTGACGTGTGTCAACCCCGCGAGAAACGGACCCGACGCCGAGGCGGCGACCGAGCCGAGAGCGATGCCTGCGGCTGGGATCGTGACCATGGCGAGGCGTCCCAGGATGTGACGTCCCTTCACTTCGGATTCTCCTCGGACGCCGGACAGTCTCCCCGGACCGCCTATGGCAGCGCCACGTAACGAGTACGGGAGCCGGTTACGTCGAGCCTCGCGAGTTCGCCTTGCTAGACTCGAGTGCGATGACCTACATCGTCACGGAGACCTGCGTCGACCTCAAGGACAAGTCCTGCATCGAGGTCTGCCCGGTGGACTGCATCCACGAGGCAGCCGACGACCGCATGGTCTACATCGATCCCGATGAGTGCATCGACTGCGGCGCGTGCGTGGATCCGTGTCCCGTCGACGCGATCTACGCCGAGGAAGACGTCCCCGAGACCCAGGTCGCTTTTGTCGATATCAACAAGGTGTACTTCAAAGACAAGGCGCTCGCGCGCTCTCAGGTCGCGGAGATCAAACCCCCCGTCGCCACCTGAGCCAGTTCGAGAGACGTTCGGTTTGTGCGCCACGCACAAGCCTCCTCCCGAAACCCTCGGACTGGGAGTCCATAGATCGGAGCCGCCGAGAACTCTAGTCTGCATCTCGTAGTGTGCCGCGGCCACCGACCGGTCCTCTCGATGGCAGCGGTGAGAAAGCCAGCGTCGGCGGAAGGAGTCCTATGGCAATCGACGAGTCCTTAGCCGTGAGAGTTCTAGACGAGGTGACACCCGCGATGTCTCCGACAGCGACCAAGAAGGTGACTCCCGCCGAGGTCATCCGCAACGCGAAAGAGCTCGGCATCAAGATGGTCGACCTCCGCTTCGCTGACCTGCTCGGGAGCTGGCAGCACTTCAGCATCCCGGTCGGCGAGATGACCGAGTCACTCTTCAAGGAGGGCATCGGCTTCGACGGGTCGAGCATCCGCGGCTTTCAGAAGATCTACGAGAGCGACATGCTCCTGTTCCCCGATCCGGGGCGCACCTTCGTGGACAGCACGCTCGAGATTCCGACCTTGGCGATGGTCTGCGACATCAAGGATCCGATCAGCCTCGCCGACTACAGCCGCGACCCTCGCTTCGTGGCCCGCAAGGCTGAGGAGTACCTGCTCAGCACCGGCATCGCCGACACGTCGTTCTGGGGTCCGGAACTCGAGTTCTACATCTTCAACTCGGTCCGCTTCGACCAGAACACCCACGAGGGCTACTACCACATCGATTCGGATGAGGGCATCTGGAACACCGGCAAGAACGGCACGGCCAACCTCGGGTTCCGGCCGAAGCTGAAACAGGGCTACTTCCCGACGCCGCCGATCGACAAGCTGCAGGACCTCCGAAGCAAGATCGTGCTCGCGCTCATCGATGCGGGCGTCCCGATCGAGGTGCATCACCACGAGGTCGGCACCGCCGGTCAGACCGAGATCGATATGCGCTTCGACTCGCTGGTGAACATGGCCGACAAGGTGCTCATCTACAAGCACATCGTCAAGAACGTCTGCTACGAGAACGGGTACACGGCGACGTTCATGCCCAAGCCGCTCTTCGGCGACAACGGCAGCGGCATGC
>PKXZ01000011.1 GCA_003132525.1 Candidatus Dormiibacterota bacterium | reverse complement strand
CGCCGCGGTGCCGGATGAGCTCGGCGTCCACGCCGGTCGTGCGCACGATCCACGGTGCCTCGTCGGCCTGGACGTGCACGGGCACGTCCAGATGGTCGAGCATCGAGGCGATCCCCTCGATCCGATACCCCGCCAGCGAGCCCCCGACGTGATCGGCGTGGTAGTGCGTCGCGATCGCCCCGACGCAGCGCATGTCGTCGTCGGCGAGCAGCTCGAGCAGCCCCGCGACGTCGTAGGCGGGATCGACGAGCACGGCCTCGCCGGTGTCGGCGTCGCCGACCGCGTAGGCGTAGNNAGAGCCGCGCCATCAGGTCTCGAACAGCTCGCCGGTCTCGGCGTCCACGCGGTCTGCGGCGCGCTCGAGGCGCGGCAGGAGCTCGTCGACCTGGGTCCTCGTGGCGACGAGTCGCCGATCGAGCTCTTCGACGAGCGTCGCGGCGCGCTGGAGCTGCTCGACGAGCCGGTCCACGTCGACCTCGGAGGACTCGAGGAACGCGACGATCTCGTCGAGTTCGAGGCTCGCCTCGGCCCACGTCAGCTTGGTCACGTCACTCACGCCGCCTCCTCACCCGTCGCCGTGCTCAACGCCGGTGACCGTTGATCGTGCCACGCCATCGGCGAGCATCGTCGCAAGCGCCTGTCCGGCGCGTAGTCCCTCGACGGTGCGCACGACGCGGCCGGCGTCGTCGGTCGTGATCGACCACCCCCTCGCGAGGAGACGGGACGGGTCGTAGGCGGCGAGCAGGGCACGCCGCGAGACGAGCCCGTCCGCCGCCGTCGCCGTGTGCCGCTGTGCGAGCGGACCGAGGCGTCGAGCGGCGTCGGTGATCGAGCTGCCGGCGAGGGCGAGCACGTGCGGGACCCGCCGGGCCACCGAGCCGGCAGCGGCGGCGCGGAGCTGGCCGGCGCGCGCGAGCTGGTGTCGGCCCACGACGACGAGGTGCCGTCTCGATTGGTCGACTGTCGCGTCGAGCTCGTCGAGCAGTCCGACGACGGCGTTGTCGATGCGTGCAGCCGCGGCCGCGACGTGCTCGGCGTACCACTCCCGGACCATCGCACCAAGGGCCTCGGCGCACGCGGTCGGCGTGCGAAACGACTGGTTGGCGACGAGGTCGGCGACCGACACGTCGCCGGTGTGCCCGATGCCGGTGAAGACCGGCACGGCGCTCGTCGCGATGGCGCGCGCGACGCGCTCGTGGTCGAACGCCCCAAGGTCCGCCTGGGAGCCGCCGCCTCGCACCACGCNNCGCGCGACCTCGAGGGGCGCGCGGCTCCCTTGCACCGCCGCGTGGACCAGCGTCACGCGGAACCCGAAGCCCGACGCCTCGAGCATCCCGAGGAAGTCGCTGCAGCCCTCGGTCTCCTTGGACGCCACGAGCCCGACGAGGATCGGGACCGCGGCGATGGCTCGGGCCCGGTTGGCGTCGAAGAGGCCCTCTGCGACGAGGCTGCGGATCAGCTCCTCGCGGCGCCGCGCGTGCTCGCCCATGACCGAGACGCGCAGCGCCTCGATGTCGAGCGCGGTCACGATGAAGCCGAGCTCGCCGCGCGGGGCGTAGAGGTCGACGTAGCCCTTCACGCGCACGACCACGCCCTCTTCGAGCTCGAGTCCCGCCTTGGCCACCGCCATCCTGATGGCCGACCACGTCGTGCGCCAGCACTTCGCCTTGAGCGTCGGGGTGNNCGACCAGGTCGAGGTAGCAGTGCCCCGAGCGGTGGTCGGCGTACTTCTGGATCTCCCCGAAGACCCACCGCTGATGGGCCCGTCCCCACGCGGCGTCGAGATAGCCCGTGAGCTCCCCGTAGAGCTGGGCGATCGAGCTCGTGGCGTCGTCGTGGGATGCCACGAGCTCCATCGTGATCGACGCTAGCAATCGTGACGCGTGCCGCGACCCGCGAGGTTCACGGGGCGGCGCGGGCCGCGTGGCATCGGCCCGTGCTCGCTACCGGAGNNCACGAGCGTGGAGGCGACCGACCGACTCGCGTCCTGGGCGACCGCGAAGCGGATGCCGTACGACGCGACGAACGACAGCGCCACCGACGGGCTCTGGTCGCCGTCGATCCCGACCACGACCGTGCGGCCGAGCCGGCCCGTGCCGAGGGACCGCGCGAGTGCCGGCAGCTCAGCGTGGCAGATCGTGCACCAGTCGGCGAAGAACAGGAGCACCGCGGGGTGGTGGCTCAGCCACGGGGCTCGAACCGCGCCGCGGTTCACGCCCGGGAGCACCGTGAAGACGGCGACCCTGGTGCCGATCAGGCGGTTGCGAGGGTGGCTCGTTCCGCGGTCGAGCGCTGAGAGCGCGACGATGACGACGAGCAGCGTGGCGAGCAGCGCACCGACGACGCCGAGAGCGATGCGCGTCCCACCGGTGCGGACGGGCGGGTCCGCCACCCCCATGCTCATCGATCCAAGTCTACGGACGGGCCTCCGCGCCATCGTGGCCCGCTCCTCAGAGCGTGTCACGCGACCCGAGGTGACGCCCCCGGGCGGACGGGCCTCGCCGCGTCGCGTCGAGAGACGTACGCTCGAAGCGTGCGCTCCAGATGGCTGTCGCGCAGGGCGATCGTGCTGCACGTCGAGTTCGTCGTGCTCTCCTCGGGCTGCCTCGTCGCGGGATGGTGGCAGGTCACGCGCGCCCTCGCCGGCAACGGCCTGAGCTGGTTCTACTCGTTCGAGTGGCCTGGGTTCGTCGTGCTGGGCGCCTGGGGGTGGTGGCACCTCATCCACGAGGACCCTGCCGCGCTCCGAGCGAGAAAGCAGCGACCGCCCGAGTGGGAGTTGCAGAGCGACGCGTCCGAGTCCTGAGGGGTCCGCAGTCATCACAGCCAAAATGCGCGACGGCTAGCGTCTCCTTCGTGGTCGCTGGCTCAGGCGTGGAGGGGACGGAGACCGCCCAGCTGCGAACCGGCACGCTTTCGCGAGTCGGCAGCTACGTCGCGCTCACCAAGCCCCGCATCATCGAGCTCCTGCTCATCACGACCGTTCCCACCATGTTTGTCGCCGCGCATCGAGTGCCGTCATTCCGCCTGATGGCGCTGACGGTTGTTGGGGGCGCGCTCGCCGCCGGCGGCGCCAACACGTTCAACATGGTGATCGACCGAGACATCGACGCGCTCATGGAGCGGACGAAGCACCGGCCGCTCGTGACCGGGGCGATCAGCCCGCTCAGCGCAAGCGTGTTCGCGGTGGCACTCGAGGTGGCGGCGTTCGTCGTGCTCTGGACCACCGTGAACCACCTCGCAGCGGTCCTCGCCCTCGCCGCGACCGCCTTCTACCTGGGCGTCTACACGATGTGGCTGAAGCGCTCGTCGATGCAGAACATCGTCATCGGCGGTGCGGCCGGTGCCATCCCGCCGCTGGTCGGCTGGGCGGCGGTGACCGGCAGCCTCAACATCACCGCGGTCTTCCTCTTTGCGGTGGTCTTCTACTGGACGCCGCCCCACTTCTGGGCGCTGTCGCTCCTTCTCAAGAACGACTACTCCCGCGCCGGGGTCCCGATGATGCCCGTGGTCCAGGGTGATCGCCAGACCCGCTACCAGATCGTGCTCTACACGATCGTGCTCTGCCTCGTGACCGTGCTCCCGCTGCTCACCCGCTCCTTCGGGGCGGTCTACCTGGGGGGCGCCGCGCTGCTCGACGGAATCCTGCTGACCGATGCGGTGATCGCCGCCAAGCGCCCCACCGCGCGCTCGGCACGCCGGCTCTTCTACCATTCCATGATCTACCTGGCCCTGCTCTTCGCGATCATGGCGATCGATCGCGTGACAGGGCTCTGAGGAGGACGCGCCGATGAACCGAAAGCTCGCCCGCAGGAACATGCGCATGGGCGTCGCCATGTTCATCATGCTGTTCATCCTCATGGGTGCGGCCTTTGTCTGGGCGGCGATCTTCCTCGCCGTCACCAAGTGAGGCGGCGACAGTGAGCGACGACACGGTCGCGACCGCCGCCCACGAAGAGGAAGGCGAGCACGAGCATCCGCATCTGCCGCCGAACAGCGCCGTCCCCATCAACATCGCCCTCGCACTTGCCATCACGCTCACCGGCTTCCTCACCGACATCCGGGCAGTGGTCGGGCCGGCGATGTGGGGCATCGGGCTGATCTATCTCATCGTCACGTGTGTCTTCTGGGCTCGCGGGGCGAGGAATGAATATCTGGAGCTCCCGGAGGACGGAGGGCACTGACGGCACACCTGGGGTTCGGCGACTGGACGTGGGATCCCACCGTTATCTGCGGCCTGGTTGCGGTGGCCGCCGCGTACATCATCGCGATGCGCCGCGGCACGATTGGGCCGGCCGACGACGTGACCCCCTGGTTCCGTCACCAACGCTGGCGGCCGGTGTTCTTCTTCACCGGGCTGCTGATCACCTTCATCGCGCTCGAGTCGCCGATCGACTACGCCGGCGATTACTACCTGTTCTCGATGCACATGGTCCAGCACATGCTGCTGATGATGGTGGCGCCGCCGTTGCTGCTCCTCGGCATCGCGGGCGCGCGGCCGTCACCGCGGGAACGCCACAGCACGCTGCGGACCGTCTGGTGGGCGGTCACCCGGCCGTGGCCCGCGGTGATCATCTTCAACGCCGTGCTCCTGCTCTGGCACATCCCATCGCTGTACGACACGACGCTCAGGGTGGTGCCGGTGCACATCGTCGAGCACATCAGCTTCATCCTCGTCGGGGTCATCCTCTGGTGGCCGGTGGTCGACCCGATCCGCGACGAGCGGACGCACACCGTCAGCCCGCTCACCAAGATCGCGGCGCTCAGCCTTGCGGGGATCCCGCCGACCGTGCTGGGGATCGTGTTCGCGCTCGCCCCGGCGCCCCTGTACAGCTTCTACGTGCAGGCGCCTCGGCTCTGGGGCATCTCAGCGCTCACCGATCAGCAGTACGGCGGGGTGATCATGCTGGGCGTCGGAAACATCGCGTATTTCATCGCCATCATCGTGGTCTTCATGCGCCTGTTCTCCGACCCCGGCCGGGACGAGGAGCTTGCGGCGGATCGGATCGCCGAGGCGCTCCGCTGAGCATGGAGGCGGGTGCGCGAAGCCATCGTTTAAGATGCCTTTGGAGATGCACATGACTCATCTGCGCGCGCTGGCGGTCGGCTTGGGGGTGTGTATCGCCATCGGTCTGTTCGCCTGTGGCAACGGCACGACGACGGGGGGGTCCAGCGGTCCGCCTGCCGCCTGCAATGGTTCAGCCGCCGCGAGCTCGCTGGGCACCGCGACGACGGGCAACACGATTGATGCCACCGACAACCTGGTCTTCGTCCCTGATACGACGACCACCACTGTGGGACAGGTCATCGAGTTCAAGAACACCGGCTCGGTGGTGCACACGGTCACCTTCCAGGACAGCAACGATGGGTGCCTGTCCGACCCCACCCTCGCCCCCGGGGCGACCTGGCAGGTCAAGTTCACCCAGGCGGGAACCTACAATTACCTCTGCACCATCCACGCCCCCAACATGAAGGGCGTGATCCACATCTCAGGCGCAGCCGCGGCCGGGGCCTCGGGAGCCTCGCCGGCCGCATCGGCGACCCCTTCGCCGGCCAGCTAGCACCCGAGCCTCTGCGGGCACGAGTCTGCCCGTCAGCCGGGACCTGCACCCAGGTGCACGTCTCCGGCGAGGAAGCGAAGCGTCCGGCCAGACGCCTCCACGAGGAGCGCGCCGTCATCATCGACGTCCAGCGCCACGCCGGCGACGATCCCAGCCGGGCTGTGCACGGTGACCGGCGCGCCCAACCCCACCGCCGCGCGGCGCCAGTCGGTCAGCAGCGCGCTGATCCCGCCCTGCTCGAGCATCGCGATGCGAATACCAAGGGCCGTACCCCACACAAGGAGGAGCTCTTCCGCAGCCGGGGGGTTGGCGATCAGGGTATCGAGGCTGACCGCCTCGAGGCCGTCGGGAAAGCGCTCCACGCGCAGGTTCACGCCGAGCCCGAGCGCGACCGCGACGTCCTCAGCCGCGCCGGACGGCTCGACCTCGCAGAGGATCCCCGCCAGCTTGCGACCGTCGACCAGGACGTCGTTCGGCCATTTGAGGCCGCCCGCAACCCCGTATGCCGTGGCAAGCACGTCGACGAGGGCCAATCCCGCCGCGAAGGGGATTCCGCTCGCCACCGCCGGTGAGCGGCGGATCAGGACCGAGGCGAGGAGCGCCGTACCGGGAGGCGCGATCCATGCGCGCCCCTGCCGACCCCTTCCCGCTGTCTGCTCGCCGGCGAGGCAGGTGTAGCCCTCGGCGGCCCCCTCCCGAGCCGCCCGGAGCACGATGTCCTGGGTGCTTCGTGTCCGCGCCACCCGAACCAGGCGCAGGGCTGGAAAACGTGCTTCTTGACCGGGTCGATGCTGCGACATACGATGGAAGTTATTACAGGGGTAGAGGTTGTGAGGGTGGTGGTCTGATGATTCAGGAGACTTGCGTGGAGATCGGCGAGCTTGAGGCTCGCTGGACTTCGCTGCGCGAAGCACGCAATGCGCGCCGGCAGAAGATTCGCTACATCGACGAGCTGATCGACCAGTTCGAGAAGCTCAACCTCGCCGACGAGGTCGAGGTCCCGTACGAGCTCGTTGGCAGGGCGGTCGCGCTGGTGAGCAACGACACGCACCTGGTGGGTCGGTCGCCAGAGGAGTTGATGATCTCGGAGTGGATGGACGCCCTCTACGAGGTCCAGGACAGCCTGATGTTCGCCTCCGAGGACGATTCCGACTGAGCCGTATACTGGCCACGGTTGTCCCGGCGAGCCGCGACGGGCGCCCGTAGCTCAGTTGGATAGAGCGCCGGCCTCCGGAGCCGGGTGCGGGGGTTCAAGTCCCTCCGGGCGTACCAGTCCCGAGACGCGGAAGTAATCGCCGCTGCCTTTACGCCGCGTGGACCTCGTCCTCGGACGGTATCTCCATCATCCTGAGCATCCCCATGCCGCCGGTGCGGAGGAAGCGCAGCAGCAGCAGGGCGATGACCGCCAGCATCGCGATGTTGAGATACGTCGTCGCGTCCCAGGTGATCGCGCTGCTGAGCGCGGCAATAGAGCGGCTCCCCGGCACCCACCCGAGCACGCCGAACAGCGCACCGACGATGAGCCCAGCGACGACCATGGTCACGTACGACACCAACGCGAGGTAGACCGCGACCCTCCCGCCGTAGTACTTGCGGTAGATGTTGAGGATGGGAAGGATGATCAGGTCGCCGAAGATGAACGCGATGGCACCACCGAAGCCGATGCCGTTTCGCCAGAGCACCGCGGCGAGTGGCACGTTGCCGACCGAGCACACATAGCTGAGCAGCGCCACCAACGGGCCGATGAGCGCGCTCGTCAGTGCGGGCAGAACGCCATGGCCGCCGGCGAAGAGATGCGACCACACCGTCTCCGGCACCCAGGCGCCGATCGCGCCGGCGATGAGGAATCCGAGCAGCAGGTCGCCCCACAGCCCGTAGACGTCCATAAAGAAGTAGTGGCTCACCGACGTCAGCGCCTGCCGCGACAGGATGCGGCGGAGCAACGGCCCATCGCTGATCGACATGTCCATGGCCCCGTGGCCCTCCATCCTCCCGGGGATCCCGCGATCCGCTTGCACTCGTGCTGCGTCGGTGAGGCGTCGAGTCAGCGTGACGCGGAAGATCAGCGCCAGCAGGATCACCATCACAATCCCACCGACGAACTCCGCGGCAACGAACTGCCAGCCGAGAAGGATCAGGAGCGCGAGCGCGAGCTCGAACACGAGGTTGGTCGACGCGAACTCGAAGATGACCGCGTTGCCCAGCGTCGCACCCTTGCGAAAGAGGGTTCGGGCCACGGCCACGGCGGCGTAGGAACACGACGACGAGGCGGCGCCGAAGAGCGTCGCCAGGCTCGCCGAACGAACCCCATCGCGACCGAGCAGCCGCGAGATCGCCTGTTTCGAGACGAAGGTTTCGACGCAGGCGGAGAGCAGGAAGCCGAGCGCCAGCGGCCACAGCACGGCCCAGAACATGTCGAGCGACAGACGCAGGGCGTCGCCCACGTGGCTCAGAACAAAGCTCACGCGATCAGGGTATCCACGCGAGCCGCGCTCACACTCTGAGCGATCTCCCAGG
>PKXZ01000066.1 GCA_003132525.1 Candidatus Dormiibacterota bacterium | reverse complement strand
TCCTCGCGAGAAGCTGCGCGTCCCTCATCGCAGACGGTGCGGAAGTCACATCGCTGGCACTGCCAGCGCGATGGCTTCGGCGGAAACGACCCGGTGCTCGACGCGAGCGCCAGCTCGCGAGCCGTCGCGGAGAGATGGCCGTGCGCTTTGCGCAGGAAGGCCTTGTCCGCCACGACACGCGTCACCGCGCCCTGCAGGTAGTGAAACTCGACCGCGACGGCATCGGTCTTCTCTCGCTGCGCGAGACCCACGGCGTATGCGCGCAGCTGCAGGTCCGATCGCAGCGCCGGCTCCTCCTTGGGGCGCCCGGTCTTGTAGTCGACGACGGTNNTCACAGGCTCCTCGACCTGCTCGATGGTCGTGTCGGTCCAGCCAGGCGACTCGAGGTAGCGGCGCAGCTGCTCCTCGCCGTGCGCGCGGAGCTCCGCGTGGCGACCCTTAGGCCCACGGGATTGCTCCCACGCCGCGTGCCACATCGACGCGACCACGTCGGCGCCGGCGTCCTCGCCGGCCATGCGCCGCGTTGCAGCGGAACGCAGCACCTCGTGGATCATGGTCCCGTACCAGCTCCGCGCATCGGGGCGCACGGGAAGGTGCCACCGGCGCAGGTAGTTGTAGCGGCGCGGGCAGCTCCGGAAGACGCCCAGGTCAGACACGGCGATGGAGAGGCGCTGCAGCACCGGAGCACCGGTCGGCCGCGGAGCCCGCACTGCGACGGTGCTGTCCGCGGGCATGTCCTTGGAGAGCACCGACCCGCCGCGCAGCGACATCGCCATGGTGAGAAATGGCGTGCACGACTCCTCGCTCGACGGTTGCGGGTAGGAGCGTGCCCACGTATAGACGAGCCGGTCGCGGGCACGCGTGGAGGCCACGTAGAAGAGACGCCGTTCCTCGTCGACGGCAACATCGCCGGGCGGCGGTGGCTCCGGCACCAGGTCGTCGGGGAGCTGCAGATCCGAGGACGAGGTGGTCCGTCCCTGCCACCGGCGCTCCGTGCAACGCGAGAGGAAGACGACGGGCCACTCGAGCCCCTTCGATCCATGCGCGGTGAGCAGGACGACCCCGTCCTCGATGGCCTCGATGCTCGGCAGCTCGCCGCCCTCGCGGCTGTCGCGGAGCACGCCGAGGTAGCGCAGGGCCGTGCTCACGCGGCGGTCGTCGCTCCAGTCGGCGAAGGTCTCGAGCAGCTCACCGAGCTTGTTGAGGTTCGCGCCCATCTGCAACCGCGCAACTCCGGACTGCTCGTCGATGATGCCGAGGAATCCGCTTGCCTCGAGCGCGAGCTGGAAGATATCGCGGACGTCTTCACGTTGCGCCGCCGCGTGGAGCTCGTGGATGTTCTGCACACACTGCCGCGCCGCCGTGAGATCAGCCTCGTCGAGATCCTCGACGGCCGCATCGGCGATGAGCGTGACCAGCGGCAAGTCGTGCTCGTGAGCCGCACGCACCAGCGCGACGCGACCGTTGGTGGTGACTCCCCAGCCGGGGAGCGTGAGGCAGCGCAGCACTGCCTGCGAGTCGTCGGGATCCTCGATGGCGGCGAGCAACGCCAGCGCGTCCTTGATCTCGCGCTCCTGGAAGAAGCCGCGCCCGCCGGCCACCTGGTAGGGGACGCCGCTCTGGCGCAGCGCGCGCATCGCGGGCTGCATGTCGATGTGCTGGCGGAAGAGCCATGCGATGTCCGCGGGTCGCGTCCCAGCAGCGATGAGTCGAGCGCATTCACGCGCCACCGCCATGGCCTCGCTGCGCTCCTCGGGAGCGCGCCACACCTCAACCGCCGCCCCGGGTCCGCGATCCGCGATCAGCTGTTTCTCGATGCGCGTCGCGGGACTCGCGACGGCGATCATCGCGCGCGATGCGGCGACGATCTGGTCGGTGCTCCGGTAGTTGTGGGTGAGCACGAGCTGACGATGCTCCGGGTACTCACGCGTGAACCGGTCGAGATTGGCGCGGCTCGCACCGCGGAATTTGTAGATGGACTGGTCGTCGTCAGCGACCACGAAGAGGTTGCGGTGCCCCGCGACCAGCGTCTCGACGAGCTTCGCCTGCGCATAATTGGTGTCCTGGTACTCGTCCACCATCACGTGGCTGATGCGATCCGCGACCGCGCTGCGCACCGCAGGCTGCTCGCGGATCAGACGTTCCGCGTAGAGGATGCAGTCGTCGAAATCGAAGACTCCGGCGCGCCGGTAGCGCTCGTCGAGCCGTGCATAGACACGGGCCACGTCCTGGTGGCGCTCGAGAACGATCTGCTCGGCGGGGTCATCGCACCGCCCGAGGCGTGCCACCGCCCATGCGGCATACGCGGCCGGCGTGACCAGCTCCTGTTTCGCGGTGCCGATGATCTCGAGCAGCGGGTCCATGAGGTCGTGCGGGCGCAGCGGGTTCCAGAGCAACGGCGGGCGGAGCTCATCGAGGACCGCCTCCACGTGGAGCCAGCGCTCGGCTGCATCGGCAATGCGCAGCACCGGGGAGATGCCGAGCAGCCACCCCCATTCGCGAACCACGCGCAGCCCGAAAGAGTGGTAGTTGGTGAGCGGCGCATCGTCACCGAACGATCCGTGTGCTCGTTCGACACGCGCGCGCATCTCGTCCGCGGCCTTGCGCGTGTAGGTGAGCACGAGCTGCCTGCCCGGCCCGACGCCCGCAGCGGACAGGCGGTGAAATCGCTCCACGATGATTCGTGTCTTGCCGCTGCCCGGGCCGGCGATCACGAGGCAGGGGCCATCACCGTGTTCGACGGCGATGCGCTGCTCGTCGTCGAGCGTCGCGGCCGCAGGAGCGTCGGGGAGTGCGATCGTGGTCATCGACGTCGATTCTGGGCTGACCCGGCGACAGCAGGCTGTCGCCCCTTGGCAAGAGGTCGAGAATGGATCAACGAATGGATGCGAGCATGGAGCGAAACCCGGTCACCGCCGGCGTCCGCACGCCGGGCCTCGCCGATGCGCTGCCGTGGTTGCGCCACGCCCGGCGCATCCTCGTCTTCACGGGCGCGGGCGTCTCGACCGAGTCGGGCATCCCTGATTTCCGGGGTCCGAACGGCGTCTGGAAGACCACCGACCCGCAGCGCTACACGATCCAGAGCTACGTGAGCGACCGGGCGGTGCGCGTCGAGCGATGGCAGGCGCGCCTTGAAGGCCGGTTCTCCAGCGCCGAGCCGAACCAGGCGCACGTCGCCGTCACCCGGCTGCAGCGCGCCGGCCTCGCACCGGTGGTGGTGACNNTGCCTCGACTGCAACCGGCGGATGCCCATCGATACCGTCCTCGACCGGGTGCGCGAGGGTGACGAGGATCCGCACTGCGAGCTCTGCGGCGGCCTCCTCAAGACCGCGACGATCAGCTTCGGCCAGCCGCTCGTGGCGGCCGATATGGACCGGGCGCTCGAGGAGTCACGCCTCTGCGATGTCTGCCTGGCCGTGGGATCGACCCTCTCAGTCTGGCCTGCCGCGGGCGTCCCGGTCGAGGCGATCAGGCATGGCGGGAGGCTCGTGATCATCAACGAGGGGGTCACCGACCTGGACGGCATGGCCAGCCTGATCCTGTCCGGCAAGGCGGGCACGGTGATGACCGAGCTGGCCGCCGGGCTGCTTGGGGCCGAGGACTCAAGGTAGAATTCTAGTTCTGCGCCATGGAGGCGTGGGTCCAGCCGAAAGGCAGAAAGGAGGTGATTCCGACCGTGTCGGAAGTGAAGGTCCGCGAAGGCGAGACCTTTGAGAGCGCGCTACGACGGTTCAACAAGAAGATCAAGCAGAACGGCATCCTCTCCGAGGTTCGCAGGCGCGAGCACTACGAGAAGCCGTCCGTGCGCCGCAAGCGAAAGCTGCTTGCAGCGCGGAAGCGTCGCGTCAAGAGCACCTGACGCATCTGCGCCCATGCGGGTGACCGTCATCCGCGATTCGTGCCTCAGCCCGGGGCAGCGGCGTGCTGTCGCGGACGCACGCCTTGGGTCGTTGTTGCGCGCCTGCGGTGACCAACTCGATGTGCCGGCGCGCGCGAGCCTGTCCGTCCGCCTGACCTGTGACGCAGAGTTGCAGGAGCTGAACGCGCGCTTCCTCGGCATCGATGCACCCACCGACGTGCTGGCGTTCCCGGCAGACGAGCGCACCCGCGTCGGCGATGTGGCCATCTCGGTGGAACGAGCGATGGGGCAGGCAGCCGACGGCGTGGCCGAGCTCCGTCTGCTCGCGGTCCACGGGTTGCTGCATTGCCTGGGTCACGACCACGCGCTCGCCGAGCCGGCGGCCGCGATGACCGCCGCGACCCGTGCCTTGCTGCCGGATGCCGACATCCCGGAACTCCAGACCGCCGACGCTGCCGGCTCGTCGTGACCCAGCTGATCATCGGCCTCGGCAACCCGGGAGGCGAATACGCGCGTACCCGGCACAATGTCGGCTGGATGTGCCTTGACGAGCTCGAGCGCCGCGGCAAATTCGGCCGCGATCGGCGCGAACGGTTGGCACGCGTGCGAGAGGGAACCATCGACGGATATGACGTCCTCACAGCTCGTCCGCAGACGTTCATGAACCTCAGTGGCAAGGCCGCGACACAGCTCAGCAGCAAGTACGGCACGCCGCCGGGCGACGTCATCGTCATCCACGATGAGGCGGACTTCCCGCTCGGTCGAGTGAAGATCAAGCTCGGCGGCAGCGCCGCCGGCCACCGCGGTGTGCAGTCGCTCATCGATTCGTGGCGCACTGACGCTTTCCCCCGCATTCGCATCGGGATCGGCAGGGATGGCGACAGCAACGACCTCATCGAGCACGTGCTCGACCCATTCCTCCCCGATGAGCGTCCCATGGCCGAGGCCGCGATCGAGCGCGCTGCCAACATGGCCGTGGCGATCATGCGCGACGGGATCGCGGCGGCAATGAACGTCTGGAACCGTGCCGGCACGGACTGACTCCCGCCGCCCCTCGACCGCCGTGGCCGCTGCAACGCTGAGAGCACGCCTCGACAGGTTGCCCGAGCTTGCCCAGTTCGGCAAGGCTGGCGGCGGCATCGTCGCCGGCGTGCCCTCTGGGGCGATCAGCCTGCTCGCCTGGTGGCTCCGCGAGACCACGTCGCGGACGGTCCTGGTCGTCGCCGCCGAGTCCGAGCGCGTTTACGCGGACTCGCTCGTCTGGGACGGCGGCTCCAGCGCGGCGATCTTTCCGGCAGGCGATACGCCGCCATTCGACAGGGTGCCGCCGTCCGAAGAGGTCACTCGCGCGCGCCTCGCGACGCTGATGCGCCTCCACGCGCGCGCTGATCCGCTCCTGGTGGTGGCGTCGCCGCGCGGCCTGCTCCGGCCGACTCTTTCGCGTGCAGTCGTCGAGGCCGGCCTGACCGAGGTGCAGCGCGGCGCCCGGCTGCCTCGCGATGCGTTAATTTCGCGCCTCGTCGAGCTCGGCTACCGGCGCGAGAGCGCCGTCTCCGTCCCGGGGGATTTCGCGGTGCGCGGTGGCATCGTCGATGTCTTCGGTGTCGACCGCGCCCGGCCCTGGCGCGCCGAGTGGTTCGGTGACAATGTCGAGGACCTGCGCGCCTTCGACCCGGCGACCCAGGAGTCGATCGCCAAACTCGAGACGGCGCAGGTCTGGCCGGCGCGTGAGCTCGATCTCAGCAGTGAATCGGTGGCGCGTGCGCTCGCGTCAGTGGCGCGACTCGACTCGACGGCGCTTCGCGAAGACGTGCGTGAGCAGTGGGAGAGCGACTGCGAGCTGCTCGCGACGGGCGTGTACGAGGAAGGGCTCGACCTCTTCTTTCCCTACCTCGGCGGCGAATCCCCGGCAACGCTGCTGGATCACCTCGACAATCCCATCGTCCTGCTCGACGGTGGCCGCGAGCGCCTGGTCGCTGCGGCCGAACGCCATGCGGCGGAGATCGAGGATCTGCGCCTCCAGGAGGAGGCTCGCGGCGAGCTGCCGCACGGCGCATCCGCTGGGCTCATCGATGTCGACGCGCTCTTCCAGGCACTCGACCGCCACGCGATCTTCGAACTCGTGCGCGAAGCGCCCGACGGCGCCGCTCCGGTGGCGGATCTCGGCTGGCGCGGAGTGGACAGCTATGTCGGTCGCTTCGACGCCTTCGTGCGCGAGGCCCTGCAGGAGCGCGACGAACATGGCTGCGTGCTGGTCGTGTCCCGTCAGCAGCATCGCGTCGAGGAACTGGCGGCCGAACACGGTGCCGATACCGTCGACGCCAGCGATTTCGAGGCGACGACGACACCGTTGGCGGCAGGCGCGATCGTTGTGGCCTCGGCAGACCTCACGCAGGGTTTCGCGGTTGCCGATGGGTCGGTGCACGTCTATACGGATGCCGAGCTCTTCGGTGCGGTCAAACGGCGTCGCTCAGTGCTCGCCAGGGGATCGCGCCGCGCCCTCTCCACGTCGGCGCGCGGTTCACGGCGCGCAGCCAGTGGCAACGCTGCGCGCGAGGCATTCGTGCTCCAGTTCGCACCGGGCGACCTGGTCGTGCATCGCGACCACGGCATCGCGCGATTCGTCGAGATGCGCGCGGTCACCGACGACGGCGGCGCGGTGCACGAATACATGCTCCTCGAGTACGCCGAGGGCGATCGCCTCTTCGTTCCCACGCAGCATCTCGACCGCGTGGACCGCTATGTGGGCGGCGCGGAGTCGCATCCCAAGTTATCCCGGCTCGGCAGTGGCGAGTGGGAGCGCACGCGGCGCCGCGTCAAGGAGCGCACCGAGGAGGTCGCCCGGGAACTGCTCGGTCTGTACTCGCGACGCGAGCAAGCACAGGGTCACGCGTATGCGCCCGACGGCGCCTGGCAGCAGGAGCTGGAGGGCTCGTTCCCATACCAGGAAACGCCCGACCAGGTGCTCGTGCTCGAGGAGATCAAGCGTGACATGGAGGCGTCGCGTCCCATGGACCGCGTGGTGTGCGGCGACGTCGGATTCGGCAAGACCGAGCTCGCCGTGCGCGCTGCGTTCAAGGCTGCGATCGAGGGACGCCAGGTCGCGATGCTGGTGCCCACCACCGTGCTCTGCCAGCAGCACTTCATCACGTTCACCGAGCGACTGGCGGCATTCCCGGTCACGGTCCGCCAGCTCTCGCGATTCGTCAGCGACGACGAGATCGCGCGGACGCTCGCGGGGCTTCGCAGCGGCGCGGTGGACATCGTGGTTGGCACCCACCGGTTGTTGCAGAAGGACGTCGAGTTCAAGAACCTGGGGCTCGTGGTCATCGATGAGGAGCAGCGTTTCGGTGTGCTCCAGAAGGAGCGGTTCAAGGAGCTGCGCGTCGCGGTGGACGTGCTGTCGCTGTCGGCGACGCCGATTCCGCGCACGTTGCACATGTCACTTGCCGGGATCCGGGATCTGTCGGTCATCCAGACGCCGCCGGAGGAACGGCAGCCGATCAAGACGTATGTCACCGCGCGTGAGGATTCGCTGATCCGCGAGGTGATCACCCGCGAGCTTGCGCGTGGCGGCCAGTGCTTCTTCCTGCACAACCGGGTCGCGGGCATCGAGGCGGTTGCCGATCGACTTCGCTCTCTGGTGCCCGAAGCGCGGATCGAGGTCGCTCACGGCCAGATGCCGGAAGGCATGCTCGCTTCGGTGATGCGCACCTTCGGTGATGGTGAGATCGACGTGCTGCTGTGCACCACCATCATCGAGTCCGGTCTCGACATCCCCAATGCGAACACCATCGTCATCGATGACGCGCACCGGCTTGGACTCGCCCAGCTGTATCAGCTGCGCGGCCGCGTCGGACGCGCGGGACAGCGTGCCTATGCGTACATGATGTATCCGCCCGCACGAACGCTCACCGAGAAGGCCGACAAGCGGCTCGACGTGATCGGCGACCTGCAGGACCTCGGCGCGGGATTCAAGCTGGCCATGCGCGACCTCGAGATCCGCGGCGCGGGGAACCTGCTCGGCGAGGAGCAGCACGGGGAGATCGCCGCCGTCGGACTCGAGCTGTACAACCATCTGCTCGCCGACGCGGTCACGTCCCTGCAGGGGAAGACGGTGCTGGAATCGCCGGCTCAGGTGACCGTCACCCTCCCGGTTGCGGCCTTCCTCCCCGCGGAATACGTGTCCGACGAGCGCCTCCGCCTGCGCTGCTACCAGGAGCTGGCCGCGTGCGTCAGCGAGACGGAGCTGGATCAGCGCGCTCGCGGTCTCGTCGATCGGTTTGGGCCAATGCCGGCACCAACGTCGGCGCTCATCGACTCGCTGCGAGTCCGCCTGCTCGCCGCAGCGGCAGGCGCGCTCGGCGTCGAGACCGAACGCGGCCGTGGTGTCGTCATCCGTCTGACGCTCGACCACGGTCTCGACCTGCAGGGCGTCGCCGCGCAGTTCCGCGGGCTCACCGCCACGCCGTCGCAGCTGCATCTCTCCGATGCGTGGCAGACGACGCTGACGCCGGTGCTTCGCGAGCTCGGCCGCCTGGTGCGAGCGCAGAGTCGCGTGCCGGTCGGGGCGCAGAACGCTCATGCGTGACGAGGCCGTCGAGGCGCTGCGCTCGCTCAACGAGGTGGTGGAGCGCCTGCGCGCGCCGGGCGGATGCCCGTGGGACCGCGAGCAGACGCATCGCAGCCTTCGCCCGTACCTCCTCGAGGAAACCTACGAGGTGCTCGAGGCCATCGACAACGCCGAACCTGGAACGCTCCGTGAGGAGCTCGGCGATCTGCTGCTCCAGGTGCTGATGCACAGCGCCATCGCGATGGAGGAGGACGGCGGCTTCGACATCGGTGACGTTGCCGACGACGTGCGCGCCAAGATGATCCACCGCCATCCGCACGTGTTCGGCGATGTCGCTGTGGATGGCCCGGCGGGTGTCGTCGTCAACTGGGAGAAGCTCAAGACCGCCGAGAAACGCGAGCGCCTGTCGCTCCTCGACGGAGTGCCGGCCGCCATGCCGGCGCTCGCGCACGCGCAGGGGGTGCAGAAGCGTCCGGCGCGTGTCGGTTTCGACGAGACCCCGACGATTCCGGTCGCGCTCGACGCGGTCCGTGGCGCGCTCGCACGCGTCGAGGATATCGCCACCGGCCTGGGTGAAGCAGAGCGTGGTGAGGACTGGGCGTCGGAAGCCGGCGATCCTGAGCTTGCAATCGGCCACCTGCTCTTCGCGGTGGTGGCCCTGGCACGACGACTCCGTGTGAATCCCGAGGAGGCGCTCCGCGGACGCGCGATGGGCTTCGCGTCCCGGTTCCGGGCGCTCGAGGCGCGGGCCCGCGAGGAGGGCGTGGATCTCCACGACCTCAGTGACGCCGATTGGCAGGCGCGCTGGGAGGCGACGGCTTCCCAATAGGGCGTGGGTCCT
>PKXZ01000043.1:5546-5700 GCA_003132525.1 Candidatus Dormiibacterota bacterium | reverse complement strand
GCCGGCTCGAGCGCGGCCGCGCTGGCGCGCACATCGGCCTCGAAGCAGCGCGAGAGCCCGGCGATGACCGCGCCTTCGACCTGCTCGGCGATGGCCTTCACCGCCGCGAAGTCGCCCGGGGAGCTGTGCGGGAATCCCGCCTCGATGACGTCGA
>PKXZ01000043.1:0-5530 GCA_003132525.1 Candidatus Dormiibacterota bacterium | reverse complement strand
CTCGCGACCCGGATCGGCCAGCACCTTGTCCATGCCGGGCGCCGTTTTCGCGTTGAGCCAGGCCATCTTCGAGCGCAGCTCGGCGCCGACCCGCTCGATCGGCTGGTGCATCTCCTCATCGCGGTACTCGACGAAGTTCGGCCGTCCGGCCTCACTCTCCTCGATCCACCGCTTCGCGAATGTCCCGTCCTGGATGTCGCTGAGCAGCTTGCGCATGGTCTCGCGGGTGCGCTGATCGACGACCTTCGGACCGCTCACGTAGTCGCCGTACTCGGCGGTGNNACGATGAGCTTGAGCTCGTGCATGACCTCGAAGTACGCGAGCTCGGGTTGGTAGCCCGCCTCGGTGAGCGTGTCGAAGCCTGCCTTGACCAGCGAGGTGATCCCGCCGCACAGCACCGCCTGCTCGCCGAAGAGATCCGTCTCGGTCTCCTCGGCGAAGGTCGTCTCGAGCACCCCTGCGCGGGTGCCGCCGATTCCCTGCGCGTACGCGAGGGTCCGCTCGCGTGCGAGCCCTGTCGCGTTCTGATGCACCGCGAACAGGCAGGGAACACCCTGTCCGTCGACGTACGTGCTGCGCACCAGGTGTCCCGGGCCTTTGGGCGCCACCATGCTCACGTCAACGCCGACCGGGGGATCGATGAGCTCGTAGCGGATGTTGAACCCGTGGGCGAACATCAGCATCTTGTCGGCGTGCAGGTGAGGCGCGATTGCCTCGTCGTAGAGCCTGCGCTGACCGGTGTCGGGGGTCAGCACCATGATGACCTCCGCCTCCTCGCACGCTCCAGCCGGCGTCAGCACGCGCAGCCCCTCGGCTTCGGCCGCGGCACGGCTCTTGCTGGTTTCGGGGAGCCCGACCCGCACGTCATGCCCCGAGTCGCGCAGGTTGAGCGCGTGGGCGTGACCTTGGGAGCCGTAACCCAGGATGGCGATGCGTCGCTTGGCCAGCGCGTCCGCGTCCGCGTCCGCGTCGTAGTACATCCGAGCGGTCATTGATCGCTGCCTCCTCTGCCTGTATTCACACGGCGCCGGTGGTGTCGCCGGCAACGCCCGCCACGCGTGACGGCTCGGTCTGAGGCTCATCGCCGTCGATCGCGAAATCCATGAGACGGATGCGCGCCTGGTCGCCGCGCACCAGCGCGACGACGCCACTGCGCGCCAGCTCCTTGATGCCATAGGGCCGCATCAGCTCGATGAAGTTGTCGATCTTCTCGGCGCTGCCGGTCACCTCGATGATCACCGAGCTCGCGGCGACGTCGACGATCCGGCCTCGGAAGATGTCCACCAGGTTGAGCAGCTCGGTGCGCTCGCCTGGCGGCGCGTGCATCCGGACGAGTACCAGCTCGTGCGCGACGTTGCGCAGCCCGGTGATGTCGTCGATGGTGATCACGTCGATGAGCTTGGCCAGCTGTTTGGTGGCCTGCTCCGCCTGCTGGCGACCGACGTGCACGGTGATGGTCATCCGCGAGATCGTGTCGTCGTCGGTCGGGCCCACCGACAGTGAGTCGATGTTGAAGCCGCGCCGCCGGATCATCGACGCGACGCGTTGCAGCACGCCGGGCTTGTTGTCGACGAGCACGGACAGCAACCGGCTCTCGGTCATCAGCTCGCCTCGACGAAGTCGAGCATGCCCTTGCCGAGCGGGACGATGGGATAGACGTTCGCGTCGGGGTCGATGTTGAAATTGAGCAGCACCGGTCCCTTGTGCGCCATCGCCTCGTCGAGCATCCGGCCGACGTCCTCGAGCCGGTCGGTGGACATCGCCTTCATCCCGAAGGCGTCGCCGAGCTTGACGAAGTCGGGTGTGAAGGTCAGGTCCACCGCGGAACGCACGCCGTCGTAGAAGTCGTCCTGGAACTGGCGGACCATGCCCAGCGACGAGTTGTTCAGAATGATGACGTTGACATCGATGTTGTTCTCGACCATCGTCGCCATCTCCTGCATGTTCATGACGAAGCCACCCTCGCCGGTCACGCAAAACACGGTCTTGTGCGGGTTGGCGAGCTTCGCTCCCATCGACGCGGGAAAGGCGTAGCCCATCGTCCCGGTGCCGCCGGAGTTGAGGAAGAGGCCGGGCTTGCGATAGCTGAACCAGAGCGCCGCCCAGATCTGATTCTGGCCGACGTCGGCGAGCACGATTGCCTCGTCCTCGCAGCGCGCGTACATCTCCTCGAGGACCTGCTGTGGCTGGAGCAGACCGGTGTGATTGGTGAAACGCACCGGGTGTTCCTCCTTCCACTGGTCGATCTGGGTCAGCCACTGGTGCTCGCGCTTGGGTTCGACGAGCAGGTTGAGCTCGCGCAGCGCCACCTTCGCGTCGGCGACGACGCTCACGTGCGGGATGACGTTCTTGCCGATCTCGGCAGGGTCGATGTCGATGTGCACGAGGTGCTCGACGCGCGGCGCGAACGAGTCGAGCCGGGTGGTCACCCGGTCGTCGCAGCGCATCCCGACCATGATCAGCACGTCGGCTTCGCAGACCGCCTTGTTCGTGTAACCGGCGCCCATGAATCCGACCATCTGCAACGCCATCGGGTCGGTCACCGGGAACGCCCCCGTGCCGAGCAGCGTCCACCCAACTGGGATGTGGGCCTGATGAGCGAGTTCGGCAAGCTCCTCCTCAGCGCGAGCGATAAGCACACCGCGGCCGGCGAGGATCACCGGTCGCTTGGCACCCTTGATGAGCTCGGCGATCTGACGGAGCTTTGCCGGGTCCGGCCGCGGAGGCGCCGGGTACGACCGGCGCCGCACGGGCGTGTCCGGGTAGTTGAAGGCGCTCACCGCAGCCTGCAGATCCTTGGGGAAGTCGATGAGCACCGGTCCCGGCCGTCCGGTCCGGGCGATGTGGAACGCCTCTTGGATGGTTGGGGCGATGTCCTCGACCCGGGTGATCAGGTAGGAGTGCTTGACGACCGACATGGTCGAGCCGATGACGTCGGACTCCTGGAAGCTGTCGGTCCCGATGGCGGTCGATGGCACCTGGCCGGTGATCGCGACCACCGGGACCGAGTCCATATAGGCGGTGGCGAGGCCGGTCACCAGGTTCAGCGCGCCTGGGCCGCTGGTCGCGAACACGACCCCGACCGACCCGCGCTTGCTGCGCGCGTACCCGTCGGCGGCATGAGCGCCGCCCTGCTCGTGACGTACCAGCACGTGATGGAGCGCCGGGTAGTCCGGGAGGTAGCGGTAGAGCCAGAGGTTGGCCCCGCCGGGGTAGCCGAAGATGGTGTCGACACCCTCACGGATGAGCGATTCGAGGGCGATCTGCGCGCCGGTGAGCATCCGAGGCGGCTCCGCTAGGCCGCCGGGGTTTGCTGCTGTCGTCGCAGCCGCGCTCGAGCGTTGATCCGTTCGGGCGGTGATCATTGGTAGTAGCGGCTGAGTGAACGGCGCACGAACTCTTCGCTCTCGTCGTGCCGTGGAGTGCCGGGAGCGAAACGATCCGCGCGTGCGGCATCGAATTGCTTCGCCTGGGCGCCGTCGTCGTGGGTGTTTGCGTCCCAGCGAGTCGGTGCTCCCATGCCGTCATAGGGGGCGGGTGCCTGTCCGGGGCGGGCCATGACTGTTCCTCCTGTCGCGTGTGCCGGGAACAAAAAGAGGCCCCCTCCTCGGAGGGGGCCTCTTGCTTGATTCCGGCTTGGTGTTGGTGCCTACCTGCGCACGCGCCTGCCCTGAAGCATGAAAGCCCCGCTCCTAATCAGGAGCAGGCCTACCAGCAGGACCAGCGCGGAGCCGTACAACACAGTGGGGCGAAGGATACGGCCTGAACGGCGTTCCAGTCAACACACGGAGTTGTGACGGTCGTCGCACCGTATGCTTCTGCGCATGCCCGAGAAAGCAACGACGCGACCGAGCTCGGTGATGCTGCACGGTCCTGATCGCGCGCCCGCGCGAGCGATGCTGCGCGCCATCGGCTTCAGCCGTGAGGACCTCGAGAAGCCGATCATCGGCGTCGGCCACTCATGGATTGAGACCATGCCGTGCAACTGGAATCACCGCGCCCTCGCGGAAAAGGTCAAGGAGGGGGTTCGCGCCGCGGGTGGCACTCCCATGGAGTTCAACACGATCGCGGTGAGTGACGGCGTCACCATGGGAACGCAGGGGATGAAGGCGTCGCTCGTCTCTCGCGAGGTCATCGCGGACTCCATCGAGCTGGTCACCCGCGGGCACAGCTTCGACGGCCTCGTGCTCATCGTCGGCTGTGACAAGACGATCCCGGCGGCGGCGATGGCGCTGTGCCGCCTCGATATCCCGGGCCTCGTGCTCTACGGCGGCACCATCCAGCCCGGACATCTGCGCGGTCGCGACCTCACCGTTCAGGACGTGTTCGAGGCTGTGGGCGCATACAACGCCGGCCGCATCGACGCGGACGAACTTCGTGCGGTTGAGGAGCACGCCTGTCCGGGCGCAGGGGCGTGCGGTGGTCAGTACACGGCCAACACGATGAGCGCCGCGGTCGAGTTCCTCGGCCTTTCGCCTCCCGGAGCCAATGGTGTGCCGGCGACGCACCCCGACAAACCCGCTGTGGCGGGGGCCGCCGGCCGGCTCGCCGTGCGGCTTGTCCAGGAGGGAACCAATTCGCGATCGATCGCGACTCGCGATGCATTCGAGAACGCGGTCGCATCGTTCTCGGCGACCGGTGGCTCAACCAATGCAGTGCTCCACCTGCTCGGCATCGCCGCCGAGGCAGGCGTCCCGCTCGACATCGACGACTTCGATGCGATCTGCGCGCGCACGCCGATCCTCGCCGACCTCCGTCCCGGCGGGCGCTTCGTCGCGACCGATCTCTTCGCGGCCGGCGGGCTCGCCGTGCTGATGCAGCGGATGCTCGAGCTCGACCTCCTGCACGGGGATGCCAGGACGGTCGACGGGCGGACCATCGCCGAGGTCGCTGCCGCGGCACATGAGACGCCCGGCCAGCAGGTGATTCGCCCCTCCGATGTGCCGCTGCGCGCGCACGGCGGGATCGGTGTGCTGCGTGGCAACCTCGCCGCGGAGGGCTGCGTGGTCAAGCTGGCCGGCAACGATCGCGATTCCCATCGCGGACCGGCCCGCGTCTTCGATTCCGAGGAAGCAGCCTTCGCTGCGGTGCGCGACGGTGCGGTTCACGAAGGCGATGTGGTCGTGATCCGCTACGAAGGACCGGTGGGCGGCCCCGGCATGCGCGAGNNTCACCGACGGTCGCTTCTCCGGAGCGACCCACGGCTTCATGGTCGCCCATATCGCACCGGAGGCTGCGCTCGGCGGCGCGATCGCGGTGGTGCGCGACGGCGACATGGTGAGCATCGACGTGCATTCGCGTCGCATCGACGTCGAGCTGGACGACGCGGAGATCGCAGCCCGGCTCGCCGAATGGCAGCGGCCGCCGAACCCCTATGCGACCGGTGTGTTCGCCAAGTACGCGGCCACGGTGTCCTCCGCGAGCCTGGGAGCCGTTACGGGGCGCTGACCCCGATCTTTCCGACAGCCCCGCGGAGTCCGCGACAACCGATGCAGCCAATGCACCCGACACAGTCCGAACACGCAACGCA
>PKXZ01000052.1 GCA_003132525.1 Candidatus Dormiibacterota bacterium | reverse complement strand
GCCCTGCAGGTAGAGCAGGCCCCGAATCGCCGGTTTGAGGGTGTGCCCTGGGAGCAAGGGGAACTGCGACGGCTGGGCCGTGGGCGACGCCACCACCGATGGCACCCCGGGTGGTGCCGGAAGCTTGCCGACAACTGAGCGGACCCCGGGTTGCAGCAGGATCACGAGCAGCGCAGCCAGCGCAATGACCGCGATCGCCGCCGGCGGGGCATTCCGGTGGCGATCCAGCCAGGATCCGATGCGGCGTTTCCCGGGGCGATTCGTCAGTTCAGGTCCAGTTGATGAGAGTCACGTTCCAACGCGGCCGGAGCACGTCGCAAACGCGTCCTCGATTTGGCATGGGGCGTACCGCCAGCGTCGCACGGCTGCGCCGGCCGGCGCCACTCAGCGCTATTCGTTGACACTTCGGCAATCCCCCGCGTAGTGTCGTTGGCGAGCGCAATCGCGCCCGTCCGTGTACTGAGGGGGTGGCTGATGGCTATCAGGGGACAGCGTCCGTTGCCCCGCGCCGGCGCGGCGGCTNNTCGCGGGTGGGGCCGGGGCGACCGGCACCGGTGTCACGCCGGAGGGGTCGGTGGGTGGCCCCGCCAGCGCGGGGCTGTACGGCTGGGGAGCGACCACCGAAACCGACGGATCCGTGCTCATCGGCGACTACTGGAACTATCGGATCGTGCATTTCGAGGACAGCGGCGCCAAGGCGGCTCCCTACGTCTTCGCGGGCAAGCTCGGCTACGGGCCCGGCACCAACCAGGCCCCATACGGACTCGGTGTCGATCCCTTCAACGGCGACGTGTACATGGCCGAGGGCAGCGAGCCGGACGTCAATGTTTACGACAAGAACGGCAATTTCATCACGAGCTACGGCACCAATGCCGTCCACTTCGTGAACTTCACGTACCCGGGTCACGTCGCCGTGAATCCGGTCAATGAGAATGTCTACGTCGTCGATCAGTGGGCCGGGGACATCGACATCATCAATCCCAAGACCCAATCGCTGGTCGGCACGTTCGGCTCGGGGCAGTTGATCCAGCCTCGAGGGATCGCCTTCGACAGCTCCGGGAACTTCTGGGTGGCGGATCAGGGCCATCACCGCATCGTCATCTACAACCAGAAGAATTCGATCGTCAAGACCATCGCTCCGCCCGGCGGCGTCTCGACGAGCTTCGAGTTCCGCGGCCTGGCCATTGACACCTCGCACAGCGTCGCCTACGTGGTGAACAACCAGGGATGTCGCATCCAGGAGTTCAACGCCGACGCAAGCAGCGGGCAGTACGGCGCGTACACCTCGCAGTTCGGCTCGTGCGGCACGGGCAACGGTCAGTTCGAGGATGGCGGCCGCGACATCACCGTCGATGGCAGCCACAACATCTGGGTGGGGGACCTCGGCAACTTCCGCGTTCAGGTGTTCTCTCCGAGCGGAGCGTTCCTCTTCGCAGAACCGAGCCCTCCCGCGCCGCCGCCGACGGGTGGCTTCAACGGTCCCCGAGGAGCGACATTCGACTCGAGCGGGGACCTGTTCGTCACCGACACATACAACGAGCGCGTGGAGAAATTCACGCCCACCGCCGGCGGGGGCTACACGTTCTCACTCGCCTGGGGCCTGCGAGGTGAGAACCCGGATCAGTTCAACTACCCGCGCCTGATGTGCTTCGACCCGGCAAACGGCCTGATCATCATCGCCAATACGGACTCCAATGAGATCGTCGCGTACACGACCAACGGGGTCTACAAGTGGGCGGGAACCGGGTTAGCGGATCCCTACGGTGTCGCCTGCGCGCCGACTGGAACCATCTACGCGGCCGACAGCAACAATCACGACATCGCCGTGTTCAGCAGCAGCGGGACGAAGACCGGAACGATCGGCACGAACCTCGGGTTCGATCGTGGGATCTGGGTCGACACCGACGGCAGCATCTGGGTGTCCAGCATGGCGAGTGGCAAGATCTTTCACTTCGCGGCGAGCGGCACGCAGCTGGGGACGTTCAATGTCGGAGCAGCGTCGATGCCATTCGGCATCGCGGGCGACGCCGGCTATCTGTACATCGCCCTGAGCTCCAGCAATGAGGTCGCGCAGTACACACGCAGCGGCGCGCTCGTTTCGACGTTCAAGGCCAGCACGCCACAGGGTCTGGTGTTCTCGTCATCAGGCCGCCTCTTCGTGGTGGAGGAGGGCAGCGACGTCGTCGGCGAGTGGGCGGTCCCCTGAACGAGCGTCTGCAAGGACCGGGAGCGCACGCGCCGTGCGCGCACTCCCGATCCCGGTCAGCGGAAGGTCAGGGAACGAGGTTGATGGACGCCGATTGTCCGTTGGTGTTCAGCGTCACCGTCCCATACGTGAAGGTGCGGTGGTAGACGCCGCCAACCAGGGTGAACGGTCCCTTCGCCGCGCCGAGCGCCTCTCGCTCATTGGGGAAGAAGATCGTCGTCCGGTCGGAGTTGGATGGTGAGTTGAACAGGTAATAATCACTGACGCCGTTGTCGACCAGCAGGTAGGCGGCGAGCGCGTAGGTGTTCCACGCCGACTGCTGTGCCGTTGAGGCGTTGATCCAGACCTTGGTCCATCCGAAGAATCCCTTGCCCATGGCGTTGAGCGACTGCACCATCGCGAGGTCAGCGGCAAGCGAGTTGGCAGACGGCCAGTCATTGATCGACCCATTGGCGACACGCAGCCACGAGTCGGTCTGCATCCCGTCGACGTTCGAGTCGGCGAGGTAGTGCGTGAACGACGTGTACTCCGAGCCGTTGACGAGGCCGGTCGCCATGAGGTACTTGCTCTTGCCGATCGCGGCCTTGACCGCGTTCATGGCCGCTGCCCCCGCCTGCATCCACGAGGCATCGGTGTAGGCCCTGCCAGTCCTCGGATCGATCGGAACTCCGGTGGTTGTGCCGGTGAAGACCCCGGGGCCCATCGAATCGACATACGCCCCGTCGAACCCCCACGCCTGGATGTTCTTGAGGATCCGCTGCGCCTGGAATTGCTGCCACCCGGCGTTTCCCTGGTCCATCAGGGTGTTCTTGGGAAAGGCTGCGGTCCCGCTGGCGGCCTTGACGGTGATGAGGTGTCCATTCTTGTCATGCGCGAAGTAGCTCGGGTGCTGTGCCAGAAGGGTGTTGTAGTCCGACGTGCCCTTGATGGTGTACGGACCGAGGTCGTAGACCAGCACCTTGAGCTTCGGGTTCCACGCGTGCAGCTGCGCGATCATCTTTCCGTAGACCGGGCCCTGGGTTCCAACCAGGACCTGGTGCGTGATCGCGGCCTGCTCCCACGCCGCCATGCTGCGCTTTGCAGGGAAGCCGTTCCAGTCCTGTGCGTACAGCAGAATGGGTGTTGGGTTCGCCGACGCGGACGTCGGATCCAGGAACTCAAAGCTCGCGCCGCCCTTCGTCCCAGCTGATCCCAAATCCAGACCTGGCTGCGGCGCCGTCGACGCGGAGCTGCCCTGGCCGGATGTGCCCGAGCCGGCAAGCGACGCGCTGATGGGGGCGGTCCACTGCTGGGAAGTGGTGCTGGCGAGTAAAATCGTCGACACAACGGCCACTAACGCGGCCGCGGGCACACGAAAGAATCTGCTGAGCATAGGCATCCTCCGCGAGGGCATGGTGCCTCTCGCATGTTTGTTGATGTGCGACACCGGCTCTCTCCCCGGATGCCGCGTTCTTGGATTACGACGGGAGGAACGCCCCCCGAATTTCGCGCACCATACGACATACAGGGGTCGCGGTGCTACCACACAATCGAGTCAAGCAGTTGTCCTGCAGCAACTTTATGTGCGAACTGAGCGACGTCTTATTTAGTAATTAAATAGAGATAGTCGTTAAGAGCAAACGGCGGGACAGAGCGGCGTGCGAAGGGTGGTGCCGCCCAGTGAAACACCGCGATGGCACCACCCTCCGTCGGTCACGTCCTCAGCTCGGTGGTGTGCGCCCCCACGCGGTCGCGACGGTTGCCGGATCAGCAGTCACGACGCCGGCCGGCACGTCACTCATGATGGCGTCAAAGTCGTTCTGACAGTACATCTCGGTGGAGCTGGTCCAGTGCAACTGCCAGTTCGAGCTCGTGCAATTCCACGACAACTCGGGGCTGATATCGCCCGAGCCTGTGACCAGACGGTAGAACTGCAGGTCGATCCACTGGTTGGTGCCTTCACCCGCGACGAGTTTCTCGAACGTGAGTGGCGATTCGTAGTGCTTGCCGTTCGTCGTCGAGAGCTTGTAGCACGCCTGTCCGACGACGTTGCACTCGCCGCCGGTGATCGAGTTCGTGTTCTGGAACCACGGCGCGTGCATGTTGGCCCGCATGTTGACCCCGCCGCGATAGGTGCGACCGTAGGCGAAGCAGGTGCTGACGACGTTGGTCTGAATCTGATTGGTGAAGTGGTTGTCGCCGTACGCGAAGAGGCCCCACGCCGAGTTGAAGCCGTGACTCTCGAGTGGCGTGAGCGACCCGCAGCTTTCCTGCTGCTGCTGCGCGGGCGTCATCGTTGTCATGTCGCCATGGGTCAGGCCGTCACTGACGAACTGCCACCCGTAGGTGGTGTTCAGCGACGCGAGGTCAGCCCAGTTGGCGTACATGTCGTCGCCCTGGCAGTACCGCTTGGTGCCACTGTCGACGCGGTCGACCACCACCGTTCCGATGGCCGTCATCCCTCGTGCTTGAAGGTCCTGCGCGATCTGGGCGAGGGTGAGCGCCCCCGGGATCGCCGTGCAGCCATTCGCCACGGTCCACATGGCCCGTCCGAACTGGATCGTCAGGTAGCCGGGTGTGGCCGGCTGGGCGGTGGTCATCGACACCGGGGCCTGGGCGGCGGGACCCTCGACGAACGTCGCTCCGGCGGTGATCGGCGCGAGCGCGGTCAGCGAGACCGCCAGCAGCGCAAGGCGGAGGGACCTCCTGGGCCGGGGCGATCGCTGGATCGCCGCCTCTCGGGGTTGCTGCGTGTTCATCAATTGGTTCCTCCGGGGAATCCTGGCTAAGGGGCGGGTATGGTGCGGGGTGGGCTCATCTCCGGCATTGGACCACGGCCCGATCTCGTTTTTTCACGCTTACGGTTAGTGAGTGGAGAGGGTGAGGACGCGGTTATTCCAGATGTCGGAGAGGTAGACGGTGTCGCCGCTGAAGGCGATGGCGAAGGGGTAGATGAGGGAATCCTTGGGGGCGGCCGGAATGCCCATGCTGGCCGCGGTGGCGTTGAAGTTGTCGACGCCGGTGGTGCTCATGGAGACGATCCGGTTGTTGCCGGTGTCGGCCACCCAGATGCTCCCGTCGGGAGCGACCGTGACCCCCCAGGGAACCTTGAAACCGATCTGTTCACCGCTCCCGGTCGTGGTCGTGAAGACGGTCCAGGTGCCCGAGGTTGTGGAGCGGCTCTGGATGCGGTTGTTGACGGTGTCGGCGACCCAGATGGTGCCGTTGGGCGCGACCGCGATGCCGGTGGGATTGTTGAACTCGCCGGCCGGTGCGGTCTTGCCCATGCCCTTGGAGCCGTAGGTGGCATCCCAGGTGGCACTGGTGTCACCCGAGGACATGGTGAAGCGCTCAACGCGGTCGTTGCCGGAGTCGTCGACCAGCAGGGTGCCGTTGGTCGGATCGAAGGCGATTCCCTGCGGGAAGCTGAAGTCCCCGTTGGCGGTGCCGTTCTTGCCGAAGATGAGCACCGAGGTCCCGGTCGGGGAGAAGACCTCGACCTGGTTGCTCTCGCGGTTGGCGACGAAGACATCGCCGGTGCCGGGCTGGATGGCCGCCGACCAGGCGAAGTTGATGGCCCCCTTCTGGGAGGGGTTGCCCCGGAAGCCGAAGGAGCTCGCCCCGCTGCCGTTGGCGTTCATGTACTCGATTCGCTGGTTCCAGTAGTCGACCATATAGATCTGCCCGTTGGTGGCGATCTGCAGGCCTCGGGGCGAGTTCACACCCGGCAGCGGCGGCGCGGTGCCGAAGAGGTTGCGGGTCACCGTGGCCCCAGTGGGCGTGAAGCTCAGCTCATGCAGGGAGAACCCCCACTCGTCGGTGAGCAGGAGATGGTTGTCTGACGTGGTGGTGAGGCCGCGCGGGCCGACGAACTGGCTCGCCCCGGTGCCCGATGCGATGGTGTAGGCGAACGTCCAGCCGGTGTAGTTGGTCCCGTTCGACTGGAGGTTGAAGACCTCGATCCGCTTCCCACCGGAATCGGTGATGAACACGAGGTTGCCGTTCTCGCTCACTGAGACGCCCCGGGGATCGTCGCTGAACTGGCCGGGGCCGGTCCCCTCGCCGTTGCCGACGGTGAAGAGCAGGCTGCCGGCACTGTTGAAGACGTCGCACTCGTGGTCGCGTGCGTTCATGACCAGGACGTCGTGGTTGGGCGCGACGGTGACCTGACGGGGCTGGTTGAGGCCGGCGCCGTTGAACTGACTGAGGTAGGTGCTCGGCTTGGTGGCGGTGGTGAGCGTCCACTTCTGCACCCAGCCGGCGCCGTTGACCGCGTAGGCCCAGCCGTCGACCGGGTCGACCGCAACTCCGTAGGCCTGGTTGAACTGTCCCGGCCCGGACCCCTTGGCGCCGAACTGGGAGAGGAAGGTGAAGGCGCTCGAGGAGTTCGAAGCGCAGAGGCTCGCGGAGAAGGAGAAGACCTCGACCCGGTTGTTGGGGGTGTCGGCGACGTAGAGCTCGTTGTGGGTGGCGTCGTAGTCGAGGGCACGGGCGTCGCCGAACTGCCCGGGACCGCTGCCCTGGAGCCCGCCGATCTGGCAGGCGGTGGCGCCGGTGGAGCGGCTGACCGCGACCACCCGGTAGCGGCCGGCGTCGAGGACGAAGTAATACGAGGAATCCTGGGTGACGTCGACCGGGTACATGGAGGCCTGCCCGGGACCGACCAGAGTGCTCACGTAGCTGGGCGCCGCGAGCACCGCGGGCGCCGCCGAGGCTCCTGCTCCGGGCAGCACCGCTGCCGCAACCACGAGAGGCACCGCTGCCGCCATCGAAACCTTGCTCAGACGCATCCTCGCCCCCTTGTCTCTCACCACCATCCCGATGTGCCCAATCCGTTCGGTTCAGGCTGACAATCCGTTCCGTTCAGGCTCAGTTGCGCGGCATCATAGCAAAAGGCGACTGGCGTGTTTGCGCATTTTGCAGAGATCGCTCCGGAGCCGAAAATGAACTCGGAGCATGCCTCTGGCTGGAGCGTCCGCAGCCCCGCTGCGCGTGACGGTCGTCAGTAGGCTCGAGGCGCTGGGATCCCGTTTGGCGGCGCTTCGCCCAGCAACCAGGCGGGATTGGAAAGCGCCACGATCGTGCCCGCGGAGTCGACCACCTGGGTTCGGACGAACGAGGACTGAGTCGTGTCGACCGGGAGGGTCACCGTTCCACCGCTCAGATCGGCGGTGCTGTACGTGGCGACGACCGCGGTGTTGGGCACCGCGGCGCTGCTGCCCGCATAGTCCACGACACCCTGGACGACCTGGAGCGTGCCATTGGTTGGCAGGTCGGTGGCGATGACGGAGAGCTGTCGCGTGGGCAGGGATGACACCGTCACGGATCCCATGGGGGCGACTCCGTCGACGAGCAGGTCGAGACTGCCCCGAAACCAGGGGAGCGAAGCGCACCACGAGCGACCCGCCACCAGTGCGCTCAGGAGATCGGACTCGGCGGTACTCGCAGCCCAGACCGAGGTGAACCAGTTGTTCCCGAATCGCAGCCAGTTGGTGCCGACATGGTCGTCGCTGGCGCCATTGCCGGTGAGGAACAGCGCATTGCGCGAGCAGATATCCCATAGCCCGATGTGATGCTGGAGGTCGGCGCCGCCGCGCAGCGGGTAACCGACCTCGAGGATGTCCACGCCCAAGGCCCGGTTGCCCAGCATCGATATTGCCAGACTTGTCATCTTCTGATTCTGCAGCGCTTGTGAGAATGCAGGTGACGACGACGCTCCGTACGGGTGGTTGTAGCTGACCAGGCCGCCCGACGCATGGATCGCCGGGATCACCGAGGTCTGCAGGAATCCCGGGTACTGCTTCGTCGTGACGGTGCCGTAGTCGGTCAGCGCGACGCCGGCGCCGTACCAGTTCACATGCGGCAGCGTCAGGGAGATCTCGAGTCCCTGCAGCTGCGTCACATCCGGGTAGAGCAAGCCGTATGAGAGCTCCATGTCCTGCTGCGCTGTGAGCTGCACCTCGCCACTCGACCGCGAGAAACGGAGATAGTCGAAGTTGCCCGACGCAAGGGCTCCGGTCGAGACCGCGTTCAGGTTGATCCCGAAGAGACCGAAGTCTCGAGCGTCCATGCCCGGCCAGAGGGCGGCGATGTCGTTGGCCGGACCAATCGCAACCGAGTTCCACTGGCTGGGGGTCGCGGCGAGGTTGACCACGCCCTGAATGCCGGAGACGGAGCTCGTTCCCGGGACACCCGGCCCTCCCAGTCTGTAGGAGATGGAGTACTGCCCAGCAGGGCGGCCACTGTTGGCCGGGTGGTAGGAGCTGGTGATCAGGATCTCGAGATAGGCGCTGGAGCCGATCGACGTCGGCAGGACCTCGATGGCGAGCGTCTGCCCGATGAGGCTGCAGTGGTAGTTCCAGTCCGAGGACTGTGATTGGGCATAGAACCCCAGCGACGCAGCGGCATGGTTGCTGCTCTCGGCGGACACGGCGAGGCTTCCGCCCACGACAGGGTCGAGTGGTGAACTTGGACTGCTGACGATGCCGCCGGTGGACGTCTTGGTCAGCTCACCGGCGCGCTGAAGCTGCCACTGCCACGGTCCTCCCTCTCCGGGAGCGGGCTTCTCGGCGGTCAGGCTTGTGAAGTGCACCGTGTCCCGATAGCCGATACCGCTCATCCGATAGTCGTGCTCGGTCCACCAGAGGACGTCGACAGCGTTCGCCTGCGCCTGGAGCAGATGCGAGTCCATCGACCCGTACTGCTCACTGAATGATGAGTGGATGTGCATCGCCATCCCGACCTGCAGGCTGCCATCAGCGCCAACAACCTTGGGGCCGGCCGCGGCTACCGAACGTGGCCATTCCGCGCGGACGACGGCCATGGCGGCGACTCCTGCGGCGTATCCGAGGAAGCGGCGTCGATTAACCTTGGGTAGCCGCAGCGGTTCGTCGTCAGTGCACATGGTCGCGCCGTTCGCACTGTCGCAGCTTGGAAGTCAGCGCAGTCCCCACCGAGCGCATGATCGCCATCCCTTCTTGAATTAACGCCCCGCCACGGCGGCAACCCTACGATATCGACGCTGGAATGACAAGCAGTAGGTGCCAGAGATGACCACAAGCCTGCGCGTAGGACTCCAAACGCGCCGAGCGTAGTCTTCAGCTCAGCCGGCGAGCCTGCAACAGGGGCGGTGGTTGAGGCCGTGGTGCTGGGCGATGGAGTCAGGCGCGGTGCTCGAGCGCGTGACTGCACGCCGATCGCGCAGGTCGTCCGGCGCGGCGCGGAGGGTGAACCGGGGCCGCTGGCAGTCGGCGACAGGTTCTGCTACGCTTGTGGTGCGTTCGAAGGGATTGGCGGGATTCGACAGGTACCTACGTACGCGCTAACATGGCACGGTAGCTGGCTCAGTCCCCCGGGGGAAGGCCGTTGTTGTCCTTCCCACAGCTCGAGTCAGGGGCAGGATTACGGCAGAGAGAGGGAACACCATGGGAGTGGGTACTGCGCCCGAATTGGGTGCACGCAGGTCGAGCAGATCCAGGATCCGGCTGATTGCGTCGTCCGGCGTCGTCGCGATGACGGCGATCGCTGCTGCATTGACCGGGGCGGCCGCGAACGTCCACGCGGCGCCGGTCTTCACCGCGCCGAAGTACAACATGAGCATCGGGAAGGCGGGAGGAGCCTTCGTCTATCCATTCGGCATGGCGTGGGACCCGACGGTCAGCGATTCGACCGGCACCGAGCCCGGGTCGTTGCTCGTGGACGACTACAACAACTACGACGTCAAGCGTTTCGGCTCTGACGGCGCCTATATGGCGACGTACAGCTCGAAAGGCAAGAAGCCGGGACAGTTCTCCGAGCAGCCGTCGGAGATTGCGGTGAACCCGACGAACGGCAATTTCGTCGTCGCCTTCGCATTCAACGGCTATGGCTACGCGCAGTTCAACAACCAGGGCCAGTTCATGTTCCAGGTGACCAATCCGGTGGCGTACTACGCGCCGTTCATCGGCATCAGCTCGACTGGTGAAGTGTACCTGGTCCAGTCCACCGGCCTGAACAAGTCGGCCCCGAACATCGTGCTCATGTACAACTCGAGCGGCGTTTCCATGGGTCAGTTCGGAACCAACGGCACCAACTGCTCGAAGGGTCAATTCGGTGTCATCCGTGGCATCGACGTCGACAACTACGGGAATGTTTTCGTGAACGACGTCAGCAACCACTGCATCCAGGTCTTCACCAGCACCGGCGTCTTCGAGGGCTACTTCGGCACCCGGGCGCAGCTGAGCGCCAACACGCGCGGTATGAAGCTCGACAAGACCAACGATGTTGCGTACATCGCGGACGCAGCCAAGGAAGACGTCGTCGCGTACAATTACACCCTGAATCCCACGACTCACAACCTTGCGTCCGGGACGTGGGCGGGCACCATCGGCACGCCAGGGCTCAGCGTGGGGTCATCGTGCGGCGGCAACGGTGAGCTCGACGCACCCCGAGACATCGCGGTCGGACCCGACGGCACCGTGTATGTCAGCGACTACGCTTGCTGGCTCATCGACGCCTTCCATCCGCTCTTCGACACCACCGATGGTGCCGGTACCTGGTTCAACCAGATCCCCGACCCCTCGCAGCCGGCCCCTCTCGGGCAGCTGACGTCGGCCAACGGTGTCGCGGTGTCACAGGACGGTTCGACTGTCTATGTGGCGGACACGTTCAACCAGCGTATCCAGGAATTCAACGGCCCCACCAGCACCACCGGTACCCCCGGCAGCCCGATCCAGCAGTGGGGCAGTCGCCTGCCAACGCTCGACGGGCCGTTCTCGCTGGACTACCCGCGTGGGGTGGCGATCGACCCGAACACGGGCAACGTGTGGGTGTCCGACACCCGTTCGGGCTACATCAAGGAGTACACGACCACCAACAGTCCCCCCAGTGCTCCGACGGTGACGTTTGACCAGGACTTCGGTGGCGAGGGAATCAGCCCCGGGCAGTTCTTCTACTCGGACGGCATCACCGTGGCCCCCGGACCTCCCGGCGATCCACTCAACTTCCTGAATCCAGAGACGCTCTACATCCCTGACAGCGGAATCGGATATTTCCAGGTCATGCAGGATGTGACAGGCGCCGGGAACTACCAGACGGTTGCGGAGTTCCCATGCGGCACTCTGGTCGAGCCGGATGTCTTCAACGGCTGCACCAGTTCAGCGGTCGACGCGAACGGCAATATCTACGCCGCTGACTTCAACGATGGCGCGGTTGCCGAGTTCACTCCAACCATCGGGACCAACGGCATCCCGACATATGCCCAGACTCAGACGATCATGCTGCCGGGAAGCAAGGTCCTCGGTGGCCCGTACGGTGTCGCCATCAGTGGCAACACCATGTACGTGACGCAGTCGACGAAGAACTCGGTGAGCGAGTTCGACATCACCAATCCGGCAGCGGCGGTGTACCTCGGTAGCTGGGGCACGAAGGGCGCAGGCAACGGCCAGCTCAACCGCCCGCTCGGAATCGCAACCGACGGCGCCGGCAACGTCTACGTCGACGACTACGGCAACGGTCGAATCGAGGTGTTCACTCCGCCACCTGTGTGAGCGCCAAACCTCGAGCTTCATCGGGCACCCATGCGGCGCGTCGCGCAGGCCCTTAGGGCACGCGCGGCGCGCCGTGTCCACGTCATCGGCCGCGGAGACAGCAGCGCGCGTTTGACCCTCCGAACGCTCAGGCCCCACCCTCGGCCAGGCTGCTAGCATTGCTAACGATTCGTTTTACAAGTGGGGGGAGCCTGGAGACGGGCTCAATGAAGATGAGCGTAGGAAGGTATAGCTTGCCCCGGCCCATTTCCGGGACGCATTTGCGTGTCATGCTGGGCGCGGCCCTGTCCGTGTCGGCGTTGGTTGCCAGCACGACCGTGATAGCGGCCCGGCCGGGCGATCCGGCGGTGACCGCGGCATACTCGGCAACCGTCGGCGGGCCGGGACGAGCGGCCATGTATCCCTCGGGTATGGAGATTGCTCCGAACGGCGATGTCGTTGTTGCCGACACCGGTAATGACCAGGTCGCCGAGTACACGTCCACCGGGACGCTCATATGGCGGATCGGCTCGGAAGGCAGCGCGGCGCCGTGCGGCGCGAATCCCGTCGGGTTTGCGCAGTTCGAGCAGCCTCGGGATGTCGGCGTCGACTCTGCGGGCAACATTTACGTCGCCGACAACGGCAACGGGCGCGTCTTGAAACTCAACGGGACCAACGGCAAATGCATGACGGCGCCGTTCAAGATGCCGGGCGGCGGNNGCGCCGATCGGTGTCACGGTCAGCCCCACTGGCGCGCCGGTCGGCAGCCAGTTGGTGTATGTCGCCAACGGCACCAAGAGTCAGGTGATCGTGTTCAGCACCTCGGGTTCGGTCGTGCGGACGATCTCCTCGAGTGGCGCCTGCACACTCAATCGCATGCGCGATGCGGCCGCGGACGCGTCGGGCAACGTGTACGTCGCCAACTACGAGAGCAACGACATCCTCGAGTTTTCGTCGACCGGCACCTGCATCCGCAGCTGGGGCAAGAAGGGCTCGGCCAGCGGGCAGTTCATGAACCCCTACGGCGTCGCGATCGGCACCGACCCGTTCATCAACAGCGGCAAGCCCGGTGAAGCGATCTACGTGGCGGACTCCAACAACGACCGCATCCAGGAGTTCACGCCCACAGGCGCGTACGTCGCGCAGATGGGCAGCGCCGGAACCGACAGCCAGCCGGGCACCTTCACGCAACTGCGCCGCGTGGCCGTGGATGCCAACGGCAACGTCTGGGGAGCCGACCTCTGGGGATACCGCGTTGAGGAATTCGTCCGGACATCGAGCGGGTACACGTACCACCAGACCATTCCGAATCCGATCGTTCCACCCGGCGATACCAGCACCTCGGTGTTCAACGAGGTTCGCGGCATCTCCTTCGATGCGTCCGGCGACGTGGTGGCGATGGACACGGTGAACCAGCGCGTGGACGTCTTCACGTCCGCGGGAACCCTCATCAACAACTGCGGCCAGCGCGGCTTCACGAGCACCGGTGATTTCAACTGGCCGCGGGGCGTGGCGGTGGATCCGTCCACGGGCGACTACTGGATCGCCGACACCAAGCAGAGCGACCTGCAGATCCTCCAGCCGATCAGCTCGCCGAGCTTCTCAGGATGCAACGGCATCGCGGAGTTCGGCGTGGTGGGCACCGCGCTTGGCGATGACGACTATCCGTACTCGATCACGATCGGCAACGGCTATGCGTGGATCGCCGACACCAGGAATGACCGCGTCGAATCCTGGAACCTCAGCACCCACGCCGCCGTCAGCTTTTATGGAACCAAGGGCTCGGGCGGCGGTCAGTTCTCCACTCCGGCCGGCGTCGGTATCGATCCCACCACGGGCAATCTCTTCGTCGCTGACAGTGGCAACAAGCGTGTCGTCGAGCTCAAGGTAAGTGCGGGGCATGTGACCTCGGTCGTGAAGACGTTTACGACGGGATTCGACCAGCCCTACGGCGCTGCCTCGAACGGCCAGGGGTTGCTCGCGGTCGCCAACCGCGCGAACAACACTGTCGTCATCATCAACGAATCTGACGGCACTGTTGCCGCAACCATCAACGCAAGCGATGTCACCGGGGGTGGACCGAAGTCGCTGTTCAATCCCGAGAATGTTGCGTTCGGACCGAACGGCAAGCTCTACATCGCCGACACGTACAACGACCGGATCCTGGTGTACACCCTGACGGTCGCGTAGTCCCGGGCCGCGGAGCGGCGCTGGCCGCTCTGGCTTCAGCGCTGCGCTCCGTGCGGGACTGGGATGAGCCGTGGCGCGACGCCGGCGGCTACAGCTTCGCCTGGTACAGCACCTGGGTCAGCATCGGCAGTTGATTGGTCGGGAAACCGGGCGGGAGCTCAACGTAGTCGGCGCCCATGGACCCAGCGCCCTGGACGGTGCCTTCGAGGCTACCAACCTTGCTGAGCACCGCGGTCTGGAATCCGAGCGGCGAGCCGAGCTGCCGCATCGACGCGTACATCGGTCCGTACTCACCGCCGCCCTGGAGAAAGGAGACGCGCAGGCTGTCGTTGTCGAGCATGAGCTGCGAGCCGAGCACCTGCTTGCCGTAGGACATCAGCTGCACGG
>PKXZ01000091.1 GCA_003132525.1 Candidatus Dormiibacterota bacterium | reverse complement strand
AGTGCAACGAGAGCGGTTGCCCCGGCGGAGGGTGAGGCAGACATCGAACAGAAGCCACGCGTGAGGGCACGCCTCACATAGCACGACCTTCGAGGGAGGTCCCCGCCGTCGCGGGGGCCTCTTTCAACTTCTACCGTCGGGCCGCCCGCGCGATCATCCCGTCGACAACCACGTCGATGGCGAAGTGAAACCGCTCGTCGCCATCGCCGGCGACCATCTCCGCAGCATGGGCGGTGATCAGCGGGAACCGGTCCGGCGGTAGGCCGGCGAAGGTCCTGTGGATCTCGTCGATATACGCTCGGCGGTCGCCGGCGTCACTGCGGCCACGAGCGCGCCGCACATCGTCCTCACTGGCGACGGCCGTCACCAACATCACGAGGATGTCGCAACCCCAAGCGGCGTCTTGGGGGTCAAGCCCGCCGGCGAGCAGGATTCCCAACATGTTCTCGGTCACCCGCAGCACCACCTCTGTGGTGGGCGGATCTTCCAGCGTCATCGCGGCCATGCCGGGATGAGCGACGAGTGCGCGATGCATGCGCTGCAGCAGCGAGTGCAGCTGAGCGCGCCAACGTGAGGGGTCCGGGGGTTCGAGTTCGATCGAGGCGGTGACGCGATCCAGCATCGCCTGGAGCAGGCTCTCGCGGCTGGAAACGTAGACATAGAGCGAGGCAGCTCCCGTGTCCAGCGCCGCTGCGACGCGGCGCATCGTGACCGCCTGCAGACCATCCGACTGCAGGATCGCCAGAGCCGCGTCGACGACCGCGTCCTCGCTGAGCGGTGGCTTTGCGGGGCGGTCCCGAGTCGACCGATGACGGACCGCAGGGGTCATCGGCGGTGGACCGCCGGCGATAGACATGGCGGATCGAACTCTACTTGACAAGAACACTGTCCGTCACGTACGCTGTTCGTGGCGAACACTGTTCGCCACTCGCCTACCGTCTGCGCCGGCCCGATCTCCGTTCAAGAGGACCCCATGGACACCGCCCCCATCACCGCTGCCCCACCGGCCAACGCCGGCACCACGAGCACGCAGCCGTACCGCCTGCGCTGGGTGGTGGCGGCCGTCGTGCTGGCCGCCAACGTCATGGACCTGCTCGATGCCACGATCGTCAACGTCGCCGCACCGTCGATTCATCGCGACCTCGGCGGCGGCGCAAGCACCATCCAGTGGCTGAGCGCCGGCTACACCCTGGCCTTCGCCGTTCTGCTGATCGCCGGCGCTCGGCTCGGCGACATCCTCGGCCGCCGCCGGCTGTTTCTCGCCGGCTCGGCCGGCTTCACGCTGTTCTCCGCCGCTTCAGCGGCCGCGCCGACCGTCGGCGTGCTCATCGCGTTCCGGGCGCTCCAAGGCGCCTTTGGCGCGCTGATGATCCCCCAGGGCTTCGGCTTGATGAAGCAGGTCTTCACCGACGACGCCGAGATTGGTAAGGCGATGGGCCTGTTCGGGCCGGCAACGGGCATCCCCATGCTCGCCGCGCCGATCATCGCCGGCGCGCTCATCGATGCCAACCTCTGGGGTCTCGGGTGGCGCCTGGTGTTCCTCATCAACGTTCCGATCGGCGCGCTCGCGCTGGCGCTCGCAATCCGTTCGCTGCCGCGCGGCGCCACGCATCCGGGCGTGAAGCTCGACTTCGGTGGGGTCTGGCTCGTCGGCCTGGCGCTGGTCGCCATCATCTACCCGCTCATCCAGGGTCGGACCGACGGCTGGCCGGTGTGGTCCTTCGCCATGCTCGCGGCCGGCGCGCTCCTCCTCGTCGTCTTCCTGTGGCACGAGCGGCGCAGCGACAGCCCGTTGATCGAGCCCACCCTGCTCACCAACCGCACCTACCTCAGCGGCATCGCAGTTGTGATGGCCCTCTTCGGGGCGTTCGGCGGTCTGCTGCTTTGCGTGTCCCTGTTTGGCCAGCTCGGTGAAGGCTGGTCACCGATCCACGCCGCGCTGACGTTGACGCCGATGGTGGTGGGGTTGATTCTCGGCATGGTCGGCTCCTCCGCGGTTGTGAAGCGAGTCGGCCGCCACCTGCTCCACATCGGAATCGTGCTCATCGCCGCCGGCACGGTTGGAGTTGCCCTGATCCTCACCGGTGCGCATACCGCCTCGAGCTGGGACCTGCTCCCCGGCCTGTTCTTCATCGGTGCGGGCGTCGGTGCCAGCATCGGGCAGCTCTTCCAGTTCATCCTCACGAGCGTGACCATGGAAGAGGTTGGATCCGCCTCAGGCGTCATGGAAGCCGTCCAGCAACTGTCGACCGCACTCGGGGTCGCTGTCCTCGGCACGATCTTCTTCTCAGTCTTCGCCACGCACCTCCCGACCGACGCATTGCGAGTGACCGCCTGGGTTTGCCTCGTCCCGCTGGCGGCCGCATTCGTTCTCGTGTTCCGGCTGCCCATGCACTCACAAGAGGAACCGGCTCACTAGGACGGACCATCACCCCTGGCGGTAGCATTCCCGTGCGACCGCGATCGCGGCCGACCGACTGGACAACTGATTAGGGGGTTCTGATGAGGTTGAACGCTCGATCTCGGGTCACTGCCGGACTGGTTGCGTCAATCGCACTGGTCGGCGTGCTGAGTGCCAATGGCGTTGGAGTCGCCGGTGCACATCTCACGGGGGCCCAAGCGCTGCTCGGTGCCCGCCCAGTCGTCGGCCCGCCGCTCGGACGTGCGAAGCCGGCCGCGTCGGCGTCGGGCCGCGCTCCGGCGGTCAACTCACCCTGGACGCCGCTCAAGCACGAGCCGTCGTTTGGGACGCCCGGCACGATGCTGTTGGAGAGCGACGGAACCGTGCTCGTGCACGATGAGCCGGACAACAACACCACCGGCGGCACGACCGCCTGGTACAAGCTCACGCCGGACTCGAAGGGCAGCTACGTCGACGGAACCTGGAGCCAGATCGCGTCGATGCCGAAGGGATATGCGCCGCTGTATTTCGCGTCGGCGATCCTCCCCGACGGTCGGATGATCGTTGAGGGCGGCGAATACAACGGCGACTTCGCGGTGTGGTCGAACCAGGGCGCCATCTACAACCCGATCACGAACACATGGCGGGCAGTCGCCCCACCAGGGGGTTGGACCAACATCGGCGACGCGCAGAGCGACGTGCTCGCCAACGGCACCTTCATGCTCTCCCACGCGTGCCAGAACTGCACGTCATCGAGTCCCATCCTGACGACGGACTTTGCGCTCTTCAACGCAACCGGTGACAACTGGCTGGTGCAGCCCGGCGAGGGCAAGAACGACCCCAACGACGAGGAAGGCTGGAACCTCTTGCCGAACGGTCAGCTGTTGACCGTCGACACATGGCTGACTCCAACCACCGAGCTCTTCACACCGAGCAGCCTGAGCTGGTCATTTGGCGGGAACACTCCGAAGTCGCCTGTCGACACTCCTGAAGTCGAGATCGGTGCGCAGGTCGTGATGCCTGGCGGCAACACGTTCGTTGTGGGCGCCGGGACGTCAGCCGATGAAGCACCCGCCGCGTGCACCACCCATACGCCGGCATCCACCGCGCTCTACGACTATGCGACGGGCCAGTGGGTCAAGAGTCCCGCGATCCCGACGATCGACGGTATGCAGCAAGACGCAACCGACGGCCCGGCCTCCATCCTGCCGGATGGCAACGTGCTGTTCGATGTTGGCCCGTGCGTGTACAACTCCCCGCTTGCGTTCTTCCTGTACAACGCCAAGTCGAACACGATCAGCGCCGTTCCCAATATCCCGAACGCGGCCAACGACTCCCCGTACTACACGCGCATGCTGGCGCTGCCGAATGGGCAGGTGCTGTTCAACGACGGCAGCAACCATATGTTGGTCTACACGGCCGGCGGAACGCCAAACGCGGCGTGGGCCCCCTCCATCGCATCGATCAGCACCACGAGCTTGACACCTGGCAAGACCGCCAGCCTGTCCGGGACCCAGCTCGCCGGGCTCTCCCAGGGCGCTGCATACGGTGATGACGTGCAGGACAACACGAACTTCCCGCTGGTGCGGATCACCAACTCGAAGACCGGGGTTGTCACCTACGCGCGAACGTTCAACTGGACGTCCGTCTCGATCGCGCCGGGTGCGGCTTCGTCGACCGAGTTCACCGTCCCGTCGACAACGCCGGCCGGGGCGAGCACGCTCGTCGTGGTTGCGAACGGCATCGCGTCGGCGCCGGTACCGGTGACGATCGGCTGAGGAGCGTGGTCACCGTTCGGGTAACCGACTTCCCACGAGCTGGTCGACGTCTCGCGGGTTAGTCGGGCCCGGCGGTGTGCGCCGCCGTATCCCGGCTGGCAGCGCGCAACTACTGCCTGAGGCTCATCACGCTGTACGCGTTCACAGGGTCGTGGAATCCCTTGAGCTCGAGCGGGCCGACCGGTTCGATGTTCACGAGGTCGGTGACCGTCGCATAGGCGCGCGGGGAAAGGAGGATCTGGCCGCCAAGCGCTCGGGAGCAGAGACGCGATGCGAGGTTGACGACGGTTCCGGTTGCGCGATAGTCGAACCGTCCTTCGAACCCGACGCGGCCGAGAGTCGCGTATCCCTCGGCGATGCCGATGCCCGCGTCGAGGTCGAAACCGTTGCGCCGCCAGGCGTCGGTCACCGCCCGCATGCGCTCACGAATCTCGACCGCCATGCGAACCGCTGCGGCGGTGTGGTCGACGCACGGCATCGGGTCGTTGAAGATGGCCATGATCGAATCGCCCGCGAACTGCTCGAGGGTTGCCTCATAACGAAGGATCAACTCGCCGACGGCTTCGTAGAACTCGCTGAGCGCGCCCATCACGTCTTCGGGCTCCGCATTCGCGGCGAAGGCGGTGAAACCTCTGAGATCACAGAAGAGAATCGTGACCTCACGCCGGTGTGGCTCGAGCAGCTGCGCGCCCCCGGACACGATCACGTCGGCGACCGGCGCCGAGAAATAACGGCGCAGGCGATCCAGACCTTCGAGTTGCCCGAGCTGACTCTGGACACGTTCCTCCAGGGTCCGGTTCCACTCGGCAAGCTCAGCGGTCTGCTTCTGGATCGTGTCGTGGTACTCCTTGATCCGCAGCAGTGAGCGCACGCGGCTGAGCAACTCCTGCGGATTGAACGGCCGACCGATGAAATCGTCCGCGCCCGCCTCAATGGCATTCACCTTGTCCTGCTCGCCACTCGACGTCAGCATGACGACCGGGAGGAGCTGCGTCGCGGGATCCTCGCGTATGCGGCGGCAGACGTCGTACCCGGTCATGTCGGGCATGAGGATGTCGAGCAGCACAAGGTCGGGTGGCTCGGAGTGCAGCTTCGCGAGTCCCTCTCCGCCAGAGAGAGCCAGAGCCACCGTGTAGCCGTGTGGCGTGAGCATTGCCTCGAGCAGCCGCCCGTTCTGCGGCGTGTCATCGACGACCAGCAAACGCGCAGCCCGATCCATCAGCCGTCTCTCGCCAAGTCGTTGCAATACGCGAGCACCTGGCGCGGAAATACGGCCACATCGATCGGCTTCACGATCACCCCGGCGAAACCCGCGCGGGAGAACCGGTCCCGGTCAACTGGCATGACCGAGGCAGTGAAGGCCACCACAACGATGCCGGCAGTGGCCGGATCGGCCCGGAGCCGTTCGAGTGCCGTCACGCCGTCCATGCCGGGTAGTTCGATGTCCATGAGGATGATGTTGGGCTTGGAATCCGATGCCATCCGGAGTCCGGTCTCGGCATCCGGCGCCTCGATGGTGCGAAAGCCGTGGTACTGCAACAGATCGCGGGCGAGCTTGAGGTTCTTCTGATTGTCCTCGACGATGAGCACCAGCTGACCGTCGGCGAGCGTGGTGGTCATGCGAGTGGCGCGGGAGTGCGGGTCGCCGTGGCGGCGACTTCCGCACGAGGTGGCGCTTCGCGGTCAGGTGCAATCGCGGCGCCCTGGGTGCGCGGGAGCGTGAACGTGAAGGTGCTGCCGCGGCCGGGTTCGCTCTCGACGCGCAGGGTGCCGCCGTGGAGCTCGATGAAGCGTCGCGAGATGGCGAGACCCAGGCCTGTGCCCTCCTGGAGGTGAGATGTTCCGACCTGCTGGAACTCCTCGAAAATGCGGGCTTGGTCCGCCGCCGCGATGCCGACTCCATCATCGCGCACGCTGACCAGCACGTTGTCGCCGACCGCCTGAGCGCCGACGGCGACATGACCACCCTTGGGTGTGAACTTCAACGCGTTGGAGAGCAGGTTGAAGAGCACCTGCTTGAGCATCCGCTCGTCCGCCTCGATGACGCCGATGCCCGGGTCGACATCGACCCCCAGCGCAATGCCATCACGCGTGGCGCGCTCACGCGACAGTGCCACCGAGTTCTGCACGACATCGGAGAGCGCGAAGGGCGTGATCTGTAGATCCATCCTTCCCGCCTCGATCTTCGAGAGGTCCAGGATGTCGTTGATCAATGCGAGCAGATGGCGCCCCGAGTCGTGGATATCGGCGACGTACTCCGCCTGCTTGTCGTTGAGGTCGCCGAACAGGCGGTCCTGCAACACCTCCGAGAAACCGATCACCGCGTTGAGTGGGGTGCGCAGCTCGTGCGACATGTTGGCGAGGAACTCCGACTTGTGCCGGCTCGCAGTCTCGAGCTCTCCATAGAGGTGGCCCAGCTGGTCGTTCATCCGGTTGAGGTTCGTGGCGAGCGCACCGAGTTCGTCACGGTTTGGGACGTCGACGTGGCCCGAGAAATCGCCGGACGCGATTGCCGCCAGCCGCGTGTCCATCTTCCGGATCGGCCCGATCAGGGACCGTGAGATGACAAAGCCCAGGAGCAGAGCCACCACGACGCTCCCTGCCGCGACGCCGATGAAGAGGTGCTGCGAGTCCGCGTAGGCAGTTGTGTTGGTGGCGATCAGGTCCTGGGTGTCCCCGGTGGTCGTGGTCACGAGCTGTTGCGTGAGAGTCACCAGGTCGCTGGCGAGCGTTTCGCCGTCGGGCTGCAGCAACTGAGCCTGGCTTGCCTCGTTTGCTTGGTCGTCAACGAGGATCCCCGTGATCACCACGGAGATCCGGCCGTAATCCTGCTGGATCCGGCTGAGGACCCTCCTCTCTTCGGCGGGAGGCACGAAGGTGAACCCTGCGATGTCTGACGCTAGGTCGGTCTCAGCATTCATGGACTTGATGATGTCGTCAACCGCGATGTCGTCAACCGCCAAGCTGACCCCCGGCGACGTATTTCCGCCCGGGAAGAGGGTGGTTTGATCCTTACCATCCGGGCGTAGGGCCACCAGCTCTTGCAGCAGGGTCGCGTCAGTCTGGAGCTGCTGATAGGCCACCGTCCGCAGGTGCAGCGTCCCGAGCGTCTCGACGCGGTCATTCGCGTCACCGAGGACGCGGAGACCGAGAACGCCGACCGTTACGAGCAGGACAACGATCCCCACGAAGGCGACAAGAAGCTTGCGGTTAACCGTGGCGGGCACGCGCGCAACGGCACGCACCAGCGGGTTGTCAGCCAGGCTCAGGAATGCGGGCAAATCAAGGGCTCAAGATGGGCGTTGCCTGGATCGAGCTGGTGATGACCCACCGGCCGCTTATGCGCGCCACCTTCGCCTTGGTGGCTGCAATGGCGACCAGCTTACGGGTGGCGACGTCGACGAAGTGGCACTCGAAGTAGAGCGTGCCTGCATAGCCGTCGACGGTGATGACAGCCTTATAGGCTGGCGTTTCGTCCACCCAGACGTTCTCCGGTTGGAACGGTGCTGCCTTGGCCCAGAAGTTTCGGATCTGGTCCTTCCCTGAGTAGGTGAGCACGCCGATCTGGAGCGTGGCGTTGTCGGCCCAGATGCTCATCATCAGATCGAGGTCCTTGATCGACGCGGCCTTGTGCCATGTGACCTCGATCTGGTCGATCTGGTACATGTCCGCCTGCTGCTGCAGCGTGGCTATTTGCGTGGCTGTCAGCGTGACCGACGACGGAGCTGAGCCGCACGCGGCGACCCCCATTCCGCCAGCGACCATCGCCAGTATCAGCAGAACCCTTCCCATGTTCGTCTACCTCCCAACGACCGTCCGCCTGGCTGAGCACCTGGTGCTTCGGTCAGTGCATCAATAGCAGAATTCGCGGAGGTCTGCTGTCAGGTGGATGACACTTTGGGAGGTCGACGCGGCGCTGCCCATCGCACGTGACTGCTCGGCCCCGCAAGTTGTCAGGTGGGTGACTGACAACAAATGACGACGGTGCCAGGCTCGCGGCAGTGGTACCGCAAATGCCACATCAGGGAGGAGCGGACTCAACCTGGAGTGGTCGTTTTCGGAGGTGACGTGGCAACCGAAGACAGGACCATCGACCTGAGCCGAGACAAGCCGAGCCGTGCGGGCACACACACCGAGCGTCCACTCAACCCGACGTGCCTGGGAAGGGGGACGATGCGGCTATGCCTACTCCTCTGATGCTGGCGACCCTGACCGAGCGCCGCGACTTCGGTGGCGACTGGGTGCTCGAGCGCAAGTTCGACGGCGAGCGCTGCGTTGCGCGCAAACGGGGCGGCGACGTGCGGCTCGAGTCGCGCACCGGCAAGGACCTCACCGCCACGTACCCCGAAGTACGCGCTGCCCTGGTCACGCAGCGCGCACGCGAGTTCCTGCTTGACGGTGAGGTGGTCGCGTTCCAAGGAGAGCAGACATCCTTCAGCCGGCTCCAGCAGCGCCTCGGCACCAACGCGCCCTCCCGCCAGCAGATTGCAGCGTACCCGGTGGTCTACTGCGTGTTTGACGTCCTGGAGATCGACGGCGAGGTCCTGACTCACCGGCCGCTCGAAGAGCGTCGCACCCGATTGACGCGGGCAATCCGGCCGAGCGCGGCCCTGCAACTCTCCAAAGCCTGGCGGGACGACGCTCAGCGGCGTTTTGAAGAAGCGTGCCATTCCGGTTGGGAGGGGCTCATCGCCAAGCGTGCCGACGCGCCGTACGTCCCCGGGCGTTCGAAGGACTGGCTGAAGCTGAAGTGTGTCTGGGAGCAGGAGTTCATCATCGGCGGTTACACCGATCCAACCGGAAGCCGGACTGATTTCGGTGCGCTGCTCGTGGGGTATCACGAGGAGGGTCGACTCCGGTATGCCGGAAAGGTCGGCACCGGCTACACCGCGGCGAGGCTCCGCGATCTCGGCGCGCGACTGCGATCGCTGGAGACACCGGGGCCATCGTTCATGGACGCAAGACCCATTCCGCGCGGCACGCACTGGACCCGGCCCGAACTGGTCGCGCAGATCGGCTTCGCAGAATGGACGAATGACGGCCGCCTGCGGCAACCCCGCTTCCTCGGGCTCCGCGACGACAAGCGACCCGCTGAGGTGGTTCGGGAGCGGCCCCGATGAGACGGTGTTTTGGCGACGGTGATCCCCTCTATGAGCGATATCACGACACCGAGTGGGGCTTTCCGGCGCCCGACGAGCGTGCACTGTACGAACTCCTGAGCCTCGAGGCGTTCCAGGCAGGGCTGTCCTGGCGGACCATTCTTGCCAAGCGCGACGCATTCCGCCGCGCGTTCGCGAATTTCGACGCTGATGCCGTTGCGCGCTTTGATGCAGCAGACGTCAAACGCCTCCTGGAAGATGCCAGCATCGTCCGCAATCGAGCGAAGATTGAAGCGACAATTGGGAACGCGCGCGCCATCCTGCAGCTGCGCGCCGGCGGCCGGTCGCTTATCTCAATCCTCCGGCCGGATCCACGGGCATCTCGGCGAAGGCCCCCAGCGGCGTGGAGCGACGTACCCTCGACGACGCCCGAGGCCGTAGCCCTTGCGCGCGAACTCAAAGGCCGAGGCTTTCACTTCCTTGGCCCTACAACGCTCTACGCACTGATGCAGGCCTGCGGCATGGTCGACGACCACCTCGCCGCCTGCCCGATACGACCCGCCGCCGAACGCGCACGCCGAGCCGCCGGCCTGATCCGCTGAGTCGCCATGAACGCCGAACCAGCCCTCGCGCTGGACTTGCCGCGGCATGCTTTGGAGCCGCTTGACCTCAGCGCGCTCGGCATGAAAAGCCCCACCCGATCGACTCGATCGATCGGGTGGGGCCTGCTGCGACGGGGCCGGTCAGTTGGCTCCGGCGGTCTCGAGCTGCGAGCTCACAGCGCTGCTGATGGACCGAGCGGCCGGGGCGCGCTGCGCTTGCCACACGGAGTACCCGAGGCCGATCAGAGCGACGCCTGTGGGAAACGCGAACAGCCTTTCGTACTGCGGCAAGACGCCGGTCGCGATGGTTGCCACACTGCCGCAAGCGAGGAGAACCGCGGCCCACCGGGCGAGGACGCTGGCCCGGAAGAGTGCGATGCCGAAGATGAAACCGCCGGCGACGTAGGTGATCCCGTTGACCAGGATGGCGACCTTGATCAGCCCGATGCTGCCCGTGACGGTGCCATTGGTGGCCGCGGCGATGGCATTGCTGACGTAGGCGGGCGAACTGTGCGCGATCGAGGGAAGGACAAAGGCACCGACGAATTCAATGCCGAGCATGGTCAGATAACCGGTGGCGAACGTCAGGTACCCGACCAGGCCGAGCACGCCGATCTTCTTCACCTGGAGCAGGTACATACCGCTGATTCCGGCGAGAGCCAGGGCGGCCATGAGCACCTTCAGGCTGTCGCGGACGACCGCATTGGTCGTGGTGATGGTGGTGCCGTCCAGGTGTGGGCTACCGACCTGTACGCCGATGAAGATCAGTCCTGCCACCGCGGCGGCAACGCCGGTCGCTCGAAAGAGGGTGTTCGGTGTGACGGCCATGTCGTTCTCCTTGTCGAGGTTGTGTTCCATGGCCGTCAGGCTGAGGCTTCTCCGGGCTGGCCGAATCGTCAGGATTACGGATTCGATGCGTAGTCGACCGACATCAGCGCCCAACCCCTCGAGCCCGCCAGGTGAGCTGGAGGCAACGGTGGCGCGAGTCGACCTGGAGAGAAGAACGGCCAGCCGACCGCAACGGCCGGCTGGCCATCAAATCTACGAGTGTGTGGTCAGCACCAGCACGCGGTTGTTCCAGATGTCGGTCAGGTAGACCGTGTCGCCGTTGAAGGCAACTTCGTACGGGTAGATGACGTTGTCAGCCGGGACTGCGGGAATCCCCATGCTGGTCCAGCCGGACGCACCGGACTCGTTGGCGCTGAAATTCAGGCTGCCGGTTGTGGAGATGGACACGATCCGGTTGTTGCCGATGTCCGAGACCCAGATGCTGCCGTCCGGCGCCACCGTGACGCCCCACGGCACCTTGAACCCCGTCTGCTTCCCAGTACCGGTCGGCTTGCTGATGACGGTCCAGACGCCCGACGGGGACATGCTCTGGATGCGGTTGTTCAGCGTGTCGGCGACCCAAATCGTGCCGTCAGGTGCGACCGAGATCCCGGTCGGGTTGTTGAGGTTGCCGGCCGGCGCCGTCGCCCCGGTGGTGCCCTTCTGCCCGTAGGTTGCGTCCCACGTAACAACGGTGTCGTTGTTACTCAGGGTGAACCGCTGGATGCGGTCGTTGCCCGAGTCGTCGACGAGCAGCGTGCCATCAGGAGCAAACGCGATGCCCTGCGGGAAGCTGAACTGCTCATTGCCCGTGCCGGCTTTGCCGAAGATGATCAGCGGCGCGCCGGTCGGCGAGAAAGCGGCGACCTGGTTGTTCTCGCGGTTGGCGACGAAGATGTCGCCGGTGACCGGCTGGATCGCGAAGTCCCAGGCGAAGTTGATCGCACCGCTCTGTGAGACGTTGCCGCGGAACCCGAAACTCGCGGCGCCGGTGCCATCAGAGTTGATGTACTCCACGCGCTGGTTCCAGTAGTCCTGGATGTAGATCTGCCCGTTGGCCGCGACGTGCACGCCGCGCGGGGAGTTGACCCCGGGAATCGGTGGCGCCGTCGGGGTGGTGTTGACGACGTTCGCCACACCCGTCGAGGTGAAGGTCATCTCGTGGAGGTTGAAGCCCCATTCGTCGGTGAGCACGAGGTGGTTGTCGGAGGTGACGCTGAGACCGCGCGGTCCGACGAACTGTCCGGCACCGGTGCCCGACGGAATCGTGTACGCGGGGGCCGCAGCCGAGTAGTGACCGCCGCTCTGCGTGAGGCTGAACACGACGACGCGCTTGCCACCGGAGTCGGTCACGAAGGCGAGGGTGCCATCGGCGCTCACCGCGACGCCGCGGGGATCGTCGGTGAACTGGCCGGGACCTGTGCCGAGGCTGCCGAAGTTGAAGAGGAAGGTGCCACTGCTGTTGTAAACGTCACACGTGTGATTGCGCGCGTTCATCACGAACACGTCGCTGTTCGGTGCAACGGTGACCTGGCGTGGCTGATTCAGTGAGCCCTGCCCAAACGAGGTCATGTACGTGTTGGCGTTACCGGCGATGTTGAACTTCTCGACCCTGCCGGCTCCGTCGACGGCATAGAGCCAGTTGTTGACCGGATCCACGGCGACGCCATACGCCTGATTGAACTGAGCATTCCCGGCACCCTTGGTGCCGAACTGCGAGAGGTACGTGAAGGCGGTGGGCGAGTTGGTCGCGCAGGCCGACGCCGAGAACGAGAAGACCTCGATGCGGTTGTTCGGCGTATCCGCCAGGTACAGCTCGTTGGTCGCCGAGTCGTAGTCGAGCGCACGGGCGTCACCCATCTGGCCGTTGCCATTGCCCTGCAGGCCACCAACCTGGCAATCGATGTTGTTGGTCGTCCGGTTCACCGCCACGATGCGGTAGTTGCCCGCGTCGAGGACGAAGTAGTACTGCGAGTCGTTGGTGACATCGACCGGGTACATGTCCGCCTGGCCGGGACCGATCAGCGTGCTGCTGTATGTCGGAGCAACCAGCGTGCCGGTGCCCCCAGTACCGCCGGTGGTCAGCGTGTAGCTGAGGATCCGGTCGTTGTAGGTGTCGGCGATGTCGAGATTGCCGTTGGGAGCAAACGCCACGTTCTCCGGATGGAAGAGTGTCGTCGGACCGCCGCCGGTGACGTCACTGCCGGTGATCGTCGCCGCCACGGTGCCGTCGTTCTCATTGAGGACAACGACCCGGTTGTTGCCGCGATCCGCAACCGCGAGCAAACCGTTGTCGGAGGCGATCCCGTACGGCTGGTTGAAGCTGCTGGTGAATGTGGCGACCGGGCTTCCGGTCACCTGGCCGCCGCTCACGGCGAGCTCGACCACGCGATTGTTCCCACTGTCGGCAACGAACACAGTGCCGGTGGTCGGGTCAACCGCGATGCCGGTGGGAGTCTTGAACTGCCCGGTACCGCTGCCGACGGTTCCGTAGACGGCGACCGGCGCCATGGTCGACACGTTCCAGGACTCGATGCGGTTGTTCTTGGTATCGGCAACCCACGCGTAGCCGCCGCTGATCGCGATCGAATCGGGGTAGTCGACATCCCCGAGCGCGGTGCCGAGGGTCTGCGTCACGTATGTCCCGGCGCCGCAGCCCGACATTGCCGGCGAGGTGATCGGCGGCAGGATCTGGATGTCGCTCTGCTTGGTGTCGGCGATCCAGTAGTTGCCGGTTGCCGGGTCGACGGCGACTCCACGCGGCCAGTTGAAGTCACCCGTATCGGTGAAGCCACGCTGCCCGCAGAAGTTGATCAAGGTGCCGGTCGGCGAGAAGACGGCGACTCGCTGGTTGACCGTGTCCATGGCGACGGTGTCGCCCGCTGCATCAAAGCTGATGCCGCGCACCTGGTTGAACACCGAGGTGCTGGTGTTGCCCGGCCCGACGATCGAAACGGGAAGGGTCTGAGCGTAGGTGTAGCCGGTCGACGACCGGGTGTACTCGACGAGGCGGTTGCCCCAGAGGTCGGCGCCCCAGACGTTGCCGTTTGCATCAACCGCAACCCGGCGGAGCTGCGTGAACGTGCCTGCCTGCGCATCCGTGCCCGGCGATCCGAACTCCGCGATGAAGGTTCCTGAAGGGGTGAACTCCTGGATGCAGTCGTCGTTGGAGTCGGCGACGTAGATCGCCTCACCGCCGGCCCCGCCGTTGAGGGTGGGATCGGTCGCGACCGCGACGCCGTAGGGATTCTTGAACGCGCCATTGCCGTTGCCGCTGCAGATCCCACTGGTGCTCTGCGTGCCCTTGGTGCCGAAAGCGTTCACGCAGTTCCAGGCGGATCCGCTCCAGCTGAACTCGAGGACGTTGTTGTTCTCGTAGTTCGCGACGTACACATTGCCCGCTGCATCGGCTGCCGCATCGCGCATACGGTTGAGCTTGTACAGGGCCTTGGTGACGCCGCCGCAGGTACCAGTCGTATCCGTGATTGTGGCTGCGGCAGCCGGCGTCACCGCCGTGCCGTTCGTGTTCCAGACGGTGATCTGACTCTTGGTGCCGTCAGCCACGTATACGCGCTGTCCTGCAGGTAGGTTTGGCAGGTTCGCGGTGGTGTTGCTGACCGTGAGGCCGATCGGCGCGCCGGCGTTTCCGGTGGCCTCGCTCTTCCACTTCGTGATGTACGCGCCGGCGGGGCTGAGCTTCATGACGCGGCCGTTGCCGTTGTCGGCAACGTAGACGTTGCCGGCGGAGTCGACGCCCACGTCGCGAGGCTGCTCGAACTGGATGTTGGTCGCGCTGGCGCCGGTGCCCTCGCTGCCGACGCGCCAGATCTGTGTGCCCGTCGGAGTGTACTCGGCGACCTGGTTATTGCCGGTGTCGGCAATGATGATGTCGCCGGCGTTCGGGGCTCCCTGAGGCACGATTTCCATGCCCGAGGCGTACATGGTTGCGTGACCCGGGCCACCGATGGTGGAGGAATACGCCGCGGTGACCGTCGGGTCAGCAGCTTGCACCGGCGAGGCCGCCGAGAGTCCTGCGGTGGCGGCCGTCGTTCCGACGACCACGCCGATCAGCGATCCAAATCGAAGCCTACGCGCCAGTACGCCTGCGGACATAGTCCCCCCTGAGCCTGTTGAGGCTCGTGCCAAACCTACCTGATGAGCTCGATTTCCCATTCTACCGTATGGGGCGTATCGCGGCAAACGCGCCAATCAGGCGCGGCCTTCCTCGCGCTTCAGCTCCTCGCGGCCGATGATCGAGTAGTGAACCTCGTCGGGGCCGTCCATGAACCTGGCCGATCTCGCGTACGCGAACATCTGAGTCAGCGGCAGGTCCTGGGAGACGCCCGCGCCGCCATGTACCTGGATGGCGCGGTCGATCACCGCCTGGGCAATGTTGGGCGCCACCACCTTGATTGCCGAGATCTCGAAACGCGCGCCCAGGCTCCCCTGGGTATCGAGCAGCCACGCGGCTTTCTGGCAGAGCAGTCTCGCCTGCTCGATCTCGATCCGGGACTTGGCGATCTGCTCGCGCACCACGCCCTGTTCGGCGAGGCGCTTGCCGAAAGCGGTGCGTGACTTCGCGCGCTCACACATCAACGACAGCGCCCGCTCAGCGGCGCCGATCAACCGCATGCAGTGATGCAGACGGCCGGGGCCGAGTCTCGCCTGGGCGATCATGAAGGCGGTCCCCTCATCGCCGATGCGGTTCGATTGCGGCACGCGCACGTTCTCGAGCAGCACCTCGCAATGGCTCCCCGGGTCGTCGAATCCGAAGACCTTGAGCTGGCGGACGATGGTGACGCCGGGCGCATCCATCGGCACCAGCACCATCGTGTGCCGGGCATGGCGTTCCGCCTCGGGGTGGGTCACGCCGATGAGCAGGATGACCTTGGCGTTCGGATGCGCCGCACCGCTGGTGAACCACTTATGGCCATTGACGACGTAATCGTCGCCGTCGCGATCGATGCGCGTGGCCAGCTGGGTGGGGTCCGAGCTGGCCACCTCCGGTTCCGTCATGCCGATGCAGGAACGGATCTCGCCGGCAAGCAGCGGCGTGAGCCACTGCTCCTGCTGCTCGGGCGTGCCGAACTGGGCGAGCACCTCCATGTTTCCCGTGTCCGGCGCCGAGCAGTTCATCGCCTCCGATGCGATGGAACTCCAGCCCATGATCTCCGCGAGCGCTCCGTACTCGAGGTTGGTGAGGCCGGGACCGAAACGCTTGTCGGGCAGGAAGAGATTCCAGAGACCGCGCCGGCGCGCCTCGGCCTTCAACTCCTCCATGATCGGCGAGATCTTCTGCGGGATGGTCTCCGCGGAGAACCCGCGCCAGTACTCCTCCTCGGCCGGGCGGATGCGCTCATCCATGAAGCGCCAGACCTTCTCGCTGAGCTCGCGCACCCTCGGGGTTTCCGCGAAATCCATCTTCAGCCTCCTTCGGTGGAATGCAACCGGTTCAGTGCCGCGAGCCCGCTGTCGACGACGGCCGGCACCATCTCCCCCATCGTCTCGAAGCCCTCGCCGACGGTCATCCCCATCAGGAATCTCGCGGTGATGCCCTCGGCGATGATCGCCAGCTTGTATGCGCCGAGCGCGATGTACCACTCGAGCGAGGTCAGGTCGCGCCGTGTCCCGGCAGCGTAATCGCGGAGCAGGTCGGCTCGCTTGTAGAAGCCGTCCTCGATGGTGATCGCCCGGCCGTGGAGCGTGCGCGCGGCCGCCTCGGACGCATCGTCCGCCCAGTACACACAGAGCAGCCCGACATCGCAGAGCGGATCGCCGATGGTGCACATCTCCCAGTCGATCACCGCGACGATCCGCGACGGATCCGCCGGCGCGTACATCACGTTGTCGAGGCGGTAGTCTCCGTGGACGATCCCCGGCGCGGACGGCGCGGGAACTGTCTCGTCGAGCCGGCGGCGCAGCTCCTCGATGCTCGGCAGCTCGCGTGTTTTCGACGCCTTCCACTGCTGCCACCACCGGCGCACCTGGCGCTCGAGGAATCCGTCGGGATGACCGAAGTCACCGAGCCCGATCGCTTCGGGGTCGACCGCGTGCAGTTGCAGCAGCGTGGCAACCAGCGCCGAGGACATGTCGCGCCGCGTCTCCAACGTGTCGGCAAACTCGACCGGCAGTGCGTCGCGGACGACATGGCCGTCGATCCATTCCATGACGTAGAACCGCGCGCCGATCACCGACTCGTCCTCGCAGAGCGCGATCACGTGAGGAACCGGTATCCCATTGCCCTGCAACGCCGCGAGCACCCGATACTCGCGGGCCATGTCGTGCGCCGTGGGCAGCACATGCGCAAGCGGCGGCCGGCGAACCACGAAGCGGCGCTCACCGTCATCGACGATGTACGTGAGGTTCGAGCGCCCCCCGGGGATCACCTCACCTCGCAGCGCACCGGCGAGTCCGCCGACGCGCGGTCCCAGGTATCCGGCGAGCGCCTCGAGGTCGAGCCCCGGCGGCGACGTCACTGAGGAGGCGGCGAGTGCCCGTGACGTCGGCGCCGGATCTCCGCGACCTGCAGTCGCAATGTCGCGCGCTCGAGCGCCATCACCGCCTCCTCGTTGCCCACGTTTTGGGTGAGGAGCTCCTGCGCCTTCTTGCGCGCCTCTTCAGCACGGGCCTCATCGATGTCCTCGGCTCGCTCGGCGGCATCCGCAAGGATGGTCACCTTGTCCGGTAGGACCTCGAGGAATCCGCCCGAGACCGCGAGCACGTGCTCGGCTTCCTCATTGCGAATCGTGACGACACCAGTGCGCAGCGGCGTGAGCAGCGCGATGTGCTGCGGCAGGACCCCGAGGTCGCCTTCCACGCCGGGCGCGAGCACGAAGTCAGCCTCCTCGCTGAAAACGCGACCCTCCGGGGTGACGAGTTCGACCTGCAGCTTGTTGGCCATGGCGGTTATGCCTTCGCTTCCTCGTCAGGCTTGGCAGCTGCGGCGTCCGTGGCCGGCGCTGCNNGCGCTGCGTCGGCGGCAGGTGCAGCACCGACAGTGGGCGACGCGTCGGCAGACTTGTCAGCAGAGGCGTCTTCTTTCGGGGCGGCCTCAGCAGCCGCGGCAGTTTGCTCGGCCGGCGCCTCGGTGGTCGCAGCTGTATCGGACGCAACCTCTGCAGGAGCCGCGCCCTCAGCAGCCGGAGCCTCGGCAGCTGCAGCGACAGGTGCACCCTCGGCAGCCTTCGCAGCGCCGCCGCCCTCCCCCTTCAACTCGGCCGCACGCTGCACCGCCTCGTCGATCGTGCCGCACATGTAGAAAGCGTCTTCGGGCAGGTCATCGTGCTTGCCGTCGAGGATCTCACCGAACCCGCGGATCGTCTCCTCCAGCGGCACGTACTTGCCCTCGCGCCCGGTGAACACCTCCGCGACGAAGAAGGGCTGCGACAGGAAGTTGCGCACGCGGCGCGCACGACCCACCGTCTGCTTTTGGTCCTCGGTGAGCTCTTCCTGTCCGAGGATGGCGATGATGTCCTGAAGTTCCTTGTACTCCTGGAGCACGCGCTTCACGCCCTGCGCGACGCGGTAGTGCTCCTCACCCACGACGTTCGGGTCGAGCACGCGGCTGAACGACTCGAGCGGATCCACGGCGGGGTAGATGCCGGCCTCCGAGATCGACCGGCTCAGCGTGACCGTCGCGCCGAGGTGGCCAAAGGTGGTGGCGACGGCCGGGTCGGTGAAGTCGTCCGCCGGCACGTAGATCGCCTGCACCGACGTGATCGATCCCTTGTTGGTGGAGGTGATCCGCTCCTGCAGATCGCCCATCTCGGTCGCGAGCGTCGGCTGGTACCCGACCGCGGACGGCATGCGGCCGAGCAGCGCCGAAACCTCTGCACCGGCAAGGGTGTACCGGAAGATGTTGTCGATGAAGAGCANNCGTGTCGGCGCCCTTCTCGTCACGGAACCACTCGGCGATGGTGAGCGCGGTGAGCGCGACGCGTGCGCGCGCACCCGGCGACTCGTTCATCTGCCCGTAGACCAGCGCGGTCTGGTCGAGCACCTTGGACTCCTGCATCTCGCCGTACAGCGCCGTGCCCTCGCGGGTCCGCTCGCCAACACCGGCGAAGACCGAGTATCCGGCGTGCTCACGCGCGATGTTGCGGATCATCTCCATGACGATGACCGTCTTGCCGACTCCCGCTCCGCCGAAGAGTCCGATCTTCGAACCCTTCGAGAACGTGCAGATGAGGTCGATGACCTTGATGCCCGTCTCGAGAATCTCGGTCTCTGTCGACTGCTCGGAGATGGTTGGCGCCGCACGGTGCATCGACATCCGTGCCGTGCCCTTGAAGGGGCCCTTGCCGTCGATGGTGTCGCCGATGACGTTGAACATCCGGCCGAGCGTCTCTTCGCCGACTGGAACCTGAATCGGCGCACCGGTGGCGCGCACAGCATCGCCGCGGCGCACACCCTCGGTCGTGTCCATGGCGATGGTTCGCACCGTGCTGTTCCCGAGGCTCTGCTGCACCTCGAGGACAAGCAGTTTCCCGTCCTCGCGATCCATCTCGAGCGCGTCGAGAATCTCAGGCAGGCGTTCGCCAGAGAATTCGACGTCGACGACCGGTCCGATCACCTGCACCACTGCGCCGGTGCCGGACTGCAACTCCACAACTGCCATCTCTCTCTCCTCAGCCTTCAAGCGCAGCGGCGCCGGAGACGATCTCCATCAACTCTGTCGTGATCGACGCCTGCCGCACCTTGTTGGCGGTGAGGGTCAGGTCCTCGATGAACTCGCTTGCGTTGTCGGACGCGTTGCGCATCGCAACCATGCGTGCAGCCTGCTCGGATGCGGCGTTTTCCAGAACCGCACGGTAGATCTGCGCCTCGACATACCGAGGCAGGAGCGCGTCGAGGACATCCTTCGGGTCGGGCTCGTACTCGAAGTCGGCGCTCACCGCTTTCGCATCCTCAGGCGGCACGACGGGGATCACCCGTTGCAACACCGTCTGCTGGCGGCCGACACTGATGAAGCGCGCATACACGATGTCGATCTGCTGGACATCGCCGCGCTCGTACTGCTCCATCGCGACACGCGCCGCGGGGAGCACATCGCCCATGGTCGGTTTATCGCCGAGCATGCTCTGGTCGGCGATGAGGTCACGGCGCAGCCGCCGGATCACGTCGCGGCCTCTGCGCCCGATGGTGACGTAGGAAACCGGGACGTGCGTCTTGGCGGCATCGCTCAACGCCAGACGCGTGTTGTTGCTGTTGAGCGCCCCGGCCAGGCCGCGATCGGCGGTGACCAGGATGATCAGCCGCTTCTGCAGCTCATTGACCTTGAGGAACGGATGCTCGTACTGCGGTGAGCGGCGCATCAGCTCGGTCATGATGCTGGCGATCTCGTCGCTGTACGGACGCGCCGCGAGCACGCGCTCCTGGGCACGGCGCATGCGCGCCGCGGCGACGAGCTCCATCGCCTTGGTGATCTTGCGCATGTTCTGGACGCCCTTGATACGGCGGCGCAGATCGCGCAGGCTCGGCATGGAGCCTCAGCCTTTTCTGGTGCGCCGCGGGGCGCCGATGAGCAAGCGCACGGTCATCCGGCGAACGTCTTCTTGAACTCTTCCACCGCGGAACGGAGCGACGCTTCCGTCTCGTCGGAGATGCGACCGCTCGTGGAGATCACTTCCTCGATGTCGGGATGCGTCTGATCCATGAAGCGCAAGAGGCTCTTCTCGAAATCGCGAACGCGGTCGAGAGGAACATCGTCCAGGAACCCGCGCGCGCCGGCGAAGATGCTGATGACCTGCTTCGCGAACGGCATCGGCTCGTACTGCGGTTGCTTGAGCAGCTCGGTCATGCGCTGGCCGCGGTCGAGGCGGTCGCGCGTGCCCTTGTCGAGATCGGCGGCGAACTGCGCGAATGCGGCGAGCTCGCGGTATTGGGCGAGGTCGAGGCGCAGCTGCCCGGCGACCTGCTTCATGGCTTTGGTCTGCGCGTCACCGCCGACTCGGGAGACTGAGAGACCGACGTTGATGGCGGGCCGGATGCCAGCGTTGAAGAGATCGGTCTCGAGGTAGATCTGACCATCGGTGATCGAGATGACGTTGGTTGGGATGAATGCCGACACGTCGTTTGCCTTGGTCTCGATGATCGGCAGCGCGGTGAGTGTTCCACCGCCCTCGGCCTCGCTCATACGAGCCGCGCGCTCGAGCAACCGGGAGTGCAGGTAGAAGACGTCGCCCGGATATGCCTCGCGAGACGGTGGACGCCGGAGCAGCAGTGAGAGCTCGCGATATGCGTCGGCGTGCTTGCTGAGGTCGTCGTAGATGATCAACGCGTTCCCGCCCTTCTGCATGAAGTACTCGCCCATCGCGCATCCCGCATAGGGCGCGAGAAATTGCAGCGGGGCCGGGTCGGACGCCGTCGCGGCCACGATGATGGTGTGCTCCATCGCGCCGTGCTGCTCGAGCGTTGCCTTGATCTGTGCCACCTTCTGCGCGTTCTGCCCGATGGCGACATAGATGCAGATGACCCCGGTGCCCTTCTGGTTGATGATGGCGTCGATCGCGATCGCGGTCTTACCGGTCTGCCGGTCGCCGATGATCAGCTCGCGCTGTCCACGACCGATCGGGATCATCGAGTCGATGGCCTTGAGGCCGGTCTGCATCGGCGTATCAACGTTCTCGCGCTCGATGACACCGGGCGCGACGCGCTCGGTGGGGAATGACTGCGCGGTCTCGATCGGTCCGCG
>PKXZ01000015.1 GCA_003132525.1 Candidatus Dormiibacterota bacterium | reverse complement strand
GTCATGATGTTGCGCGTGTTGTCGTTCAGGCGCTCGAGGGCTGCGTACAGCGTGGTGGTCTTGCCGGAGCCGGTGGGACCGGTGACCAGCAGGATCCCGTGCGGCTTGTGGATCAGTTCGTCGATGAGCTGCTGAATACTCGCATCCATGCCAAGGGAGTCCAGATCGAGCTTGCCCGCCTGCTTGTCGAGGATACGCAGCACCACCCGCTCGCCGTGGCCGGAAGGGATGGTGGACACGCGCACATCGACCGCACGTCCGGCGATCTTCAGGCTGATGCGCCCGTCCTGCGGCAGGCGCTTCTCTGCGATGTCGAGGCGCGACATGACCTTGATGCGTGATACCACGAGGGGCGCCACGGCACGCTTGGATTGCAGTACCTCGCGCAGCACGCCATCGACACGGAAGCGGATCACGAGCCGGTTCTCGAACGGCTCGACATGAATATCGGATGCGTTTTCCTTCACCGCCTGCGTGAGGACCGCGTTGATCAGGCGGATGATCGGCGCGTCGTCCTCGCTGTCGAGAAGGTCCGCCTGCTCAGGCAGATCCTGCGCGAGGTGCGCAAGGTCGGTGGTGTCATCGAGCCCTCCCATCGCCTCCATGGCATCGGAGCCGCCCTCGTAGGCCTGGCGCAGGAGCGCCTCAAACTGCGCCTCCGGCACCCGTTCGAGCTTCAGTGAGCGCCTGAGGTACCGGCGCACCTCAGCGAGCGCCTGGGGCGAGGCGGTGTCACGGTAGGTGCACTCGGCCACCCCATCCACGACCCGGTTGACGAGCACGCCGTGGCGCTTCGCGAAGGCGAAGGACAGCCGCCGGTCCAAGGCGACCTCGGTGTCGGCAGGGGCGGCCAGGGCGGCGTCATTCATGGTGTGCCCGGCGTCGTCGTGGCAGGAGCCTGGGTCGCGGCCGGTGCCGGGGCTGCGGTGTTGTTCGGGGCCGGCATGCCAGGTGCCACCGTGCTGCCGGCCGGCGGTGCCGGGGTCGGCGCGGGCGTCGTCGGCTGGCTCGCAGCCGGTGTGGCCGGTGCCGCTCCGGATGGGGTCGCAGAGCGCGGCCCCGCAGTGTTCGGATCGATGGTGCTCGGGGCCGCGGCGCCCGGGGCTGCGGAGCCCGGGGCCGCCGGCGTATTGGGCGCGACACCGGGGATTGCCAGCTCGCCCCGGTTCAGCGGCGGCATCTGGCCCCGCGACACGCCGGGCAGCAGCGGTATGGCGTCATGCGTCTTCAGGCTCTTTTGCTGATCGAGCAGGTAGTTGTACTTGAGGTCGGTCTCGTACGCGGCCTGCGCCGGATCGCGCAGGATCTTCGGCCGGATGAACATGATCAGGTTGTTCTTGGTGGAAGTCGCGGCGCGGTTCTTGAACAGGTAGCCGATGATCGGGATGCTGCCGAGGCCCGGCACGCGATCCTCGCTCTTGGTGCTGTCGTCCTCGATCAGGCCGCCGAGCGCCACCACCACCACCCCCGCGATGACCCGGTGGGCGACGTTGATGGTTGCCGATTGCGTGGTGGGGAGTGAGAACCCGCTGCCGCAGAGCGGCCAGCTGCTGCATCCCCCGGTGGAGTTGGTGGCGACCAGGAAGGCGCCGCTCAGCGCGACCACGTAGGTGGCGACAACCGCGATCAGCACGGGGATCTTGAGTGATGCGTTGGCCGCGGCCCAGAGTCCCTGCGAGTGCCTCGCCGTGCCCTCGGTAGTGCTCTCCACGGCCACATAGATCAGAACTGCGAAGAGGAGCAGGGCGTTGGCGAGGTGCAGCATCACGACACCGCCCGGGAGGTTGGCCTCCACCGTGATCGCTCCGAGGGCGATCTGAACGACGAACAGCACTGCGGCGACGGTGACACCGACCAGGATCTTGCGCCGGTGCCGGTGCCAGACCCACGCCGACACTGTCAGGACGACCACGAGAATCGTGCAGATCGAGGCGATCCAGCGGTGCGTGAACTCGATGAGCGTGTTGATCTGCCAGGCGGGCAGCAGCGACCCGTGGCACAGCGGCCACTGGTCGGTCGTCCCGCAGCCGTTGCCGCTGCCGGTGACGCGCACGATGCCACCCCAGACGATCAGCAGGTACGTGACGATTGCCGTCCACACCGCGAGGCGGCGGAACCCTGCCGACGGCCGCGCGGGAATCACCATGCCACCGTCGTTACGCGGGCGCTCCCGCTCCCGACGCCGGTGCTCCCGCTCCCGACGCGGCTTTCTTGCGTGCGACGCGCTTGTCACGCACCGGCCTGAGGCTGAGCACCTCCTGCTCCTCGTCGAAGTTCCACGGCGGTGGCGGTGATGTGGTCGCCCACTCGAGGGTGTTGCCTTCCCACGGGTCGTCGGGTGCCGTCTTCGGCGCCCGCATGCTGACCACGAAGTTGATCATGAACACGGTGACCGAGATGGCGATCACGAAGGCGCCGAACGTTATCAGTGAGTTGAGGTCACCCCAGCCGCGGTTGTCGAGGTAGGTCGCGATCCTGCGCGGCATGCCGAGCAATCCGAGCGCGTGCATCGGCAGGAATGTCAGGTTGATGCCGATGAGCATCAACCAGAAATGTAGCTTGCCGAGCTTTTCGTTGAGGAATCGCCCGGTCACCTTCGGGAACCAGTAATAGAACGCGGCGAACACGCCCATGACACTGCCGCCGAATAACACATAGTGGATGTGCGCCACCACCCAGTACGTGCCGTGCACGAGACGGTCGACCGCAAGACTCCCAAGGTAGACGCCGTCGATACCCCCGATGAGGAACATCAGGATCATGCCGCACGCGAAGAGCATGGGCGTGTCGTATTTGATGCTCCCTCCCCACATCGTCGCAAGCCAGCTGAAGATCTTCACCCCCGTCGGCACGCCGATGACCATCGTCGTGAAGGCGAAGAACGTCTGCACCACGAGCGGGAGTCCGGTGACGAACATGTGGTGCACGAAGACGATGAATCCGAGGACGGCGATCGCCGCAAGGGAAGCGGCCATGGCCTTGTACCCGAAGATCGGTTTTCGGCTGAACACCGGGACGATCTCGCTGATGATCCCGAACGCGGGCAGGATCATGATGTACACCGCCGGGTGCGAGTAGAACCAGAAGACGAACTGGTAGAGCAGCGCGCTCCCGCCGTTGACCGGGTCGAAGAAGTTGGTGCCGATCTGACGATCGAGCAGGTTCATCGCGAGACCCGCGGCAAGGAAGGGCGAAGCAAGGACAACCAACGCCGCGGTGATCTCCTGCGCCCAGACGAACAACGGCAATCGTCCCCACGTCATGCCTTTGGCACGCATGTTGTGAATCGTTGCGAGGAAGTTGATGCCGCCGAGCATCGATGAGATGCCGACCAGGTGAAGACCGATGATCCAGAGGTCCTGACCCATGCTGCAGCTGTAGTGGCTCCCGGTGAGCGGCACGTACCCGGTCCATCCGGCGTCACCAGGACCGCCCGGGCAGAGCAGGCCGGCATGCACGGTCGCGGGAACCAGGAAGCCCGAGTACATCACGATGCCGCCGAGCGGGAGCAGCCAGAACGACAGCGCGTTGAGGCGCGGGAATGCCATGTCGCGCGCGCCGATCATCAACGGGACCATGTAATTGCCGAAGCCGGCCCACACCGGGATGATCCACAGGAAGATCATCGTCGTCCCGTGCATCGTGAAGATCTGGTTGTACTGCTCGGGCGTCAGGAACGTGTTCTGCGGCTCGGCGAGCTGGATCCTGATGAGCAGCGCCATGATGCCGCCGACCAGGAAGAAGAAGAAGGTCGTGAACAGATACATGATCGCGATCTTCTTGTGGTCGACGGTGGTCAACCAGCCCAGGACGCCCTTCGACTTGTCAACGCGGGCGAAGCGCGCCCGGGGAAGCGTTGCGTCCATGACCGCCATCAAGATCCTCCGAGAGTGCACGACTTGCTAGTCGGATCGATCGAACCGCTGGGACTCCCAAACACGCATGACTGGAACTGATTCGCGGGCAGCGCGATGACATCGAACGTCATGGTCGCGTGCCCCACACCGCAGAGCTCGGTGCACTGCCCGTAATACGTTCCCTGACGAGCCTCGATCGGCGCCGTGTTGACGTCGCCCGGGATCGCGTTCATCTGCTGACCGAGGGCCGGGGCGAAGAAGCTGTGGTTGACGCCGCAGCCTTCATCGGAGATCGTCTGCGCAAGCGAGCTTCCCGACGCAACCGACGGGCTGGCATTGCACGGCGGATCCGTGGACACGACGTCGAGCGCGACGTCGGTGTTCTCAGGGAGGTACAGCGTGCCGAAGCTGCGGACGCGCTTGCCGCTCGTGCTCATGCCGTAATCAAACGTCCAGCTGAACTGCTGCCCGATAACGGTGACCGTGTACTTGCTGTCGGAGTGGATGTTGTTGATGAACGGCATGTTGGCCGCGGTCAGCCCGAAGAGCGAGAGAAAGGTCGCCAGCGGGACGAGCGTCCAGGCGATCTCGAGCCTCGTGTTGCCGTGAAACTGCGGTGGATCGTCGTCGTCACTGCGCCGGCGGAACTTGACGAAGGCGTAGAGCAGGAGCCCGGTGACGATGACGCCCAGCACAACCGACGCCCAGAACACGGCGGTGTAGACGGTGAGCGCGTGATCGGCGATCGAGCCGCCATCACCAAACGCACCGGCGTTGTTGACGCAACAGGTGGACTGTGCGAGCAGATTCATCCGCGACGCAGGATGATCGCATAGCGGCCTTCAGACGGGCAATCCGAGCCGTCTGGGGCCCCACCTTGCGGGGTCCGGATCAGCGCTGCCATATCTTGGTCTTGGTGTTGATCTGGCGTTTCACAAGCTCGGTGATGTCGGTGTTGATGAGCGCCGCGCTGTCCCACGAGCCGCGGTTGCCGGGCGGTTTCGACGGGTCCGGCAGCATCTCACCGGTCGCGGCGGATCGCTGCCGGCGCCGGAGCCTTCCCAGCAGCGACTTGCGGCCCGCCCCCTCCGAGCTCACAGGCGGAACATCCTGCGCCGCGCGGCGAGTTCCCGTTCGCCTGCGCCCAGCGCGACGGCGCTCTGGTAGGCGTCGATGATCGAGCTCGCCCAGACGAAGAGGCCGGCGAGAAACAGACCGATGAACGCGAACACCGAGATGAGCGCGATCAGCAGGAAGAGCGCGCCGGAGTGATGCACGAGCAGGGTGTGCCCGATGCTCTGCCCGGCCATGATCAGCAGGACCGCTGGACCGATCGTGAAGAGGGTCCAGCACAGGTAGAACACCGCTTTGCGCGGATGCCCGTTGTACAGCTGCCCGAGCCCGGGAACGATCGAGAGCGTGGCCGCGAGACCGGGATTTGGCCGGCGCAGAGGGCTGACCCCTCCCGCTTCAGACGCCATCACCGGCGCAGCGAAGCGTCCGGAGGGCGCGGCCGCCCAGCAGTGGATTCGCGGTCATCGCCCGACGAAGGCCCGGTAGAGGTAGTACGCCGCGAGCAGCAGCGTGCCGAATGACCAGATGCCTACGAAGAGGACGTCACCCCAGCCGGCCTCGCCGGGGTACAGCTCTGCGAGCAATGGGAGGGGCATGTTCTCAGTGCGCCTTGAAGTTCTCGAGCAGGAACTCGCCGTAGATCAGCACGAACGTGAAGACGAGCAGACCGATGAAGACGCAGATCGTTCCGATCAGGTCTCGCGCGAAGGTGCTGCGGCGCTTCATGGTTGCGTGCTCATGGAAGGGTGCTGTAGTCCTCCCACTGGCGGATGAACTGGATGAGGATGTTGATCTGGGCCTGGCTCAGGACCGGGGAGGTGTTGACAACCGCGCCGGGGCCTGGCGGATTGGCCTGCTCGTTGTAGTCACTGGCGATCCCGCCCCAGTTGGGCATGATGCTGCCGTAGTGCTCGAAGCCGGTGAAGCCGTACATGATGCAGCGGTAGTAGTAGTCCTCGTTGTAGTACCCGAGACGGTCCTGGTTGTTCAGAGGCGGACCGGCGCCGCCCTCACCGAGGCCGCCGTGGCACCGGGCGCAGTTCTGGTAGTAGAGCTGGGCTCCTTCGGTGAAGGAATACTCGGGGTTGATGATGAGGTTCTGGTGCGCGTCAGCCTCGTCGACGCTCAGGCGGTTGCCGTTGTGGCAGACGATGCAGCCGATCTGGTCGATGCCGAGCTCACCGGTCGCGGGGCCGCTGGCGCTGCCGTAGTCGGTGTCCGGATCCAGGAACGAGGGGAGCGGGCCCGCCTGCTCGACGGTCACCGGCTTGGCGGGCGCGGCGCCGGGTGGTGTGTACGGCGTGTAGGTGAATGACGTGAACCCGTCCGGTCCGTACGCCGCGTAGCTCATCGACGGCGGGTAGTTGCCCCCCGTCGCGGTCACGTACGCCGGATGGATGCCGGTCAGGTGGTACTCGGCGGCGAGCTGCTTGGCATCCGGTTCGTACTTGAAGAAGTCCTGGCTCAAGCGCTCGGCCGCTTCCACCGGTCCGATGGTGGCGATGTCGGGCACATGACAGGAGATGCAGCGCTCCACACGGTAGGTATCACCCTCGATGGTCGCCTGCGGGAAGCTCGGGAAGAGCTGCTGTACCTGGACGTTGAAGTCCGAGCTCGGGTAGTCCTTTTGGTACTGCTCCTGGATGGTGATGTACGTGCGGCTCGTCGAGTCCTTGAACGCGGCCCACCCCACAAGGCCGAGCAGAACGACGCTCAGGGCGACGAACAGAATCCGCGTTCTCATACCGGCGAGCTCAGTCCGGGGTGTCCGAGGATCAGCGTCCAGTCCCAGTTGAAGGCCTCACCGCGGAAGAACTCGCCGATGACGACGAACGCCACGGCGAGGCACATGTAGATCGTGAAGAGGACGATCGCCACCTTGCGGTCCTGAGGGCGCCGACTCTGGTTGCGATCGAGATATGGGGTCAGGATCATGAAGATGATCACGAAGCTCGGGAACGCGACGCCCGCCATGATCGGCGGGAAGCGCTCGAGCAGCTCCTGAAGGCCCACGAAGTACCAGGGCGCCTTGGCCGGGTTCGGGGTGATCGATGTGTTGGCGCGCGAGAGCAGCGGCGCGTTGATCTGGATGGAGACCAGGAGCAGGAAGCAGAACGCCGCCAGCCCGGCGAGGAACTCCCGCCACACCAGGTACGGGAACGTGACCACGGTCTCCTCGTCCTCGCGACGGCGGATGACCAGCGGCGTGCTCGCGAGCTCAGGGCCCGGTACGGGTGCTTGCGGACGCGGCGTGACTGTGCCGCGCGGGTCGCGTCCTCCCTCGACGACGGTTGCCATCAGAGGCCTCCTGTGAACCCGTCTTTACGGACGCGCCAGAAGTGTACGACCATCAGCAAGAAGCCGACCAGGGGCAGGGCGATGACATGTAAGACGTAGAAGCGAATCAGAGCACCTTGTGCTACCTGGTCGCCACCGAGCAGGAGGTATCGGGTGTAGGGCCCCACGATCGGGGCGTACTTGGCCATGTTGGTGCCGACCGTGATCGCCCAGATGGCGAGCTGGTCCCAGGGAAGGAGATAGCCGGAGAACGACAGCAGCAGAGTGATCAGAAGCAGGAAGGTGCCGATCACCCAGTTGAACTCCCGAGGCGGCTTGTAGGCGCCCTGGTAGAACACGCGCGCCATGTGCAGCCAGACGGTGATCACCATCGCGTGCGCCGCCCAGCGATGCATGTTCCGGATGATGTCGCCGAAGACGGCGACGAACTGCAGATCCGAGACGTTCTGATACGCCGTATCCACCGAGGGGATGTAATAGAACATCAGAAAGAGCCCGGTGATCGTCAGCAGGATGAAGAGGAAGAACGAGAGGCCGCCGAGACACAGCGTGTAGGAGACGCGCACCGCGGACTTCTTGACCCGCACCGGATGGATGTGCAGGAAGAAGTTGGTCAGCGCGGTGCGAGCGGCGACCTTGTCGTTGGTCGGCAGACCGTGACGGAAAACTGATCCCCACAGCTGCGCGACAAACGCGCGAACCGGATTGGCCTGGTCCGGTGTTGCGCTCATCGACCTGGACCCCTCATTCGCTCAGCCCGCCTCCTCTTAGACCCCGTAGGTCTTGCCGTTGCTCTTCTGTGTGCTGACAAGCAATCGCCACGGTGGCGGCGTGTTGTCCCCAGGTCCACGCGTGGCGACCAGCGTGCCCCGGTCGACCGCGAAGAAGCCGTCCGGGGTGACCTCGATGTTCACCCAGTCCATCGGCCGCGGCGCCGGGCCGTAGAAGTTCGTCGAGTCGATGAAGTACCGGCTGCCGTGACAGGGGCACGCCCAACCATTGGGGAGACGCTGACTCGCGGTGCGCACCCCGCGCGCCTCGGCGACGGTCGGTGCCACACCGGAGCCGGTGGTCACGTCGGTGACGTAGTTCGGGGTGCAACCGAGATGTGTGCACACCAGGTACACCGCGTAGATGCCGGCGTCGTCGAGCACCACGGTGACGCGCTTGTCCGTCTCGGAGAGCACGTTGACCGGGGTCACGGCCTTGCCGCTGACGACCCCGCCGGTCAGCGCAGCGAAGGTGAATGAGGTCTTGAATAGTGCCGGCGCATTCCCGGACGCCTGCGGGAACATGAACTTGAGGACCTCGATGCCGCCGAACAGGCTCGCTCCGGCCGCGGCGAGTCCACCCATGATCATCAGGAACTGACGTCTCGTCGCCTCGGCGCGAGCGCGCATCTTCCCCCGCGGCGTTTCGTACGGATTCAGCGCCATACAGTCCTCATGAGGGGGCTCGAGCCTCGGGGAAGTTTACGAGCTTCCAGCGCCAATGCGGCCTGACCGGGGAGCGGGGTGAGACTCATCCCTGGCTATAGCAGTGGGTTGCTTGCCGGGGGGGTGAGGATGTTGGCGAAGACGATCGCCGAAATCATGATCACGAGGAATGCAACGATGATGGCAAAGCATCCGAAATCAGTGCGGAGAGCGACTATGAGGCGTTCCATATCTCGTGTTCGGAGCGTCAGACGGCCGAAAGGATACGTCACCGAGCGCATGACACCGCGTGCCGGGTCGGAGGTGCCGGTGGCGACCGCCGGAGAGTAGCCTTTGATGCCTGTGAGCGGATGGCGTGAGGTCGAGATCTACGGCACCTTCATCCGGTTGACGGGCGAGCTCGAGGTCATCGGCGCGGAACGCCTCAGCGACAGCATCAACCGGTTCGGTGCGTTCCTTCAGGTCAGGAATTCGCGTGCCGAACCGCTCTCCACCAACTACCCGGTCCTGAGCCGCCTCGAGCCGCGGGTGACCATCGCCAAGGCCGGGGTGATCCTCGTCTCCCCGCTCGAGGAGCTGCCCGACGGCAACTCCGCGATGTGGCGGGAGACCGTGCCGTACGCGGCCTCCATCAACACCTCGGCGATCTCGCTGGTGGGCGACGTGCACCTGTCCCCCGGCAACGACCTCCAGGATCACCTCGAGCGGCACCCCGGCGATTTCCTGCCGGTGACCAACCTTTCAGCCCTCTGGATCACCGCCATCACCAACGAGACGCATGCCGTCCAGCGCGCCTTCGCGCTGCTGAATCCCGCGTCGATCCTTTCGTTCTCGCTGCGCTGAGACCGCTTCGCAGTCACGGTTGCTGTGTGGTTGGGCGACAGGGGATGGGAGCCAACTGACTGCCGAGCTAAACCGCGGCGAGAACTTCTTCTCGTATCTGGCTGTTCTGCTTGGCGGCGCGCCTGTAGCCGATCGCCATACAGACCACGGCAATGAAAGCAAAGCCCATGCTGATGAACTCGTTGATAGCCCGCTGGCCGATGCCGAGCGTGGTCAGTCCTGTCGGGGTCAGAAACGTCTTCTCGGCCGGAGCACCCCAGACCGTCCCGATGAACGCCATCAGCATCCACACGATGGCGATGAAGTGCCAGATGGCGGCCGTGCGCACCACTCCGTGCCGCGGCTTGGAGGTGAAGTAGAAGGACACGAGCCCGATCACGATCAGCACGACGTAGGCGTTGAAGATGACGAAGACAATGAAGAACGAGATGATCTGAGCACGGGTGAGCCCNNCGGCGAGCAGGCTGCCGAGCATCTCGATCCGGAAATGTACATCACCGCAACGGTGACGTAACCCCCGGACCTCGCCTAAGCTTCTGTCGAGATGGCGATCCTTCACGCCCCCACGCCCGCGCCCGTCGGCGTCCCCCCAGGCAGCACGCGGACGGCGGCAATCCTGGGGATCGCTTCGTACGTACCCGATGAGATCATCACCAACGCCCACCTCGAGGCGATGGTGGAGACGTCCGATGCGTGGATCCTCGAGCGGACCGGGATCCGGGAACGCCGCAAGATCGCGTCGGGGATGACCACCTCGATGATGGCCGCCGAAGCCGGTCGCAGGGCGATGGCAGCCGCGGGTGTCGACAGCGTCGATGCGCTGATCGTCGCCACCGTGTCGCCGGACTCGCCGCTCCCTTCCACCGCGTGCCTGGTGCAGCGCCGCCTCGGCCTGGCGNNACCTGCGTGCTCTTCGGCGACGGCGCAGGGGCCGCGGTGCTGGGCGTCTCCGACGCCGGCGGCATCGAAGGGATCCAGTGGGGCGCCGACGGCGGCGAGGCCGACCTCATCTACTACGGCCCCAAGGCGGGCGACGAAGAGAGTGAAAACGGCCTGCGGATGTACGGCAAGGGCACCTTCCGGCTCGGCGTCGAGCGCATGGCCGACGCGGCTCGGACCGTGTGCGCCGAGGCGGGCTGGTCGCTGGACGACGTCACCCTGCTCGTGCCCCACCAGGCAAACCTGCGCATCATCGAGGCGGTGGCAAAGCGCCTCGCCCTGCCGCTCGACCGGGTGGTGATCAACATCGATCGGTACGGCAACACCAGCGGGGCCTCGATCCCGATCGCGCTTTCCGAGGCCGTCGAGACCGGCCGGCTGCGCTCCGGCGACCGGGTTGTCTGCATCGCCTTCGGATCCGGCGTCGTATGGGGTGGCATCGCTCTGCGATGGATCGCGCCGACGGGGTGACGTCGCGGCGACAGGCGCCGCGAAACCGGCTACAGGCGCCCGGACCCGAACTCCGGCCCACCGCACCGACCACCGGGACAGTCGCGTGTCCGCGCTGCAAGCGCCGCTTCGTTGCCGAGCGCTACGCCGCCGACCTCAACGTGTGCTCCGAGTGCGGCCACCACGGTGTGGTGGGCGCTGCCCAGCGCATCGCGCAACTCGCCGACCCGAACACTGCTGAGACGCTGCTCTTCGAGGTTGGTGATCGCGATCCCCTCGGCTTCGATGACGGCGTCCCCTACCCGCAGCGCGTTGCCAGGGCGCGCGAGCGCACCGGCCTGCATGAGGCCTTCCTCACCGCACGGGCGACGCTGGCGGGCAACCCGGTGATGCTTGCCTGCATGGACTTCGCGTTTCTCGGCGGGTCGCTTGGCAGCGGTGCCGGCGAGATCTTCGCCCGCGCCTGCGAGATGGCCGTCGAGGAGCGCCGTGCGCTGGTGGCGGTGTGCACGTCCGGTGGCGCGAGGATGCAGGAAGGCATCGCATCGCTTGCACAGATGGCTCGTTGCTCTGCTGCGGTGGCCGAGGTGATCGCCGCCCGGCTGCCGTACATCAGCATCCTCGGCGATCCGTGCTTCGGCGGCGTCACCGCATCCTTCGCCGTGCAGGCGGACGTGATCATCGCCGAGCCGGGAGCGCGCATCGGGTTCGCGGGTGGCAGGGTCATCGAGCAGGCCACGCACGACAAGCTGCCGGAGGGGTTTCAGACCGCCGAGTTCCTGCTCGCCCACGGGATGGTCGACACTGTCGTCGAGCGAAGCCGCCTCCGCGACACGGTCGGGACGCTGATCCGCATCTACTCGGGACGAGCATGAGCAGCACGATCGAGACCACCGAACGCGAACGGATCGCCTTTGCGGCGGTCGAGTTGGCCCGGCATCCAGAGCGCCCCCGCGCGCTCCAGGTGATCTCCGCCATCACCGGGGGATGGACGGAGCTGCGCGGCGACCGGCTCTTCGGCGACGACCGCGCCGTGGTCGGCGGCCCGGCCCGCCTCGGCGGCCGCTCGGTCATGGTGATCGGTCAGGAGAAGGGCACCGACCCGATGACGCGCGCGCTCCACAACTTCGGGATGCCCCATCCCGAGGGGTATCGCAAGGCGGTGCGGCTGATGCGCCAGGCGGAGAAGTTCTCGATGCCGGTGGTCTGCCTGGTTGATACGCCCGCGGCACATGCGGGGATCGGCGCGGAGGAGCGCGGCCAGGCGTGGGCGATTGCCGATGCGTTGCTTTGCATGCTCGGTCTGCGCACGCCGACGGTCAGCGTGGTGCTGAGCGAGGGCGGCTCGGGTGGTGCGCTGGCACTCGCCCTGGGCGACCGGGTGCTCGCCCTTGAGAACGCGGTCTACACGGTCGCTCCGCCGGAGACGTGCGCCGCCATCCTCTATCGCGACGCGGGACAGCGTGCTCGAGCTGCCGCAGCGCTCCGTCCCGGTGTGGAGACGGCGCAACGTATCGGCCTTGTCGACGAGCTCATCCCCGAACCGGCGCCCGGTGCGCACGCGCACGCGTCACTGGTCATCGCCGCCATTCGTGGAGCGGTGATCCGCAACCTCGACGAGCTGTGCGCGATACCGATTGACGAGCTCGTCGCCCAGCGGCAGCGCCGCTATCGCGAAGCCGGCGAGTGATCCTTCCAGGCGGCGAGCAACGCATGCTCCCGCTCCGGATCAAGGCCGACGCGTGAACGATTCGGGGCAACAACCTGTTGCCACTCGGGGTTGTCATGCAACCACGACCAGCAGTCCTGCACCGTGTCGCGTGCGGGGCGGCACGTGAGTCCCGATCGCAACGCGAGCGAAGAGTCGCAGGAGTAGAAGCTCTCCATGTCGCCGATCGGCGGCACCCAGATGGGCAGCTCGGTCCACGGCTCGACCTTGTTGTCGAGCAGGAACTGGGCGTCGACCCAGGTGAACGTTGCATTCGAACCGGTGACCTCGCGACAGAGGTCGAGCACGCCGGCCATGGTGGTGTGACCCGGCCGGCTCAACACGTTGACCGCTCCGTTGAGCGTTGTGTCGATTGCAAACGCGGCGAGATCTCGTGCATCGATGTACTGCACGGCGAGGTCCTGCGGCTGCGGCGCGAGCACCTCGCCGCCGGCCGCGATGCGACGCAGCCACCAGGGCAGACGGCCGATGTTCTCGCGCGGTCCGAGAATCAGCCCGGGCCGGGCGAAGACACCGCGTTCGCGGCCGAACACGCTCTCGATTGCCAGCTCGGCGCCGCGCTTGTCCGCGGGATAGTCGGTCGTGTCGGCATCGGGACGCGCATCGACCGTCGGCGATGCCTCCGTGATGACGCCTTCGTGCGCCTCGGCGTACACCGAGATCGTCGAGATGTAGACGTATCGCGCCGCATGCGGCTCAAGTGCTTGCGCCGACTGGAGCACAACGCGCGGCGCCCGCGACCACGCATCGACGACCATGTCCCACGCCTCACCGGTGACCGGCTCGAGGTCGCTCGGGTTGGTGCGGTCGCCGTGGATCACTCGGACGCCTTCGGGCGCGGACCCCGTCTGCCCGCGATGAAAGATCGTGACCTCGTCGCCGCGCGCAAGCGCGGCATCGACCACCGCCGGGCCGACGAAGTCGGTGCCGCCGAGGACGAGGACCTTACGCGGCATCGAGCTGCGGCATGTGTCCGGATGCGGTCTTCTCAGGTCTGCGCAGGAACAGCGCGGGAATCACGCCGAGCAGCGTCAGGATGGTGATGAACGCGAAGGTCCGGTCGAACGATGTGCTGAGCGCGTCCGACGCGTAGGTCTGACCGAACTTCGCCACCACGGGCGCGACCGTCGCCGTCGTCGACGGCTGACCGCCGTTCTGGATGAGCGATGCGTACTGACCCTCGAGGCTCTTGCAAAACTCGGCGGTGGTGAGCTGCTGGCCCGCAGGGGATGCGGCGCTGACCACCGCTGCTGACGGTGCGCACGATGCCTGGCCGATGGCGGTCGTGAACTGCGCGGCAAGCACCGTCACCAGCACGGCGATGCCGATCGACGAGCCGATGCGCTGGAGGCTGTTGGAGATGCTCGATGCGCTCGAGCTGAGATGATGCGGGACGCGCGCCATCGCCGCGGCCATCGACGGCATCATCGAGAACCCCATCGCGAATCCGCGCAGCAGCAGCGCGCTGACGACCAGCCAGTTGGATGAGGTGGGGTGAATCTGCGCGAGCAGGAACCCGCCGCCCGCGAGCATCACCATGCCGGTTGCGACGACGGGACGCGGCCCGATGCGGTCGGTGAGATAGCCGCCGAGCGGCATCGCAACTGCCGCGGTGATCGCCTGTGGCAGCAACAGGAGTCCGGTCTCGAGCGGGCTGTACCCGTGCACCTCCTGGAGGTACAGCGGCAGCAACAACATGCCGCCGAAGAGCGCGGTGACGATGATGAAGCTGAGGCCCATCGACCACGAGAACGTCGAGTCGCGGAAGAGGCGCAACTGGAGCAACGGCTCCGGGTTGCCGCGATTGCCGATCGTCAGGTTGACCAGCGCGAGCGCCGCACCCACGAACATCACGATCGTGTCGAGTGCGGTCCAGCCGTCCACGAAACCGTTGCGCAGCGCCACCAGCAACGCGCCCGCGGCGAGCGGCATCATGAGCAGCGTCGCCGCGCGCCGGCGTCCGAGCTGCGAGAGCACGAACGCGGCGAGGAGCACTGCAGCACCGACCAGCAGGCTCACAACCAGCAACGATCCCCAGCCCAGCGTGATGCTCTGGTCGACCGCGTACATGACTGCGACCGCAGCGGGTGGCGCGGTCAGAAGACCGAACGTGTCGAGTCGCAGTCCGTGCGCCCTGTCCGACTCGGTGAGGAAGCGCCACGCCGATGCGAATGCGATCAGGCCGATTGGAACGTTGACGTAGAAGATGAGCCGCCACGAGAAGTCCTGCACGAACCAGCCGCCGAGGACCGGCCCGACCGCGGGCGCGAGCAGCATCGGGATTCCGAAGATCCCCATGACCCGTCCCATGTTCTGGGGTCCGACCGCACGCATGATGATGGTCATGCCGATCGGCATCAGCATGCCGCCGCCAAGTCCCTGGAGGACGCGGAAGATGACCAGCTCGGGAAGATTCTGCGCAACGCCGCATGCCATCGAAGCGACCGTGAACAGCGCGATGGTGATGAGATACAACCGCTTGGTTCCGAAACGATCGGTCGCCCACCCGGCCATTGGAATCACCGCGCCTTGCGCGAGCATGTAGCCGGTGACCACCCACGAGATGTCCGCGTACGAGCCGGCCTTGAGGTCAACCTGCAGCGTTGGTATCGCGATGTTGACGATGGTCGCGTCGAGGATCGTCATGATCGTCCCGAGCAGCACCACACCGAGCGCGATCCACTTGTAGTCGAAGCGTCCCGTTGGAGCGCTCACGACACCGCTGTCGCCGCCGGCGGAACCGACGTCGGATGCCGAGACGTCGGGGCGGTCGAGGACCTCAGTCATGCGCAACCTCTTTGACGTCTCCCGGCTCGGGAGAGTCGACGATCTTGCTCATCAGGACGACGAGCCGCTCGAGGTCCTCGTCGCTCAGCGGCGCCAGCGCCTCGAGCGCAACGGCCTTCCTCGCCGAATCGAAGCGGGCGAGCATATCGAGGCCCAGCCTGGTGGGAACGATGTGGATGATCCGCCGGTCCTCCGGGTCGCTGCGCCGCTCCGCGAAGCCGACACGGATGACGCGGTCGACGAGCGCGCTGGCGGAGCTCAGCGCGCACTGCTGCATGCGCGCGATCTCGTTCATGGTGGCTCCGGGCGAGGTCTCGGTGGCCGTCCGCAGCTGCTCGAGGGCACCGAGCTGGTGCCAGGTGACCGCACCGAACTCGTCCTTCAGCTCCTCAGGGACGCTGGCCATGAGGCGCCGCTTGAGACCACCGATGTAGTCGAACAGCAGATGAGCCAGCTCATCGCGGCGATCGCCGGCGGCCGTGCTCCGCGGAGGCGTTGTTGGCGTGATGACCGGTGCCTGGCTCACGGGCATGCCTCGACTGTTCGGTGGGCGAATAGTTTCAGTGTAGAACTATTCGCCTGTCGATGTCAATTCGTCGCGACGTCCCGAACCCGGCGCCTGAGCCGCGAACGGCCGGTCAACTCGCGCGACGCCTTGGCCGCATCGAGCTCACCGGCGGCGGCATCGAGCAGAGCTCCGACATCCTGCGCATCGGTGGGATAGACGGCGATACCCGCCGATGCCGTGGCGCCGGACCGGCCCAGAGCCTGGTCTCCAGAGCTGTCTGCGGTGAAGCGCTGCTGAATGCGGGCGGCAACCGCTCGCGCCTGGTCGCGGTCGGCTCCCGGGAGCACGCACACGAACTCATCGGCACCAAAGCGCGCCGCGCTGTCCTCGCGGCGAAGGATCGCCCGGAGCACGCCTGCGAAGATCTCCAGGACCTGGTTGCCGGCGTCATGTCCAAAGCGGTCGTTGAGGTCGCCGAATTCGTCGATGTCGGCCATGATCAACGCGAGCGTTCCCTCGCGACGCGACGCCCGAGCGAGCTCCTTGTCCACGACGGCGAGGAGGTGCGGACGGGTCGCCATGCCGGTCACCGCGTCCAGCTGGGCTTTCGCCATCTCATCCTCATGGCGTCGCGCGCGTTCGATCGCACGCGCGGCCTCGTCGGCGAGGGCTTCGATGATCGGCGCGTCGGATTCCCCCCAGGCGTTCTCCTGTCGTTCGGACGTGAGCAGGATGGCGCCGATCGTCGTGCCGTCGACCCGCAGCGGAGCACCGATGGCGGAGCGGATGAACCCGAGCTTCGACCGACGCAGACGAACTCGGTTCGCCTCCCGCAGGCTCGCCTGGGCCATCGAGGCCGACAGCGTGGTCGGCCACAGCTCGGCTCGCTCGGCCACGAACACCGCGCCACCCAGACCCTCGCCGGGAGCGAGCTCATATGCCGGGCCGCCAGATCCCACCCCCCCGGACGACAGAAATGCGCCGGGCGACTTCAGCAGGCCGTCGGCGGGGTCGTTGATGAGCACCATCCCGGTGGACGTCTCAGGGAAGATCTCGCGACACGCCTCGAGGACTGCCGACGCCACCGAGGTCACGTCCCGAGCGACGCCGAGCTTGCGGCCGAGAGCCGAGGAGACGAGCCCGCGGCGGGTGTCCGAGTCCAGGCGGTCGAGGCTCCGCTCGGCGCCGCCGGTGGCGAGCAGCTTGACGCCGACCATCGCCGCCACGGCCACCGTGAGGGTCGGGATCCCGGTGGACGGCGGGGCTGCGATCAGCCACAGCACGATGAATATGGCCAGCACCACCGCGGCGACCACGAGGGCGGGCGCCCACGGGAGCCGGTTGAGCGATGCCGAGGTGCGCGCCGGGCCGGTCTGCGGCGCGTCGGTGTCCAGGCCGATGAGGATGGCGGTGAAGACGACCCCGGCGACCACCCCGAAGTCCGGCAAGTGGGCGGCGGCAGCCCACAGCCCAATCGCGGCCACGACCGCGTACCCGACCGCGCCGGCGACCGACACCGCCTGGCGGTGCGGCTCCAGGGCGGAAGGCAGGCGCAAAAGCACGAGACCGATGCACATGGCCGCCGCCGCCATCAGTGCGTCCAGCAGCCGCACTCCCGGGGTCACAGGCAGCGCGAGCACCCTGATCGCCACTGCAGCGCCGACGATCCCCGCCCCTGCCTGGCTGTAACGCCGAGACAAATGCAACCGAATGTCCACCTGATCCCCCACCCGATGATCCGACTCGAACCGGGCTATTCGGCCAGGCAACCATCGTCGGTACGCCTCAATTGTGCCAGAAGTTTCCCCAATTAACCTGTGATAGGCTGTGCGAACTGACGTTCGCTCTCAGGTCGCCGTTCTGATTCCCAGCACCCCATTGACGATACGTCTCCTTCATCTCTCCGACCTTCACCTCGATCGGGTGTTCGCCTCCATGGGCTGTCAGGGGGAACTCGCGCGGCGGCGGCGCCAGGGCCTCCGCGACGCACTCACGAGTGCCGGACGCCTGGCCATCGCGCAGGACTGCGTGGCGGTCACCATCGGGGGAGATCTGTACGAGCACGAGCGCGCCGGCGTGGACACCGGCCGGTTCCTTGCCGAGACCTTCGCGTCGTGGCAGCCGATGCGGGTGCTGATCGCGCCCGGGAACCACGACGCGCTGCTCCCCGCGTCGATCTACCGGCGAGTCGAGTGGCCGTCCAACGTCACCGTCTTCGGCAGCACCGACTTCGAGCCGGTGGAGCTCGCCGACGGCCTCACCGTCTGGGGACTGGCGCACCGGGAGCCGGCCTGGCAGGGCGATCCGCTCGGCACCTCCCCAGCCACGGCCGAATCCGGGGTGCATCTCGCCCTCTTCCACGGCGCCGAGCTCGGATCCCGGCCCGAGGGGAAGTCGATCCACGGCCCGTTCCACGCGGAGCGGATCCGCGCCGCCGGCTTCGCCGCCGCGCTGTGCGGCCACTACCACCGCCGGCGGCTCGATTCGACCACCGGCCTGCTGTACCCGGGGACACCGGAACCGCTCGGCTTCGACGATGAGGGGGGGCGTGGTCCCGTGGTCGTCGAGATCGCCGAACGGGGCGACGTCCGCTTCGTCGCCCACGACACCAACCGCTGGTCCGTTTTCACGGTGCAGTGCGACACCGACGAGTGCGGCACGGTGGAGGCGGTGATCGACGAGGTCACCATGCACTGCGCGTCGACCGGATACGGCGACTCGGAGCGGACGATGATCCGCGTCGACATCAGCGGCGCGATCGACTCGTCGGTGTCGCTGGACACGTTCACCGTCGAGCTCGCGGTGCGCGAGCGTCTCAACCTCGCGGCCGTCAAGGTGCGTGATCGCACCGCACCGTACATCGACCTCGAGACGGCGTTGCTCGAGGAGAGCACTCGTGGCGCATTCGTGCGCGCGGCAACCAGCGCGGCTGAGGATGCTGATCCCGACGAAGCGGAAGTGCTCGAGGACGCGCTTCGCTACGGACTGATGGCGCTCTCCGGCGTCGAAGTCGGGCTGCGATGATCCTCGAGCGTCTCGAGATCACAGGCTTCGGATGTCTCCAGGACATCACCACCGAGCTGCACCCGCGAGTTACCGTCGTTGCTGGCCGCAACGAGTCCGGCAAATCGACGCTGCTCCGCGCGGTTCGGGGAGCGCTCTATGGGATGGATGCCGGTGGACAGGGTCGCGCCGTCGATCGCAGCGACTGGGCACGCTACGAGCCCTGGACCCGCGGGGGTTACGGGCTCGCGCTCACCTACAAGCTCGACGACGGGCGTCGCATCCGGGTCGCACGCCGGCTGGACACGCGCGAGCAGTCGGTGCAGGTGCTCGAGCTCGGGGGCTCGGAGCTGACCGACGAGCTGCGCAGCGGACGCGCCGTGACCCCAGGACGATTTCATCTCGGCATCGATGAGTCCGTGTTCTGCGCCACCGCGTGGCTCGGCGACGACGGGTTGCGCATCGACGCGCCCGAGAGCGCGCGCCAGCGCGCGGGCCAGCTGCAGGAGGCCATCGAGCGTCTCGCCGATACTCGCCGCGGCGTGACCGCGGCCCAGGCTCTGGTGCGCATCCGCGATGCGATGGATCGAGTTGGATCCGAGCGACGCACGTCCAGTCCACTCGGGGTCGCTACCGCCCGCCTTCGCACCCTGGATCGCACCCTCGCCGACGCCCGCACCCGGCTGGCGGCCGTCGCGGTCGACCAGGAACGCCTGGCGACGCTCGACATGACGCATGCGACCGAGACAGGACGCTGGGTGGCGGCAGAACGCGCGCGTCTTGCCGGGCGCCTGGCCGAGGTCGCCGACCGCCGTGTCCGTCTCGCGGAAGCGGTTCGTGAGGCGAAGGTACGGGCGGCGGAGCTCGACGCGACTGCGTCGTATGCCGGTTTTCCGCTCGATGTCGAGACCGAGGTCACCACCCTCGGTGGCGAGCTGGCCCAGGCCAAGGTCAATGCCGAGGGTGCGGCAGCGCGCTGGCAGGCCGCCGGGGAGAGGCTGCGCCCCATCCGAGCCCGGCGCGATGAGATCGCCGGGGGCATCGCCGCCATCGGACTCGCCGACGACCTGGGCGGCGACGTCGGCGAGCGTTCGCAGCGCCTGCGTGGCGAGTTGATCGCGGTCGCGACTGCAGCACGCCGAAACGGAGGTGACGACGCACGCGAGGCGGCTCTTCGTCGCGAGATCGCGGCGACCGGACTGCGAAGCCTCCCGGCAGGCGTGATCGACGAGCTCCTTCCCAACCTCGAGGCGGCCCAAGCGGGTGGCCGCCTGTTCGCGTTCGCGGCCGTTGCCTGCGCGACGATCACGGTGGTCACCGCTGCAGAGCTCGCCCGAGGACACCTGACAACCGCCGCGCTGGCGGCCGGCGTCATCGGTGTGCTGGCGGTTGCAGGGTGCGTCTGGCGCGCATGGGTGCGGTCGTCCGCCGCATCGCAGGCGCGCGCCGCCGCGACGGCGATCGCTCTCGATGCAGGTGTCGATCCAGCCGAGCTGGCCCGGCTGCAGGATCGGCTGCCCGTGCTGCGTACGCTCCACGAAGCACTGGACGACGCAGAGCTGCGCACGTCACGGCGTCGTGGTGATGCCGAGGCGTTGCAGGTTGCCCTTGCATCCCTGCTCGAGCGCTGCCGCTCGCTCGCGGCAGAAGCGGGCATCGTCGATGCACATCGCGGCGCCGAGGCAACCCCTGACGCAGTGATCGCCGGGGCGCAGCGGGTGCTCGACCGCGTCGACGCGATGGTCCTCAAGTGGCGCCGGCGCGACGAGCTGCTCGCCGAGGACGCGGTGCTCGCAGCCGAGGAGTCGGCAGGCGCCCAGTCCAGCGAGGACGTGGACCGCTCGGTCCGGGCAGTGGCCAACCTCGAGATCCGGCTGCGGACGATCTTCAAAGCCGCGGGTATCCGCGTTCCTGAAGGTGACGCGTCCAATGCGCTGGCCGGCTTCCACCATGCGTGCGAGGCGAGGCGCCGCCACGACACCGCGCGGCGCCGCCTGGATGAGCTGCAGCGAGCCACGCACGCGCTCGGTGGCGACGCCGCCACGCTCGAGAGCCTGGAGACCGGGCTCGCCGAACAGCTCATGCAATGCGGTGGCGACCCCGCCGAGGCTCTTGTGACAGGCCCGCCGGACGTCGGAGTCCTGCAGGCACTCGACCTGGAGGCGGAGCGGGCGCGCCGTGCGGCGGCGTCGGCAGGCGATCAGGCACGCGAGCTGCGCGCGCGTCTCGGCGGCGTGCTCGACACCATGCCCAATATCGCGGACCTGGAGGATGAGCGCGAGGCTTGCGAAACCGCGCGCGATCGGGGACATCGGCAGCTCAAGGCGCTCCGACGTGCTGCCGAGCTGATCGAGGCGGCGTCGCGGGTGACCCATCGCGAGCTCGCTCCTCGTCTCGCCGAGTCGCTGGGCAGCCGGCTCAGCCTGCTGACCGGGGCGCGGTATATGGAGGTGAACGTCGACACCGATCACTTCGCCCTCGGCCTGCTCGGCCACGAACGTCCCGACATGGTGCCGCTCGACGCGGTGTCGCACGGCACTCGTGATCAGGTCGCGCTCCTCCTCCGGCTTGCGCTCTGCGAGGTGCTCGGCGGAGGTGGCGAGCGCACACCGCTCCTGCTCGATGAACCGCTGCTCACCTCCGACCCGATGCGCCGCGACCTGTTCATCGAGTTCTTGCACGACCTGTCTGCAACACACCAGGTCATGCTCAGCACCGCCGACCCCGCGATGATCGAGGCGGTGTCGCGTGTCACCGCGGGCGACTGCTCGGTGGTACGGCTCGAGGATCCGCCGGTCCTCGACGTCATCGGCGATGGACACCCACTCGGACGTCACAGCGCGCGCATGCGCCTGCTCGCAGGGCAGGGCTGACGCCTTCCGGGCGTGGGCCCCGCGGCCTGTGGGTCAGAGCGCCTTCGCGATACGCACCAACCCCTCGAGCTCGGAGACCTCCTCGCTGAAGAGCGGCATGCGCACGATCGGCACGTCGCCGATCCGTCCCAACTTCGTCAGCTGACGCGCCTCGCGCTGCGCGAGCGTGTTGCGGTTGAGAAAGGTCCTGCCGACGAAGCGCGCCATGTCCGTCGAGACGCGCTGGTGCAGCTCGTCGCTCAGCGAAGACGCAACCTTGGGGTCCTCGACGAGGGTCGTCGCAGCCGCAACCCCGCCGGAGTCACGGAAGACGTCCGGGAGCACGCGGTTGACCACCATGGCGCGCAGCGGCATCTTGAATTCGCGCAGCTTGGCGCAGAAGAACTCCGCCTCGGCAAAGGGACCCTGCTCGAGGGTGGTCACCACGACGAAACCGGTTTGCGGGCTGCGCAACAGCCGGTACACGGAGCGTGCCCTGCCCTGGATCCCGTCATAGAGCAGCTGCAGCTGCCGGACGAAGTCCGAGACCTCGGCGAGCACCTCGGCACCGAGCAGACGGTCGGCGAGTCGAAGGAACGGTGCCGCCGCAAAGTTCATCGCTCGAAAGCCGAAACGCGACGGCCCACCCGAGAGCATCGACAGCAGGCGCGAGCCCACGTAGTCGGTGAGACGGCTCGGCGCCTCGAGGAAGTCGAGCGCGTTGCGCGACGGCGGAGTGTCGACGACGATGCAGTCGTACTCGCCAGCGTCGTGGAGCTCATAGAGCGCCTCGATCGCCGCGTACTCGTGCGATCCGACAAAGGAGTCCGTGATCCGCTGGTAGAGCGGATTGCGCAGGATGCGCTGCGCGGTGGCACGGTCCGGTGAGTAGCGCTCGATCATCCGGTCCCACGCCTGCTTCATGTCGAGCATCGCCGCCTCGAGGTCGCCCGAGATGCTGATCCCGGCGCGGCGCAGGCGTGCTTTCGGAATCCGTACGGGTTCAGCCCCGATGCCCTTGATCCCGAGAGCGGTCGCCAGGCGACGCGCGGGGTCGACGGTGAGGACGAGCACACGCTTGTCCTCAGCCGCGGCGATCGCCATCCCGAGCGCGGCGCTGATGGTGGTCTTGCCGACGCCACCGCTCCCGCAGCAGATCACCACTTCGAGTGATGCGAGCCGGCTGCCGAGGCCCGCCGGTTCGTTGCGAGGGCTCCGCCGCCGCTCAGGGACGTGGACGCTTTCGCTCGCGCTCATGCGAGCCTGCTGTGGAGGGCGTCGGCCACGGCTCGCGTGGTGGTGAGCCCGGTCCGATCGACGATGAACGGCACCGGGACGACCGGCATCGGAAGCTTGTTGCGGAGCTGGCGAAGGTACCGGGTGGTGGTGTCGTAAAGGTGTGCCTGGAGGTCGATCCCGGCCGCGAGCGGTTCCGGCGATCCTCCCAGGCGCTTGGCGACCGCGCCGGCATGCTCCGGGTCAGTCATCGCGGCCACGAAGCGGCGGTGCGCCGCGGTCACCGGCGCATCGACGGCACGGTTGAGCAGGCAGACGTCCACGGCGACGCCGGATCCCTTGCGCAGGCGCTCGTTGAGCTCGATCGCCTCCACCACGGGCATCTCCTCGGGCAGCGCGCAGAGCACCGTCGAGGTCCGGCGGGGATCGCGGATCAGGGCGTCGATCCACTCCACCTGGGCGCGGATGAGCCCGCCACGGACGAGCGTGAGCATCGCCTTGGGGGCCGCAAGATGTGACTCCGCCTGGCCACCCGCCGCCGAGTCGACGAGGATGAGATCCCAGAAGGGCGACCCGCCCCCGGTCTCCTTGCGGCGCTCTTCATACGCGATCTTGCCGACCACCAGCATGTCGCGCGGGCCGGGCACCCCGGTTGCGATGAAGTCGAAGACGCGCGCCAGCGGGGTCAGGCGGGTCACGCGCGGGACCTTGAAATAGATGTTCAGGTATTCCTGGAACGACTCATCAGTGCGGAGCTCCAGAACGGAGAGGTTGTGCTGGACCACCCGTGGTGCGAAACCCGCGGGTGGTGATCCGAGTGCGGCGGCGAGTTCGCCCTTGGCGTCGACGTCGATGGCGAGGACGCGCTTGCCGGCGCGGGCCGCGAGCAGCGCCAGCGCCGCGGTCATCGTGCTCCTGCCGGTGCCTCCCTTCCCTACGACGAAGATGACGCGCCGCCGGAGCAGCGTGGCGAGTTCGATCCGCGCCCCGGCGATCGCGCTCCTAACCGCCGTTGATGGTCTCCAGGACCTCTGCGGCGTGCCCGCTGGGCTTGACATCCCGCCATTCGCGCTCGACGGTGCCGTCCGGTCCGATCAGCAGCGTACTGCGCGCGACGCCCATGTACTCCCGTCCCATGAACTTCTTCTCGACCCACAGTCCCTGTGACTCGATGAGACGCCGGTCCGGGTCACTGATCAAGGGAATGCCGAGCGAGCATTTCTCGATGAAGCGCTGGTGCTTCTTCAGGCTGTCGGGTGAGACGCCGTAGACCGTGACGCCGGCCGCCGCGAAAGCATCGTTGAGCCGGGTGAATTCCTGGCCCTCGAGGGTGCAGCCGGGTGTGTCGTCCTTCGGATAGAAGTACAGGAGGGTGCGGCGGCCTTCGAGGTCGGCGTTGGTCACGCGATCGCCGCCGCTGGTCTCGAGGTCGAAGTCGGGGAGTCGAGACCCCACGGTCATGGTTCCGGGTCCTCCGTGCGCAGACGCAGTGCCCGCCAGTGTAGGTGAGCGCCAGACGGTGGGCGCTCTCCCCACCGGGTGCCTGGCTCGCCGTCCCTATACTCGGCGCGTGCCCTCCAACTCCCGCCCTGGCGTGGCCATGAAGAAGGCTGCCGCCACGCGGCGACAGGCACCAGACCCAACGCAGCCGCGTCCGGTCCCGATGCTGCTCCGCTACATCTCGTGCGGGCTGCTCTCACTCGCGGGTGGGGCCGCCTGGCGGTTCACACTCTCCCCCAACGCGGTGGGGATCGTCTCCGCATTCGCCGGGATCTTCTTCCTGCTGCTGGGATTTCTCATCGGCGGGATCTACTGGTACGCACACGATCTGCGCGTCCGCAAGCGGGCGCCGGAATTGATGCCCGACGAGCGCGTCGTCTTCTCGTTCGTCGTGTTCGTGATGATGCCGTTCACGGTCCTCGCGCTCATCGGGTTGCTCTGGCTGCTGTCGCTCATCATCGGGGTGCACTGAGCCCCGGCGCGCGGCCAAACCCTTCGGTCAGTTGAGGAAGGCGCGGAGCCTGCCGGCGACCTCGGTCATCGCAGTGCGATCGGAGCAGCTCTCGGGCGCCTCTTCGAGGTAGGCGTTGATGTCGTTGAGCGCCGCGACGACCCTCCCCATGCGCCAGAGGAGGAGACCACGATCGCGGCGCTCGGCGGGCGACGGCACCAGGTCGACGCAGCGGTCCGCGGCGCGAAGCGCCTGGTCCCAGCATTCGAGGCTCGTATAGCAGCGGCGCAGGTTGCGCGACATCCGCGCGAGCATGTCGCGGGCGCTGGCTCGGGCCATCTGGGCCGGCTCGAGGCGTTCGATCTCCTGACCCGTCGATGTCGTGACCAGGCGCTTGACGTCGTCGTCATCGAGGGGCTCACCGCTTGCGATGGTGTCGAAGAGGTGCCCGTCGACGCGCACCACGAAGTGCCCGGGAAGGTTCACCCCCTCAACGGGGATCTCGGCGCGGGCGCCGACCGCGATCCAGATGGCCGAGCACGCGATTGGCACGCCGGCGCCGCGTTCGAGCACAGTATGGAGGTAGTGGGCGCGCGGGTCCCCACCTCCCGCGCCGCGCAGGCGCAGGCGATCGCGGAGCAGGGCCCCGACCAGCGGGGCATCGGACGGCCCGCAGCCGTGGAGCCCGCAGCGCGTGCGCAGCTCACCCGCCAGCTCATCGAGGCGCTCGAGCCAGGGCTCCGGCTCCACGCCGGGGCAGTCGTCGGCAGCGAGCCAGAGCGCGCCCTCCGCGATATCCCCATCCCGCGCGGCGCATTCGAGCACTGCCTCGCGCGGCTCCAATCCCTGCATGGCCGGTAATCATGCTCCGCGACCCGCTCGGGTGGGCATTTCGCGCGCGAGCCGCCGAGGAGCCAGCTCATGCCCCCTCCACTAGACTGACCATGTGCTGCTCGAGGAGATCGCCGGCCCGGACGACCTGCGTGGGCTCGGCCCGGAAGATCTGACCCGCCTCTGCGCCGAGATCCGCGAGGAATTGGTCACCGCCGTCTCGCGGACCGGTGGACACCTCGGTCCCAACCTCGGGGTCGTCGAGCTCACGGTCGCCATGCACCGCGTCTTCGACAGCCCTCGCGACGCGATCATCTTCGATACCGGGCACCAGGCCTACGTGCACAAGATGCTCACCGGCAGGCTCGGTCAGTTCGAGACCCTGCGCCAGCAGGGCGGCCTCAGCGGGTATCCGTCGCGGCGCGAGTCCGAGCACGACCTGATCGAGAACTCGCATGCGTCGACCGGGCTCAGCTACGCGCTCGGCTTCGCCACCGCACGCGAACTGCGTGGCGAGACGGGCAAGGTCGTGTGCGTTGTCGGCGATGGCGCGCTCACGGGCGGCATGGCGTACGAGGCGCTCAACAACATCGGGCAGCTCAAGCCCGAGATGGTGATCATCCTCAACGACAACGGCCGCAGCTACGCGCCGACGGTCGGCGGGATCGCCGAGAACCTCGGGCATCTGCGCCTGTCACCACGCTACGAGGCAGCGAAGGATGCGGCGGGAACCGCGCTGCGCTCGCTGCCGGCGGTGGGGCACTCCGCGTACGAGACCGCCCGGCGCATGAAGAACTCCCTGAAGCAGCTGGTGGCGCCGATCTCGCTCTTCGAGACGCTCGGCCTCAAGTACGGCGGACCGATCGACGGGCACGATCTGCAGGCCGTCGAGAAGGCGCTTCGCGACGCCGCGCGCATCCATGGACCGGTGGTGGTGCATGTGGTCACCAACAAGGGGCAGGGATACGGCCCCGCGGTTGCAGACAAGGTTGACAAATTCCATGGGGTCTCGACGTTCGACCCGGACAGCGGAGCGGCTGCCAAGAAGGGCCTCGACTGGACCGACGTCTTCGGCGACGCGCTCTGCGAGGCCGCGGAGTCCGACGAGCGGATCGTCGCGATCACGGCCGCGATGGCGTCGTCGACGGGGCTCCTCGAGTTCGCGCAGCGATTCCCCGACCGCTTCTTCGATGTCGGCATCGCCGAGCAGCACGCTGTGACCTTCGCCGCCGGCCTGGCCATGCGCGGGTTGCGCCCGGTGGTGTGCATCTACTCGACGTTCCTGCAGCGCGCATTCGACCAGATCACGTGCGACGTTGCCCTGCACCGGCTTCCGGTGACCTTTGTCATCGACCGAGCCGGCATCACCGGTGCGGACGGACCGTCGCACCATGGCTTCCTCGACCTCGCGTACCTGCGCTGCATCCCCGGGATGACGATCTCGGCGCCGAGCTCGCCGGATGAGCTGCGCAGGATGTTCGCGACCGCGCTCGCCGGTGATGGGCCATTCTCGCTGCGCTTCCCGCGGGGAGCGGCGCCGTCGGTGAGCAGCGAACCGCTCGAAGCGGTTCCAGTGCCGAGCGTGGTCATCCGCCACCGCGGCCAGGACCTCGCGCTCTTCGCCGTCGGCAAGATGGTCGCGGTCGCGATGCAGGCGCAGGAGAAGCTCGGAGCTCTGGGCATCTCCACGACGGTGGTGGATGCGCGATTCGTCAAGCCGCTTGCGCCCGAGCTGAGTGCAATCGCCGCGCGCCACCGGGCCGTCATCACCGTCGAGGACGGCGTTGCAAGTGGCGGCTTCGGTTCCGCCGTCACCGACCTCCTCGCCTCGGACGGCGTGATCGTGCCGATCGTACGGCTCGGGCTGCCCGACCGCTTCATCGAACATGGCGCGCAGGCAGCGCTGCTCGGACAGCTCGGACTGGACCCAGACGGCATCGCAGCGGCCGCGCTCGGGTTGCTGCCGGCCACCGAGGTGCTCGCGGGCTGACCGGCTCGTGCCGAACAGCAGCACGCCATGAATCAATCCCCCGGACGCTAGCCGCCAGCATGCAATCGCCGAACGAAAATGGCGCTCGGGGACCCGACGACCCGAGCCTGAAGCTCACGCTGCTGCAGCACGAGCTCGACGAGGCACAGCGCGAGAACGTCCGCCTGCGCGAGTCACTGCTCGAGCCGCCGTATTCGCAACTCCGCTCGATCATTCTCCAGCACCCGCAGGTCTCGAAGACCGCGATCAAGGCGCTCAACGTCGTCACCGGCACAGGCCGCATCAACTTTCACCGCAGGGCCCTGGCGCGGCTGCAGTTTCCGCGTGATCTGCGCGACATCGAGGGATCCGGGCTCTTCGACGGCGACTGGTACACGTCCAACTACCCTGACGTGCCGCTCTCCGGGATGGACCCTCTGCGTCACTACGCACTCGTCGGCGCGGCGCGAGGATGGGATCCGAGTCCCCGCTTCTCGACCGAGTTCTATCTCGAGCACAACCCGGACGTGTCACCCGGCACCAATGCGCTGCTTCACTACCTGCGCCATGGACGCGCGCGCGGCAGCACGATCGCGCCGTCGACGGTGGAGCACCGCTGGCTCACCCTGACGCTGCAGGAGCGTTTCCGAAACCTGCGCCCGCTGCGCGTGTACTCGAGTGCGTCCGCACCGAAGCGCGTCTCGATGATCACCGACAGCATCAACAGCGGCAGTCTGTTCGGAGGCGTCGGGACCGCGCTGATCTTCGCAACCCTGCTGGCGCGGCGCATGGATCGTCCGCTGCGGATCATCACGCGTGCCGAGCCGCCAACCCCGGCGAACTGCAGAACCGTGCTGGAGGCCAACGGGATCGCGTGGCAGGGAGATGTCGACTTCGTCTTCTCCTCGCGCGACTCGCCAGACGGACGGCTCGTCGACATCGCCACCGGCGACCTCTTCGTCACCACGTCCTGGTGGACGACGTGGGCCACACGCGCTTCAGTCGACCCCTCGAACATCATCTATCTGGTCCAGGAGGACGAGCGCCGATTCTACCCAGAGGGCGACGACTCGATCCGCTCTGCGGAGATCCTCGAGGATCCGCGCATCGCCTGCGTGGTCAACTCCAAGCCGCTCTTCGACTATCTCTTCGACGGCGCCGACGCCCACCTGCACGCCCCAACCTGGTTCGATCCGGCATTCCCCGCGTTTCTGACACCGCGAGAGCCATCCGTACCGGGCAAACGAAACTTCATCTTCTATGCGCGGCCGAAGAACTTCCGCAACCTCTACTACCGCGGTCTCGAGGCGATTGCCGGGGCAATCGAGGGCGGCCTTCTCGACCCCGAGCGATGGGGCCTCTACTTCATCGGCAGGGACCTGGAGCCCGTCTCGCTCCCCGGCGGCGTCCGGCCGAAGCTCATCGAGAACCTCGGCTGGCACGACTATCAGCAGCTGCTCCGGCGCATGGACCTGGGGCTTTCGCTGATGGCATCGCCGCACTCGAGCTACCCGCCGCTCGACCTGGCCGCCGCCGGCGCAGTCGTGGTCACCAACACCTTTGGGCGCTACAAGCGATCGCTCGATCAGTACTCGGCGAACATCATCTGCGCCGACCCGGACCTCGCCAGCCTGGTCGCCGGCATCAGCCAGGGCATCGCCTTGGCGCAGGACGTCGCGCTTCGCGAGGCGAACCATCGGAGCAGCAAGTTCATGACCGACTGGAACGCGGTCTTCGCGCCGATCTGCGATCAGTTCGCGGGTGCGCTCGCAGCAACCAAGGCGTAGGGGTGGCCCCCAAGCCAACTCCGCCGAGGTTTCCGGATCCGTGGGCGCCCAGCATCGAGGAGCGCATCCGCAGGGTCACCGAGCCACCGGCGCACAAGGTCGCCTACGTCTATGACGTGCCCGACACGAGCACCTTTCGCTATCGCGTGTTCAACATGGTCGAAGCACTCGGCGTCGAGCACGAAGGGAAGCCCATCTCGGCAACCTGGTTCACGCGGGCGGAGCTGCCGATCCTCGAGCGCCTGATCGGCGACATCGACACGCTGATCATCTGCCGGACGCGATACACCGCGCGCTTCGACAGCCTGGTCACCGGTGCTCGCGCCTCAGGCTGCCGCGTTCTCTTCGACGTCGACGACCTGATCTTCGATGTGCGCTACGTGAGCCTCGTGCTCGAGACGCTCGACCGCCATCCCGACGAGGCCATGCTCGACGAGTGGTTCGCGGCAATGTCGCGGCTCGGCGCGATGCTCCGCCTCTGCGACGGCGCGGTCACAACGAACCACTTCCTCGCTGCCCGCATCGAGGATTTCGCGCAGCTGCCGACATGGGTGGTCCCCAACTTTCTCAACGCGTTGCAGCTGGAGCGATCGGCGGAGATCCGGCGCACACGGCACGCATCCACCGGGGCACAGGGCGTCAGCAGCATCGGCTACTTCAGCGGCACCCCGACCCATAACCGCGACTTCGAACTGGTGTCGACCGCGCTCGCCAGGGTCATGACCCGGCACAGCGACGTCCGGCTCCGCGTCGTGGGTTTCCTCGATCTCGGACCGGCACTCCGCGGATTCAGCGATCGCATCGACAGTCTCCCGCTCACCGACTTCCTCACGTTGCAGACGATCATCGGGTCCACAAGCCTCAATGTCGTGCCGCTGCAGACCAACGCGTTCAGCAACTCGAAGTCCGAGCTCAAGTACTTCGAGGCGGCGATCGTGGAAACCCCCACCATGGCAACCCCGACCTACAGCTTTCGTCTCGCGATCGACGACGGCGTCAACGGGTACCTGGTGGACGCGTACGACTGGGAGGACCGGCTCGAACGAGCGGTGTGCGGTGACCTCGACCTCGTCGGAGTCGCCGAGCGAGGCCTCGAGCACACGCTCCGCTGGTACACCCCGGAGGCGCAGGTCGGCGCCGTCCGTGACGCGGTGCTCGGGGCTCCGGTCCAAAGCTAGACTTCCGCTCATGACTCTTCGCTGGCAGAACATCGTCATCGATTGCAGCGACCCACTCCTGGTCGGGTCCTTCTGGAGCGAGGCGCTCGGTCTCGAGCTCCACGGGCCCGAGGACGGCGAATTGTGGATCGAGCCGGGCGGCGAGAGCCCGGACATCCTGTTCCTCCAGGTCCCCGAGGGGAAATCGGTGAAGGACCGCATCCACCTCGACCTGCGCCCCGACGACCAGGCGGTAGAGGTTAAGCGCCTGATATCGCTCGGCGCGCGCCCCATCGATATCGGCCAGGGTGACGTCAGCTGGGTGGTGATGGCGGATCCAGAAGCCAACGAATTCTGCGTGCTGTCGCCGAGGTCTAGCACCCCGGCATAAAAAGGTCTGGTCCGGGTCCTGTCGGAGCGGGGACCCCTCGCCGCTCCGCTGCCCCGTCTGACTCCCCATCGCTAGGTGTTCTGGGAACGTCCTGCGCGGCGCGGGGCGGCAGATCGGCGCTGCCCCCCGCTCCGCCACCCGCCTCCTGGGAGGCCACATGTGGGGCGTTCGTTTCCGCGTTCTCTGGCTCTCCGGGATCTACCGGTTCCGATTGCGCGGGCGCGGATTCGCTCGCAGTATCGGCTCTGGAGTTCGCTGTCTCGCTTGAGGATTCGTGCGCCGACTCTGCTGCCACTCTGGCCGCCTCGACAGCGGCACCAGCTTCGGCGTCGGCTGTCGCTGTCTCCGCTGCTGCTTCCTCGGCGATGCCTTTCACGCGGATTCGGTCGCGGACGGCGAGCCATTCGAGGACGCGGTCTTTGACTTTTGTGAGGCCGTAGTGGTCTTCGTCGAGGATGGCGGCGGCACGTTCGATGTCGAGCGTCTCTGCGGGTGGATCGATCCATGGAAGGTCCAGGAGCCAGTCGACCCAGGTTCGGACCATTCCCATTTCCGGGCTGGCGCTGGGGATCTGTTCCAGGCGGTGGACTTCCTTGAGGACGCGTTGTTTGACGTTGTCGGGCATGCCGGCTTTCTCGACGCGAGCGCTGAGGTCTTCGTCGTCTTCGCCGGCGTCGTCGAGCTCGGAGAGTTCCTTGCGGATTGCTCGCAGTTGCTCGCGGAGAATGTGCTCGCGTTGCGAGTTATTGATCGTCTTCTGGACGTCTTCGTGGATCTTGCTGCGCAGCTGGGCGACCTCGACTTCGCGGGCGAGCAGTGGGATGAGCTTGCGCAGCCGGAGGAGTGTGTCGGTCTCCTGGAGGAGGGCGACGCGATCGTCGAATCCGAAGTCGGGGCACGTGCTGGCAATGTCGGCGATGAGCTCAGGTTGCGATGCGCGTGCCATGGCGACGGCGGTGTCCGCTCCGACCTGGGCGCCGGCGTTGACGTATTCCGCGAAGAGGCTTCGGACCGATCCGAACAGGGCGTCGACCTCGGTGCCCTCGACAGGGTCGGGCGGGAGCGGCGTGACCGTCGCGATCCAGGCGTCGCCGGAGGCGTCGAAGGCATCGATGCGGACGCGTTCCTTGCCCTCGACGAGCGCGTGAGCGCCTCCGCCTGGAAGGCGCCGGAATGCGCCGACGTGGGCGATCACGGCGATGGCATGGACGTCCTCGATCGAGGCGTCGTCGCGTTCGGCGTCGCGCTGGATGGCCAGGACGACGCGCCCGTCGCCGTTGACGGCGGCCTCGAGTGCTGCGACCGAGCGTGGACGGCCCGCCGCGAGCGGAGCCAGTTGCGAGGGGAAGACGACGTTGTCCCGAAGGGGCACCGCCGGGAGCGTCAGCGAGGTGGGGCCGGACGCGGCCGGATCGGGCTCGGCACCGGCCGAGGGCTCGACATCGGGCATCCCAAGAGAATAGACGAGCCCTTTCGGGGTCAAACGTCGAGTGCGAGTGCCGTGGCCCAGTCGCGACGCCACGCCGCCTCGTAGTAGGCGGCCGCACCCGCATGGTCGATGCGCAGCGCGGCCTCCCAGTTGCCGCCCAGACCGGCAGCGCTCCAGTTCGCCGAGGAGACCAACGCGGCGCCATCAGCCACGATCCCCTTGGCATGCCCGGAAGTCGATCGTGCCGGGTCCATGCGGCGCACCTCGAATGGCAGCGCCGCCAGGCGTTCGGCATCGCCTGGAGCGGGGATCGCACCGAGTAGAAGCGCACACTCCACGCCTCGCGAGCGTGCCTGGGCCATCCGGTCAAGCACCGCTCGAACTGCTGGAGCCTCGGGACGTACATAGGGAACCGTCACGAGGACATGCCGGCGAGCGGCCGACACCATCTCGCCAAGTGTCTGTTCGATTGCTGCTCCGCCAATGACCAGGGCTACGCGTCGCGATGAAATGCAGATGCGCCTCGGGGGAACCTGGGGCAGCGGAGCGCTCACCTCGGGCTCGGTCACGTCAGGCACGTCCGCCCAACGCTGGGGAGGCGCCGTCGCCGTGGTCCAGTGGGCTTCGAAGACATCCGCCGACGACCGACGGAGCCGGCGGGAGCTGGAGGCGGTAGCCCACCACTCCCGTGTCCCGGCCAATGGCGGGCCATAGGGAGGCAGACGCAGATGCGGATCCCGCGGCGCGTCCCGCCAGATGAGATTCCCGCTGCCGACTGCGACGGTCCCGTCAACGATCAGCAGCTTGCCATGGGCGGCATCAGCCCCCACCCCGGCAACGCGGCACTCGGCGCCGGCGGCCGTCAAAGCGCGTGCGGTGGATGCGTTGCCGTCGGAGACATGCGCGTCGAGCACGAGGCGCACGCGCACGCCGCGCTCAGCCGCGCGGATCAGCGCCCATCGATACGATGGACCGACCTCGTAGATGGCCGCATCGATGTTTCGACTTGCCCGTCTCAGCAGCCGCATCAGCACTGTTCCCGCAGCATCGGGACCGAGTGCGCACGTCAACACGCTCACAGTGGCGCGAGCGCGCCGGTGTGAACATGCAGCACACGCCGACGCTAGGTGACCGGCACACCCGCGAGACGCACGATGCGCCGCCCAGTGCCAGAGAGACGCGTGATGCCGTCCGGCTACTACTCTATGCGGTCCCAGGAGCGTTTGCCGGGCCAACTCTCGCTGAGAGCCGTTGCAACTCCTCGTGATGCTGCTTGACGTGGGCGACGACATCGTCGAGCACCGTGTCCTGGGCCTGGAGATGCGACTGGAGCTGCAGGCATTCGCTGAGGATCGCCTCGGCGTCCTTGTAGGTCTGCTCGGAACGCTTATCGGCTGCCTTGCCCTGGATGTTCTGTCCCACGATGATGATGGGCAGCAAGACCAACTGGATGAAGTTCGAGCTGATCCATGCGACGAGGATGGTTGCGTTGCCGCTTTGGATCGCCGACGGCAGTGAGATCAGGGCGATGAGCGCGAAGATGTATGCGGCCCACATCGTCCCCACCACTGCGGTGATGATCAGCGCCACCTTGCCGTTGACTCCAACGCTCTCGTCCTTGACCTTGACCGGCCTGTCGTGTTTGCGCTCAGCGATGCGCGGATGGGGTATGTGCTGGAAGAGCTCTTCGACCCTTGGGATCTGGACTGGTGCCGGGAGCGGAGCCGGCGGGACTGGCTGGTCGGTCATGTCAAGTCTCCTCGCGTGGGTGCTGGAGGTGGGCGCCCAATCGCGCGGTATCGTGACCCATGCGCGAGCAGTTGAGTGAAGGTCGGCGGTCGCGGATCAGACGCGATGTCGCAACATCGCCGGCGGTCGCGAACGCCGAAGGCTCCACGCCGGCTGGCGCTCGACGAATTCGTACATCGCAGCGGGACGTCCGGGTCCTCCTTTGGCGAGCGTGCCGGTGGCTCGCACGAGACCCGACTGCTCCAGCTCACGCCGGAAGTTCGACGGTTCGTACGTCACGCCGCTGATCGCTTCGAACACCCGCCGCGCCTGCGGCATGGTGAAGCGCTCGGGAAGCAGACCCACAGCGATGTTCGACCACCAGAGCTTGCCGCGCAGGCGCTCGACGGCATCGACGACGATCTGCTGGTGATCGAAGCCCAGGGGCGGCAGCGCGTCGACGGGTTCCCAACGTGCACCCCGCTCCTCGGCTCGGAGCACCGCGGCGTCGATGAGGGCGAGGTACGCAACTGTCGGTATCCAGCCGCGCGGGTCGCGCTGCGGATCCCCGTAGGTCTCCAACTGCTCGAGGTACACAGCGCCGACCCCTGTCTTCTCGGTGAGCTTGCGCTGGGCCGTCTCCTCCGGCCGCTCGCTCGGGCTCATGAATCCGCCCGGGAGCACCCACTTCCCCGCGAAGGGCGCCTCAGCCCGTTGCACGAGGAGGACATGGAGACGCCCCGACAGCGGTGCGAGCACCACCGGGACGGCATACAGGCCCGCCGGAGCCGGAAACCCCGACGAATTGACCGCGCTCATGCCGGCGGCGCTGCCGGCGTCTGCACCCTCTGGCATCGCGATTGATTGTGGCGACGCGCTAGGCTGCACGTCGATGGAGAGCGGGATTATCACGACGGCCGATGGCTTCCGCGCCGCCTACGCGGAGATCTTCTCGAACGTCAGCACGCTCGCCGAGTCGCTCGACGATGAGCGGGCCCTGGTGCCCACCGGGTGCCCGGGCTGGACGGTGCGCGACCACGTCGCCCACATCACCGACATCGAAAGCATCCTCATCGGCCGGATGAGGGTGGAGCACACCGTGCCGGAGGGGCTCCCCTACATCCGCAATGACCCGGGGGCCTTCATGGAGATCGGCGTCGACACCCGCCGGAGCGTATCCCTGGCCGACCTCCTCGCGGAGTATCGCGACGTCACCTCGCAACGGTTGGCGCGTCTCGAGGGCCTCGAGGATTCGCAGCTCGACGAGATGGGCCGCGGCCTGTTCGGCGAGTCCAAGGTCCGCTCGATGCTCACCATCCGCGTCTTCGATCTCTGGAGCCACGAACAGGACCTTCGCCGCGCCCTGAGCCACACCGGTGGCCTCGACGGGATCGCGGCGGCGCACAGCCGCGAGCGGATGCTCATCGGCGCTGGATACGAGCTCCAGGAGCGCATCGCACCTCCGTCCGGTACCGCCCTCGTCTTCGATGTCACGGGCCCGGGTGGGGCGCTGCGGTCGATCACCTTTGACGGTGAGAAGGGCCGGGCTGGGACGACGATTCCCGACAAGCCCGCGTCGACGCTCCGGCTCGACCTGCCCACCCTGACCGTGCTCACCTGCGGCCGTGCGGACGACCCCGGTGCCCGCTCACGTGTTGTTGTCGAAGGTGACCAGAACCTGGCAGAGCTGGTGCTCGAGGACCTGGCGGTCACGCCGTGAGGACAGGGGTGCTTGCGACCGGGATCGTGGCAGCGCTGATGCTTGCCGGATGCGGGCTGCAACAGGATCTCGGCTCGGTGCCGATCAACGGCAATGGCCCGGTCGGTCCCGCGACGCCGATCAGCGCACCAACCTTGGCCGGTCCGCAGTTCGACTGGTCGTCGACCAAGGGGCACGTCGTCGTCCTGGACTTCTGGGGTTCGTGGTGCAGCCCGTGCAATGCTGAACAGCCGGGGCTCAACACGCTCGCGAAGCAGTGGATGCCCAAAGGCGTGATCTTCCTCGGCGTGGACGAGCAGGACTCCACCGCCAACGGCGCCGCATATGAACGCGACTTCAAGGTGCCGTACCCGAGCGTCAACGACACCAGCGAGGTGATCATCTCCGAGTACAACGTGCTCGATCCACCGACGGTGATCATCATCGACGCCAAGGGCGACATCGTCGATCGCTTCCTCGGCACCCTGGTCGGGATCAGCACAGATCTGACCAAGCTGACCTGATGCCACAGATCACCGTCTACGGCGCGCCGTGGTGCCCGGACTGCAAGCGAGCCAAGCGATTTCTCGCGGAACAGCGTGTCGCATACGACTGGGTCGACATCGACCAGGACGCGAGCGCGCTCCAGCACGTCGAGGAGTTGCAGCACGGCGGCCGCTCGATCCCGACGATCGTCTTCGACGGCACCGAGGTGCTCGTCGAACCGACCAACGAGGAGCTGGCACGGAAGCTCGGGCTGACCCTTGACGCCAAGCAGGAATGCTACGACCTGGCGATCATCGGCGGCGGACCCGCCGGCCTCGCGGCGGCGATCTACGCGGCGCGAGAAGGCATCGATGCGGTGGTGATCGAGCGCAGCGGTCTCGGCGGGCAGGCGGGCGTCACCGAGCGCATCGACAACTATCCGGGCTTTCCAGAGGGCGTGGGCGGTGCGGATCTCGCCGAGCGTTTCATCGCGCAGGCGCGTCGCTATGAGGTGGAGCTGCTCAGCGCGGTGAGCGTCGAGCACATCGCCGCGGAGGGTTCCGAGGCTGGCGACATCTGCCTGCGCCTGGCGAGCGGACAGGAGATCGAGACCCACGCAGCGTTGATTGCGACGGGATCCTCCTACCGGCGCCTCGGCGTCCTCGGCGAGGACGACCTCATCGGCGCCGGCGTCCATTTCTGCGCCACGTGCGACGGCCCATTCTATCGCGGAGCCGAAGAGCTTCTAGTCATTGGTGGCGGAAACTCGGCGCTCGAGGAAGGGCTCTTTCTGACTCGGTTCGCCGAGCGCATCCGCATCGTGCAGCGAGATCCTGAGCTCACGGCGTCGCGGCTCCTCCAGGACAAGATCAACAACGACCCGCGCTTCGTCGTGCATCGCAACACCGAGGTCGTCGAATTCGCCGGAAAGGGCCACCTCGAGTCGGTGCGCATCCGGGACCGCGCCACCGGCGAGGAACAGGTGGTCACCCCTCGCGCGGCGTTCGTGTTCATCGGCCTCGATCCCAACACCGCGTTCCTCCGCGGCAGCGTCGACCTCGATGCGCGTGGCTTTGTCGACGACAAGGGCGGGTTCAGGACGTCGATGCCTGGCGTCTTCGCCGCCGGCGACGTCCGCCGCGGGTCCACCAAGCAACTCGGCTCTGCGGTGGGCGACGGCATCGCGGCACTGATCGCGATTCGCGAGTATCTGCAGGAGCACCACGAGGTGGCCCGGCACCCCGAGGACTGAGGCGCCGGAAGCTTGCGTCGTGCTATAATGCGCAACGCAATATGGAAATCCGCACTCAACCTAAGGACATGGTGGCGCTGACCACGCTCAGCCTGCTCAGCGAGCAGCCGTGCCATCCGTACGAGATCCAGCGCCTGCTCAGGGAGCGCCACAAGGCATACGCCGTGGGCAAGACGCGCACGCTCTACCGGGCCATCGACGAGCTCGAGGCGGCCGGCTACATCGAGCCCCTCGAGGTGAGCCGCGATGGCCGGAGACCGGAGCGGACCGTCTACCGGATCACCCCCGAGGGCAGCGAGGAGCTCGAAAACTGGCTCGCTGATCTGCTCGCCACGCCGGTCGACGAGACGCCGGTGTTCCAGGTTGCGGTCGGCCTGCTCGGGTACATCACCCAGGAGCGGGCAGAGGGAGCGCTGGCGACTCGCGTGGTCGCCCTCCACGCCCGAGTCTCAGCGCTCGCGTCGACGCTCAGCATGGCCCAGGACGACCTCGGGCTTCCCCGGCTCGTCCTGCTCGAACTGGAACACGCCATGGCGCTCGCGTCGGCCGAGATCGAGTGGATCCGCTCGATCATCGCGGACATGCAGTCGGGCGCGCTCATCTGGAACGAAGCGCTGATCCGAGCGCATTTCGAGGCGATGCACGCGGCCGACGCGGAGCGTCGCAACCGCCTCCGGGAAACCCACCCCACCAAGCTGCCCCAGCGGGAGCGGCGTGAGCCCGCATCAACCCACAGGGAGGAGACACCATGATCGAGACCCACGATCTGCGCAAAACGTTCAAGTCGCGAAAGGGACCGGTGGACGCAGTCGCCGGCGTCGACCTCGACGTCAAGAAGGGCGAGATCTTCGGCTTCCTCGGGCCCAACGGCGCCGGCAAGACGACGACGCTGCGCATGCTGTCAACGCTCCTGCCTCCAACCAGCGGCGAGGCCACGGTCGCGGGGTTTGACCTGCGCCGTGAGCCGGCCAAGGTGCGATACGTGATCGGGTACGTCAGCCAGGAAGGCAGCAGCGCGCCCGAGGTTCCGGGACGGGTCGAACTGGTCATGCAGGGGCGCCTCTACGGCATGAGCAAGCAGCACGCGGTGGCGCGCGCCGCCGAGCTCATCGAGTCCCTCGAGCTCGCGGACTGCGCGGACCGCCCAACCAAGACGTACTCCGGCGGTCAGAAACGCCGTCTCGACATTGGCATCGGCCTGATGCACCTGCCCCAGCTCCTCTTTCTCGACGAGCCCACCACGGGCCTCGATCCACAGAGCAGGGCACGGATGTGGGACGAGGTACGCCGCCTGCGCGACACCGGTACCACCGTCTTCCTGACGACCCATTACCTCGAGGAGGCGGACGCGCTCTCCGATCGCATCGGCATCATCGACCACGGCAAGATCGTGGCCCTTGGCACTCCCGATGAGCTGAAGCGTCAGGTCGCGGGCGATGTTGTCATCGTCGGCACCGACAACGCCAGCGACCGCGTCCTCCAGCTGCTCAAGGGACAGTCGTTCGTTCGCGAGGCGACCAGCGCTGACAGCCTCGTGCGCCTCTACGTCGATCGCGGGGAAACCGCGATGCCCCAGATCATTCGCGCGCTCGACTCCGCGGGCATACCGCTCGCATCGCTTTCACTGACCCGACCGAGCCTCGACGACGTGTTCCTGCGTCAGACCGGACGCTCGCTGCGCGAAGCGGCATAGGAGGGAATCGCGATGAAGTTTCTCAAAGACACCTGGCTCATGTTTCAACGCTATCTGATGGTGTTCCTGCGCAACCCGGCGTGGGTCGCGATCGGAGTCATTCAACCGCTGCTGTACCTGGTGCTCTTCGCGCCACTGCTGAAATCGCTGGTCCACCTCTCGGGCTTTCCTGCAGGCGGCGCATACAACGTGTTCGTTCCAGGATTGCTCATCCAGCTCGGACTCTTCGGTGCAAGCGGCGTGGGATTCGGCCTGATCGCCGAGCTTCGCGCCGGGGTCATCGAGCGATTCCGCGTGACGCCCGTCAGCCGTTTCGCGCTGCTGCTCGGCCGCGCGCTCCGCGACATCGTCACGATGATGGTGCAGTCGCTGATCCTGCTGCTGCTCGCCATTCCCTTCGGACTCAAGCCGACGGTTGTCGGCATCATCGTCATGCTCGGACTGGTTGCGCTGATCGGGCTCGGGATGTCGTCACTCGCCTACGCTGCGGCGCTCGCATTGAAGAGCGAGGACTCGTACGCGCCACTGATCTTCACGCTCTCGCTGCCACTGTTGCTGCTCAGCGGCGTGCTGCTCCCGCTCGACCTGGCACCGCAGTGGTTGCAGGACATCGCCAAGGCGAATCCACTCTCCTACGCGGTGAACGCAGCGCGCGATCTCTTCAACGGGAAGGGGTTCGACCAGGCCGTTTTCGAGGGGCTCGCGATCATGGCGGCGCTGGCCGTCGTTGGTGTCCTCATCGGAGCGCGCCGGTTCACCCGGGCGATCGCCTGAGCTCAGCAGCCTGAGGCGGTCTGGTCGCGGCCGGCTGAGCGAAAGCGGCTCAACCGGCCAGTGCGGGCGCGTCCTCGAAGCAGGAGCGGACCACCGCTCCGAGTCCCGGCAGGCTGAACGGCTTGGTGATCAAGTGGTTGGCGCCGGCAAGCCGTGCACGCTCGACGTCCTTGTCCGAGGACAGCGACGTGAACACGAGCACCGGCATCGATTGCGTCGCAGGCTGCGAGCGAATGTGGCGGCAGACCTCGATGCCGTCGACGCCCGGCATCATCACGTCGAGGATCGCCAGGTCGAACTGCTCGGTGTCGAGCATCGCAATCGCCTCGCTGCCGTCCGAAGCCTCTCTGACCTCGAATCCTTCCATGCTGAGGTACAGCCCGACGACGTGCAGCAGGCGCGGTTCGTCGTCAGCGAGAAGGATGCGCTGCTGGGTCAACGGATGCGGCCTCCAGGGCGCGGGGATAGGTGCGTCATCGCAGTATCGACCGCGGAATCATTTCGATCTCGGGGACCATCGTTCCGTCACTGGGTGGAGACAAGTGCAGCCGAACCCGGCTCATCGGGCGGCTGTGCTGGATGATGTGGTCATGGCGATCGCCCCGGAGCACGGTGAGCAGCGAGGCGTGAGCGTCCGTGTCTGACCCCGAGGCGCCGCGACGCGGCACCCCGCGGATCCTCACCGAACCTCGGCGTCCGGCACGCATCAGAGCGCTCCACTCTGCTCCCTGGCTCGCGGTGGCGACCGTCTGCGTCGGCGCCTTCATGGGACAGCTCGACGCAAGCATCGTGGCCACGGCGCTCCCGTTCATCCGTACCAACCTACACGCATCCATCGCGAGTGTCGAATGGGTGGTGCTCATCTACGTGCTCGTCCTGGCAGGCACGGTTGCGGCAGTTGGGAGGATCGCCGATCGGGTCGGCCGGAAGCTGCTCTACACGTATGGCTTCGGCGTCTTCGTCTTCGGCTCGGCCGCGTGTGCACTGGCGCCATCACTCGGTCTGCTCGTCATCGCGCGCCTCGTCCAGGCGGTCGGCGCCGTGATGCTCCAGGCAAACTCCTACGCGCTCATCCGCGATGTACTTCCCGCCGGACGCCTGGGCACGGGGCTCGGTGTGCAGGGAGCGGCTCAGGCCTTCGGGCTCTGTGTCGGACCGGCGCTCGGCGGGGCGTTGACGGCGCTCGGCGGCTGGCGGCTCATCTTTCTCGTGAACATCCCAATTGGGCTCATCGGGCTCGCGCTCGGGTTGCTCTTCCTTCCGCGCAGCACGCACCACGACCCGACGAGCCGCATCGACCCGTATGGGACGCTCCTGCTCGCCGCGATCCCAGCGGCCGTGCTCGCGGGACTGTCGTTCGCCGCGCAATCGGGGACGGCAGCCTGGGTCGAGCCCGGGCTGGTCGTTGTTGCCTGCGCGCTCCTCATCGGAGCGCTGGCGCGTCAGCGGAGCGCGCCCGGGTCGGTCGTCGATGCCGCGCTGATCCGGGTCCCGGCGTTTGATGCCGGCGTCGCCGCCGCGATGCTGTCGTACGCCGTTCTCTTCGGCACCTTGGTTGGCGTCCCCTTCTACCTCGAGAACTCGCTCCACGTCGGGGCCGGCCAGACGGGGCTCGAGCTCAGCTCGCTCCCCGTCGCGCTGGCGCTGGCGGCTCCCCTTGGCGGGGCGATCCGAGACCGGGTTGGACCCCGCTTCCCGACGGGGCTCGGCATGCTCTTGACCGCAGCCGGAATGGCGCTCCTCGCCGTCTCGGCAACTCGGGCGGACCTGACCGTGGTGGCGCTGGCAGTCGCCGGAGTCGGGATGGGGCTCTTCGTCGCCGCCAACAACGCCGCGACCATGTTCGCGGCACCCCAGGAGCGTGCCGGCTCGGCCGGCGGGCTGCTGAACATGACGCGTGGGCTCGGAACGGCCCTGGGCGTGGCGCTCACCTCCCTCGTCTTTGCCACCGGCCATGGCCTCACCGCAGTGGCTCTCCTGCTGCTTGTGGTGGCCCTCCTGACTGGATTGATCAGCGTCACCTGGTCGGCGCCGTCCCCTCGACCGGTCTCAGTGTTCTGACGTTTCCGCCGGGAACCAGCGGACCGGACGCGTGCCCTCGCGGCTCACCCGACCCGTGCTCTCGAGGAGTACCAGATGGGCCAGCGTCTCGCCCACCGCGGCGCGGCGCATGAAGCCGACGATCTGCGACCAGTCCCGCGACCAGCGCAGCCGGAGCGTCGTCTCCCAGCAGGTGAGGCCGGGGGTGCTGCTGACCGCCGCATAGGCCTCGTCAAGGCGCTGGCGGTGGTGATCGAGCAACTGGTCCACGCGGACATCGAGGCCCCGGAACCGCCACTCATGTGCCGGCAGGACCTCGTCGACGTCGAGGTCGCGGACACCGCGGAGCGCATCGAGGAAATCCGCAAGTGGATTCGCCGGTTGCTGTGCGTGCAGCGCCACGCTGGGGCTGATCCGCGGCAGCACGTGGTCGCCGCTGAAGAGCACGCGGCCGGTGCGATCGAGGAAGCAAACGTGACCGGGCGAATGCCCCGGCGTGTGCAGCGAGACGAGGTCCCATCCCGGCAACGGCACGGCTGCGCGGTCCTCGAGGAGCACGTCGGGCTCGGCCGCGGCGACGAACTCACGGATCCCCATCGATGCGCCGGTGAGCTCGGCGCGTATCTCGTCAGGCACGCCGGATTCGATGAGGAGCTCGTCCATGCTCGCGAGCAGGCCCTCGAGGCCGAGGCCGTAGCGGGCGGGAATCAGCGCGGCGTCGGCGGGATGGAGGGCGACCCAGGCGCCCGACGCCTCGCGCAGCCGTCCCGCAAGCCCGTAGTGGTCGGGGTGGATATGGGTGATGAGAATTGCCTGCACGTCAGCCGGGCTGTACCCGGCCACCGCCATGCCGGCTACGAGCGCGGTCCAGGCTTCCTCGGTGCTCCAACCCGTGTCGATGACCGCAGCGCCGTTCCCCAGCTCGAGCAGGTACACGAGCACATAGCGAAGCGGACTGTTCGGCAGCGGAACGGGGATCGACCAGAGCCCGGGGCGGACCCATTCGACCTCGGGCAGCCCGGCGGAGTCCCAGGATCGTCGCTGAGCGGTGCCGGTGACCTCGATGCCGCTCACGCGCGGCTCAGCCGGCGTCGACCGGACTGGTCGCGAGATGCTCGAGGAACACGTCCTCGACGTCGCCCCAATGCTCGTCGGGGATCCAGTGCGACCCGCCCTCGAGCTCGAGGAGGTGGTAGTCGCCGGTGCAGTGTTCTGCCGAAAGCTCGGTCGCCTCACGAGTGAACACCGGGTCCTGGTCCCCCCAGACGTGGAGGGCCGGAACGCTGACCGACGCGGAATGGCCGCGCTCGGTGCCGAGTGCTCGATACCAGTTCAGTGCGCCGGTCGGACCCAGCGCGCGCAGCGCGGTGATGTCGCGATGCGCATGCTCCGGGCTGAGACCCGTCGCGGTCAGCAGCGACTCGGCCACAACACCGCCCGCTGCGTCGATCAGTGACTCGGGGATGAGTGGGAGGCGCAGCACCGGGATGTACGCCATCCGCAGGCGCTGCTGCGTGCCGCGGAGCGCCTGTCGGAGCGCCGCGGTGTGCGGCGTCGAGACCGCGGTGAGCGATGCCACCGCCTCGGGATGATCACCGGCGAGCGCCCACGCGACGGTGCCGCCCCAGTCGTGGCCGACCAGGTGGAACCGATCCCTGCCAAGCGTGGTGGCCATGGCGAGAACGTCATCGCAGAGTTCGCTGACCCGGTACGCCCCGACGCCCTCGGGGCGGGCTCCTGCTGAGTAGCCGCGCTGGCTCGGGGCGACGGCTCGGTACCCGGCATCGGCGAGGCCGTTGAGCGCGTCGTGCCAACAGCTCCCCGTCTGCGGGAAGCCGTGGAGCAGGAGAACGAGCTCGCCACCCGCCGGACCGGCGGTGAGCGCGTCGAAACGCATGCCCCGTGCCGCTATGGTCGTGCGCCTGACCGCCACTTCTATGGAGCGTAGCAGGAGGCCCGACTGCGGCACTCCGCTGCCGCCCCCGGTTCGTGCACCATGCCGCCATGCCCGATGCGCTCTTCACGCCCAACAAGCGCGGCTTCGTGCCCAGCGATCACGCGCGCGGACCGTGGGATCGCGCCGCGATGCACGGCGGCCCGCCCGCGGCGCTCATGGCCGGTGCGATGGAGGCGCTGCCCACCGAGGCGCCGATGGCCATCGTCCGGACGACCGTCGAGATCTTCCGACCGGTGCCCCTTCGACCAGTCGAGGTTGCAACTCGCATCGAGCGCGACGGCCGGCGCGTGCAGATGCTCACCGCCACGCTCACCGACGGCAACACGGAGCTTTGCAGGGCGACCGCGTGGCGGATGCGCATCGCGGACCTCGACATCGGCGAGCAGTCGCCGCAGCAGGTGCCGTTCGCGGGACCGGCTGACTCCGTGGCACACACCCCGGAGAGTGACGATCCCGCGTTTCACCGCACCGGCGTCGAGATGCGCTACGCGCATGGCTCCTTCATGGAGCAGGGTCCGGCAACGGTGTGGATGCGCCTCACCGTTCCGGTTGTCGCGGGTCAGACAACGACACCCTTGCAACGCGCAATGGCCGCAGCCGACTTCGGCAACGGCGTCGCGTCGGCACTGCCATGGGGACAGTACCTGTTCATCAACACCGACCTCACTGTGTACTTGCATCGTCAGCCGGAGGGCGAGTGGATCTGCCTCGATGCGAGCACCGACGTCGACCGGCGAGGTGTCGGCGTCGCGCACAGCCGTCTCTATGACGAGCGCGGCCCTATCGGTCACTCGCTTCAGGGTCTGTTCATCGACAAGCTTCGGGTGACACCGCCAAGCGTCTAACGGCGGCGGCTCGACCCGACGAGGGGATGGGTCGATCCATTGACAGACATCGATGGAACAGCCTATGCTCGTCGCTAGATCAATCGACGTTTATCGATAGGAGATGAGTTGTGGACTGCGAACCATCCGAGGGAACCTGCCCTTATCCCCGCAAAGGCCTTTGACATGGGCAGAGTGCAACTTGCTTTGAATGTGAGCAACCTTGATGAGGCAGTGGACTTCTACTCCAAGCTCTTCGAGACCAAGCCATCCAAAAGACGTCCCGGCTATGCCAACTTTGCGGTCGCCGACCCTCCCCTCAAGCTTGTCCTCTTCGAGAATCCGGACGAGGCGGGAACCCTGAACCATCTTGGTGTTGAGGTCCTCTCGAGCAGTGAGGTTGTCGCAGCCACCCAGCGCCTCGCAGCACAGGGGCTCCCGACCGAGGTCGAGGCCGGGGTTACCTGTTGCCACGCTCTGCAAGACAAGGTCTGGGTCGCGGGTGCAGATACCCGCTGGGAGGTTTACACCGTCCTCGCGGATGCGCCGGTCGGCACGGTCACCGATTCGAGCGGCTGTTGTGCGGGCCAGAACGAAACGGCTCAGGTCTGCTCCGCAGCCGACTAGCCGTCAATCCTCGTGGTCGTGACCGTGACCGTGGACAGGAGGTAGCGCGATAGCCACGCCTGGAGAGCTACGCGTACTCGATACCATCCGCGGTAGCCTCACTCGGGAATTCGAGGGGGTGTTCGGACCGGCGACGGTAACGGCTTGTCTGTATGAATCGTATGACCGCTTGGTGGCAACTGCGACGGTCCACCGATACCTCGTTGTGCTTGCCGAGCGATTTACTCGCGACCGTCTCCAGGCGATAGCCAAAGCGGAGGGAAAAACTGTGACAACGGTCCCCGAAGTCCTTTTCGTCTGCGTTCACAACGCGGGCAGGTCACAGATGGCAGCCGCGCTACTTGATCATCGCGCCAAAGGCGCGGTACACGTGCGGTCGGCTGGGTCAGACCCAGCGGAGACGCTCAACCCCGCCGTCGTCGAGGCGATGAGCGAGCTCGGTTTGGATATCAGCCAGGAGTTTCCGAAGCCGCTGACCGATGACGTGGTCATCGCGGCTGATGTGGTCGTCACGATGGGTTGCGGCGACGCTTGCCCGCTCTATCCCGGCAAGCGCTATCTGGATTGGGAACTCGAAGACCCAGCCGGTAAGTCCCTCGCGACGGTCCGACGGATCCGAGACGACATCGACAACCGAGTGCAGACACTGCTCGCACAATTGTCCGCGACTATCCGACCCTAACTGGCCGCTCAGGCGCCGAGCAGACTCTCGACGCGAGGATCGTCGCGGATCGGTTCGAGGTCTGCGTCCTCAAGGGCGAATGCGCGGAGGTCCGGACGTGCGCGCAGTGCGGCGCCGAGAAGCGGCAAGGCCTTCTCGACATTGCGGGTGCGCGCATAGAAGCAAGCGAAGTTGTAGTCGGCGACGGGCTTGTTCTCGGGGAGCAGCGTCGAATCGACCCCGTAGCTCCACTTCGCGGCCTCCTCTGCTCCACCCGCGTCACCGTGATCGAATGCCCAGTACGTGAGGTGCTGTGACGTGTGCCCATGGCCGTTGCCCGGCACGACGAGCCACACGGCCCCGCCGTTGTCGGGACGCTCGCGAAGGAGATCCTCCACCGAACACGCGTTGATCGCGTCGATGAGTCCCGAGTAACTCGTGCCGTACGCCTCGCGAACCGCAGCCGCCGAATCACCCCGGTGGGCCTCGTAAATCACCGCATTGCTCGCGTCGACGTCGGTATCGACGGCCGGGCCCTCGAAAGGCGTCCCGAGTCGCGCCGCAACCAGCGTGCGGGCGGCGTGCTCGCGCCAGGCGTTGAGGTGCGCGACGCTGTCCTTCGCAGTCCAGACATCAGCTTCCACGGACGGCGCGTCGTCAACGAGTGCGAGCAGCGCGGCCTCCTTGTCGCGGGCGGCGAGGAGCGACTGGACGAGGCGGTCGTTGAGTGAATCGCTGGTCATAACGGCAGCAGCATAACCGCGTCGATCGGCGCCACGACCCATGGGTCTGCCATCTCAACGAAGCGACAGAGCGCATTGACAAGTCGCATCTGCTCCGGCGAATGGCAGCGGGCTCGAAGGAGGGCCGGTGAGCAGACCAGAATGGACAGGCCCCGAGCTCTCGACACGGCGACATTGAGGCGGTTGAGGCTAAAGAGGAATTCGAGGTTGCGGGGCAGGTCCTCGACACTCGAGGTGGCCATCGAGAAGATGCTGACCGCCGCCTCCTGCCCCTGAAACCGGTCGACGGTGCCCACTCTCGCACCAGCGGGGAGCGCCTCGACAAGACATGCAACCTGGGCGTTGTACGGTGCGACGACCACGATGTCATCGAGCGTCATCAGACGCTCGCGTCCCGCGTCATCTCGCCAGGTGGCATTGGTGAGGTGAGCAATCACCTCGCGCACTCGCTCGGCCTCGGCATCGGAACGCACCCGGTCGCCGAGATGTTCGACAAACGAAGCGCGCAAGCCCGTCGTGTCGATGCCGTCGACGACCACCGCCTGTGTCGCACACCGGGCCTCCGAGCCCAGCCGTCCCTCGTAGAAGGAGCGTGAGACGAAGCTCGTCACATCGGGATGCATCCGCCACGTGAGGTCGAGGAGCACACCGCGCTCCGGCGCGATGGTCACATCGCCGTCGAGCAGGTGCTCGAGCGCCGAGACACCGACCCCGGACGGGTGGCTGCCTTGGAGTGGCTGGGCAAGTTGCCGGGGATCGCCGACGAAGACGAGGTTGTCCGCCGACCGCGATACCGCCAGCGCGTCGGCGAGCGACATCTGGCCGGCTTCGTCGACGATCAGCGTGTCGAACGAGCCCGCAAATTCCGGCCGGGAGAACAGCCACGATGTCGCGCCAACGACATCGACGCTTCCATCCGCGACGGCGACCTCCACCGCTTCATTGCTGCGCGCGATCTGGATGGCGGGCGTACTGGTTCCGTCGCCCTTGCGATGCTGCATGCGTACGCTCACGCCGAGTGATGGCGCGAGTGCCTCGATCTTCGCGAGCAACGTGCGAATCGCGTTGTGGGTGACGGCCGTCACGCCGATCGGCCCGCGCCGGTGCTTGATGAGCGTCAGGGCCGCAAGTGCGGCCATATGAGTCTTGCCCGCGCCGGGTGGGCCCTGCACCGGCAGGCAGCCGCCGTCGAGGCTGAGGATCAACCGGATCGCCGCCCGTGAAGCGGTCTCCCCGAGCCCACGAAAGACGCAGTCGGCACCCCCGTTCAGGCGCGGCGGCAAGCGCATCAGCAGGTCGCGACCGGCGCGATTGGACCCTGGTGCATCCGGACCGTTCGCGGCGACCCAGCGGCCGAGGTCGAGCAGCGATTCCTCCTGCGCATCCGTCTGCAGGGGTGCCGATGGGATCAAGAAACGAACGGCCCCGCGCTCGGCCTGCCGCGGTGTTCGCGACAGCGTGATCTCGCCGCGCGCCGAGTCGAGCGCGGCCACCTCACCCACAACGGGCGCCCAGCGCACGTCGGCCTCGGGATCGAGCGGTTTATCGCCCAGGCCGATGCGGTGCTCCTGCGGTTCGAACCCGTATCGCTCGATGATCCGGCTGCCATCTTCGTGTGAGCCGATCATCTCGAGCGGGCCGAGCGCGTACGTGTCGCGCTCAAGCTCTTCCGGGCTCATGGCGATCTGGTCGAAGTGGCGCCACCAGTTCACCTTGTTCTCACGCCGGTGATACGACAGCAGCGGCGCGAGCAACCACCGCGCGTGTTCTTCGCCGGTCTGCACATCGGTGTCCGCCGGGACATCCTCGACGAGCGCGGACGCGACCTCCTGCGTGGTGGCGATCTTCGCCTGGAGAGCACCCTTCGCTTCGCGTTCGATGACCGGTGGACGCTCGATGGGCGCACCGCGAAGTGCCTCCTCCTCCACCCGGCGCGCCTCGAGCCAGTCGCGCAGCTGGACGGTGGAGACGCAGTCGCGCTCGTTGTACATGGCGATCTCATCGAGCAGCGTGGCGTCACCCTCGCTCCCATGCTCGCGGCTCGTCAGCCAGCGCTCGTACATGACCATGCTGCCGGCGGCGTCGGCGATCGACTCCTCGCGGGCGGGCATGTACAGGCGCTCGACCTTCTTGAGCGAGTACGAGTCGGTGGACAAGCGGATTCCCTGCCGGACAACGCGATAGAGGTCGACCAGTACCTCGTTGCGGAGCAGGTGGTCGACCGCCTCCTCACGAGTGCCATGGCGGCTCATCAGCCGTCGCAGCGCCGTCTTTTCGTACGCCGCGTAGTGGTAGATGTGCATGTCGGGATATCGCTCGAGCTGCGCCATCGCGTAGTCGACAAATCCCTCGAACGCGCTGCGTTCTCCAGCGTCATCGTGACCCCACCAGGCTCGGTACTCGCCGTGCATGTCGACCGCACCGAAGAGATACTCGAGCGGGACATCGCGCGCGAGACCATCGCCCTCCATGTCGAAGAAGATGTCGCCGGGGGAGGGACTTGGCAGCGCGCGCAAACCATGCCCCACCTCCCAGGCATCAAGCAGCTCGTGTCGCGGAACGCCATCGGGCTTCGGGCCCCTGTGCTGCAGCGACGCCTGGGCGCGCAGCTCGCGGAATGTCGCGAGGATCATGCGCCCGGGCGGCTCAGCGTCAGCGGACGAGACTGCGAGCCCGGTCATGGTGTTGATCCCGACACTCTGCAGGGCGAGCACCTGACCAGAGCGCATGCGTGCGACCTGGGACAGGTGATCGTCGCGCTTGCGTTGCGCGGCGCAGCGGGCGGCGAATCCGCAGGTGTTGCAGTGATCAACGGGGTCGGGGTAGGTGTCAGCCTCCACGAGCATTCCGGACTCGAAATCGCTTTTCACGGTTGCGTGATACGCGGAGAACTCATCGACCCGATACGCATGCTCCGTGCCGTCACCGAGCACCACCTGCATCAGCACGGGTGCGGAGCCCTGCAGACGCTCGAGGTGCGCGGAGTATTCGCACAGCTGGAGGACCGCTTCGGAACGGACGCGCCGGGCAAGTTTCGCGTCCGCCGCCTCGTAGCTCCACGCCCCGCGAGCACTTGGTGCCCGCACCTTGAGGAGGAAGTCGGCACGTCCCATCCAGCGGCCGTCGAAGAACGTCGGCTGATAGATGACGTCATACCCCTCGCCCATCGCCGCAACGGTCTCGGCCTCGAGCGCACGCAATTCGTCGGCGGAGCTCGCGTATCGGTCGCGCTCGTCGTCGAACGCCTTGACGCGCAGGCCTCTCGCGCGAAGCGCGTCGAGATGTCGCTGCTCGTGCCCGGCGCCGAGGTTCGCCAGCACCTCGCTCAGCGCGGACCGATCGCTGGGTATCGATTCGCCGGCCGCGACGCGTCGCTTCAACGCCACGAGGTGCCCGCACGCGAGGTAGTCGCACAGGTCCGTGGCCGTGTACACCGGACAGCCGTCCTGGAGGAACCGCATCAGCCCACCATCCTGGCTCGCCGGCGGCCGCGTGCGCGCGGAAGCGGCAGGGTGAGCTGCCGCCCTCTCGGGCGGAACTCCGAGCCCGTTCGGTCCTGGGGCGGGCCGCCAGCGCCGGCGAGCCGTACCGAACGGGCCTGAGCGGGAATGAACAGCTCTGCGCGGGTGGCGAGCAAGGCCTGCGCGCGCAGCACGTAGGTGTCGTCGACGACTGCACCGGCGTCGACGGCACCGGGGTTCTGCATGTCCATGGCGTCACCATGCGCCGGGCCGGCGACAGGTGTCTGTCGCGTACGGTTTCGTCGTGGGAGACGAAATCGAGATCCGGCCACTGCTCGACACTGAATACGCGGCCGTCGGGGACGCCACTGCGAGCGCATATCGCGAGTACTGGACCCCCGACGCACCCGGCTGGGAGGCCTATCTGGCCAGGATCGCCGACATCGCCAGCCGGGCCGAGCGGGCGGTCGTGCTCGTCGCAGTGGACCGGGGTACCATCGCCGGCTCGGTCACGCTCGAGCTCGAAGAGCGGATCAGTCCCGGGCCGGCTGAGCCGCTCGCGCCTGACGAGGCGCATATCCGCATGCTCGGCGTCAGCCCGGACCATCGTGGACGCGGCATTGCCCGACGCCTGATGGGCGCGTCCATCGATATGGCGCGCCGGCACGGCAAGAGGTTCATGACGCTGGACACAGGGCGGGAGATGACCGCCGCACAGCAGCTCTACAGGGAGCTCGGATTCGAGTCGACCGGACCACAGCAGCGACCAGGCGGTCCGCTGCTCCTCGGCTACAAGCTCGATCTCGACTCGGAAACCCCGGCGACACGCTAGGCTCGGTCGCGTGCCAGGCGTCTACGAGAAGGGAGAGAAGGAGCTTCGGGTCATCAAGCTCTTCGCGCGCCTGTGCGAGACGGAGGTCGGCCTGACCACGCGCCAGCTCGCGGAGGAGCTCGAGGTGAACGCGCGGACCGTGCAGCGCTACGTGGCGACCCTGCGCGACAACGCGGGCATCGACATCGAGGAGATCGGCGGCCGGTGGCGGATCGGCAAAGGCAGCCTGCTTCCTCCGCTGCAGCTCGATCACTACCAGGCCACGCTGCTCCTGGTCGCTGTGCGCCTGCTCCAGCAGGTGCGCCCCGAGCAGGACCCGGCGCTGGTCGGCGCCCTCGCCCATCTGTCGCGGGCACTGAGCGTGCCGGTGGTGAGCGAGTACCTGCGCAGCACCCTGGCTGCAGCCGAGCGGCGACCTGTCGACTCCGAGCGCCTCAAGGTCGAACGCAGCGTCATTGATGGGTTCGTCGCGCATCGCGAGATCGAGGTTCGCTACGTCGACGCCAAGGGCAACGAGACACGCCGGGACCTCCGCCCCTATTTCATCCAGCCCACGGCCGAAGGACGGCACATCTACGTCATCGCGCGGGACTCGGTGTCGGGCGACGTTCGATCGTTCCGGTTGGACCGGATCCGCTCGGCGCGGCTGCTGCCGTCGAGCTTCGCCATTCCCGACGACTTCGATATCGACACGGTGCTCGGCGCCTCCTGGGCCATCTGGCAGGGCGCGGGTGCCGATCGGGTGGTGCTGCGCTTCACCCCCGAGGCGCGCCAGTGGGTCGATGAGAGCCCCTGGCCGGCGCATGCTCGGCGAACCGACCTCCCCGGCGGCGGCATCGAGGTGCGCCTCGACGTTGCCGGCGAGGTCGAGATGCGCCCCTGGCTGATGCGCTGGGGCCCCAACGTCGAGGTGCTCGAACCGGAGTCGTTGCGCCGCCACATCGCGGAGAGCCACGCGGCTGCTGCGGCACTGTATGCGTCGAGTCCACCCAAACGGGGTAAAACGTGAAGAGCATGGATACGAAAGTCACCCTCACCGACGAAGAGTGGCGTCAGCGCTTGACGCCTGAGCAGTACAAGGTGCTTCGCAAGGCGAGCACCGAGCGTCCGTTCACAGGCCAGTACGTGCACGTGAATGACAAGGGCGTGTACACCTGCGCCGGCTGCGGCGCCGAGCTGTTCACCTCGGACACGAAATTCGACTCCGGCACCGGCTGGCCGAGCTTCTACGCTCCGGCCAACAACGCCGCTGTCGTGGAGCACCGCGACTGGAGCATGGGGATCCCGCGCACGGAGGTTCGCTGCGCGAACTGCGGCGGACACCTCGGCCACGTCTTTCCGGACGGACCGCAGCCCACTGGCCAGCGATACTGCATGAACTCCTGCGCGCTGAAGTTGGAGAAGTCAGCGAGCTGATGATGCTCGAGCCCTCGCCTCGGGCTCGCGCGGTCCTCGAGCAGACCTTCGGATTCGCGGACTTCCGGCCGGGACAGGCCGACGTCGTGGGGGCTTCGGAGGCGCACGCGGACGTCCTCTTCGTGGCGCCGACCGGCTCCGGCAAGAGCATCGCCTACTGGGTTCCCGGGATCGCCGGTGGGGGGCTGACCCTCGTCGTGTCGCCGCTCATCGCGCTCATGGTCGACCAGGTCGCGCGGCTCAACTCGCTCGGTGTTCCCGCGGCATGCCTGCACAGTCAGGTCTCGGCAGCCACCCGCGCCGAGTCGTTCCGAGCGGCCGCCGCCGGGGAGCTGCGATTCCTCTATCTCGCTCCGGAACGCCTCGGCGCCACCGGCTTCCTCGACAACCTCAGCAGGCTCACCGTCGAGAACTTCGTCGTCGACGAGGCGCACTGCATCTCGAGCTGGGGGCACGACTTTCGTCCCGACTATCGACGCCTTGGCGACGCAATCACCGCGTGCGGCCGGCCGCCGGTCGCGGCGTTCACCGCAACCGCCACACCGCGCGTGCGCGCCGACATTGCGGCGAGCCTCGGACTCAAGGAACCCGTCGAGCGGGTCACGGGATTCGTGCGCGAGAACCTCACCATGTCCGTCGTCCGCTGTCGCGGCGTCGCCGACAAACGCGAAGCCCTGCTCGGCCTTGTCCGCCCCGACAAGGGGCGCGCGCTCGTGTACTGCGGCAGCCGGCGGACGACCGACGAGGTGACCGAATTGCTTGCCGGCGCCGGCGTCGCGGTCGCCGCGTACCACGGCGCCGTGGACGGCGACACCCGGCAGGACGTGCACGAGGGGTTTTCGGCGGGCCGCCTTCAGGCGATCGTCGCCACCTCTGCGTTCGGCATGGGGGTGGACTTCCCCGACATCCGCAGAGTCATCCACCACGACTTCCCCGGAAGCCTCGAGGAGTACTACCAGCAGGCCGGCCGGGCCGGACGCGATGGCGAGCCGTCGGAGTGCATCCTCCTGTACAGCCCGGCCGACCGCCAGCTCCAGGAATTCTTCATCGAGCAGGCGTATCCCGAGCGCGACGTCGTCCGCTCCGTATATCGCGAATTGCTTCGCGAAGGCAGCGACTCGATCGGCGACTGGCAGGCTCGCGGCGTCCCGGTCAACGGCGCGCGCGCGGCGCTCGAGTTGCTTCGCAGAGCCGAGGTCATCCAGCCCGACGGCACCATCCGGCGACTCACGGGGGCACCCGTTGATTTCGACGAGCAATCGCTGCTCAAGGCGAACGCCTATGCACGCGTGAACCAAGTCATGGAATACGCGGGCTCGCGTGGTTGCCGGCACGCGCGCATCGCCGACTACTTCGGTGAACAGGGCGTGGCTCGGACCTGCATGGCGTGCGACAACTGCCTGGACAGCAACAGCGCGATCTACGCGCCCGTCGACACCGCGCACGTGAACGCCGCGCTCGCCTGCGTGGCGCGATTCGACGGCCATCTTGGTGGCGTCAGGATCGCCTCCATTCTGCGTGGCTCCGTTGATGCGTGGACATCCTCGCGTTCATGGGTCACCGAGCTGCAGTGGTTCGGCGCACTGCGCACCTGGGAGCTCCAGGCGATTCGCGAGCTGCTGGAACGCCTTGTGGAGCTGGGATGCATCAGCCGCGGCCATGGCGAGAAGCCGACGCTCGGGATCACACCGCGCGGCACTGCCGTGCTTCGCGGTGAGGAGTCACTCGAGGTCGACGTGCGCGCCGTGCCGCCCGCGCGGCCTGGCGGGAGTCGAAAGCCGGCGAGCGGTGTCGCATCGACGCTCGAGATGACGCCGGAGGTGACGGCGAGGTTCGAAGCGCTGAGGAAGTGGCGGCTGGAGGTCGCGAGGAGCGCCGAGTTGCCGCCGTACGTGGTGTTCCATGACCGCACGCTTGCCGAGATCGCGCATCGCCGCCCCGCAACAACTGGCGCGCTCGCGACCATCCCGGGAGTTGGTCCGGCCAAGCTCGAGCGCTACGGTGACGCCGTGATCGCCGTCCTCCGCGTCGGAGCCGACGACTAAGCCGGGATGTTGCAGGTGGCCGCGATGCCGCGCCGGCTGAAGTACTTCTGGTGGTACTGCTCGGCGTCCCAGAACGTTGTGGCGGGAACGATCTCGGTCACGATCGGACGCTTGTAGCGACCCGACTCCTCGAGCCGCTTCTTCGACGCGATCGCCGCAGCCTCCTGCTCGGGCGAGTGATAGAAGACGACCGACCGGTAGTTGTCGCCGATGTCCGGACCCTGGCGGTTGAGCTGCGTCGGGTCGTGGTTCATCCAGAAGATGTCGAGCAACGTGTCGTAGCTCACGCGAGCAGGGTCGTACGTCACTTCGACCGCCTCGGCGTGGCCGGTGCGATGCGAGCACACGTCCTCATATGAGGGCGCCTGTGTGAAGCCGCCCGTGTAGCCGACCTTGGTCGCGGTGACCCCGTCGACCTGTTCGAATACCGATTCCACGCCCCAGAAGCACCCTGCGCCGAATGTCGCTGTTTCCATGGTCCGAGTATGCCTCGATAGAGCCTCAGCCAATCACGACGCGGAAGCCCCGAGCTTGACCTGCCCGGTGGCATACACCGGTGGCCAGACCACGACGCTGTGCCGCGGTGCCTGCCACTGCCAGACGACCGCGGCAGCCCTGACGTTTTGCCCGAGCTGGCCGGGTGCGGTCGAGAACAGCACGCCGCCCCCGTTGGGGAGGCTGCCGTCTGGGAGATCGAGCGAGCGAGCGGCAGCGGCGATGCTTTGAGCGCTGTCATCTCCTGCCCGGTTGAGCACATCGTCAAAAAGCACCCACGCCGCGGTGAACCCGGCGATCCCCTCCTCGCTGGGTGCGGACTCGCCGGTACGCTGCTTCCAGAGGGCGGCGAAGCGGTCGTACAGCGCCCGCGCCTGGGGATCGAGTGCACCGGGGTTGAAGTCGCCCTGGGGCCGATCCGACGCGAAGACTCCGACCGCCGCAGCCCCGAGCACGTTGCCGAAGTCCTGGTCGCACTGCGCCATCGTCGTGCCCATGAACACCTTGACCTGGAGGCCGGCCGCGAGGAACGCCCGGCGGAACGCGATGCCATCCTGGATGTGCGATGAGAGCACGAGGATGTCGGGCTTCTCCGCCTTGATCGCGCTCATGACCGGCGTCCAGTCGGGCGTGTACGGGTTGTAGAGCGACTCGCCGCTGATGTGCATGCCGCCGGCCTCGAGCGCGGTGCGCGTCGCATCCGCGACAGACGTGCCGTAGTCGTCGTCAGCGGTGACGAAATACACACGAATCCCGCCGACAGGAATGCCCATGTGCGGCACCAGCTCGTCAAGCATGAACTTGCCTGCATTGGCACCGAGCTCGGCTCCGTTGACGCCGACACGGAACACGAGCGGCGACCCCTCCCCGGTCACCCGGTCAGCGACCGCGCCGGTCTCCCAGTACACCATGCCCGCCGCCGAGACAGCCGCCGCCGCAGGAATCGAAAGCTGCGACGAGTATGCGCCAATCACGACAGGAACTCCGTCGGCCTGAAGGCTCGATACCGCCGCGGGGATCTGCGCCTGATCCTCGACGTCACGAAGATCGAGCGAGATCGGGTGGCCCGCGATGCCCCCGTCGGCATTCTGCAACTGCGCCGCGAGCGATGCGCCGAGATACTCGTCCGTGGAGTCGGGCGCCGTGCTCCCCGACAGCGGGAAGATCGCCCCGACCCGGAACGGGACCGGTCCGGCAGCAGCGACGCTCGCGCAGGCGGCCCCCAGCGCCGCGAGGATCAGGACCCCGATCAGCCGGAAGGGTCCAGGACGCTTGGCGCGGAAGCGCTGAAGCATCGGCCGATCTTACCCGCGAGGCGCACCGCGAGGGTGCCATCGGCCGAGGCGCGCGGTGAGGGGGCAGCGGCCGAAGCGCGCGGCGACGGTGCAGTGGCCGGGGAGCGTTGTGAGGGTGCAGTGGCCGAGGGCGGAGGGGACCCCGGCGGAGGCTGAATAGTCCGGTTTGAAGCCGGAGCCGGGGTCCTCTCCGCCCGCCTAGGAAATCTGAACCTGGGCGCGCGATCGTCCCCCGGCGACGCGTGGCGTCGAAGCGCGATTCCGCTTCCACCCCGCCCACAAGCGGCCCGCGGCGTACGTCCCCGCGCCGATCGACCCGACGAAGAAGCCGATCGGAAGGTTGGAGAGGTACGCCAGCGCGATCGCCGACCACACCGTCCCGAGCGCGATCAGCACCGACAGGCCCATGGCGGTGAACGGGCGGTTGGTGAACGAACGGGCGGCGGCCGCGGGGCTGATGAGCAGGCTGAAGATGAGCAGTGCGCCGACGACAGGCACCGCCATGGTGGTGGTCAGCGCGACGATCACCAGGAAGATCACCTCCATGCGGGTGCTGCCCACGCCACGGGCCTCGGCGACATCGGGCATCACCGACGACAGCATCAGGGGCCGGTACACAAGGAACATGGCGGCGATGCAGACCACGCCGATGATCGCGATGGGGATGAGCTCACTGCTGCTCACACCGAGCACCTCTCCGAAGAGCAGCGAAAAGATCTCCGGCGCATATTCGGTGGTCATCGACAGGAACAGCGATCCCAGGCCGAGCATCACCACGATCACAAGCGCAGTCGCGACATCGTGGCGCGCCCGCCTGCCGAGGGCGGCGATGGTCAGCGCGCCGAGGATTGAGAAGACCGCAAGTCCGGCGATCGCGTCGACGCCGATGAGGCTTGCGCCCGCGGCCCCGGCGAAGGCGCCGTTGGGCAGCGCGTGCGCGGCGAATGCGGATCCGCGCAGCCCGATGAAGAACCCGACCACGCCCGCGACGACGGCGACGATCGACGCCGATTCCCAGGCGGTGAGCATGAGGCCCGAGAACATCAGCCGGCCTCCGTCAGGGTCGAGCGACGCTGCACACCCGAGCGTGGTCGAAAGCGAACCTGGGAAGCGAGATACATCAGGAAGATCAGGGTCACGACGAAGAAGCTGACCGGCCATCCGCCGGTTGTCGGAAACCAGTAGTAGCTGTCGTACGCGAGGAGCACGCCGAGCCAGGTCGCGACGAGGCCGATGACCGCGGCGAACGCTGCCGCGCGCCCCGGCCGGTTGGTGAGCCGGAGTGCGGTGGCCGCCGGTCCGACGAGCAGTGCCGTGGAAAGGATCGCACCGATGGTCACCGCGGAGAGCGACACCGCCACCGCGAGCGCGGCGAGGTAGCCGATGCCGACCAGGCGCACGGGGATGCCCTGAGCCGTGGCGAGGTCGGAGCTGATCGAGCTGAGGATGAGCGGCCTGTACATCGCAAGCACGATGCCCGCGGCGACGACGCTGAAGACCGCGATGACGGGCACCATCGACGATGGCAGCGTGAAGATCGATCCGAAGAGGACGTTGATGGTCGCGCCGGTGGTGCTCGATGCGGTCGAGTCCAGGTAGAGGAACAGTGCCGCGAGGCCGAGCGCCGCGCCGAGCACGATTCCGGTTGCGAGGTCACGCCCGCGGGGGCGGCGGATCCCGATCCACTCCATCACTCCCGCGGCCATCAGATTCATGGCGACGAATCCGAACAGCGGGCTGATGCCCACCAGGAAAGCCGCCGATCCACCTGCGGTGCCGATGTCGGCCAGCGAGTGGCCGGCGAAGGATTGACCGCGCATCACCGTGAAGGTGCCGACAATCCCGGAGACCACCGCAACAACGCCACCAACCACCAGCGCCGTCTGCACCGGAAGGTTGGAGAAGAAGCCCGGCTCGATGAGCGGCGAGAGAGAGGCGGCCATCGCTAGACGAGCTCGACGATGGACTCGCTGCCGCCGTGCTGGAGCGCCTCCTCGCGCCGTCCCGCCACCACGAGGATGCGGTTGTGGACGTGGATGACGTCGACGTGGACGCCGTAGAGCTTCGTGAGCGATTCGCTGGAGACGACCTCGGCGGTCGTCCCCGTCGCGATCCGTCCGTTCGCGACATACACGATGCGGTCCATCACCGGCAGCAACGGGTTCATGTCATGTGTCGAGATGAGCACCGCGATCCGCTGCTCTCTCGCGATTCGCGCCAGGAGGTCGACCACCTCCTGCTCGCTGCCGATGTCGAGGTTGGCGAGCGGCTCGTCGAGGAGCAACAAACGCGGATGGCTGATGATCGCGTGAGCGATGAGGATCCGCTGCTGCTCGCCACCGGAAAGATTGCCGACACGCGAGTCCGCAAAACGCGTGGCGTCGACGGCATCGAGCATTTCGTCGACCTGCTTGCGACGCGTTGCCGAAGGCAACGGAAGCCCGAATCGCTGCCCGTCGATGCCGAGGCCGACGAGGTCACGCGCGCGCAGTGGCATGTCGGGATCGAGCGTGATCCTCTGGGGCACGTATCCGATGAGCGGGTGGCCTCGTGATCCACTCTCGACGCGCACCGTGCCGGAGCTTGGTGTGATGAGACCGAGGATGACGCGAATCAACGTTGTCTTACCGGCGCCGTTGGAGCCGATCAGGCCGGTGAATTCGCCTGCGTTGATATGAAAGGTGACGTCGCGAAGAATCTCGCGACCGGAAAGGGTGACGCTGACACCGTCAACCGCGAGAATCTCGTCCGAGCCGTCGACGGCACGTCCCTGCACGGTTACAGGCTCTGCGTGGAGACACCGTCTGCGACGGCTTTCTGCAGCGCGTTGACCTCCGCGAGCATCCACGACTGGTACGTGAAACCAGGGGTCGGCATGGTCTCGTAGACGCCGATGACCGGGATGTGCGCGGAGTGCGCGTCACTGATGAAGGTCTGCGTCAGCGTGTCGGTCACCTGCTCGTTGTAGACGAACACCTTGACCTTGTGCTGCGCGAAGAGATTGTCCTGGAGTGAGATGTCCTGAGGTGACGGGTCGACGCCATTCATGATGTCCGCCTGAAACCGAAACGGCGTCAGATTGTCGGCACCCGCGGCCTGGAGCATGTAGTCGGCGACCGGTTCGGTGGTGGCCACGGGCGTCCGCGTGTTGTCAGCCTTGAAATCGGCGATCGCCTGCAGCCACGGGTTGAGCGACGCGATGAACTGCGTCGCGTTCGCGGTGAAATACGAGGCGTCAGCCGGCTTCAGTGCCGAGTAATCGGCAGCCAGGGCGTTGGCCACCTTCGGCATCGTCGTCGGGTCATACCACAGATGCGGATTGGGGGTGCTGTCCGGGCGCGCGAGGAGGTTCTGCACGTTGATCACCTTGCGGGTCTGACTCGGCGACGCCGACTCGATCTTGGTCATGTAGTCGTCGTAGCCCAGGCCGTTCTGGACGACGACCTGAGCCGCACCGACGTCCTCGGCCACGCTCGGGCTGACTTCGTAGGTGTGCGGATCGGTGTTCGGGTTGCTTTCGATCGACGTGACCGAGACGTCCTTCCCGCCGATCTGCGCAGCCACGTTGCCGTACTGGTTCTCTGCGGCCACCACCGCGATGGTCCCTGGAGCCGCCTGGCTGCCGGTCGCTCCGCACGCGCTGACCAGCGCGATCAGGGCGATCCCGGCCGCTGCCATTCGGGCTATGTGGAAGGCCGCACGAGGACCTGGAGCGCTCATGAGACGGCAGTCTACATGAAACTCAGTATCGTTTAGCTACTGGTTTTCATCTCGCATCAGGGTCACCAGTTCGTCGTGGAGGAGGCCGTTGGTGGTGATCACATTGCCCGAGTCGATCCGAAACGCGCCGTCGAAGTCGCTGAAACGCCCTCCGGCTTCGACCATGATGACCTGGGTGGCGGCGACGTCCCAAGGGTTCACCCAGGCCTCGACGGCCACGTCGATCACCCCTTCCGCGACGAGCATGTGGGACCAGAAGTCGCCGAATGCGCGGATCACGCGGGCCCGCTCGAGCAAGGCGTGAAATCCGCGCTCGCCCCGCCGGGTGGCGAAGTCGCGGACGTCGGTGCACGACACGTACGCCTCCTCGATGGTCGGCGTCCGTGAGACGTGGATGCGCTGTCCGGAGTCGGTGAACGCGCCCTCGCCGGTCGCCGCCCACCAGCGCCTGCCCAGTGCGGGTGCCGACACCACACCGCAGACGGAGCGGTCGCCGCACATGAGCGCGATCAGGGTCGCCCAGACCGGGACGCCATTGGCGTAGTTCAACGTTCCGTCGATCGGATCGAGGATCCACCGCCACTCAGCCTGCCCTTCCCCGCCGAACTCCTCGCCAACGATCTCCTGGCCGGGACGCAACCGCTCGAGCGCTTCGCGCAGAGCCATCTCGGTAGCCCGGTCCGCGTCGGTCACCGGCGTGTTGTCGGACTTGGTGTCAACGCGCAGATCCGGTGCACGGAAGCGCGAGGTGGTGATCAAATCAGCTATGTCGGCGAGCTCGAAAGCAACGTCGAGATGGGATGACATCAGTGCCGCACAGTTTCAGGGTCGGGGTCGGTGCCGTGCTCAGCCAGTGCGCCAATACCATGGGGTAGATGAACGACGCCACAGCACCCGTCCCAGCCAGCACGGTGGCGCTCCTCCGCGACGTCGACGGTGGTGTCGAGGTCTGCATGCTGCGCCGTCCGGGCCGGAGCAGCTTTGCGGCTGGCGCGTTCGTGTTTCCAGGTGGAGCGGTCGATGCCGCCGACGGCACCGATGACGTGGCATATGCCGTCGCAGGAGTTCGCGAGGTGCTCGAGGAGGTGGGCATCCTGATCGGCGCGCACAAGGGCAGCGACAACCGCGATCTCGAGGCACGCATTCGTTCGGCTCGTTCGACGCTGCTCGCAGGAGGCGGGATCACCGCCACCCTCGCTGCACACGATCTCGTGATGACGCCCGAGCGGCTCGTCTACATCGGCCACTTCGTGACCCCTCCACGCGAGGGTCGCCGCTACGACACGCGGTTCTTCGCCGTTGGTGCATCGGACGACCAGGTCGTGAACGTGCACGCCGCCGAGGCGGTCGAGGGCGGCTGGCACCGTCCGGAATCGATGTTGGAGCTCGACGTCGCGGCGATCATGCCGCCGACGAGGATGATGTGCCACGAGTTCGCCCGGCTCGGATCCGTTGACGCGATTATCAGCACCCTCGGTGCGAACCCCATCGAGGAGACAGAGATAACGCCCGAGATCATCGCCCGCTGGATGGGTTTGCAGCACCAGATCGAACCGTCATGAGCGCGGCGCCGACGCGAGTCCTCGCACCCAACCCCTCGGTGTTCACCGGACGCGGTACCAACACGTATCTGCTCGGCGGCTCCTCACTGATCTGCATCGACCCCGGACCCGACGACGAGCAGCATCTCGCCGCAATCCTCGATGCCTCTCGCGCGCGCGATGGTCGCATCACGACGATCCTGCTCACGCACTCGCATCCCGATCACCGCCCGCTTGCCCTGCGCATGGCAACGGAAACCGGCGCCTCCGTGCACTGCTTCGATCCGTCCGCCGGCCAGGAACACGCGCAGGCGATGTCGGACGGCGAGGTTGTGCGTGCAGACGACGTCGAGTTGATCGCCGTGCACACGCCGGGCCACACCCGCGACCACCTGTGCTTCTACGACCCCGGGGCGCGAACGCTCTTCACCGGCGATCACATCCTGAACGGCACCACCTCGGTGGTGCACCCCGGTGAGGGTGACATGGCCGACTACATGGAGTCGCTGCGTCGAGTCCAGGCATTGCAGCCGCTCACCATCCTGCCCGGGCACGGTGAGCGTGTCGATGACGCGGGCGCGCTCATTGACGAGTACATCGCGCACCGGCTGGAACGCGAAGTGCAGGTGCTCGCCGCCGCTCGGGAGCGATCGGAGTTCGCGCCGATGGACCTCGTGCCACCGCTGTATGCGGGCTACCCGGTTGCGGTGTATCCCCTCGCGGCGTGGACCGTGCAGGCGCATCTCGACAAGCTCGTGCGCGATGGCCTCATCGCTCGCGCCGGCAGCGGGTCGGAGACTGACGCACCCCGGTACATCGCCACGTAGTCGGGAGCGTTCAGCGGCGGCGAATCTTTCCCAGCGATGTGCGGTCCAGGCGATCGACGATGATCACCTCGCGCGGCAGCTTGTGGCGGGCGATCGTCTCCGCCGCGTGATCGCGCAGCGATTCCAGCGTGGGTGGCGCCGCGGGCCGTCGCGGCACGACGCGAGCGACGACCCGCTCGCCCCACTCGCGATCTGCGACTCCTGACACCAGCGCTGCCGCAACCTCGGGATGGCTCGAGAGGGCGGCTTCGACCTCCGCCGGCCAGATCTTCTCGCCCCCGCTGACGATCACGTCGGCGAGCCTGCCGTGGACGCGAACGGTCCCGTCGTCATCAACCTCGCCACCGTCTGCGGTGCGCAACCAGCCTCCCGGCTCGAACACCTCGACTGACGCGGCTGGGTCAAGCCGGTAGCCGCGCATCAACGTCGGTCCGCGGATGAGGAGCTCACCCCAGCGCGATGCGCGCACCTCTACACCGGCCAGCGGACGCCCCGCGTAGACCACCCCGCCGCAGGTCTCGGTCATGCCGTATGTCGGCACCACACGGACACCGGCCCCGGCCACGCGGTTCGCAACCTCGGCGTCGACCCCGGATCCACCGACGAGGATCGCCCGGAACCGCCCCAGGTCGGCGCCGGCATCGAGCAGCCGTGTGAGCTGCGTCGGCACGAGTGAGGTGAAGCGGGCGTCACCGATCCGCGCGATCACCGACCGGGCGAGGCGGCGACGGAACGTGATCGGAGCGCCCAGGAGCAGATGCCGCTCCAGGACGAGCAGTCCGCCGATGTGCGCCAGCGGCAGGCAGGAGAGCCAGCGGTCCTCCGCGCGCGCATCGATGGCATCGGCCGACGCCATCACCGCGGCCTCGACCGCCATCGCCGGGAGCTCCGCGAGGCGGGCATGACCTGAGGTTCCCGAGGTGGCGATGACCAGGTGGATCGCCGGATCGATCGCGACTCCTTCGGTGCGCCGGACCCCGTCCTCGTCCGCGATCACGCTTGGCTGGGCGGTGCCGATCAGTGCCGCACGCTCGGACCTCGACAACCGGACGTCGATGGGAAGAATCGCCGCTCCCACAGCTCGGGCGTGGCGAAGCACCCCCAGCCACGCGGCTCCGGGCGCCAGCGCCACGGCTGCCAGGTCGCCGGTGCGTAGCGTGCGTCTGAGCTCGGGCACGGTCATGCCGCGAGCGTAGCGCCGCCGCCCGCCCGGACCCTGGCGGTCTACCATCGAGAGCGATCGATACGAGTTCAATGTGAGGTGCCTGCCATCGTGGAATGGGTCGCGACCGGCGAATGGGAGGACATTCGGTACGAGACCGCCGGGGGCATCGCCAAGCTCACCATCAACCGGCCCGAGGTACGCAACGCGTTCCGGCCGACAACGCTGTTCGAGCTGAGCCGCGCCTTCGAGCTTGCCCGTGACGACCCGAAGATCGGCGTCGTCGTGCTCACCGGCGAGGGGACCGAGGCCTTCTGTTCGGGCGGAGACCAGCGGGTGCGCGGCGACGACGGCTATCGCGATCCGGCCGGGGTCGGCCGCCTCAACGTTCTCGATCTGCAGGTGCAGATCCGCCGGTTGCCCAAGCCGGTCGTCGCCATGGTGGCCGGCTACGCGATCGGCGGTGGCCACGTGCTCCACCTCGTATGCGACCTGACCATCGCGGCGGACAACGCCGTGTTCGGACAGACGGGCCCCAGGGTGGGCTCGTTCGACGCCGGGTACGGCTCCGGGCTGCTGGCTCGGACGGTCGGGCTCAAGCGCGCCAAGGAGATCTGGTTCCTCTGCGAGCAGTACGACGCAGTCACCGCCGAGCGCTGGGGACTGGTCAATCGAGTCGTCCCGCTCGACAAGCTCGAGGAGGAGACCGTCGCGGTGTGCAACCGCATGCTCGAGATGAGCCCGCTCGCGCTGCGCCTGCTCAAGGCCGGCTTCAACGCCGATACCGACGGCCTCGCCGGCATCCAGCAGCTCGCCGGCGACGCGACCCTCCTCTTCTACATGAGTGAGGAGGCGCAGGAAGGCCGCGACGCGTACGTCGAGAAGCGCAAACCCGACTTCGCGAAGTTCCCGCACCGGCCGTGATCGCCGAGGCGGCACCCAGGCCGGGTCCGCTCGCCGTCTGGTGGGTCGGTGCGCGACCCCGCACCCTGGTCGCGGCGGTGGTGCCAGTGCTGGCCGGCGCGGCGTGGGCCGGACGCAACGCGATCTCGATTCCACGCACGCTGCTGGCACTGCTCGTCGCGGTCGCGCTGCAGATCGGTGTCAACTACGCCAACGATTATTTCGACGGCGTCAGTGGCGTCGACACCGTTGCGCGCATGGGGCCGCGCCGTCTCGTCGCTTCGGGTCTCGCGCCGCCCCGATCGGTGGCGGCGGCGGCAATCGTGATGGTGGGCGTCGCGGCGGTCGCCGGCATCGCCCTTGCGCTGCTCACAACGCCGTGGCTCATCGCCGCCGGAGCGGTGTCGGTGCTCGCCCTGGCGCTGTACTCGGGTGGGCCGAAACCGTATGCGGCGAGCGGCCTCGGCGAGGTCTCGGTGTTCGTCTTCTTCGGGCTCGTCGCCACCTGCGGCACGGCGTTTGTCCAGCAGGACCGGCTCGATGCGAGCGTGCTCTGGGTCGCGGTGCCGGTCGGGTTGCTCGCGTGCGCGCTGCTCATGGTCAACAACCTGCGTGACATCCCGACGGACAGCGCGGTGGGCAAACGAACCCTCGCGGTTCGCATCGGGGCGCAGAGCAGCCGCACGTTGCTCGTCGTGATCGTTTTGGTGGCGCTGGTGCTGCCGACAATAGGCGCGCTCGTGGGTTCGCTTCCCTGGCTCGTCGCTCTCACGCTGGTCACCATCCCGCTCGCCGTCGCTCCGCTGCGCGTCATTCGCTCCGCCGAGGGACGGGCGCTCGTCCCGGCGCTCATCGGTATCACGCGACTGCAGCTGCTGTTCGGCCTCGTCCTCGCGGGAGCGCTGCTGGCGTCGTGAGGCGTGTCCCCTTCAGCATCGCGTTGCGTCACCCGGTGATGGGCGTGACCACACGCACCGGGTATCTCATCGAGGGGCCGGCCGGGTGGGGTGAGTGCTCGCCGCTGCCGAGCTGGAACGACGCTGAGCGCGAGGCGGCGGAGCGGTCCGCGCTCGAGGCCGCCACCCTCCCGTTTCCACCGGTCGCTCGGGATCGCGTCGCCGTCAACGCCATGGTTCCGCGGGTTGCGCCCGACGTCGCCGCGGCGCTCGCGGTCAGCTCCGGCTGCAACACCATCAAGGTCAAGGTCGGCGACGAGCTCTCCGTGAACAGAGTTGCCGCCGTCCGTTCCGCGTGTGGTCCGGCAGCGAGGATCCGCCTCGACGCCAATGGAGCGTGGGACGTGGACACCGCAATGCTCGAGCTGGCGAAGGTCGCTTGCTACGACATCGAGCTCGTCGAGGACCCGGTCGCATCGCTCGAGGAGCTCGCGGCCCTCCGGCGCCGTACCGCCATGCCGGTCGCCGCGGAGTCATCCATCCGCACCACCGCCGACGCACAGCGCCTCCATCAACTGGAAGCGGCGGATGCCATCGTGCTCAAGCCCCAGCGCATCGGCGGCGTCCGCGAGGCACTGCGGGCTGCTGACGCGAGCGGCGTTCCCGCAATTGCGTCGAGTGCGCTGGAAACCTCGGTCGGACTCGCGGTTGTCGTCGCGCTGGCCGCGTCGCTTCCGGACGCGCCCTACGCGCACGGCGCGGGCACCGCGGCGCTGCTCGAGTCGGATGTGGTCGACGATCCCCTCATCCCCGTCGGCGGCTGGCTCGCACCGCGGCGCGCAAACGTCAACCTGCAGTTGCTCGCCCCCGTATGACCGATCCCAACGAGGGTGACATCGCTCTCGCCTACGCCACCACGTTGCTCGACGAGCTGGTCCGCGGCGGGGTCACCCACATGTGCATGACACCCGGAGCGAGGTCGACGCCCATTGCACTGGCGGCGGCTCGCCATCCGGGGATCACGTTGCATGTGCACGTCGACGAGCGCGCGTCGGCATTCTTCGGGCTCGGCATCGCGGCGGCGTCCGGACAGCCTGTCGCAATGTTCTGCACGTCGGGCACCGCGGCGGCGAATCACTTCCCTGCGGTGGTCGAAGCGTACATGGCACGCGTGCCTCTCATCGTTATGACCGCGGACAGGCCTCCCGAGCTGCACGGCGTGGGTGCCAACCAGACGATCGATCAGCAGAACCTCTTCGGGGGCTTCGTCAAGTGGTTTCATGACACCGGCGTGCCTGTGGCGGCGCCGCACGAGCGGGTGCATTGGTCGATCGCCGGGCACAGCGCGATACAGCGCGCAGTCGGGTTTTCGCCACCAGGTCCGGTGCATCTGAACCTGCCCTTTCGCGAGCCGTTGTTGCCGAGCGGAGCGACCGTCGACTCGTCGCCACCCGAATCGAAGACGAACTGGGACACGCAAGTACACCCGAGTCAGATGCCTGCATTCCTGAGAGAGGTGAGCACCGGTCACCGCATCGCGGTCGTGGCCGGTCGGCTTCGTGTTCCGGCCGACGGCCTGGTCGAACTGTGCGCCGACCGTGGATGGCCGCTGCTCGCCGAACCAATCTCGGGGCTTCGTGACGCACCGCGCGGCGACCGTCGCGGCGGCGCTCTTTCGGCAGGGACGCTCCTCGCTGCCAATGCTGAATTCCGCGACCGCTGTCACCCTGACCTCGTGATTCAGGTCGGCGCCACACCGACCTCGCGCGGCGTCCAGGACCTGGTGAGGAGCGCCGACCGCTTGCTGATCATCGACCCCGATGAGCTCGTGGCCGATCCCGATCGCCGCTCCACGCTGACCATCAACGAGGATCCGGCAGAGGTCGCGGCAGCCCTGCGTGCGACCACGTCGTCGCTGCCCGCAACGAGACCGCAATGGCTCGACGAGTGGCACGACGCCGACAGCAAGGTGCGCACCGCCATCGACGCATTGCTCGACTCCTGGGACGAACCATTCGAAGGCCGGATCGCGCGAGACGTGGCCGCTGCGATCCCGGATGGCGGCGTGCTCTTCGCGGGGTCGAGCATGCCCATCCGCGACCTCGATATGTACATGCGCCCTCGCGCAGGTGTGCGAGTTCTGGCCAATCGTGGCGCCAGCGGCATCGACGGCCTGGTGTCGACGACCTTCGGCATCGCCGAGGTGAGCGGACCGACATACGCGCTGCTCGGCGACCTTTCCGTGATCCACGACGCATCGGGTCTGCTCTGGGGCGCGCGGCACGGCCGCGCTGCCGTGCTCGTGGTCATCGACAACGATGGTGGCGGCATCTTCTCGATGCTCCCCCAGGCGACGTTACCGAAAGACGAGTTCGAGCTGCTCTTCGGAACGCCACATGGGCTCGACCTCGAGGCGATCGCGCGGGCTGCCGGCGCAGGCGTGCGCACGGTCGATCACGCAGGTGTCGTCGTTCCCGCGATCCGCGAGGCCGAGGCCTCGGGTGGTGTTCAGGTCGTCAGGGTTCGCGTCGATCGGAATCGCGCCGTGCAGCTGCGCGTGGCGGTGGCGCAGGCGGTCTCGTCTGCGCTGAGCGCGTAGGCGGCTGTCAGACCTGGGCCGGCTCCACCCCGAGCGCGCGCAGCCCGACGCTGAACTTCGCCTCGGTCTCGAGGTCTTCCAACGCCGGCTCCGACCCGGCCACGATGCCGGCACCGGCGTGAAGACGCGCGGTTGACCCGGACACCTCAGCGCAGCGGAGGGTGAGCGCCCATTCCCCGTCGCCGAGCGCATCGACCCAACCGACCAGACCCGCGAAGTAGCGGCGGTCGAACGGTTCGAGGCGCCCGATCAGCGCAGCGGCTGCCCCCTGCGGCGTTCCACAGACCGCCGGCGTGGGATGCAGGGCGGCGGCGATGGTCAGGGCGTCGGGCGCGTCGGGTTTGAGCGTCCCCTTGATCGCGGTGTGGAGATGCCAGAGGGTGGCCGTCGATGTGAGACCGGCCTCACTGTCGACGACGAGGTTCGAGCAGAACGGCGTCAAGCCGTCCGCCACGGCCTCAGCGACCAGGCGATGCTCGCGCTGCTCTTTGACCGCGTCGAGCAGTTGCTGGGCGATCTCCCGGTCCCGGACGCGATCCGGCAACCGGCGGGCGGTCCCCGCCAGCGGGTCGCTGAAGACCTTCCGTCCCCGCCGACGCACCACCAGCTCCGGCGAGGCGCCGACCAGCGTCGAGGCGCCTCCGGAAAGCGCCACCAGGAAGACGAATGCCCCCGGTTCCTCGGCATTGAGGCGTCGCGCGACGATGCGAGCATCGATGGGTCGATCTGCTTCCACGAGCAGGCTGCGCGCCAGCACCACCTTCTCGACCTCGCCCGCGTCGATTGCCGCAAGCGCGCGCTCCACCGCGTTCTCGTACTCCACCGGCAGGGGATCCGGTACCAGTCCGGTGATCGTCCAGCCGGGCTCCGGAGCGACGCCGCGGTGCAGCGGCAGCCCCCGGACCACACGCTCGGGAACGCGAATCACCGCATCGCAACTGCCCTCGAAGGGAAGCGCCCCCATGGCCACTCCGAGACCGGCTGTCTCATCGAGGGCGGCGTGGACCAGCGCCGCGGCGCGACGCACCTGGTCGGGACCGGCAGCCATATGGATGTCCCGCGAGTCACCGGCAGCTGCGAGAAGGTGGTCGCCGTATCGCAGCACCACCCCGGTCGCCTCGCGATACGCATCGAAGAGCTCGTCGATAGCGGGCGCATGCAGGTCCGGCGCCGGGCGGACGGCGCTCATCGCCGGGTACCCATCAGCAGCTGCGCGGCGCCCATGCCGAGTTGCACCCTGCGGCAGCGCGCGAAGCCGGCATCGGCAAGCAGCCGGAGCAGCTCGTCCGGGGGAGGAAGGTACGCCGTGGACGCGGGCAGGTACCGATACGCGTTCCGGTCGGAGAGCAGGCCCCCGATCATCGGGACGATTCGCCGGAAGTACAGCGTGTGCGCCCAGCGAACGATTGGACTCGGAGGCTCCGACACTTCAAGGAAGACGGCGCGGCCACCTGGACGGATCACTCTGGCCGCCTCGCGGAAGCACGCGGCGATGTCGACGACATTGCGCAGGGCGAAGCCGCTGACCGCTCCATCGACCGAGGCATCACCCAGCGGCAGTTGCAGGGCGTCGGCACGAACCAGTGGTGCCGCGGTGTGCGCCATCGCGAGCATTCCGGCCGCCATGTCGACTCCCACGGCCCGGAGTCCGGCGCGTCCGAGGCCCCTGCAGAGGTCGCCGGTCCCGCAGCCGAGATCCACCACACGCGCTCCGGCATCGAGGTACAGCTCGCGCACCGCTCGGCGTCGCCATCCCGCATCGAGCCCAAGCGTCATCAGACGGTTCACCAGCTCGTAGCGAGGCGCGATCCGGTCGAACATCTCCTCGACGGCTCGCGCCTTGCGCTCGCCGATGGGAAGTTCGGCCCCGGTCACCAACCCACTCTAGCAAGGGGTCACCAGGCCGCCGCGGTCAGGCGCAAACCCGGACTTCGTCTACCCTGGCCATCAATGGCGGAGACCACGACGGCGGGAGCATCGACGACGGCGTCGGCGGAGCGACCCATCGCAGCTCGCACCACCGATGCGGTCAAGGAGTACGGCAGGGGCGACGCGATGGTGCGTGCGCTCGATGGCATCACCGTCGCATTTGGCAAGGGCCAGTTCAGCGCAATCATGGGGCCGTCCGGCTCCGGCAAATCGACCCTCTTGCATTGCATCGCCGGTCTCGATCGTCTGACCTCCGGTAGCGTCCACATCGGTGACATCGAGCTGGGCAGCCTCAACGATCGCCAGCTCACCATGCTGCGGCGCGTGCGCGTCGGATTCATCTTCCAGTCGTTCAACCTGGTGCCGACGCTCTCCGCGCTCGACAACATCGTGCTGCCGCTCACCATCGCAGGACGCAAACCAGACCCGGCGGCGCTCGCCGAGGTGGTGCGTATCACCGGTCTCGGGGACCGGCTCAAGCACCGTCCGAATCAACTGTCCGGAGGGCAGCAGCAACGCGTCGCGGCGGCACGCGCGCTCGCCNNCGGTGTCGGCGCTGGGTCAGACGATCATCATGGTCACCCACGATCCGCTGGCAGCGGCGCACGCAGACCGCGTCGTCTTCCTGGCGGACGGCCGTGTCGTGAGTGAGATGCACGGTCCGACCGCCGACACCGTGCTCGACGTCATGCGTCATCTCGGTGACTGACCGCTCGCGGAGTACACGCACGTGATCGGGGTCAGCCTGCGAAGCCTGCTGTCACACAAGCTTCGCCTCGCGCTCACGACCATCGCGGTCATCCTAGGTGTCTCGTTCGTCGCCGGCACGTTCATCCTCACCGACACGATCAACTCGACGTTCATGAGCATCTTCGCGACAGCGAATGCCGGCGTCGCGGTGACCGTGCACGGTCATCCCATCGCTGGGACGTCGGGCGGCATCGGCGGCGGTGCGAACCATCCGGTGCCAACCTCGTTGCTGACCACCGTTCGCGCTGTTCCCGGTGTCAGCGATGCGGTCGGCAACATCTTCCGCGAGGGAGCGACGCTCATCGGTCACAACGGCAAGCCCATCGGCGGCAACGGACCACCAACATTCGGCGCCAACTGGATCACCGACAGCAACATCTCGCCGTATCACCTGCGCAGCGGCACGCCGCCAGAGGGACCCAACGACGTCGTTGTCGATGCCGGCACCGCCGAGAAGAACGGGCTCGTCGTGGGTGCATCGCTGCCGATCGTCTTCCAGGGTGGCGTCGAGGAGCATTTCACGATCACCGGCATCGCCGGTTACGGAAGCTCCGACAACCTGGCGGGCGCCACCATCGCGTTATTCACTGAAGCAACTGCCGAGCGCGTCCTCGACGGCCAGAACAAGTACGACAGCATCCTGGTCAGCGCGCAGAGTGGCGTCACCGATGTCGTGCTCCGCGAGCGTATCGCGATGGCGCTGCCCAGCTATGCCGTGGCGGAGACCGGTCAGCAGGCGGCTGCCGCCGCCGAACAGAGCACAGAGTCCACGATCAGCACCTTCATCGGCACACCGCTGCTCGTTTTCGCGTTCATCTCGCTGTTCGTCGGCAGCTTCCTGATCATCAACACGTTCAACATCCTGGTGGCGCAGCGCACCCGTGAACTGGCCCTGTTGCGCGCCCTGGGCGCGACCCGCGCGCAGGTCATGACATCGGTGCTGGTCGAGGCGGCCGTGACCGGCTTCGTCGCGTCGATTCTCGGATTCGGCGTGGGCATCCTCATCGCGCGCGCCTTGCTGTCGCTGTTCGGATCCGCCTCGACGGGCGGTATCACCCTGCTGCCGCGCACGCTCATCGTCGCGGTGCTCGTCGGCACCATCGTCACGGTCATCGCGGCAACGCTGCCCGCTCGGCGGGCGACGCGCATCGCTCCCGTCGCAGCTTTGTCAGAGTCGCTTCCGGAGACCCAGGACCTGCCGCGCCGGCGCATCGCGCTGGGGTTGGTGATCTTCGTTGCTGGCTGCGCCGCCCTGGTTGCAGGGCTCTTCACCTCGAACAGCGTCACGCTGCAACTCATCGGTGGAGGCTTCCTCGGCGTCTTTCTGGGGGTGTCGCTGCTCGCTCCCCTCCTGGTGGTTCCTGTGGCAACGGTGCTCGGGTGGCCGGTGCGAAGATTGCGGGGTGCTGCCGGCCTGCTGGCCGGCGAAAACGCGCGGCGCAACCCGCGACGCACCGCACTCACAGCTGCAGCACTGATGATCGGCCTCGCACTCGTGACCTGCGTCGCAGTGCTCACGGACTCCGTGCGCGTTTCAACGAACAATGCGATCGAAGGCACGCTGCGTGCGGACTTCATCGTGTTCACGCAGGGCCCCGACTTCGACACCCAGGCGGCCGGGGTGCTTGCGAGTGATCCGAAGCTGAAGGACGTCACAGAGGTTCGCGTCACGCCGGTGCTCATCCGCGGCAGCTCCGAGAGCATCTCCGCAATCGATCCGTCCGAGCTCGGGAGCGTGTTGACGCTGAGCATGGTGTCGGGGAACCCGTCAGCGATCGGCACGATCAACACCGCGATCGTCGACTCGACTGAGGCGAGTGCGTCTGGTGTGCACATGGGCCAGCTGGTCACCTTCAACTTCCCGCAGGGAGCGTCGGTGCGCGTCCGAATCGGCGGCATCTACACGGCGAATGCGCTGGTGAGCGGATACATCGTGTCGATTGCGACCATGCAGCCCAATGTTCCGACGGCCCGTGACGACGTCGTGCTCGCCAATGCAGCATCCGGCGTGTCCAGCGGCCAGGCGGAAGCCGCGCTGCAGCACGACGTCCACGCGTTTCCGCTGCTCATGGCGATGAGTCGCTCTCAGTACCGAACCTTCGTCGGAGCGGGGCTGGACAGCTTCCTCAACCTGATCACAACGCTGCTCGCCTTCGCCATCATCATTGCCGTCCTCGGCATCGCGAACACGCTGGCGTTGAGCGTGCTGGAGCGCACCCGAGAGATCGGCGTGCTGCGCGCCCTGGGGATGACCAGGTCGCAGACCCGGTCAATGGTGCGGTGGGAGTCGGTGATCATCTCGCTGCTCGGTGCCGTGCTCGGACTCGTGGTGGGGCTCGGCCTGGGCGTCGTCGTGGCCGGATCCCTCCACGACCTCGGGATCACCAACGTGGCAATCCCGGGCGGCAACCTGATCCTCTACGCGCTCGCCGCAGGAGTCTTCGGCGTCCTGGCGGCGATCATCCCGACCATCCGTGCCGCGCGAGTGGACATCCTTCGAGCCATCGCGACCGAGTAGGCGCCGGCCGCGCCTCAGCTACGTTCGCCGTCGCGCCGAGGCTCGCTCCCACCGCTGCTCGATCCGGCCGAAGCGCCAGATGGCGAGCGCCGCCGCCCAGGTGATGACGAACAGCCCGACGATGATGAAGCCGGCTTCATTGATGTTGAAGTTCGACATGAAGTCCCAGAAGCCACCCGAAAGGTTGAGCTGCGCGGCGAGCAATCCGAAGATCTCGATGGTGCCGATCAACATCGCGACCGCCACGGACAGTCCCGTGATCGTGATGTTGTAGTAGACCTTGCGCACCGGCTTCGAGAACGCCCATCCGTACGCGAAGTTCATGAATGATCCGTCCAGGGTGTCGAGAGTCGCCATGCCGGCTGCGAAGAGAATCGGCAGGCTCAGCACCGCATACCAGGGCAGGCCGGCGGTGGCGGCTCCGGCCGTGGCCGCGAGCAGCGCGACCTCGGTGGCCGTGTCGAATCCGAGGCCGAAGAGGACGCCCACCGGGTACATCTGCCACGGGCTGCGGATCGAGCGCATCAGCTTGCCGAAGAACCGGGTCATGAGACCGCGCGCGTTGAGCTGCTGATCGAGCTGCTCGTCGTTGTAGCGGCCTCGACGCATCTCGACGAACACCTTGACGATCCCCACCAGCACGATCAGGTTGAGGATCGCGATCAGGTACAGAAACGTCCCCGAGACGAGCGTGCCGATGATCCCGCCGAAGGTCTCGACCGTGGAGTTCGAGTGGCTGAGCTGGCCGATGATCGCCCGTGCCGCGAAGGTGAGCCCGACGCCGAGCCCGAACACCACCGACGAGTGCCCGAGCGAGAACCAGAAGCCGACCGAGAGTGGACGCTTGCCCTCGGACATGAGCTTTCGGGTGGTGTTGTCGATCGCCGAGATGTGGTCCGCGTCGAAGGCGTGGCGGAGACCCAGCGTGTACGCGGTGACCGCAACCCCGATGCCGAGGAACTTGGAGTGCTCCGGCAGGATGGCGAGGATGAAGACCCCCCAGCCGACCACGTAGAGGCCGATGATGAACCCGACCATGCCGCCGACGCGTCCCCACTCACGCGGGGACAGCGAGCCGCGGATCCGGGCCAGGCGAGACGCCGTCGCGGCCATTGGCTTCCTCCTCATGTTCCCTCAACGTCAGGAGCCCGCCCAGCGTATCAAAACGCGACCAGCACGCAACAGCGTCCAGAAACCAGATGCGTCGTCCGGGCGATGGCTGGCGGTCGCGGCTATCCTTCAGTCATGAGCAGCACCGTCGAAGAACTCGTCGCCCAGCTCCGGGACGGGGGCTCGCGGGTCACCACCGCACGCCGCCTGGTGCTCACCGCGCTCGTGAAGGGGGCGGATCACCCCACCGCGGAGGAGCTCCTGGTCGCCGTCCGAGCCCTCGCGCCCGACGTCCACGCCTCCACCGTCTATCGCAATCTCGAGGAGCTCGAGCGCCTTGGCGTGGTGGTGCACACCCACCTCGGTCACGGTGCCGCCACCTACCATCTGGCCACCGAAGCCCACGGCCACCTCGTCTGCGAGGTCTGCGGCGCCACCCTTGAAGCTCCGGAGGACCTGTTCGAGGCGATGGCCGAAGGCGCCAAGCGAAGGCTCGGCTTCGAGCTCCGCCCGTATCACTTCGCGGTCCTGGGCGTCTGCGCCGACTGCGCCTCGGAAGCAGAAGCTTGAAGTCGAAGCTCGGACGAGCGTAGGGAACGGCACTGCGCCTGTAAGGCGCCAGGGGACGGGCGGCACCCAGCGAATTTGAGAGCGACTGAGCGAGCGCGACAATAGAGTGGCGCGACCGAGGGAGCGAACAAGCTGAGCATGGTGCCGCCCGTCCCCTGGCGCCGCCACCTCCAAGCGAAGGGACTGCGGCGCAGCCAGCCAGCGAACAAGCTGAGCATGGTGCCGCCCGTCCCCTGGCGCCGCACCACCAAGCCAAGGTCTGGCGGAGCCCTTCAGTGGGCTGATCGCCCTCGATCAGGCACCAGGCGCTCCACGTGCAGGTACTCCTCCGGCGCGTGATCGACCTGGAGGGTGGTGTGCTTCACATGGAAGTGCTCCTCGAGAAAGCGCTCGAGGTCGAGCCGGATCAAGTGGCAGTCGTCCTTGGGGTGCACGAGGACATGGGCGGAGAGCGATGGGAAACCCGACGTGAGCTCCCAGACGTGGAGGTCGTGCACGTTGACGACATGCGGATGCGCCGCCAGGGCGCTGCCGATCACCTCGGGATCCAGGTCAGCGGGAGACGCCTCGAGGAGCACCCTGCCCGCCTTGCCGAGCAGCCGGACGCCCGCGTACACCATGAGCCCTGCGACCACGACCGAGGCGATCGCGTCGGCGCGCTCGAATCTGGTGGTGACGATCACGATGCCCGCGATCAGGGTCCCTATGAATGCATAGAGATCGGTGAGGATGTGGCGAAAGCTGGCCTCGATGTTGAGGCTGCGCCGGTCGGCACGTGAGAGCTGATACGTGACCGCAAGATTGACTCCGATGCCAACCACGGCGATCACGATGACCGCGCCTCCCTGCACGGTCAGGGGTGCGGCGAGGCGCAGCGCGGCCTCAAATACCAGCACCGCGGCGAGGACGAGCAGCGTCGCGCCGCTGATCAGCGCCGCGAGCACCTCTGCGCGTTTGAGACCGAATGTCAGTCCGCCCTTCGGCGGCCGCTGTGCGAGACGGAGAGCGATCAACGAAACCCCGAGGGCCGCTACGTCAGTGAGCATGTGCGCCGCATCGGAAAGCAGCGCGAGCGAGCGGGCGAGCACGGCGACGACGACCTCGGCCGCGATGAAAATCCCAATCAGGCATAGGGCCGCGATCAGCCGTCCCTGGTCCGCGTCGGCCGGGACGTCGTGTGTGTGGATCCCCTCCGGTCCGTGTGGGTGCACCACTTCACCCTACTCCGCTCCGCGCCTGGCCAACGCGACTTCGGCGGCCGTTTTCAGAGAGCGTGCACTCCGGCGGCGGTGGCACACGCGGCCACCACGACCACCAGGAACGGCGCACGGATCGCGACCAGAATCAGCGCCACCGCAAGGCCGGCCGCGCGGGAATCGAGCATCAGGTGATTGCCCGTCGCGAACACGGAAACCGAGATGAGCGCGCTGAGCAACGTCACGGGGAGCGCCTCGAGGATCCGTCGCGCAACCGCGGACTCCAGGAGGCGTGCCGGCACCACGAAGCCCGCCAGCTTCAGGGCGGCGCAGCTGGCGGACGCGATGAGCACCGCGAGCCAGAGCTTCATCGGTCGAACACCAGGAGGAGCGCGACCGCCGTCAACCCGCCGATGAGGATCGGCGCGCCGACGGGCACGACCGGCACGGTCACGAGCGCGATCAACCCGGATGCAAGCGCGACCATTCGCATGCGCAGGGTGGTGAGGCGTGGCGCGAGCAGGGCGACGAAGGCCGCCGGTCCGGCCACGTCGAGCCCCGTGGTCGCCGGCGAGCCGAGTGCGTTGCCCACCAAGGCCCCGATCACCGTCGACACGTTCCAGAGCACGTAGACGCTGAGCGCGGTCGACCAGAACGCGCGCGCCGCATTGCCAGACGGCGCCTCGCTGAGCGCCATCGCCGTGCTCTCATCGATGGTGACCTCGGCCATCACAAATCGGCGCCATCCGCTGGGGCGCAGCAGGGCGTTGATGCGCGCCGCGTACAGGCCGTTGCGAACACCAAGGAGCAGCGCCGTCCCCACCGCGGAGAAGTACGAACCGCCGGCCCCGATGATGCTGACCAGCGCGAACTGCGATGCGCCGGAGAACAGCACCAGTGAGAGCAGGCACACCTGCACCACGCTCAGGTGCGCCTCCACCGACACGGCCCCAAACGACAGCCCGAACGGGGTGACGCTGATGCCGATGGTCAGCGCGCGGTTGCGGATACGGCGCTCCGCCGCTTTCCGGGACGCGTCGGTGAGCGGATGCTCGTCGGCCGGTGGTTCGGACATGAAGGGCGCAAGCCTAGGGCAAACCCGCGTCTTGCATCATCGGGTACGCTACCGCGCTGATCAGGTCGACGAGCACATGCGATGAGCAGACGCGCTGAGCCACCCTTTCGCGCCGACCACGTCGGCAGCCTGCTGCGCCCTCCCCAGCTCATGGAGGCACGTGCGCAGCACGCCGCCGGGACACTCAGCGCAACCGCATTGCGCGAGGTCGAGGACGCGGCGATCCGCGATGCGATCGCCATGCAGCGCGACGTCGGCCTGCAGTCGGCGACCGACGGTGAGTTCCGCCGCAGCGCGTGGCACATGGATTTCATCTATCAGCTCGGTGGCGTCACCCAGGCAGCGGAGAAGCTGCACGTGCAGTTCTTCAACGACGGTGGGACGCTGGACTTCGCACCGGCCGCGCTGCGCATCAATGAGCGCGTGCGTCTCGGCCAGACGATCTTCGCCGACCACTTTCGCTTTCTCAAGGACAACGTCGCCGCTGGGATCACACCGAAGCTGACGATCCCGTCACCGAGCATGGTCCATTACCGAGGCGGGAGGGCGGCGATCGACGAGTCCGTGTATCCGGATATGGCCGGGTTCTGGGACGATCTCACCGCTGCGTACGCTGAGGAGGTCCGCCGTCTCGGCGAGCTGGGTTGCACGTATCTGCAGCTCGACGACACCAGCCTCGCGTATCTGAATGACCCACGACAGCGTGAGCTGATCGCCTCACTCGGCGGTGACCGTGAGCATCAACACGAGCTGTACATCAAGAACATCAATCGGGTGCTTGCCGCGAAACCGTCGACGATGCGCATCACCACGCACATGTGCCGGGGCAACTTCCGCTCGTCGTGGGCGGCGGAGGGCGGCTACGACTTCGTCGCCGAGGCGCTGTTCGGCGAGCTCGGCGTCGACGGCTTCTTCCTCGAGTACGACGACGCGCGTTCCGGAGGCTTCGAACCACTGCGTTTCGTCCCCAGGGACAAGTACGTCGTGCTCGGCCTGGTGACCACCAAGCGAGGCGCACTGGAATCCAAGGACGACCTCAAGCGCCGCATCGACGAGGCCGCGAAGTTCGTGCCACTCGAGCAACTCTGCCTGTCGCCGCAGTGCGGCTTCTCCTCCACAGTCGAGGGCAACGTCCTGACGTACCAGGAGGAAGTTGCGAAGCTGCGTCTCATCGTGGAGACCGCTGCGGAGGTGTGGGGGTAGCGCACCGACCGGTCACCATTGAGAACGCTCGGCGGCTTGCGGTGAGCAGCCAGCGCTTGTGCGGTGCACGCCCATCGCCGGTCACCGCGGAGAGCATCCATGACCTCGTGGTGACGCTTGGATGCCTGCAGCTCGATCCGACCGCGATCGTTGCCCGCAACCATCTGCTGGTGCTGTTCAGCAGGCTCGGCCCATTCGATCGCAGGCTGGTCGAGACGCTGCTCTGGGAGCAACGACGGTTGTTCGAATACTGGGCGCACCAGGCGTCGATCGTCGCAACCGACGACCGTGCCCTCCACCTCGCCACGCCACCGAGGTGGAGCGCCCGTCACACGACGACCGGATGGATGACGTTGCACGCTCGAGCCGTTGACGTGGTGCTCGCACGCCTCGCGACGGCAGGCGTGGTACGCGCGTCCGATTTCGACGAGCATGCCGAGAAGTACGAATCCGGCTGGGGATCGCGCAGCGAGATCTCCGACACGCTCGCATTGCTCTGGCTCAGCCTTCGCGTGGTTCCTGCCGGGCGCGACGGACGCGGCCGGCGCTGGGCCGAGGCGGACGGCTGGTTCGGGGAGGCGCTCACGGACCTTCCGGAGCGGCACGACGCCGTGCGCGCGGCGGCGATCCGCGCGTTGCGAGCGCTCGGCATCGCCACCAAACAACAGATCCGCCACCACTTCATCCGCGGCCGGTACGTGGACCTCGACCGCATCTGGTCAGCGATGGCGACCGATGGGGAGATCGTGCCGGTCGATCTCGGCATCAGGGGTGACTGGTACATGCATGCCGGCGACATCGATCGCCTGCAACGAGTCGAAGCGGGCGGATTCGAGCCGCGGACCACGCTGCTGTCGCCGTTCGACAATCTCATCTGCGACCGCGCTCGGACGCTGGCACTGTGGAACTTCGACTTCCGGCTCGAGATCTACGTGCCCAGGTCGGAGCGCTGGGGATACTTCGTCATGCCGCTGCTCCATGGCGACCGGCTGTGCGCCCGTTTCGACCTCGCAGTCGATCGCATCGCCGGCCGGCTCGACGTCATCGGCGAGCGGTGGGAGCCGGGATGGGAAGGAAGAAAACGCCCCGCGAAAGCGGTCATGCGCGCGCTTGCGGAGCTCGCGACGTTCGTCGGCGTCGACCCTCCCTCTGCGCGCTGAGCGTGTGCCTGGCCCCCGCGAGTCAGCCGGTCGGCGGGCCAGCGGCCAGGCGGTCGCGGATCTCGCGCATGCGCTCGTCGCTGTTGTGGGGCATCTCCCAGCGGGTCTCGAGCCACCACGTTGCGCCGCCGTCTGCCCAGCGCCTGACATGGGCCGATGCAGCAGCCGGGTCGCCCGTCGGCGTCTCGCCGTCGATGGCGACGTCGATCTGGTCGCGACCCCGTTCGGCCAGCCAGGCGCGAATATCGCGAATGTCATCGGGTGATCCGTCGCGTCCGGAGATCTCGATCTGCGGCACGATGCCATCGCAGCGAAGCACCCGCCGCATCGACTTCGGTCTCGGCCAGACGCCGACGACCCAGATGGGGATGCGCTCCTGCACCGGCTGGCCTGCCTCGGTGAGGTCGCGCCGCTCGCACTCATAGTGGTAGTGGCGCCCGTGATACTTGGTGCCGCCGTCCCACAGCGTTCGGATCAGGTCGATGCCCTCGTCGAGGTACTCGGCACGCATCGGGAGGTCGATGACCTCCCCGGTCAATGGGAGATCGGTCGCGATGGCGCCGAGCCCGACGGTGAGAATGGCACGGCCACCCGAGAGCTGATCGAGGGTGGCGACCTGGCTGGCCACCTTCCATGGGCGCCGCCAGGGCAGCGGGGTCAGCAGTGTGCCGAGCATCACGCGGCGGGTGCGTACGGCCATCGCCGCCAGCAGGCTCCACGCGTCGACCCCGTATCCCGCCTCCCACACGAACACTCCATCCCAGCCGCTGTCCTCAGCGACGATCGCCTGCTCGAGTTGCTGGGTCGCCGTCCCGCCCGGGAGCACCACTCCGAACTTCATGCTCTGGCTCCATGAGTTGTTCTGACCGTCTGCGCTGTGACGGCAAGTTGGTTCGGCCCCTTTTGGCTGCCCCGCCCGTATAACCCGCATGCGAAGGACAGCGCCAGGGCTTCTCGCCGTCGCCGCGGCCACGATGATTCTGGCTTCTTGCGCGCTTCCCGGCACCTCCACGAGCCCGACGGCATCGCCAACCGCCGCGCCGACGGATGCGCCCAGCCCGACGCCCACGCCCGACGTCTGCACCAACGCGAGTGTTCTTGCGACCTGGAGCGCCACCCGCCTCGCAGAGCAGACGCTTGTCGTCCCGGTTGAGGAGAGCGACGTCTCAGCCGTGACCGCCGAGATCGCCGCCGGTGCCGGCGGCGTGATCCTCTTCGGCTCCTCCGCTCCATCGAACCTGGGGTCGAGCCTCCACGTTCTCGCCGCGTCGGCGCCCGGGGGCATCGCGCCCTTTGTGATGACCGACGAGGAAGGCGGGGCGGTTCAGCGGATGGCGAACCTCGTCGGGTCCTTACCCTCCGCGCGAGAGATGGCGGCGACCATGTCCGCAGCGCAGATCCGTCAATTGGTGACCACCGTTGCGACGCGCATGCACGCGTCAGGGATAACCATGGACCTGGCGCCCGTGCTCGATCTCGACGACGGCGTGGGTCCGAACGACCGGGACCCGGACGGCACACGCTCCTTCGGCCTCAACGCGAGCGTGGCGGCGGCAGACGGCGTCGCGTTCATGCAGGGGCTCGAGGCCGGTGGTGTCATCCCGGTCGTCAAACACTTCCCCGGCCTCGGCCAGGCGTCAGCCAACACCGACGTCGCCCCCGCGACCACGCAGCCGTGGAGCGTCCTGGAGCACGCCGGATTGCTGCCATTCCAGAGCGCGTTCGCGTCCGGAGCTCCGGTGGTGATGATCGCCAACGCCACCGTCCCCGGCCTGTCGACGCTTCCGGCGAGCATCTCCCCGACGGTCATGACCACCGTGCTGCGCGACCAGCTCGACTTCACCGGCCTGGTGATCACCGACTCGCTCTCGGCGGGAGCGCTCGTCGACATCGGCTATTCCGTTCCCAAGGCGGTGGTCGCGTCGATCACAGCCGGCGCGGACATGGTGCTGTACACGGCGGCTGCATCGCAGGTGGCCTCGCTCACGGCAACAACCGCAGCGGCGCTGGTCGCGGCCGTCGACGCGGGGACACTCCCGCTCACGCGCCTGGAGAACGCGGTCGCCAACATCCTCACCGCGAAGCAGGTGAACCTCTGCGCCTGACCGTTAGTCGGTGGGCTCGGTGCCTGACGCTGAAACGCGAGCGACATGCCGCCCATTGAGATGGTCAGGGTGTCTCCCGAGATCCACGCGTTTGCGCTTTCATCCTGACCGCCGAGCCCGGCGTGCAACTGCCCCTGAGCATCGACCGACCAGCGGCCGCTGGTCTGCTTGCCGGTCATCGCGATCGTCTGCGTCGCGGTGCCATCGGGCGCGAAGCTGACGGTCATCAGGGGACTGCTCCAGGTACCGATGATCGCTTCTGTGAGCGGACGCTGATCGAGCTGGTCAGCGCGCGGCGGGACGGGGGCGCCCTCGACTTGCGACGTGAACTTCGTGACCATGGAAGCCATCTGCGCGCGCGCTTCGGCCCGTCCGACCTCGCCGCGCCCATGCGACCCCGTGGCGACATTCTCCAGGACCGTCTGCAGCGAAGCAGGGGTCAGGTCCGGTGTTGCCGGACCCGGGATGATCTGAAGGTTGACCACCCGTTGACTGCGCGGCAGGTAGAAAAGCCGCACGTATCCGGCGTCCGGTGCGATCTCGTACCCGGAGGCGCCGGTATGGAACCTTCGGCCGCCGACGTCGAGGTAGTGCAACTCGCTGCTGCTGCCCGAGGAGTCCGTGTGGATCACGTGTTTGGCAATGGCGCCGTCGATCGATTCGACGCGGCCGGCGCGCACATCCTGGGTGATCTTGTCGCCGCCCCCCAGCGCGCGCACCACAAGGATCGCCGCGATCGCGAGGCAGACGAGACCGATGATGGGTTTGACGGTCGCGTCCTTGGCCGGCCCCGACGCAAACGCGACCAGGGCGCCGATGATGACAGCGATTGCGGCGAACGACAATTCACCTTTTCGGAGCCCGCGAGACATGCCGCTGAAGCGCTTGCGCTGAGCATCGCTCAAACGTCCCGCCGCGTTCTCCCCCAACGCACTCGGCGGGAATGGGCCGTCGTCTGTGAACGAGGTTGTCATGGCGCGCGCTCCCTCAGTGATCCCCGGGGAACTGTAGCGCCCTGGCGTCGTGTCGAGAAAGGGTGAGGCTCAGGGAGCGAGCGTGATCGCGTACCTCGATTCCGGTATCGCATAACCGCTGCGATCCTCGACCATCTCCTCGCCCGTCCCCTGCCATCCCTGCGCCTCGTAGAACTGACGCGCATTCCAGTTGTCGCGGAGCACCCACAGCACGGCGCCCGTGAATCCGCGGACGGCAAGCCGCTGCAGCGTGTCGTCGAGGAGCAGCTTGCCGATGCCGCGACGCCATGACGCAGTCTCGACGTGGAGCGAATAGACCTCACCGACGCCGTCCGCGTCGGGGTGGCGCCGCGGACCCGAGCTGCACACGCCCACGACGGTCTCGCCATCCATCGCCACAATCGTCTCGGTGAGCGGCGACTCCGACGGTGACAGCGCTCGCCGCCACCGGACGACACGGCTCTCAAGGGTGATTCCGTCGAGGAATTCGTCCGAGACGATGCCTCGATATGCGGCCTGCCAGCTCGCGAGGTGCAGCTCGGCGATCGCTTCGGCATCCACCGTCGACGCCGCCCGAATGGCGACGCGCGTGGAGGGGGTCGTCACCGCTCGATCCTAGCGATGAGGGTAGGATGTGCCGGCTCCATCAGAGCAACGGTGGCACGATAGATTTCGTGGAGGGTGTTCGATGGCTCGTCGCTCGACACGTCTGGCAAGCATCGTGCTGGCCATGACGGCTGTCGCCGCCATGCTGAACACGCATGCGGCTCAGGCGGCGGACCCGGCGACGCAGCGCCCGGCAGCGACCGGCGGTGCGTGGTGGGGCATCGACACGGTTTCCAACGTCCAGTCCGGCAACATCATCGCGCAGACCAAGGCAGACCTCGGCGCCCCGCAATTCGTTGGGCGGTATCTCATCTACAGCTCGGAGCTCTCGAGCACCGAAGCGCACTACATCCACCAGCAGGGCGTATCCATTCTGCTGATCGATGACCCGAGTCGCACCTTCACGTCGGGAAGCACCGAGGCCGATCAGGCGATCGCGCAGGCGAAAGCACTCGGTGTTCCGCATGGCGTTGCGATCTTTCGCGACGTCGAGACCAGCGATCCGATATCAGCGACGTACATCCAGACCTACGTCGCAGCGTTTGCAGGCTCGGGATACGTCGCGGGCTTCTACGAGAACCCCATCAACGGCGCATTCGCCGGTGCGTACTGCTCACTCGAAAGCAGCAATCCGCCGGCAGTCCGGGGGGTTCTGCTCTACTCGAGTGAGCCGGAGCACACCGGCAGCAACCCGCGGCGCTCCGCACGACCGCACTACGGTCCGAATGTTCCGGGGTGTGTGAACCACACCGCGGCATGGCAATACCTGGAGCGAGGTCTGTTTCCGGCGGGCACATGGCCGAACGTCGACGTGGACGAGCTGCCGGCGCGATACTCGGACGTCCTGTGGTGAGCGACGGCACCAGGACTGAGACCGTGCTGACCGACGAGCTCATCCCCGGGATTGTCCGGCCTGACACCGCCGCGTCCGTTGCCGCGTATGAGGTCACCACCACGTATTGCACGCCGGCGATCGTGAACCACTGCCTGCGTTCGTATGTGTGGGCGGCGTGGTACGCGGCCAACAAGGGCCTCGCATTTGACGCGGAACTGCTGTACGTCGCGTCGATGCTCCACGACATCGGTCTCGTACCGGAATTCGACAGCCACACGGTACCGTTCGAGGATACCGGCGGGCACGTGGCCTGGGTCTTCGCGGCCGGCGCCGGATGGCCGACGGCTCGCCGCCGCAGGGCCGCCGAGGTCGTCATCAGGCACATGCGCGGCACAGAGCTCGAAGAGGACGCCGAGGGCTACCTGCTCGCGATCGCGACCAGCCTCGACATCTCCGGGCGCAATCCCGAATGGTGGCCGGAGAGCCTTCGCCGCGACGTCGTCACGGCGCTTCCCCGGCTATCGCTGCGCGAAGAGTTCGTCAGGTGTTTCGAGGACCAGGCTGCCCGCAAACCGGAGAGCTCGGCCGCCGCGGCGATGGCCAATGGGATCGCGGGGCGCCTTGCCACCAATGTGCTCGACGCAGGCGGCACCCCGCATGCGGACTAGCAGTCCACGCACGGGGTGAGGTCCGCCGGCCCGCTGTCGGCGGCGCGCCGCTGCACCGCCACCATGTCGCCAGAAGCCCAGAACGCCGCCCACGCGCGCGCGAGGCGCCCCGGACCGAGCACGCGGCGACGCTCGCTTCGCGCCTGGGCGCGCGCCCGGGCCACGATCGCAGCCTGCATGTGCTCCTGCTCCGCCACATGAGCCATCTCTATCAGTTGAGCTCCGTACATCGCGATCGCCTCCGTTTAGGTCACCATCTAAGGTGGTTTACTGGTGATAGCTTACCGCACCGTGCATCACTTGTCAAATGCGTATACTGGTGACGAACCGACATGAGTGAACCCGAACCGCGCAGCCCCGCCCCGGGGTCGCTCGCGCTGATCCAGCGCTTCATCAACAGCACCGAGATGCCCGACGGCGTCGATGAGCTCGCCACCGGTCCGACGGCAGCACGCTGGTTGCGTGACACGGTCGGGGCCGACCTGGAGGTCTGCGAGAAGGACCGTGCCCGTCTCATCGCCACCCGCGAGGCGCTTCGCGATCTCCTGGAGGCACACACCGGAGAGAACGTTGATCCCGGCGTCACTGTGAGACTCGAGAAGCTGCTCGGCAGCGCACCACTCCGGCCTGTCCTGTCGGCGCAGGGGGCCACGCTCGCCGTCAACTGCGGGGGTGTCGACAACTTCCTCGGAATGATCTCGACGGCGATCGTCGAGGCCACCCTCATGGGCACCTGGACGCACCTCAAGGTGTGCCGAAGCGACACCTGCCGGTGGGCCTTCTACGACCATTCGAAGAACGGACGGAGTTGCTGGTGCTCGATGCGGGTCTGCGGCTCGCGAGAGAAGGCCCGAACCTACCGAGCGCGGCAGCGGGCCACCACCTCGCCGTAGCCGAGCCGCCGGGCGGTGCCTCGCTCCCCTAGAGCTGGGCGACGATCTCCCTTGCCGCGCGAGCGCCCGTTTCGACGGCGCCGTCGAGAAAACCCTGGTTGTTGATCGACGTGTGTTCGCCGGCAAAGTGGACCCGCCCCTGCGCCGCGGCCGCGATCGCACCAAAGGTCGCGTACTGGCCGACCTTGTAGAACGAATACGCGCCCTTCACCCAGGGATCACGCACCCAGTGGTCCTCGTATGAGGCGCCGGTGAACGCTGCGCGCGTCCCCGGGAAGATCGGGTCGATCCGATCCAGGAACCAGTTGGTGTCCTTGACCGGTGACGGTCCGTGCGCATCGCCGGTGAGCGTGTTGCGACCCGCGTTCGCACCTGGAAACGCGAGCAGCAGTGCCGGTGCCCCGTCGGGACCGAGCGGTACCGAGTCATCCCAGCACACGTCGAAGCTGTCGTGACTCGTGTACGCGACGCCGTTGAATCCATGCTTCGCCCACGTCTTCTCGGCGACCTCGATGTGGATCTTGGCGTTTGAGCCCATGCCGAGCGTGTCGATGACCCGGAGCTTGCTCGCGGTGAAACCCGCGTGGCTCAGGTCGACGTCGCGGAGCAGCGTGAACGGTAGTGCGAGCGCGACGTAATCGGCCACCACATCTGTCGTCGCGCCGCCCACGTCAAACGTGAGGGTGTGCGAGCCGTCGCTGTTCTCCCGGATCGCGACCAACCGGTGGCCGAGCTGGATGGCGCCCGCCGGCAACTGACCGGCCATGCCGTGCACCAGCTGATCGTTGCCTCCGATGATGTGCCACTTCTCGTCGTAACCGGGCAGCGGGTCGAGCGACGACCGCGGATTGACCCCGGTGAGGCCGATCAGATCGAGCGCGGATTGATCGCCCGGATCGCCGCCATTCTCGGAGACAGTGTTGGCGATCATCAGCTGTCCAAACCGGGACGTGCTGCCGATCGGCGTCTCATCGAGCCACGCCGGCGCCGACAGCTTGTCGAGCCGCGCGAGACCACGCGCCGTGTTCGACTCGTTCACGGCGTTGTGGAATGCCTTGTATCCGAACGCCTCCCAGTCCGCACTCGCCTCGGCGTAGGTGTAGTAACCGCCGTCGAACCAGTACACCTCCGGCAGTCCGATCAGCTCGCCGCCGTTGTAGTCCTCGAGCCGCAGTCCGAGCTCGGCGGCGAGGTCGAGGGCCGCGTACTGATCCGAGTCGATGAACGCGCCACCATGCTCGGTGATCAACCCGTCGGAGAAATAGTCACGAAGTGACCAGCACCGGCCGCCGATGCGTTCGGGATGCCCCTCGTACAGCGTCGAGTGGACTCCGTAGCGCGTCCAGAGCAGATGGCTGCAGCGCAGTCCCGCCAGGCCCGCGCCCACCACGGCGATGCGAGGCTGATGTCGCGACGACAGCTGTCGCACCGATGCCATGGCGTTGACCGCGGGCGCGAGCGCAAGACCCGCTCCGGCCGCCGCCGCGCCGGTGAGAAATTTCCTGCGCGACAAGGGCCGGGTCGCGACCACGCGCGTCTCGAGCTCTTCGAGAATCGCGTCGACGGGAAGCTTGCGCTCCGCCGCCGATTCATGGACCGCGAACAGCCGGCGCAGGCCCGCGGTCAGCGGTGTCCTGGCTGACCTGCGTCCCCGGATTGGCCCCTGGTATCGGTCGCTCATGTCTCACCCCCTGCTCCGCGGCGTTCGCCGCGCGCCAGCGCAGGATAGCCAAGTCGTCGTACCCCCGGAAAGGGCCCTGACACAGGCCTGCCGGCCGAGCGCAGTGCTCGACCGGCAGGTGTCGTTGCGCGAGTGCCTAGGCGCTCAGCAATTCGAGACGTTATGGGTCGACCCGATGAACTCCGGGTAACCCAGAGTCATGAACTGGTCCGTCCCGTATTCAGCGTCCTTGCCGAACGTGTTCACGCGCGACGAGACGTTGCCGAATTCAAAGACGCACTGCCCGTTGACCTTGGTCCCGCTCCAGTACGGGTAGAAGTTACCCGGACCGTCCGGCGGCACCGTGCACCCACTGAGGGTGGTCGAGGTGCATGAGGACTCGCTCAGCGCGATGTCGGTCTGGAAGAAGTAGTGCGCGTACTGCTTACCGTTCGTTGTCGGGAACGAGTCGATGAATGCCGCTGGGTAGGTTCCCGCGGTCGTCCCCGTGGGCCATTCGGTCCAGTACGGGCTCCTGTACAGCCTCTGTGGGGACCCTGGGGTCACACCTCGCGGCGGTGGAGGCTCCAGACGGTCAGCCCCACGATGAGGACCACCCAGCAGGCGGCCCAGATCAGGTACGCCACCGACGGCGGCGACTGGACGAAGAACGGATTCCCTGCCCGTTCGGTGGTCGCGCCGAGCACGGCTCGATATAGGACTGGCTCGAGCTCATAAACCGAACCCCGCCAGAGCGCGTCGGTCGGCAGCAGGAGCTGACTGATCGTTCCCGCGTTGCTGATTGCGGCACTGCTGAAGACTTCGCCAATTGCGCCCGCAATGCCGCCGATCCAGGCTAGGAAGAACAGCACGAGGCTGATGACACCGGCGGTCATCCCGGAGAGCCGCGTGCTGATCAGCAGCGCGAGGGACATGATCACGATGCCCTCGCCGATGAGGTACAGCCCGAGCCCGACCGGGCCGGGTGGGACGTAACCGGTGGTCGCATCAACAACGAGGAGTTCGAGCGTCGTTGTGGCGGCAACGTAGATCGCAATGAGCGCGGCGAGCCCGAGCCACTTTCCGAGGACGACCTGGTACCTGCTCACCGGGCGCGCGAGCATCGAGAGGGCGACACCCGACTCGAGCTCGCTGGAGATGGCTGGAGATGCCACGACCACTGCGCTCAGTGCGAGCACGCCACTGAACATGAACTCGACCAGCACCAGCACCTGGGATACCGCGAGGCGCAGCTCACCGGCGGCGATCCGGCTGCCGTCTGGATTGGTGAGCGTGGTGAGGTGCTGGAAGCCCCACCCCGTGAGCCCGATCACGATCACCGTGAGAATGGCCAGCGCCAGCAACAGCTTTCGTCGCGCGGCCTCGCGAATCGTGAGGCGCGCGATGGTTACCGCTGCCATCGCGCCTGCTCGGCCTCGACCAGGGAGAGAAACCGCTCCTCGAGCGTCTGGCGGACCGGCTCGACGGCATACACCCTCGCGCCACTCGCGACCAGTTCGGCCACAAGATCAGGCACCGCATCGGCGTCAACGCCGTTGACCACGAACCAGCCTTCGTGCTCGGCGAGCGTCCCGCGACGCGCGAGCGACGCGCGCCCTACATCGGTCAGCCCGGTCAGGCGCACCCGGACACCACCGCTGCCGAGCAGCTCGTCGAGCCGCCCGATCGCGAGGACGCGACCATCGGCCACCACCGCTGCCCGATCGCAGATCTGCTCCACCTCGCCGAGGAGGTGCGAGTTCAGGAAAACGGCGCATCCGCGATCGCGAAGACGACGGATGATCGTGCGTGTGTCCGCACGGCCGACGGGGTCGAGCGCGGACGTGGGTTCATCGAGGATCACGAGCTCGGGATTCCCGAGCAGCGCGACACCGAGCCCGAGACGCTGCTGCATCCCTTTGGAGAATGTCTCGACCTTGGCATCGGCGTGCCCCGTGAGCCCCACCGTCGAGAGAGCGCCGGCGATCTGCGCCCGCCATTCGGCGCGTGCGATCCCCGCGAGCCTGCAATGCAGCCCGAGCACCTCGGCGGCGCTGAGCCATCCCTGGTAGCGGAACAGCTCCGGCAGATACCCGACTCGGCTCCGCGTCTGGCGATCCCCGGCCGGATGCCCGAGCACCCATGCCTCGCCGCCGGTGGGACGGTTGAGGCCGAGGAGCAGCTTCACCGCCGTGGTCTTGCCACTCCCGTTGGGGCCGAGGAAGCCGAACACCTCGCCTCTGGGCACGACCATGGTCAGGCCCGAGAGGGCCACGGACGCCCCGTAGTGCTTGGTCAGCTCGAGGGTCTGCACCGCCGCTCCGTCCGCCGGTGGCGGCGGTGGGCCGGCGTCTTGAGCTGTCAATGGGTCGAACGTGCGACGTCGAGCACCTCGCCGACGGTGAGCGTTCCGGCGATGGCATCCACGACGCCATTGTGTTGCCAGATGACAGCGCTACCGAGCCCGGTCGAATCCCCGATCAGAACGCCTCGCGCGCCGTTGATCGTGACCGCCGAGCCGCTCGCAAGATCGATCGGAATCGGCACGGGGATCGTCTCGTCCGGGTTGCCGATGGCGCGTAGCTCTGAGGCGACGTCGGCAGGGATGCCGGGGACCGAGAGGAGGTAGTCCTCGAGCTGGCGGGCGGTGACACCCGTCGTGCTCACGGTCGGGATGCGCGTCGCAACCACGATGAATGCCGGACCGGTTGGAACCTCACCACCCTGGAGCAGGGTCGCGGGATCGACACCGTAGGAGACCACCACCGCCGGCGCGATCGATACCGACAGCGTGCTGCCGTCGAGCCCCGCGGGCAGGGCCGGGAGCCGGCCACCAGCCCGGGCAGCCGCCGCCCGAGCGAGTGCCGCGTCGAACCGGAAGGTGACGACGCCGCCTGATACGACGGCGTAGGCCGGCGGTGCTGGGGTTCCAGCCGGCAGGTCGGCAACCGTGGGAACTGCGAGGCCGGCGACGGCCGCCGCTGCAGCGGCATCGGACTCGGGCTTGAAGGCGATCGACGGAGCGCCGGAGACGGTTCCGTAGCTGGCGAGACCGGCGAGCGAGCGCACGTCCGTCGCGGTCACGGGGACCGCGACGGGTTGGGACGGCTGGAAGAGGCTGAGAAAGTCCTGGGCGCCTCCGGTGGCAACGAGCAGCACGCTGGCGCCGGCCACGACGGCGACGGCGGCCACGACGCGCCCGGCGAGTGTGTTCCCGGACCAGGTGCGTCGGGTCGCCCGCGCAGAGTTTTTTCCCGCCAGGGGCTCGGACTCTTTGAACGCCAGCCGGGCTCGCGCAGCGCCCAGGTCGACGACCGGATCGGGCGATGCGAGCATCGAGCTGACCGCGGTGGCATTTGTGCTCATGCGCTGGAGCCGCGCGCCGCATCGAGCGCATTGCGCGACGTGCGCGCGGCTCGAAGCATCGACGGCAACAGATTCGTCGAGCGAGCGGCGCAGCGTGCCGTTAGACGGATGCATCATCAACCTCCTTGCGCAAGCGCGCCTCAGCGCGCCGCAGTCTCGTCCCCACCGCGTTCACTCCGATGCCGAGGGTCGACGCAATCTCGGCGTAGCTCAGGCCGCTGTAGCGGAGCGCGAGCACCGTGGCCTGACGCTTGGGGATTCGGGCCAGGGCCGCGCGGACGGCACGGCTGGTTTCGGCGGCTTCGACAGCCGCCTGCGGATCGTGCGCCTCGCTGGGCTCGGCGGCGAAGCGCTCCTCGCGGCCGGCGCGGCGCCGGTTGCTCCGGATGACGTTCAGGGCGGTGTGAGCGGCGGCCGTCCGCGCCCAGGCCGCGGCCTTCGCGCCGGGGTTGTCGCCGAACCGCCGATGCACATCGAGGAAGACATCCTGGGCGACGTCCTCCGCCGCGGCCGGATCGCCCAACACCCGCCGCGCGATCGCCGCGACTCGCGCGTATTCATCCTCAAAGAGCCGGTCGAAACTCGCCGGCCGCGCGCCGACCTCTGGAGTCGGGCGCGGGAGGTCTGTCAAGACCCGGCGTCCGGCGGGTTCGACGGCGGAGAGCTCGACCACATGAACTGAAGCACCGCGACGCTCCGATTTGTGACGCGCGATGCGGCCGGTCGCGCCGGACGCAACACTGAGTACCCTTCGGCGTGATGTCTGCAGCCCTCAGCAGCCGCCTCCGACGCATCACGCCCGGACAGCTGCTGGTGGTCGCCGCGTTCGTCGTGATCCTCTGCGTGCTCGTGCGGCGCGGCGGCGATCCAGACATCTTCTGGCACCTGATGACCGGACAGTGGATGGTTGATCACCACCAGGTTGTCTCCCACGATCTCTTCACCTTCACTGTCGCCGGCGCCAAATGGATCGACCCCGAGTACCTGACCGAGATCATCGCGTACCTCTTCTACAACGTCGGTGGGCTGGCGCTGGTGTCCATCGCGTTCGGCGCGGTGAGCTTCATCGGGTTCCTGCTCATCTGGCGGCGCGTGCACCTCGAGCCGGCCAACAAGGTGGTCGCCGCGATCATGATCGGCATCGCGGGTCTGGGTGCGGTCCTGGTCTGGGGACCGCGGCCGCAGATGATCACGTTCACCTTCACCGCCCTCGAGCTGCTCTGGCTCGACGGGTATCTGCGCGGCAAGTCGCGGGCCATCTACTGGCTCCCGCTCGTGATGGTCGCGTGGGCCAACCTGCATGGCGGATTCCTCTTCGGCCTCGTGCCGGTCGGCGTTGCCGCATTCGTCGAAGTGGTGCACTGGATACGGCGCGTCGACGGCGACACCCACAAGCGCCGCGTGCGCAACCTCGTGTTGATCTTCGTTGGTTGCGTGGTCGCGGCGGTCATCAACCCGAACGGCATCCACCTCTACGGTTATGTGATCCAGCCGCAGTTCTCCAGCGTGCAGCAGAACTTCATCGCTGAATGGCAGTCGCCCAACTTTCACGTCCTCGAGGAGCGCGGGTTCGAGCTGATGCTGCTCCTGCTGCCGATCGCGTTCATGCTGCGACGCCCGTCGTTGTGGGACGTGTGCCTCACCGTTGCGGTCACCTATCTGGCCCTCTCCGCGGTGCGCCACTCAGCATTGTTCGTGGCAGCGGAAACCCCTTTGCTCATATGGTCGTTCTCGGCCGGTTGGGAGAAGGTGGCACTGGCGCAGCGCGTCCGGACATGGATGGCCCCGCGCGCCAGGGACATGCTTGCCGGCGCGGCAGCGGTCCTCGTCGTCGCGATTCTCGGCACCGCGTATTTCGTGCACGGGACCCTGTCCAATCAGGCACGAGCGACGGCAGCGAATTTCCCTGTCGGCGCTTCGAACTGGCTGGCTGCGCACCCGACCGTGGGGACGCACATGTTCAACCAGTACGGCTGGGGCGGCTATCTCATCTTCCGCTTCTACCCGGACCCGAACCGCCGCGTCTTCTCGTTCGGTGAGGCGACTCTGCTCGGCAACAAGGTCATGCAACAGGTGAGCGATGTCGAGACCGGGAATCCCGACTGGCAGCAGATCTTCGCGCAGTGGGACATCGACTACGTCGTCGACGTGCCGGGTGCACCCGAGGTGCTCGCGCTGGAGGTCGACCCGCAATGGACCAGGGTCTATGACGACGGACTGGCCGTGATCATGGTCAAGAACTCGGCGCTTACAGGAGCCACCACCGGCTAGGACTGAGCGCTTGGCGCCGCGTCTGGTCGTGCCGGATACCGGCGCTCTGGGAAGATGCGCTCCGTGACCCAACAACCGCGCCATCCGGCGCTTCGCGATGCGGCTCCAGCTGTGTTCTGGCTTGACGATCCGCAAGCACCACAGCCGGAACCACGCCTCGAGGGCGACACGAAGTGTGACCTCGCCATCGTCGGTGCGGGCTTCACCGGCCTGTGGTCCGCACTGCTTGCGCGGCAACGTCACCCGGCGCTCGACATCGTTGTGCTCGAGGCGCGGCGTTCCGCCCATGCGGCCTCGGGTCGCAACGGCGGTTTCTGCGACGCAAGCCTCACGCACGGTTTCGCCAATGGGCTGAGCAGGTTCGCCGGCGAGCTCGACACGCTGGAGCGTCTCGGTGTCGAGAACCTCGACGCCATCGAGACGGCGGTTCGCACCCTCGGGATCGACTGCAACTTCGAGCGAACCGGGATGCTCGATGCGGCGACCGCACCCTGGCAATACAAGGAGCTCCTCGAGGTTGCGGACGCGATGCGTGCGCATGGCTACCGCGTCGACGCGCTCGATCGAGGCGCGATGCGTGCTGAGGTGGATTCACCCACCTATCACGGCGGACTGCAGATCCACGACCGCACGGCGATCGTCAATCCCGCGAAGCTGGCGTGGGGATTGCGACGCGCGTGCATCGACGCGGGCGTGCGGCTCCACGAGGATTCCGCGGTGATGCGACTCAGTGCCGAGTCCGATCGGATCCGCTTGACCACTGCATCCGGCAGCGTCTCGGCGCGCCGCGTTGCGCTCGCGACCAACGCGGACCGGCCGTTGCTGGCGCGCCTGCGCCCGTACATCCTTCCCGTCTACGACTATGTGCTCGTCACCGAAGCACTGTCCCCCGAGCAGCTCGCGTCGATCGGCTGGGCACATCGCCAGGGTATCGGCGACAGTGGCAATCAGTTCCACTACTACCGGCTGACCGCCGACTCGCGAATCCTCTGGGGTGGCTACGACGCCATCTACCACTTCGGTAACCGCGTCGATGTCGGACTCGAGCAACGCAGCGCAACGTTCGACAAGCTTGCGGGCCACTTCTTCGCCACGTTCCCGCAGCTCGAGGGCGTGCGCTTCACCCATCGCTGGGGCGGTGCGATCGACACGTGCAGTCGCTTCTGCGCCTTCTGGGGAACCAGCCACGCCGGGCGCGTTGCCTACGCGCTGGGATACACAGGGCTCGGCGTCGGGGCCTCGCGTTTCGGCGCCCAGGTGATGCTCGATCTTCTCGAGGGCCGGCGGAACGAGCGCACCGCCCTGCGCATGGTTCGCACCCGTCCTCTCCCCTTCCCTCCGGAGCCGTTGCGCTCTGGGGTGGTCCAGTTGACGCGCTGGTCGCTGGATCGCGCCGACCACAACCAGGGGCGCCGAAATCTCTGGCTTCGGGGCCTCGATCTTGCAGGGCTCGGGTTCGACTCCTGATGCACGGAAACCGTGACAGAAGTCCCTAGAAACTTCATGGCGTGTACTATCCGGGCCATGAAGGAACGGCCTGCACCCATACTCGACCAGATGCCCGAAGCTTCCAACCGCGCCTCCCGGCCAACTCTGTGACCGCGCGGGTCTTCGCCTCGATCGGGAACTTCTCGGTTCGATTCCGCTGGTTGATCGTCATCGGCTGGCTGCTCATCACGATCGTCTCGGTCAAGGCCTTCCCGGGCCTGTCGGATGTGGCCAAGGATTCGCAGAGCAGCTTCCTGCCCGCGAGTTCCCCGTCGGTTCAGGCCGAAGACCTTGCCCAGCCGTTCCAGGACTCGCAGCACGGCATCGCGACTCTGGTCGCGGCGCGACAGAACGGCGTGCTCACTGCCGCAGACCTCCAGGAGATCAGCAGCGTCGAGACGCGGATCAAGGGGCTCTCCGGTGTCATCCGCGTTCAGGACTTCGGGCTCTCTCCGGACAAGCACGCAGAGCAGGCGCAGGTGGTCACCACCCTCCCGCCCTTCAGCGCGGGAAGCGACGCGATCTCGCTCGTCGCGGCGATCCGCTCGACATTCCCGAGTGACGCGGCGGGGCTGCAGGTCCACCTCACCGGGGACATCCCCGGATTCGTCGATCAGCAGAGTCAATCCAAGAGCTCTCAGGGTGACGTGCAGGAGTTCTCGCTGCTCTTCATCATCGTGCTGCTCCTGATCGCGTTCCGTGCCCTGCTCGCTCCGCTCATCACGCTGCTCCCTGCCGCGCTCGTGCTCGCGCTCGCGAGCCCGGTCATTGCCGGTGCAACCCATCTGGGAGTGCAGGTGTCGGCGATCACACAGTTCATCCTCATCGTGCTGGTCCTCGGTGCCGGCACCGACTACGGCCTGTTCCTCGTCTTCCGAACGCGCGAAGAGCTGCGCCGCGGCCTTGACCCGAAGGACGCTGTTCGCCACGCGGTGACCAAGGTCGGTGAATCGATCACGTTCAGCGCGCTCATCGTGATGGCCGCGTTGATGTCGCTGATCATCGCGCAGTTCGATTTCTACCAGGCGCTCGGACCCGCGCTCGCGATCGGCATCGCGCTGATGCTCATGGCGGGGCTCACGCTCCTTCCGGCATTGCTCGCGATCTTCGGACGGGCCGTGTTCTGGCCGTCGCGCGCGCGGCTCGTCGAGAACCCACGAGCGAACATCTACGGGCGCATCGCCTCGTTCGTGGTACGCCGCCCGTTGCCCGTCGCCGTGGTCGGTGCAATCATCTTCGGAGCCATCGCGTTTGGACAGCTCGGTACCACAACCGCCGGTTTTGCAGATCAGTCGGCTCCCACGGGCACCGATTCGGCCGCCGGTGACACGCTCATCTCCGAGCACTACGGCAGCGCGAACCTGAACGCGACCGAGTTCCTGTTCAAGTTCTCCACGCCGATCTGGTCACACGCTGACGATCTCCAGACAATCCAGACGGCGCTGCAGTCGGGCGGCGGTTTTGCCACGGTCGAGGGACCATTGGCGTTCTCGGGCCAGCCGCTGACCCCGGCGCAACTGGTCGCGATCCATGAGCACGGCACCGCGCTCACCGCCGAAGCCCTGGCCCGTTTTGTGAGCCCGGACGGCGACACGCTTCAGTACATCGGCGTCGAAAACGGCGGCGGCGCGACACCCATCAACAAGGTTCCGGCGCTCCGGACACTTGCCGAGCGCACCGGTGCGGATGTCCACGCGGAAGCGCAGGGTGTGTTCGGCATCCAGCCATTCGCGTACGACGTCGACCAGCTGTCGTCATCCGACCTCTGGCACATCATCCCGGTGGTGGCGCTGCTCATCGCCATCCTGCTCGCGATCGTCATGCGCAGCCTGGTGGCGCCGCTGTACCTGGTGACGAGCGTGCTCCTCTCGTACCTCGCGGCACTCGGGTTGACGGCGTTGATCTTCGTGCACTTCGGTGGTCAGAGCGGTATCAACTTCGTGCTGCCGTTTCTGATGTTCGTCTTCCTCATGGCACTCGGGTCCGACTACAACGTGCTGGTCATGACCCGAATACGGGAGGAGTCCCATCATCTTTCGACGCGCGAAGCGGTGCGCAAGGCGATCGGCGCCACCGGCACAACGGTGACCACCGCAGGCCTCATCCTCGGAGGCACGTTCGCGGTGCTCGCCTTCGCCGGCGGCGGCGCCTCCGGCGGATCGCAGATTCAGCAGATCGGCTATGGCGTGGCGTTCGGCGTGGTGATGGACACCTTCGTGGTCAGGACCATCCTGGTTCCCGCCATCGTGGTGCTGCTCGGACGGCGGAACTGGTGGCCATCCGGATTGTGGCGTCAAGGCGAACCCACGGTCGTGCCCGCTGTGGCCCCTCCGGCGCAGGAGCCGACGCCTCCGCTGCAGACGACATCAACGCGCTAGAAACCTGACCCAAGGGAGACGGGAAATGAGTGCCAACACGGAATTGCAGACGGTGCTTCGGGCATCACACCAGCGCCTCGAGGACGCCACCCGTCCACTCAGCGACGCTGAGATCGCGGGACCGTCGTACTGCACGGACTGGTCGACGGCGCAGGTGCTCTCGCATATCGGCAGCGGCGCCGAGATATTCGGTCTGCTCCTGGACGCTGGGCTGGCAGGCGTGGCGGCACCCGGCCGCGAGGAGTTCTCCAAGATCTGGGATGTCTGGAACGCGATGAGCCCGACCGAGCAGGCGCACAAGAGCCTCGTCGCGGATGCGGCGTTCCTCGACCGCCTCGCGTCACTCCCCGCAGCTGAGCTCGATGCCACGCGAATGACGCTGTTCGGCGGCCCGGCAGATGCGACCCGGTTGCTGGAGATGCGCCTCTCCGAACATGCGATTCACACCTGGGATGTCGTCGTCATCCGTGACCCGGATGCCGAAGTGTCGCCCGATGCGGTTGCGTGGCTGGTTGACCGCCTCGATCCGCTCGCGGCGCGAACCGGGAAAAGCGACGGCGGACCGCTCGAGGTCGATATCACCACCACAGACCCGGCTCGGGCATTCCGGCTCTCTGTCACCGATGCGGTGAAGCTCCTGCCCGCCGAATCCGGCAGTACGCAGCCCGCGACCGCGAAGGTCCACATGCCGGCATCGGCCCTGGTCCGGCTGGTCTACGGCAGGCTGGACCCGGAGCACACACCGGATGCGGTCACAACGGACGGGATCGACGTGGACACACTGCGGAGCATCTTCCCGGGGTTCTGATCGCGATGGCCTAAGACTGGTCGTCGCTCACTCCCTGGCGATTGCGTGAGAGGAGCGCGACGGCGATGACGATCAGCACAGTCAGCGCCGCGCTGACGACACCCGAGCCCCAGTTGAGTCCGCCGCGAGCGTGGGAAACGCCGAGCCAGTCCGCGTAGGAGGCGCCGAGCGGTCGCGTCACGATGTAGGCGAACCAGAACGCGAAGATCGCGTTGAGCCCGAACCAGCGATGCGCCACCGCCGGAACCGCGATCAGGATGGTGAAGCAGACGCCGGAGACGAAATACCCGAGATGGAACGTCGTGGCCGTCATGTCGCCCGCCGCGGTGCCGAGCGCGAAGGTCGCGATGACCGTGAGCCAGTAGAAGACCTCGCGCCGCCGGGTGTTGATGGTGTGGATGGATAGGGTGTGCTCGCTCCGGTACCAGATGGTGAAGACGGCGGCGAGCACGATCGCGAAGAACAGGGTTGAAACCACATATGGAATCCCGAACTGGATGTGCAGGACGTCGGCGGCCATGGTCCCGAAGACGGCGACCATGACCACGGCGAGCCAGTAGATCCACGGTCGATACCGTGGCGCCGCAAACTGCAGCACGAGCGCGATCACCAACCCGACGAAGCCCAGCCCCACCGCCACAACGGGATCAAGTTGGTGGACGAGCGTATCCGAGGTGGCCTCGCCCATGCCGGTGGTCAGGACCTTGGTGACCCAGAACCCCGGGGTGATCGCGGGCACCTTGCGGAGCATCACGATGCGCGCGTTTGGCGACAATCGACGAAGATCCAAGGCGATGTTGGAACTTCGTCATCTCACCAAGCGTTACGGCGCGATCGAGGCGCTCCACGATCTCAGCTTCACCGTCCAGCCGGGCGAGATCTTCGGATTCGTGGGTGCGAATGGTGCCGGCAAAACCACCACCATGCGAGTGGTGCTCGGCGTCCTCGAAGCCGATTCCGGAAACGTGATCTGGGACGGAGCCCCGATCACGTTCGCGGCGAGACGGCGCATCGGCTACATCCCCGAGGATCGCGGGCTCTATCCGAAGATGGCCGTGCTCGCACAGCTCGAATACTTCGGCCGGCTCCACGGGCTCAAACGCAATGCCGCACGCGAGGCGTCAACCGCACTGCTCGAGCGGCTCGGACTCGCCGATCGCGCGAAGAGCCAGCTCCAGAGCCTCAGCCACGGCAATCAGCAACGCGTTCAGCTCGCCGCGGCGCTGGTGTTCTCGCCGGAGCTGCTCGTCCTCGACGAGCCGTTCGCAGGTCTGGACCCGGTGGCCGTCGATTCGATGACCGAGGTCCTGCGATCGGAAGCCGACGCGGGAAAACCGGTCGTGCTCTCGAGCCACCAGCTCGACATCGTCGAGCGGGTCTGTGACCGCGTGGGGATCATCAACCACGGACAGATGGTCGCGTTGGGGACGGTCGACGAGCTGACCGATCGCGGGCCGTCGCGCTTCTGGGTGGACGCACCCCGTGCCGCCGCCGGCTGGTATGACAGTCTCGCCGGGACGACGCTCGTCGAGCAGGATGGCTCGCGCTGGCTGATCCAAGTGGGAGAGGGCGCAGGCGACCAGGCCGTCCTCCGCGCCGCGCTCGCCACCGGCCCGGTGCACGAATTCCGGCGTGATCGACCGGCGTTGACCCAATTGTTCCGGGACGTCATGAGTGGGAAGGCGATCGATGAATAGTCAGGCGTTGATCCGGGTCATCGCAACGCGTGAATTCCTCGCCCGCATCCGAACGCGCCTCTTTGCAATCACGACCGTGCTGACCGTCGTCGGCATTGGCGCATACATCCTGCTGCAGGCGTATGTGCTCAACAAATCGGCGACGTCGCTCGATGTCGGGTTCGTCGGCACGGCGCAGTCGATCTCCGCGCCAGTGCGCGCCGAGGCGGCTGCACTCGGGGAGACCATCACCGTCCAACCCTACGCGTCGCTCGCGGCCGGAACGGCAGATCTTCAGAGCGGCACGATTGACGCCCTGGTCAGCGGATCCGGACCCAGTACTACCCTGACGACTCAGTCGTCGGTCGATCCGACGCTGGAGACGGCGCTCAACGACCAGGCACGTCAGCAGGTACTGACCGAATATCTGACGCAGCACGGTCTTTCCCCGAGTGACGCGTTAGGCCAGCTCAATTTCTCGGTCGGCGTCAATGAGCTTTCTCCCGTCAATGCCGCGAGGGTGGAGCAGATCGTCATCGGCCTGCTCGTAGCGGGAATCCTCTACGTCACCATGGTCATCTACGGGCAGCTCGTCGCGGCAGGAGTGATCGAAGAGAAGTCGAACCGGATTGTCGAGATCCTGCTCGCGACGGTGCGGCCGTGGCAGCTCATGCTGGGCAAGATCGCGGGTATCGGCCTGGTTGCGCTCATACAGGTTGTGCTCGTCGCCGGTGTGGCCCTGGTGCTCGCCAGCGTCACCAAGCTGGTGTCGATCCCGACGCTCAGTGTTGATGTGGTCGTCAGCGGCATCGTGTGGTTTGTCCTGGGCTACCTGATGTATGCGCTGCTCTTTGCCGCTGCGGGCTCGATGGTGTCGCGCCAGGAGGACGTGTCAAGCGTCGCGCTGCCGGTGATCATGGTGCTGGTCGCCGGGTGGATACTCGCACTCACCGTCGCCGCACCCGACCCCGGAAGCCCGGGAACCACCGTCCTCTCGTTCATCCCGCTTTTCTCGCCGGTCATCATGCCGGTGCGCATCGCGGCTGGGGTGGCGCCTTTCTGGCAGGTCGCAATCAGCGTGGTCGTCGTGATCGCAACCATCTTTGTTTTCGCGGCAATCGCGGGACGCATCTACCGCAACTCGGTGCTGCGCGTGGGTGGCCGGGTGAAGTTCAGCGACGCGCTCGGCCTGACTCCCTCAGGCGAGAAGCTCACCTGAAGCGTCGTCTGACGGATCGTCGCCCAAGAGTTCGCGACGCGATATCGGAGCCACCGCGATCCGGTCCCTGCCGTCTCGCTTGGCCTGGTACATAGCGAGGTCTGCCGCCGCGACGACATCGTCAAGCTCCGCGCCGTGGTCGGGGAAGACGGCCACCCCGATCGACGCGGTGACCCTCTCGATCGCTGACGTCGGCGAGCGCAGCTCGGTGATCGCCGCCTGCAGCGCCTGCGCCACGCGCATGGCGCCGTCGACGGTCGAGTTGGTGAGCACGATGAGGAATTCCTCGCCGCCGTAGCGCACCGCGTAGTCACTGTCGCGCACGACGCGGCGTACAGCCCGCGCCACTGCGCGCAAGACGGAGTCGCCGGCGGCGTGGCCGGCACTGTCATTGACCTGCTTGAAGTGATCGAGATCCATGAGCAGGATGCCGACGCCGGCTCCGGTGCGCAGGCTCTGCGCCATGACGCGTGGACCCATGTCCCGCCACCACCGGATGTTGAACAGCCCGGTGAGCGCGTCGGTGAGCGCGCGTCGCTCCAGCTCGCCGTACATCTGCGCGTTCCCCCATGCCGCTGCGGTCACGAACCCGAGCAGCGCGCAGCGTTCGAGGTCCTCCTCCGTGAACGCATCGAGGCCGTCGCGCCAGACGTCGAGCACGCCGAGACGCTGATCACCCGCGACGAGCGGTACCGCGAGCAGCGACTCGGGCTCGCGTGCCGTCCCCGGGATGGTGGAGGCGGCCGGGTGCGAATCCGTGTCGGCGCAGCGGTAGGGCTGGCCGCGCCCGAAGGCCCAGCCGGTGATGCCCTCGTTCAGCGACACGTTGAGCTCGAGGAATCCCTCGGTACCGGCACCGGCGAGCACCCGGGGCTTGAATCGATGGCGCTCCCAGTCCGCCTCGAAGATGGCGAGCCGGTCGAAGGGCATGATCTGGCCGATCCGTTCGGCGGCGATCTGGAGAATGCGCTCGGGATCGTGCTCCGCCTGGAGGGTCCGCGCGGCGTCCACGAGGAACCGAGCAAAGCTTCGATCGTCCAGCGGAGCTGCCCCGGCGAGCGGGAGCGGGGTCATCTCGATCGGTGCGCTCAACGTGTCACCGCGCTCACGGAAAACCCGGACTTCGCGCCGCTGGAACCAGGCGACCGGCACCACCTCGTCGGTGGGCTCTGCGACGCCTGCCTCGATCACGAGCGGATGCGCGAGGTGCGGCCCGACGCCGTACTGGACTCCGACCTCAGCCACGGCGGCCGCGGTCGCCTTGCTGTCGATACCCCGGGCAACGATCCGGCCGCCGAGCCGGGAGACGAAGACGACGGCAGCCGCGAGGTGCGCCTTGGCAACCTCGTTCTCCTCGAGGCCCGCGGCGACGCTCTTTTCGAGGAACACGAAGTCGGGACGCAGGTCGGCGATCAGACGGCGATCAAGCGCGGGTGAGAGCACGCCGTCGACCGCAAGCAGGAAACCGAGATCGCGGAGCTCGCCGAGCCGGCGCATCGCGGTCTCATCGAGGTCCGACTCGATCTCGCTCTGGATGATCCAGGCGAGCTCACCCGGGTTGACGGCGTGGCTGCGCGCCTGCGCCGCGAGGTCGAAATGCTCAGCCGCGAGCAGATCGCGATCGAGCGGGACGATGAGCACGGCCGGGCCGGTGTGCTGGGCGAGCCTCAGGGCGTCAGCGACCAGCGTGCGCGGCGCCACGTTCGCGGGTCGCGGCAGCGCCTCATACCCCAGGTCGACGCGGTCGATGAGGTCGATCACCGGCTGGAGCGCAATTCCCGGCCGCGCCGCGTTAGCGGAACGGTGGTCGGAAACATCGCTCATGACTGCGAATTTCAAGCTGTCCCCCACATTGGTTCTCTGATCGGCACCATTCCCCGTAGTCCACGTCACACCTTGGCACCGAGCGTCAGACAAATCCGTGTCGCTCAGCCCGGAAGGTGGCGTGCATCCTGCGACTGTCCCGGCGGAGCAGTCACCAACTCACGACACGGATCCCATCAACGGAGGAGTGGGACGCCGGCGCCGATCGCGCCGCCGGCGTCCGCAACTCGCTCCGATCTCATCAGGGGCGCTCGCGGTTCAGCGGCGCACCCCTTGGTTCCGAATGTGCTCAGTGCACATGCACCATCGCTTGCGGCGTCGAGTCCAACGTCGACGCCGACGCTGCAACGGTCGCGGTTCCCAACGAGAGACTCGCGACAACGATCACGACCCCCAGCCTGATCCAGCGGCTCAGCCTACCCATGACGATCCTCCTCGGGACGGTGCCCCCTTTGACGGTGTAGTGATTGTCTTAAGACCACTGCGACGTAGCCCCATCCCAAGCGGTGACGGGGTGGTAACGCATCACGCGGTAACGCCTGGCGGGTCTCGTATATGCGAGATCCCACAGCCCCGGGACGCCTATTGATGTTGCCCTGCGACATGGTTGTCATCGGGTCCGCAGGTGGCACCGCCGATCCTCGGTGCAATGCAACCGGAGAATCTCCGCGCCTATTCCTCGCGGCGCGCGCTGCGCGTTCTCTCGCAGCTGAGCCGCAGCATCGCGAGAGCCGAGTCGAAGGATGAGCTGCTCGAGCTCACCGGCGGATGCCTTCGCGACCTCGGCTTCCGGAGCTACTTCGCCGAGCTCGAGGGGGACCGCATCCGGCTGCTCGGCGACCGCGTCGAGACCGAGTCACTTGCCCGCGTTGAGACGATCCTCGGGCAGACGCTCACCAGTCTCGACATGCGCACCAATGCGATCCCGTGCGTCGACGCAGCCGCAACGCGGCGCTCGCCCGCGACCAGCTCCGACCTGGCGGCGTCGCTGATGACGCTGGTGCCACACCTGTCGGCGAGCGAGCGTGCCGCGCTGCGACACGAGATCGGCTCCGGTCCCTTCGTCGCCGTCCCGGTCGAGCGCGGCGACGAGCTCCTCGGGGTCCTCGTCACCTGGCGTGGCGGTCCCGGCGGACTCGACGCGCTCCCCTTCCTGCAGGTGGTGGCGGCGCAACTCGGCCCGGCGTGGCGGCGCCTCGGTGCTGTGACCAGCGCCGTGGCGGCCCACCGCGACGAGCAGGGAACGACTCCCGAGCTCATCCGGGGGCTCATCGCCTCCGGCGGGATTCGCCCGGCGATGCAGCCGATTGTCCGCCTCCTCGACGGGGTGACGCTCGGATACGAGTCGCTCTGCCGGATCAACCCGGGCGCCGGCCCCCAGGTGCCCAGCGCGCTCTTCGATGCCGCCGGTGACTCGATGGAGAAGGAGCTGGACGAGGCCTGCATCCGGGCAGGGCTCGCGGGCAGCGTGCACACGATGCCGGCCACGCTCTTCCTCAACGTGATGCTGCCGACGCTGACGCAGCCGAACGCTGCGTTGCGTCTGTCTCAGTTCGCTGAGGAAGCCGCCGTTGCCCCCGAGAATGTCGTCCTCGAGATCAGCGAACGGGTGCCGGTACCCAATGTCGCGCGTCTCCGGCGCGTCGTGGCCGACCTGCGCTCGCGCGGTTTCCGGATCGCGATCGACGACGCGGGCGCGGGGCACGCGAGCATGCTCGTGATCGCTGAGGTTCGGCCGGACTTCATCAAGATCGATCGCGACCTCATTCACGGCGTGCATTCCAGCGACTCGCGACGCGCGCTCGTGGTATCGATGCTGTCGTTCGGCACGCACATCAACGCGCGCATCATCGCCGAAGGGATCGAGACCGAGGCGGACCTCAAGAGCCTCATGGACCTGGGCGTGCAGTTTGGTCAGGGAAACGTGCTCAGCGAACCGGTGATCCTCGGCGCCCCGGCGGTCGTGGGCGCGACGTTGGTCCAGCCCGCATGGTTCGCAACTCGCCGCGTCGAGTCCTTTCCCGCGACCGTCCATTCCACGGCATCGATTCATGAGCCGTCACGGCGCAAACCGCACCCGGCACTGCCGACACCGGAGAGCCTTCCCCATGCCCTGTCTCGCGCGGCGCTCGCGTTGCAGGCGGAGCACGATCCGCAGCGCATTCTCGCGGCCATCGCCGAGCAGTTGCAGCGCGTCGTCCCCGTCGACGACCTCTCCATCTACGAGGCGGATCACAACCATCATCGCTTCGTCGCCGCGTTCGCCACGGGACGCCAGGCGGCCGAGATCATGGCTGACGTGTTCTCGCTTTCCGTGGGCGTCAATGGATGGGCCTTCGCGCTTGGCACGCCACAGAATCTCGGCAATGCGGGGGCGCACCCGGCCGCGGCTGCAGTGCCGAACACGCCGTTTGAGCACGAGTCGCTGCTGCTCATCCCGCTCCTCGCAGGAGACCACAAGCTCGGCATGCTCAACTGCCGGCGCATGGGCCTCAATCGATTCACCGACGAGGACCTCGAGACCGCGACGCTGTTCGGCCACACCGCCGCGATGGCCTGGCACAACGCCCAGCTCTACCAGGAGCTGGCGCGGCGCGCGATGACCGATGGTCTCACCGGTCTCTACAACAGCCGCTGGTTGCGCGAGGCGGGTGAGCTCGAGATTGCCGACTGCCGGCGGCGGGGCATGCCACTGAGCGTCGTGCTCGTCGACCTCGACCACTTCAAGGGCATCAACGACAGCGGTGGCCATGCCGCGGGAGACGCCGTGCTGCAACGGGTCGCAACCGAGCTGCGGCGCATCACCCGTGCCGGGGATGCAGCCGTGCGACTTGGCGGTGAGGAGTTCGTCCTCGTGCTTCGCGACGCCGAGGCATCGGGTGCCGCGCGTGTTGCAGGAGACCTGCGGCGCGCACTGCGCAATGTCCCCATCCCACCCGCATGCAGCGGTGTCGAGCACGTCACCGCGTCGATCGGGATCGCCAGCTTCCCGGAGCAGGGAGCGCGCCTCGAGGATCTGATCCGAGCTGCGGACGTCGCCATGTACCAAGCCAAGCGCGGCGGGCGCGACCAGGTGAAGCTCTCGCTGGTCACCCTCATCCCGGGACCGGTCACGCAGGACGCCATCGCCTGACGTCCCGCCTCGGCTACCGTGACCGCGGCCATGACCCTTCCCCTCTCGCCGCTGACGGCCATGGCATCCGCGGTGACGCTCGGCATCGCCGACTTCACAGGAGGCTTCGCCGGCAGGAAAAGCAGCGCTCCGAGCGTCGCCATCGCGGTCGAATCGGTCGGTCTGGTGGCGGTGCCGCTCGCATTCGTCCTCCTCCCCCACGGCTGGGATCTCGAGGCAGCACTGCAGGCGTTTGGGGGCGGCGCGATCGGCGGTCTCGGGCTGGTCGCGTTCTACCGGGCCATGTCGCTGAACCTGATCGGTGTGGTGGCGCCGATCACCGGGTTCGTGGCAGCCGCGCTCCCGGTCGCGGTGGGACTGATCGGCGGCGACCGGCTCGAGCCGTGGCAGGTCGGGGGCATCGCCGTCGGTCTGGCCGCGCTCGTGCTCATCAACGGGCCGAGCCGCGAGGACGTCAGCAACGCCCGGCTCGGCGTGAGCCTCGCACTCTTCGCCGGCGTGGCCTTCGGGCTCTTCTTCGTGCTGTTCCACGACGCGAGCCACGCGGGCGTGACCGCCTTCGTGAGCGGACGCTTCGGCTCTGCCGCGGCGGCATTGAGCACCGCCCTGTTCACCGGAACCTCCCCCATCGTCCGCCGCAGCTCGCTGCGCATCATCGGGGTCGGCGGCGTGTTCGACGGCACCGGAGTTGTGCTCTACCTGTATGCGACACACACGGGACTGCTGTCGGTCACCGCGCTCCTCACGTCCTTTTATCCGGCATTCACCGTGCTGTGCGCCCGCCTGTTCACGCACGAACGCATGACGGTGCTGCAGGGTCTCGGAGCCGGCCTGGCGGTGGTCGCGATCGCGATGATCGCGATCCCCTGACCGTCAGCCGGAGGCGACGTCGGCGAGCGCGCGACGGATGAACTCGAGCTCGAGCAGGAGGAGATTCTCGGCGACGGCCTCGTCATTCGCCATGTGCGTTGCACCGGTGAGTGGCAGCACCGTGTGCTCGCGTCCGGCGGCGAGCAGCGCAGCCGAGAGGCGCAGCGTGTGCGCGACCACCACGTTGTCGTCGCTCAGCCCGTGGATGAGCATCAGCGGACGCGTCAGACGCGGGGCTTCAGTGATCAGCGATACCGCTGCGTAGTTGGCGGGCTCCGCGTCCGGGTGCCCGAGATAGCGCTCGGTATAATGCGTGTCGTAGAGGTGGTCCTCTGTGACCGGTGCGCCGGCGATCGCGACGTGGAAGACATCCGGGCGACGCAGCACCGCCAGCGCGGCGAGGAACCCACCGAACGACCACCCTCGGATCGCGACCCGCGACAGATCGAGGTCCGGCCACTCGGCGGCCGCTGCACGCAGCCCATCGACCTGGTCCTCGAGCACGGGCGTTGCGTGGTCCCCACGGATCGACCGATCCCACTCGGGTCCGCGACCCGGCGTCCCCCGGCCGTCGATCACGAGCACCGCGAACCCTTGATCGGCGAACCATTGCGACTCGAGAAATGTGCCCGCTGACGCGGTCACCTTCTGCATGGCGGGACCCCCATATGGGTCGAGCAGCACCGGCAGCTTGCCGCTCCCGAGTTCGTGCCCCTTGGGAAGCACGAGGGCTGCGCTCAGCCGGCGCGCACCGAGCGCGATCAATCGAACGTTGAGCGCTATCGACGGTGTCTCCGCGAACGACTCGATGTCTCCCACACGAACGGCATCGCGATGGACTGAGACGCGGATCCCGGGGCGCTCGAGGTCGCGCGCGACGATCACCGTCGTGCCACCCGATCGGCGGGCGCGCCAGACACCCGGAGTGACTCCCTCGGCGTTCATCGTCTGTACGCCGGCTGTCTTCGACCACGTGTACACGCCGACCTCGGTGGGCGTGGTCGACGCTCTGAAGACCACCACATCGCCGTCGACGGCGGCAACATCGCGCACCTGGAGATCCGCGTCGGTGACCGGTTCGTCGCCGATCAGAAGGCGCCTGGCACCGTCGCGGTCGACGGTCCACACCAACGTGCCGTCGGTCAACCTCGCCGGCGCGCCGGCAACGATGTCGACCCACGCGTCATCGGTGTCCTCGCGAACGACCGACGTCGCGCCGGTCGACGTATCGACGTCGAGGATGCGCATGGTCCGTTGATCGCGGCTCTGCACCACGACGAGCAGGCCGTGTTCCGACCAGTCCACCGTGGTCACGTACTCGAAGCCGGCTCGATCCCACTGCACATCGACCGCCGCCGAGCCGTTGACATCGACAAGGTGCAGTGTGACTTCGGCATTGGGCGTTCCCGCTGCCGGATACGCAACGGCAACCGGTGGGCTCGCCGGATTGGCGGGATCGGCGATGTACCACCGGTGCACGCGGGAGACGTCGACGCGCGCGACCAGCAACCGGGATCCATCCGGAGACCACCAGTATCCGCTCTGACGAGCCATCTCCTCGGCGGCCACGAACTCGGCGAGGCCATAGGTGACCTGGTCGGTTTCCGGGGTCATGAGCGCACGAGATGCAGCGCCGCCGGTTCCCACGACGTTGAGCGCACCGGCCTCGACATATGCGACATGCGTGCCGGTTGGATCAAGACGAGGATCGATCGCCCTGCCGGCGGTGGGAAGCTCGGCCACCTCACCGGCGATGAGGTCCACCAGGTAGAGCCGCCCCGCGAGGTCGAACGCGGCGCGCGTGACATCTCGGTCGGTCGAGAAGCGAACGATGCCGCCGGACGATTCGCGGGCTCGCTCGCGACGCATCCGCTCCTCGGCCGGAACCTCGGCGCCATCGTCGTGCTCGAGGGTCGCCGGGTCGGCAATCAGCGTCGATGTCCCGGTGCTGACATCGAATTGCCAGAGACAGGTGCGCGGATCCGTTCCGCTCTGCGTGCGCAGGAACAGCACGCGTCCACCGTCCGGGGAGATGACGAAGTCTCGCGGGACTCCAAGGCTGAAGCGGCGTGTGCGCGCCTGCTGTCGGGGAAAGCTCGTCTCAGTCACCCCGGAATGGTCGCGCAGCGGTGAACCGCTACGTCACCGGGGGCCGCGCTCACCGTGCCGGCGCCGACCCGTGCGCGCCTTCCCACTCCGGCGGCGGCCCAAGCGTCGATGCGGCCGCGCCGAACCGCTCCCTGTAGCGGTCGTGGACCTGCGTCCACCGATCTGCGGACGACCACGGCGCGGCAGTGTCCGCAACGGCGAAGCCGAGGAGGTCCAGGCACGCGTGCCAGCCGGCTCCGTCTCGTGCGGCGCGGCCGATCTCATCGAAGCTGCAGGTGAACGTGAGCAGTGTCCCCTCGCCCTCGGGGGCAAGCTCGAACCGCAACAGCTCGTCACCCCACAGCAGTTCCAGGAGTGATGGGGGCTCGAATGCGAGCATCTCGCCGGCTACTTGCGGAAGTTGCAGCTCTCGAAAGCGGTGAGTCAGCGGCGCGCCCGCGACGTATTCGCCATCGATCGTGGTTGGGAACCATGCGGCGATGTGTTCGGGCTCGGTCAGCCCGCGCCACACCTTCTCGGGTCGGTGCGGCAGGCGGCGCTCGAACGTCAGCACGACCCGGCCGCCGCGAATGTCCATCTCGCCGAACTCGTCGCTGACGGCGGGGTGCGAGTCGGTCACTCTGCTGCCCTCGTGCTTGCCGCGGGCGCGTCGCCGCCTGGCTCCGAACTGTCCATCGTGTCGAGACGATGCTCGAGCGCGTCCAGCCGGGACGACCACAGCTGACGGTACGGCCGCAGCCACTCGTCGATAGTTCGAAGTGGTTCCACGCGAACGCGATAGATCCGCCGCTGCGCGTCCGTGCGCACCGACACAAGCCCAGCCTCCCGAAGGACGCGGAGATGCTTCGAGACGGCCGGCTGACTCATGGCCGTCGCGGCAACCAGGTCCGCCACCGGGCGCTCGGCCGCCAGGAGCAGATCGAGGATGTGCCGGCGCGACGGCTCAGCGAGAACGTCGAATGCGACCGTCATGTGCCGCAGCATGCCTCATCAGGCATATAACCGTCAAGGCATATGCGTCGCCGATATTTCGCAATTCGGTTGAGCGTGGGGCGGAGGGGCCCGTCCGCCCGCGCTAGACCACAGTGAATGCGGTCGTGAGGACGAGCGCGCCCTCGACCTTCCCGTCGCGCAGCCTGGTCAGGGCGGTGTTCGCCTGGTCGAGCGGCAGGGTCTCGACCTCGGCCCGCACCGGGATCCGGTGCGCAAGCGCCAGGAATTCCGTGCCATCGCGGCGCGTCAGATTCGCCACCGATCGCACGCTGCGCTCCCCCCAGAGCAAGTCGTATGAAAACGTCGGGATGTCACTCATGTGGATGCCGGCGCACACCACCGTTCCCCCTTTCGCCACCGCGCCCAGCGCGAGCGGGACCAGCGCGCCGACGGGCGCGAAGATGATTGCCGCGTCGAGTTCGTCGGGCGGCTTCTCGTCGGTGCCTCCTGCCCACTCAGCGCCGAGGTGCCTCGCGAACTCCTGACCCCTGGTGTCTCCAGGGCGGGTGAATGCAAACACGCGCCGTCCCTGGTACCGCGCCACCTGGGCGACGAGGTGCGCCGAGTCGCCAAACCCATACAGTCCAAGGCGGACGCCATCCCCGGCGGCGTTGAGCGAGCGGTAGCCGATCAATCCCGCGCAAAGCAGGGGCGCCGCCTCAACGTCACTGTATGAGCGGTCGATGGGAAAGCAGAAGCGCGCATCGGCAACCGTGTACTCCGCGTACCCGCCGTCGATGTCGTAGCCCGTGAAACGGGCGCGATCGCAGAGGTTCTCGCGCCCGGATGTGCAATAGACGCACACGCCACACGTCCACCCGAGCCACGGGATTCCGATTCGATCGCCCACCTGAACGGTGTCGACGCCGGCGCCCGCCTCGAGGACTTCGCCAACGATCTGATGGCCGGGTGTGAGTGGGAGTTTGGGATGCGTCAGCTCCCCGTCGACAACGTGCAGATCCGTACGGCACACCCCGCAGGCTCCGACCTTGACGAGGACCTGGCCGTCACCAGCCACGGGATCGGCAACCGTGCCGCTGCGCAGAGGGCTGCGCGGCGCATCGAGAATCATCGCCCGCATGCGAGACATCGTAGTGCTGGAAAGGGGTTTGACGTTACGCGTCTGTGACGTGGGCGAAGCGTCCGGCCCGTGCTGCCTGGGAAATACTGTCCGCGTGGAACCGCAGGCGGCGATGGTTGCGGAGAGCCCGCCGGCGATCGTTCATCTCGATTCGGAACGCGACGCTGCGCCCGGCGAGGACGACGCGCGGCGATCTCGCCGACACCGTCGCATCTGGATTGGCGCGATCGCGGTCGTGGCGGTGCTCGTCGTGCTGCGCAACCTCATCGATCTGTCCGGGTCGCCACCCGGGATGTACGTGGATGAGAGCTCGATCGCCTACAACGCCTGGACGATCGCCCACTTTGGCGTCGACGAGCACGGCATCCACTGGCCGCTCTTCTTCGAGGCATTTGGCGAATACAAGAACCCGGTCTACGTGTACAGCGTGGCGTTGCTCGCGCGCTTCCTGCCGCTGACCGTGACCGTCGAACGTCTGCCTGCGGCCTTCTTCGGTCTCGCGGTGGTGGGATTCCTCACCGCCGCCGCCTGGCGAATCACCGCCTCGCGCGCACTGACCTTCGGCACCCTCGTGCTCGGGGCGCTGACCCCCTGGGTCGTCATCGAGAGCCGGGTTGGATTCGAGACCATCTCGTGGGTCGCGCTGCTCTCCGGAGCGTTGTGGTTCCTCTCGCGGCGAACCCCCACGCCCCGGCAGTTCGCCTGGGCCGGGGTCTTCCTCGCCGTTGCCATCTTCGGGTACACGACCGCGCGCCTCGAGGTGGGCCTGATCGCGATCGCGATCGGTCTCGCCTGGGGGATCCGCCGAACGCCAGGGTGGTGGCGGGTCCTGGTGCCGGTCGCCATCGGCTACGCGGTCCTGGGCACGTACATGCTGCTCAATCCCGGGGCCCTGACGGCGCGATTCGATTACCTCAACATCTGGGCCGACGGCGCGTCGATCAACGTCGTCATCGGCCGCTTCATCACCAACTACTTCACCTCGATCGGCCCGAATTTTCTGTTCGTGTACGGCGATGCGAATCCTCGCCAGAACACGCAGATCGGAGGAATGCTGTTCTGGGTGATGGTGCCGCTGCTGGTGGCCGGGATCATGGTGTGCTGGGAGCGACGCCGCGAACCGCTCATCCGTTTCCTCATCCTCGGCATCGTGTTCGCCCCGATCGCCGCGGCGCTGACGTTCATCGAGAGCGGTCATGCGCTCCGGGCGTCGGGAATGCTGCCCTTCCTCATCCTCATCGCCGTGCTCGGTGCGGATGGGATCCGGCGTGCACTCGCCACACGCATCGGACTTCGGCGCGCCGTCACCGGCGTCCTCGCCGCGGGGCTGCTCGTCCAGGCGGCCTACTTCACCGTCGACATGTACACCGCGTACCCCAACATGGCGGCGCCGTTCTTCGACACCGGAGAGATCGCCGCGATCACGACGGCGCACGACCAGGCGAACGGTCACCACGTCTACCTGTCATTGACGCTGGACCAGCCGTACATCGACGCATTCTTCGCACTGCTGCCACCGCCGCCGACGCATGATGAGACCGACAACGCGCCGCCGGGGCTCGCGGCCCTGGGCATGCAAATCCTCAAGCCAGAGCAAGCCGAGAGCGAGGCATCACCAGGCGACATGCTGGTGCTGGCGCAGACCGATCCGGCTCCATCCGGTAACTGGGTGCTCGTCGCGACCGAACGGTCGCCCGCAAATCCGCTCGACGCCTCAGCACCTCGACCCGTTCTGGAGACCGTCTACCGCATGGGATGACCGTGTGAGAAGCCTGTAACGATCCGCAGCCAACCGCTGTGGCTGCGCCACAGGTCCATAGACTCGCGCGTTGGTAGAGCGGCTCGCCGTCGCCATCAGAGCCCAGGAGAGGTCTCACTGAGGACGTGACCGTAGGAGCTCGTACCACGCTTCGATGCGCGGTCCCATGGATCGGCGTGCTTATGCTCGTTGCGGTCCTCGGCACCGCGCTCGTCATGGAGGCGCACCGAGAGGTTACCGACCCCGGCGACAGCGACGCAATCGCACTCGTGGCCGGTGGCCGGCTGGTGGTCTCCGACCCAACGAACCTTTACTCGCCGGTTGCCCAGGAGCGCACCGAAGCAGTGCTGCTCCACATTCCGGCGCGCGATCACTTCATCGCTCCCTTTACGAATGTCGCCGCCGGCGCGCTCCTGCTGAGTCCCTTCGCGCACACCGATCTGTGGGTCGCAACGGAGATCTCCGTGTTCGTGTCGACCTTGCTGTTCGCGCTCGCGTTGCTGCTCGCGTTCCGTCTGCTTGCGCCCGTGTCCTCTGGCTCGGTGCAGCTGGCGATTGCAATCGCAACCGTCATGAACATCCCCGCGGTGGAGGCGATCGTGCAATGGGACTCGGTGATGACGGTCGCGCTTCTGGGTTCTGTACTCCTGGCTGGACGCCGGCAGTACGGCTGGGCGGGGCTGGTCCTTGCCACCCTGATCCTCAAGCCGCAGGTGCTCTGGCTTGTGGTGCCCGCGCTGATCGCGGCACGGTCGTGGCGATATCTCGGGGGGTTACTTGCGGGTTCCGCTGCGTGGATCGCGGTCAGTGTCGTCATCACAGGCCCGGCGGGATTTGCCGCGTTCCTGAACCTCGTGGCGAGCACCTATCCCGGACAAACGGACCGCAGCATCGGTCTGCCATCGCTGGTGTCCGCAGTGACCGGGAGTGGCGGCGCCGGATTCGTCACCGCTGCATGCCTGGGAGCGATTGCCGTCGCCGTGATCTTCAGGTTTCGGGGTGTGCTGCGTGGCCGGCCGGTCGCGGCCGTGGCGGTCGGACTGGTCCTGTCCCTGCTCTGCTCGCCGCATGTCACCACCGAGGATTTCATGTTGGTCGCGCTACCGATTGCGCTGATCGCGCGACGATGGCCGCTGCTCGCACTTGGTGAGGCGATCGCGATCAGCGTCGTCGAGATCGTGCAACTCCAACTCCCGTCCGGTGCTCAGCACCTGCAACCCTTCATGCTCGCCGCCATCTCCGTCACCACCCTGCTCTCCGTAAGGCACGTCGCCTCTTCAACGACGACGAGTTCGTCGAAACGCACCGGCCGAGTCAGCCGAGGAACGGAACTCCATCTCCCGGCACCGCTTGGCGGTATGCCGTTCCCCGACTCACAGTAGCCGGAATCACGGCCCGCTGACCTCTGCACAGCGGGATCGCCAGAACCCCGCTTGTGCAAGAAGACCTGAGCTGCCGACGCTTGACGCAGCCCGGACAAGGACCAACTCGAACGCCGGTACAATGCGTCCAGGCGTCCGAGCTGGTGAGCGAGCGGAGGTATGACGATGTCGCCGAGGGTGAAGACAGTCCGACGGTGGCTGTGCGCGGGTGCGCTGCCGGGGCTCGCGCTATTGGTGTCGCCTGGTGCGACATCTACGGTGATCTCGCACACCACTTTGGAGCGGCTGACCTCCACTCAGAGCTTCAACTGGTCCGGCTATGCGTCCACCTCGGGTCCGTTCACCAGTGTCTCCGCGTCATGGGTGCAACCCGCTGGAACATGCACGTCGAAGGCAACGTACTCGTCCTTCTGGGTGGGCATTGATGGCGATGGGAGCGGCTCGGTCGAGCAGACGGGCAGCGAGGTCGATTGTGCTGGTGGGACGCCGAAGTATTACGCGTGGTACGAGATGTATCCGGCGCTCCCGGTGAACTTCAGCAACGTCGTCAAGCCAGGCGATCACTTCAGCGCGTCGGTGACCACGCACGGCACCGTGTTCACGCTCGTCATCAAGGACACCTCCGAGCACTGGAGCCACACGCTCAACAAGAGCTCGACGATTGCCGTGGACGCGTCGGCTGAGATCATCGCGGAAGCGCCGTCAGACGGCGGCACCACGCTTCCGCTGACCGACTTCGGCACGGTGCGCTTCACCGCCGCCGAGGCGAACGGGAAATCGATCGCGAAGCAGAGCCCCGATCAGATCACCATGGTGACCGAAGGGGGCAAGGTGATGGCGAAACCGTCAGCGCTCTCCGGCGACGACTTCTCCGTCGTCTGGCACCACAGCTGACGACACACCCAGGAGAGGTACCGTGTCTGTCGCAGGATCGTCGACGACGAAGGAGGAGTTGCGCATGACCAGTATGCCCGAGGTGGTTTCAGCCGAGACCTGGCAGCAGGATCGCGACGAGTTGCTCAAGGCTGAGAAGGAGGCAACTCGCGCTATGGACGTGCTCGCCGCGCGCCGTCGCCGCCTTCCGATGGCCAGGTTCGACAACGACAAGTACGTCTTCGACACCCCGGACGGCCCAAAGCATCTGCTCGACCTATTCGGGGACCGGCAACAGCTGGTGGTGTACCAGTTCATGGACAACGGACCCGACGAGTACTGCCCGGGTTGCACGCATTTCACCAACAACGTGACCGCCCTGACCACGCTCGCTGAAAACGGCGTCAGCTGGGTGACCGTGTCCAACATGCCACTCGCCCAGATTGAGGGGTACGCGGGGCGGAAGGGTTGGATGGTGCCGTTCGTGTCATCCCACGGCACCCCGTTCGCCGCCGACTGCGGCTCGAATGACGGTTTCATGCTCACCGTGTTCTTCCGCGACGGCAACCAGATCTACCGGACGTACAACACCACCGCCCGCGGCGTGGATCGGCTCCTGTTCGTGAACAATATTCTCGACCTCACTCCATACGGACGCCAGGAGGACTGGGAGGACTCGCCGGCCGGCTGGCCGCAGCACCCCACCTACGGGTAGGCGACGCCGTCGTCAGGACGTTGTCAGGACGAGGACCCGGTTGTTCCAGACGTCGGTGAGGTACACGGTGTCGCCGCTGAAGGCAACGGCGAACGGATAGATGCCGAGCGAACCGGGTGGACCGGCTGGAATCCCCATGCTCGACTCGGTCGCGCTGAAGATGAGGTTTCCCGACGTATCCATTGACACGAGCCGGTTGTTGCCTGTGTCCGATACCCAGATGTTGCCGTCCGGCGCAACGGTGACGCCCCATGGGATGTTGAATGGCATCGTTGAGCCGACAGGTTTCGCGTACGCCGTCCAGAAGCCGGTGGTCGTCATGCTCTGGATGCGGTTGTTCAGGGTGTCGGCGACCCAGATGGTCCCGTTGGGTGCAACCGCGATCCCGGTCGGGGTGTTGAGATCGCCCACGGCCGATCCGCTCTGCCCGTAGGTCGCGACCAAGGTCGCAGAACTATTGCCCGCCTGCAGGCTGAACCGCTCGATGCGGTCGTTGCCCGAGTCGTCCACCAGCAACGTGCCGTCAGGTGCAAACGCGATGCCCTGCGGGAAGCTGAAGTCACCGGGGGCCGAGCCGTTCTGGCCAAAGATGAGCCCCGGCGTGCCAGTGGGTGAGAACACAGCCACCTGGTCGTTCTCCCGATTGGCGACGAAGATGTCGCCGGTCCCCGGCTGGATCGCGGCATCCCACGCGAAGTTGATTGCCCCGCTCTGCGATGGGTTCCCTCTGAATCCGAAGCTCGCAGCGTCACTGCCGTCTGGATTCATGTACTCGATGCGCTGGTTCCAGTAGTCGACGATGTAGATCTGGCCATTGGCCGCAACGCGCACCCCGCGCGGCGAGTTGACACCCGGCACCGGCGGCGGCACCGGTGTCGTGTTGACGGTCGAGGTCGCTCCGGTCGAGGTGAACGACATCTCGTGGAGGTTGAAGCCCCACTCGTCGGTGAGCAGAAGATGGTTGTCCGAGGTGACCGTGAGCCCGCGGGGTCCCACAAACTGTCCGGGACCGGAGGCTGCGGACGGGATCGTGTACGCGAAGGTCGCGCCCGTGTAATCCCCGCCACTCGACTGGAGGTTGAAGACCTCGATGCGCTTGCCCCCGGAGTCGGTGACGAACGCGAGCGTCCCATCCGCGCTGACTGCGACGCCACGCGGGTCATCGGTGAACTGGCCGGGTCCGGTGCCGAGGCTACCGAAGGTGAAGGGGAGCGGCGTGCCCGCGTCGTTGAACACGACGCACCTGTGGTTGCGGGCGTCCATGACCAACACATCGCTGTTCGGTGCGACCGTGACCTGACGCGGTTCGTCGAGGTTGCCACCGTCGTTGAACTGGCTGATGTAGTTGCCGGCGAGGTCTGACTTCTCGATGCGGCCCGCGCCGTCGACGGCATACACCCAGCCGTTGACCGCGTCGACGGCAACGCCGTAGACCTGGTTGAACTGCTCCGGCCCGGTTCCCTTGGTGCCGAATTGCGAGACGAAGCTGAACGCCGACGCCGAGTGAGTCGCGCATGCGGAGTCGGAGAACGAGAAGATCTCGATGCGGTTGTTCGGCGTATCGGCGACATACAGCTGATTGGTCGCCGAGTCGTAGTCGAGCGCACGCGCGTCGCCGAACTGGCCGGGCAGGTTGCCCTGGAGGCCGCCGATCTGGCAGTCGATCGCGTCGGTCGTCCGGTTGACCGCGACGACGCGATAGTTGCCGGCGTCGAGCACGAAGTAGTACTGCGCATCATTGGTCACGTCCACCGGGTACATCCCTGCCTGACCAGGCCCGACCAGCGTGCTCGCGTAGGTGGGCGCGGCGAGCGGCCCGGTGCTGCCCGCGGTTGCGTAGTAGCCGAGCACGTCGACGATGAGGTTGACGTTGCCGACCGCGTTGTAGAGATTGACGGATCCGTCCGATCCGACTCCGACCACCACCAGGTTCGTGGTTGCGATGTTGATGGGGGGATTGAGGTCCGACACCCCCGGATGGATTGGCGAGTCCGGCCCGGGGTAGACAGTGACGACCGTGGGCGACGTCGCATTGAAGGCGGTCACGTTGGCCACGATCGCGACCAGCGAGCCTGCGCCGCCGGTGTCCTCCGGAATCCCGTCGACGCCGGCGGCTTCGACGTTGAGGACGTCGCCACCCCCCAACTTGCCCTCCGCGCAGCTGGGCGTGCCGCTCTGCGTATCGCAGATCCGCGCCGGCGTGGCCAGCGGGGTGAACTGCGTGCCCGACGAGGTGGTGAACCAGCCGTCGAGGTCGACGGCGATATTGACCGAGCCCGCGCCGTTCCAGATCGAGACCGAGCAGGCCCCGGCCGTGCAGGTCACCGGGACGATCACGCGGTTCGGCAGGGCGGTATGCGCCCCGAGGTTGAGATTCGAGGCGTTCGGCCTGGCGGTGGTGGCGGCAAACGCGGTCAGGACCGTGGCGACCGAGGGATCGATCGCGGTGAGGTTGAAGACGACCGCGCTGACGCCCGTGCCGGGGACCGGGCTCCCCTGGCCGCTGACGGTGAAGGTCCGCGTGCTGCCCGGCCCGATCGGCGACGGTGTCCCGGTGTCGCAGCGGTTGGCGACGATGCCGCCGCCCGGCGGCCTGGTGTCGCAGATCCGCAGCGGACTGGTTGGTGTGTAGAGGCCGGTGGACGCGGCCGAGACATAGCCTTCGATGTCCACCACGATGTTGACGGTGCCCACGACATTGAAGACGTCGATCTTGCCGGCGGTGCTCACCCCGACCTCCACCAGGTTCGCCAGCGCCGTGCCCGCCGAGGGGTTGAGGTTCGAGGTGCCGGGGTTGGCGTCGCCGTCCGGGAACACTGCGAGATAGGTGTTGAGGGTGGGTGCGACGCCGGTCACGTTGACCACCACGGCGGTCACGCCCGAGGCCGGCAGCCCGCCATAGGAGTCGACGGTGATGACCCGGGTCGCACCCTTCGTCAGCGGGCCGCGTCCGGCACCGGTGCTGTCGTCATTGCACTGGTTGTTGGCGATGCCGGGAGCGGCTGGGCGGGTGTCGCAGACCCGGTACGGCGTTACCGCGGTGTAGGAGCCGGGCGCAGGAGCGGTCGTCGTCGATTCGGTGTGCACCGCTGGCGCGGTGACCGCGAGGGGTCGGGTCGCGGCCCCGGCGGGCTGCGACAGCGCGAACGGGAACACGATGGCGGCCGTGGCAGCGATTGCCCCAATGGCTCGTTTCTGCCGACCCCTCATCGTCAACCTCCTGAACCTGCGGCACGAGTGCCCCGCACCCTGACCACCCGGATATCGCCATGCAACCCGCATGGCGTCATCGCGCGAGGGAGGGCCCGTCTGCGATAAGCCGCTCCGTGGCGCACTGCCACCATGATCCGCTCCCCGTCTCAAAAGACCTTACGCCTTTGCGGCGAATCACGCGACTGAGGATTCGGCTCTGTCCCGGCTGCGTGATCTCCCGTTCGACCGCCTCAAACTACATAAGGCTTTCGTGGATGACATCGGGTCGACCACAGACCGTCCAGTGCTCGTTGACACCATCCTGCAAATGGCGCAGGTGCTCGAATGGGGGTAGGAGCAATCCGACACGGGCACTGACTCGTCGAATCGACGAGCCAGCGCCGTGCCGTTGTTGCTGGTAGTAGCCGCTCGAGCTAGCTCCCGACCGTGTAGGCGTAGGCAAAGTCGTGGAAGTCGGACCACGACGTCGGGACGCCGACGGCGGGATCAAAGGCTCCCCAGTCCGTCGAGTCGATGACGCTGAGGACGCCGTTCACCGCGGTCCCGGTCGCTGCGGTCGGCGACAGCGTCGCCGTCAGCGTCCCCGTGGTGCCGGGTGCCAGCTCTTCCGGGGTGCTGGTATTGCCGCCAGTGATGTCGTCGCCCGTCGGTAGCAGTTCGAAGAGCCCGACGTGGTTCGTCGTGTTCTTGACCCTCACCGTGATCGAGACGCTCGCGCCGGTGTGGATAGTCCGGGATGTCGACGTCGGAAGACCGTGCTCGGTGACCGGTGCGAGTTGGTTGTACGCGACGACGCCGGTGACGGTCTGGGAGAACTCCGTTCCGTCGGTTGTGGCGCCCTGCATCACGTCGATCTCCCAGAAACCTGCCTGAGGATCGGGGGCGATGAGCGAGGCGTTTCCGGTTGGGTTGTCGGGCGTCGGTGTGGTGTCGATGGCTGAGACATCGATGAACCCCGACTCAGTGACCTCAGGCAGGAGGTCGGCCGGCGAGAACAGGTAGTAGTACACAGGGTCGTCGGCGGAGTGGTCCGGCGCCACAAACGACACGTCGATGTCGTGCTTGCCCGCGGGGACGTTCACATAGAACGTCTTGATCTGCCCGGGACCGCGAGATACCGAGCTGGTCAGCGTGGCTCTGAACGAGCCATCGGCCGACGGGATGAGGGTACGCCGGGCGATCGGCACCGAGCTCTCGAGCCCGTTCGAGCCGGTGAACTGCACCGACTCCGGGGCATCACCTGCCGCCTGGGGAAGGGTGATGCGCAGCGGCACACTCGCCGAGCTGTGAGCCGGAATCGTGACGGGCGCGGACGCGTGGCTCGTCGTGAAGTTCTGGCCGCTTGCCTGGAAGGTCACGGATCCGGTGTAGGGCCCTGGGACGTCCGGCGCGGTCTGCACGTGGCCGCGGCCATTGGCCCACAGGATCTGGGCCGTCCATTTCCCGGCCATCGGATGCTCGATCGTGCTGTGCTGGATGTCAGGGCTGGCGTCGGTCCCGTTGGAGGCGCCGAAGTCGTACGAACTCTGAGCCAACCTCCCGGCCGGGTCGGTCAAGAGGAACGTCAGGATGTTGTCATCGCTGTTGGTCGGGTCCGGCCAGCGCATGTCGGCATCGAGCACGCTGACTCCGCTTGGCACGTTGAAGGTGATCGGGGTTGCCGCGGTAGCCCCCTGGGCGGGAATCGGAGCGCTCGGCGACGGAGCGCTGACGCTCTCGGTGACGGGCCGATCGAGGCTCGTCTCGCGCTCGAGCACCCGGTAGGTGCCGGTGACCGTCTCTGGGTTGGAGGAGGCGTTGTACAGCGAGACCGACTGATGAACGGTTGAGCCGCCTGGGCCCTGGACGTCGAGCTGGGTGGGGGAGTCCACCAGTTCGGGCGTGTTGGAGCTCGCCGCCGTCGTGCCCGGCATCTGCCGAGCAGCCAGAACTGCCGCGTATACGTTTAGGAGGCCTGCGCCCTGCTGGTCGGACTCGGCCCCGATATCGGTTGCCGTGCTGGTGAGGATCTCCTTCACCTGAGCCGGCGTCGGGCTCGAGCCGCCGTGGCTGTCACGGTAGGCTTGAATCACGTCGGCGGCGGCGCCGGAGATGAAGGGAGCCGACTGGCTTGTGCCGCCAAAAGCCTCGGTCGGAAGCGGCGGATCCTGGCCGACACCCACGGCAGCGAGCGCCAGGTAGCCGGGGGCGGCGAGGTCCACCACGGCACCATTTGGAGCGGTGCCGCCCGACGACAAGGTCGTCATGTTGTCGTCTTCCCAGCCC
>PKXZ01000006.1 GCA_003132525.1 Candidatus Dormiibacterota bacterium | reverse complement strand
CCGGTCCGCATGACGTCGAAGGCGTCGACCACCGAGACGATGCGCGCGCCAAGCGGGATCTGATCGCCGCGGAGACCGTCGGGGTACCCGCCGCCGTCGAAATGCTCGTGGTGATGACGGACGATGAGCCGGACGTCTTCCCAGGTGTCGATGTCGGCAAGGATCGCCGCGCCGACCTCGGGGTGGGTTTGGACGATGGCGCGTTCCTCGGGGGTCAGTGCCTCGGGTTTGCGCAGCAGCGCCTCGGGCACNNGCGACCTTGCCGATGTCGTGGAGGCAGGCGCCGAACCGGATGACACTGCGGACGCCCTCGTTGAGCCCGAGATGCCGCGCAATCGCATCGGACATCCCGACCAGCCGGGTCGAGTGCTCCTGGGTCTCGTAGTCCTTGGACTCGAGCGCGTTGGCGAGCACCATCGTGAACCGCTCCAGCATGGGAGCGAGAAAGCGCAAGCGAAGTGCTTCGTCAGCGAGCTCGCGGCGTTCGAGCGCGCGGTCGACGACGGTGAGGAGGTGCATCGTCTTGAAGGGCTTGGGAATGAAGGCGACCGCGCCGGCCTGCATCGCCTGCATGGCGAGGTCGAGGTCGCGAAACGCGGTGACCACGATGCACGAGATCATCGGGTCCACCCGTTGGGCGTGCGAGATGAGGTCGACGCCGTTGGCATANNGTGACCTCGTGGCCGGCGAACTCGAGCGTCTCCTGGATGAAACGGCGTGTGAGCCCGTCATCTTCGGCGACGAGTACCCGAGCCAAGTGGTCAGCACCTCCGAGGCGTGCCCGTTCCGGGCCCGCGGTCGATCGCGACTAGATCTTCATCGTCCCTGATCGCGTCAAGTCGGAGGTCCTCGTCACAGGTCTGTGCGAGACCGCTACAACTGGGATCGAGGCTCTGGTGCAGTCCCGAACGGAAGGCGCAGCGTGTGCCGCCAGTGCGCGCGGACAGCTCGCTGCACCTGGAGGTCGGTCCACCAGATCGGCACATCGGCGCTCTGATCGTGGTCGACGCGAAGGTGCTTGCACAGCAGGCGGCGCTTGACCGGCATGCCGAAGTCCTTGCGACCCGTCATCACGACTTTGTAGATGAGATAGACGACCACCCAGCAGACAAGCGCGCCGGTTGCGGCGAGATACACGTCGCCGGGGATCGATCCAGATTTCGTGGAGTGCGCGGCAGCCGCGAGGAGAAGGAGCATCGGGCAAAGCCTAGCCCCCGGCTGCGACGCATCAGTTCACGATCCGGTAACAGCCGTGAAGCCGTCACCGGATCGTGAGTGCTGTCTGCGCTGCAGCAGCCCGTTTACGCGACGGGGTCTGGCTGCGGTTCCGGTTCGAGTGCCAGCGCCACGTCGGCGTCAACACCCATATCGATTCCAACGTAGTCCGGGTCACCACCACCGGCCGCCGCTGCCTCTTCCTCGTAGAGGCGCAGCGCCTCGTCACGAAGCTTCTGGTAGTAGTCGAGGCCCGTCCCGGCGGGGATGAGCTTGCCGANNTTTTCCTTCAGGCCGCGCAGGTCATCCTTGAGGCCCCGAACCGCCGCCTCGGTGAGGACGCGGGTGGTCTCCTGGAACGACGCGGCCGACAGCCACGACGCGGTGTTGAGCGCCGCCTTGATGAGACCGAGCAGCACCGTCTGCGCGATGGCGGGCTCGCCGCCCTCGCTCAGCGCCTTTGCGTTGGCCTCTTCCCACTCGAGCTGCGAGACGATCTCGCCGGGGAGCAGGTCGCTGTCACCGGCATTGTCGATGCGGACCTTCCGCATCATCTGCCGCACGATCACCTCGATGTGCTTGTCGTTGATGTCAACGCCCTGGGTCCGGTACACGCGCTGCACCTCGCGGACCAGGTAGTTCTGCACATCATCGCGCCCGCGAACCAGGAGCAATTCCTGCGGGCTGATCGAACCCTCGCTGATCTTGTCGCCGGCACTGACGTGGTCGCCGTCGCGAACCTTGATCTGCGCCGACACCGGGATCGGGTACTCACGCGAGTCGTCGTCGGTGCTGCGCACCAGGATGTGCTTGGCGTCGACCTTCACCGCTCCGGCATAACGGGCTCTGATCGAGACCTCGTTGCCGTGCTCGTCGACCCCGCGGATGAGCTCGGCGCCCTCAGCGACGTGACTGCCGTCCTCGACCGCCACCGCGTGCTTCGAGGGGATGGGATAGGTCGTGTCGAAGATGTCGCGCGAGGTCACCTTGACCTTCTGCGACCGGTTCTCGCCGCGGATGACCTCAACGACGCCGTCGATCTCGCTGATCAGCGCCTTGCCTTTCGGCACCCGGGCCTCGAAGAGCTCCTCGACGCGCGGGAGACCCTGCGTGATGTCCGAGCCGCCGGTCGCGACACCTCCGGTGTGGAAGGTCCGCATGGTGAGCTGCGTTCCAGGCTCACCGATCGACTGCGCCGCGATCACGCCGACCGCCTCGCCGATCTCGACCAGCCGGCCGGTCGCGAGGTTGCGCCCGTAGCACATCCTGCAGACACCCTCGCGGGCCTTGCAGGTCATGATGCTGCGCACCTTGACCCTGCCGACGGAGTCCTTCGCGGCCATGATCCGGCGAGCGGTCTCGTCGTCGATGTCCTCGCCGGCACGCTTCACCGTCTCGTCGTCGATGAGGATGTCCTGCGCCGCGATCCGTCCCTGGAAACGATCGATGGCGCGCTCCTTGAGCTCGTCGTCGGTGAGCTCGATCCAGATGCCCGCGGTGGTCTCGCAATCCTCGATACGGACGATCACGTCCTGCGCGACATCCACCAGACGGCGGGTGAGGTACCCGGAGTCCGCGGTGCGCAAGGCGGTGTCCGCGAGGCCCTTGCGGGCTCCGTGGGTGGAGATGAAGTACTCGAGGACGGTGAGTCCCTCGGAGAAGTTGGCCTTGATCGGCAGGTCGATGATCCGTCCGGTCGGGTCGGCCATCAGTCCGCGCATACCGGCGAGCTGCCGGATCTGCTGCTTGCTGCCTCGCGCTCCAGACTGCGACATCATCAGCACCGAGTGGAAGCGGTCGAACGAGCTCATGGTGACCTCGGTCACCTTGTCGGTCGCGTTCGTCCAGATGTCAACGGTCTTGAGGTAGCGCTCGTCGTCGGTGATCAGTCCGCGGCGGAACTGCAGGTCGACCTGTTCGACCTCGTCCTCGGCCTTGGCGATGATCCCTGCCTTGGCGGCCGGGGTCTTGATGTCCATGGCCGCGACGGTGACGCCGGCCACAGTCGCGTAATGGAAGCCGAGTCGCTTGATGCTGTTGACGAGCAGCGCCGTGGTCTCCGCGCCGTGCAGGTCGTAGCACTCCTTGACGAGGTGCGACAGCTTGCCGAGGTCGAGGAACTCGTTGCGGTAGGCCATGGACGGAAGGTCGTTGTCGGCTCCCGCGTCACCGAGGGGCAGGACCTCGTTGAAGATGACCCGTCCGATGGTGGTGGTCACGATCTCGGTGCCGGTGGGATCCTCCTCCGAGGCGCGATGTGAGTGCACGTTGCGCTTGGGCATGCGCACCCGGACGCGCTCGTGCAGGTTCACCACGTGGTGCTCGAAAGCGAGTTGCGCCTCGCCGGGAGAGGCGAAGACGCGCAGGTCGGTCTCGGGCCGGTCGTCATCGGCGCCGCGTTGGGTGAGGTAGTACGCACCAAGGACGATGTCCTGGTGCGGCGCCACCACCGGGCTGCCGTTCGAGGCGCTGAGGATGTTGTTGGACGACATCATCAGATTCTTCGCCTCAGCGACCGCGCCGCTGAAGAGCGGCACGTGCACTGCCATCTGGTCACCGTCGAAGTCGGCGTTGAACGCCTTGCAGACGAGTGGATGAATCTGGATCGCCTGGCCCTCGACGAGCACCGGCATGAACGCCTGGATGCCGAGTCGGTGGAGGGTCGGGGCGCGGTTCAGGAGCACCGGGTGCTCCTTGATCACGCCGTCGAGGACGTCCCAGACCTCAGGCCGCACGCGCTCGACCATTCGCTTGGCGCTCTTGATGTTCTGCGTGCTGTTCTGGGAGACGAGCTCGCGCATGACGAACGGCTTGAAGAGCTCGAGCGCCATGATCTTTGGCAGACCGCACTGGTGCAGCTTGAGCTCGGGCCCCACCACGATCACGGAACGAC
>PKXZ01000056.1:2371-5603 GCA_003132525.1 Candidatus Dormiibacterota bacterium | reverse complement strand
AGTCGGGCGAGGCGAGCATGATTCGCACCTACCTGGACTGGATGATCGCGCTGCCGTGGAACAAGCGTTCCGATGAGCGGCTCGACCCGATCGCGGCCCGCGAGGTGCTCGACGCCGCCGACGCCAACTCCACCGAGTTCAACGCCTTCACCTCGCACCCGGTCATCGACCTGCTCCCCGAGCAGCGCGACATCGAGGAGAAGGGCGGCACCATGCGGCTCGGCGTTTACCCGTGCAAGCTCACGCCGGGAACGCGCGCCGCGGAGGCGTACGGCGAGCCGGTGGTCTACGAGCGCCACCGCCATCGTTTCGAGTTCAACAATCACTACCGCGACGCGCTCGGCGGCGCCGGCGTGCTCTTCTCCGGGACGTCGCCGAACGGCCGGCTCGTCGAGATCATCGAGCTGCAGGACCATCCGTTCTTCGTGGGCTCGCAGTTCCATCCCGAGTTCCGCTCGCGGCCCGGACGGCCGCATCCGCTGTTCCGCGCCTTCATGGCGGCGGCGACGCGCGAGCTCCCAGTGGATGAGGCGGTCGTCGTCAGCGGCGAAGTGACCGGGGTTCCCGCCGAGAGCACCACCCCGGTCTGACCCGGCCCGCAACGCGCGGCTGGGAGTTTCGTTACGCGAAACCTCCTGTGCGGGGGCTCGTTGCACCGTCAATCGACAACGTTGACGGAGGCACCTTCGATGATCCCGACCCGCGCCGCCCTTGGCACTGCAGCCGCAGTGCTGGTCCTCTCTGGATGCGGCGTCGCCGCCGCAGTCACGGCGCGGACAACGACGGTGTCTGACGTCATCCCGGCGAAGGACGCCGCGGCGTCGCTTTCCTTGCGCTCTCTCCCTCGGCCGGCGGTGCTCCCTGTCGTGAAGGCGACGCCGCCGGCATACATATCTCCTGCAAACGTCGTCACGATCCTCACGTCCGGCTCCAGCAAGTGGTTGGAGATCCTCTCGCACACGGGGGCAGTCGTCGCGAAGACGGCGGCCGACCCGACCAACTTCTGGATGGTCGCCGCCGGACCCGACGGTGCGTACTGGACCCAGAACGGCGCTGAGTACCAGCTGAGCGTCTCCGGCGCCGTACGTAAGCTCGGGGCCGTTCCGGCCGATGCGGGCGGGGTCGTCATCGCCCCGGACGGCACCTCCTACGCTTACGCGACCAGTGACACCGCACAGAGCGGTAACGTCACGAACCGGATCGTGGTGGAGCGCCAGGGTGCTCCCGCGGTGACCATCGCCGACCGCGTCGATGATCCGAACCATCCGAGTGCCGATGCGCCCCAGAGCCAGAGCTGGGACTACTACCTGATCAGCTGGACGTCCACGGGCATCGCGTTCGCCCGGGTGCCGACCGGTGGCTGCGGATGCGGGTCCTTTGACATGCAGATGCAGTCCGCGTACTCGGCGAGCATCAATCCGGTCACCGAGGTGGTGACGCCCCTGACCGCCGACCAGTCCTGCCCGCTGAGCGCCGTCGGGCCGGGAATGGAAACCGCGTGCTTTGCGGGCGACTCGACCACCACCGGCCTGCGCGTGGCCAGTGGCGGCGTCACCCGGGACAACTTCTCGATGTCGGGTGCCAACGTCGCGGGCGATGCGGTGTTCTCGCCTGCCGGGACGTCTCTCGCCTACATCACCATCCCTGCGGCGCAGGACTCCTGTGGCGCGACCTGGACGGCCACGCTGCGCGTGCTCAACCTGGCGACGGGCCACGCAGTGTCGCGGACGTTCGGCGAGTTGACGCCGGCGGTGTGGGGCGCTGACGGGATCCTCTACGGCTCGGTCGCGAACGCTGCCGGCTACGCCACGCTCGTCACCGTCAACCCGGCAACGCTCGCGGCCACAGAGCTCACGCCTTCGGCCGCCAACGAACAATTCGTCGGGATCATGTAGCGGGCGGGTACGCTGCTCGACGATGAGCACGGCAGCCCGCGTCCCGCCGGTCGAACGGTCGATCCGCGGCCGGAATCGCGGCCTCGAGTTGCTTCGCGCAACCGAGGCCGCGGCGCTGTCCGTGGGACGCTGGCTCGGACGCGGCGACAAGGCGGGCACCCGCGATTCCGGGCACATGGTGATGGAGGAGGCGCTCGAGGGCATGCCCTTCGAGGGCCGCATCGTGATCGGCCCGGAGGGCTCCAACAACCGCCTCCTGGCAGGGCGGACCATCGGCGCCGGCCGCGACCGTGTTGACCTGGCGGTGCTCCCGGTGGACGGGATCAGCCTCGTCGCCGGAGGGCTCAGCCAGGCGCTCAGCGTCGCCGCCGTTGCCGAGACGGGGGGCATCCTGCTCCCGCCGCCAGTCGCGTACATGCACAAGATCGCGGTGGGCCCGCAGGCGCGTGGCGCCGTCGACATCAGCGATACCCCCGAGAACAACCTCCGCCGGGTCGCCTTCGCCATGAACGTGCAGGTCCAGGACCTCACCGTGGTCCTGCTCGACCGGCCGCGTCACATGGCGCTCCTCGAGCGGATCCGTGCGCTCGGTGCGCGCGTCGCGATCGTGAGCGACGGCGACGTTGGGCTCGCCATGATGGCCGCCTGGCCGGGGTCCGGGATCGACGTGATGATCGGCTCGGGCGGCACCCGCGAGGCGATCGTCGCCGCCTGCGCGATGCGCTGCCTGGGCGGCGAGCTGCAGTGCCGCCCCTGGGTGCGCCACGAGGACGAGGCGGCGTCGATGCGCGAGGCCGGCTACGACCCCGAGGCGCTGCTCACCATGGAGCAACTCGTCCCCGGCCGCGAGGTGGCCGTTGCGGTGACCGGCATCAGCGGCGGCGGCCTGCTCCGCGGCGTCCGCTACCACAACTGGTGGGCAGAGACCCACAGCCTGGTGATGCGCGCCCAGAGCGGCACGGTGCGCGAGATCATGGCCAAGCACCACATCGCACTCCCGCCGGACCAGGCCACCAAGGTCCATTGACGCCCGACGCGACCAGCTCGGCGGCACTGCTCGAGCCTCCCTCGAGAGCGCTGCGCGCCGGCATGTGGACCGCAAGCCTGGCGCTGCGGGCGCTCGGCTCCGGGCGCTACGTCATCGGCGATGTCATCGGAACCTGCATCTACGCGGGCTCACCGGCGAGCCGCCGGCGCTGCGCCGCGAATCACCGCGTGCTGGATCCCACGCTCGACGAGCCGGCGGCGCGGCGCCGGGCGCTGGCGTCCTTCCGCAACTACGCGCGAACGTCAGTGGATTTCGTGTGGCAGTACGGGGTACCGGCGTATGCGATGCA
>PKXZ01000056.1:0-2346 GCA_003132525.1 Candidatus Dormiibacterota bacterium | reverse complement strand
ATTGCGGCGTGGGCGAGACGGAAAACGGATCTCGAGGTGCTGGTGTCATCGAACGCGGCGCGCGGCCTGATTCGCGCCGTGCGCCATGGCCGGTTCGCGGCGATCCTCAGCGATATTCCCGACCGCGGCGACACCGTGGTCGTTGACTTCTGCGGGGGCAAGGTCGAGTTCAGCACCGCCGCCGCATGGTTGGGTCGGGTCGCGAAGGTCCCTGTCTTGCCGGTTGACTGCTGGCGGTACAAGGGGAAGTACCGGCTGGTGGTGCACCCGCCGGTGGTCATCAATCCGGGCGACAGCGATGCCGATGTCACGCAGCGGATCGCGGCCGGACTAGAGGCGGCCATCCGGCGCAACCCGGAGTGGTGGTATCCGTTCGGGGAGATCTACCAGCGCTGAGCGATCGGAACTCAGGCCCTCCTCGTCTATTGATCGGCCTCTGAGGGGTCGACTCGAACAGACCCGCTAGAGTGGTTCGAATAGCACTTACTTTAAGGACGATGTGAGAATGAGTAGCAGACGGTTCCGTGTTAGAGGTCGATGGGCCGGCGTGACTAGGATCCGAGGATTGGTGCTGCGGAGGATGATGCGCCGGCCCTTCAATAAGCGAGCCTGGGCGCCCAGCCGCAGACGGATCGTCGCTCTCGGTGACTCGCATCTTGAAGTGATCCCTCGCTACGTCGCACCCCGAGTCACCGCCATGTTCGACATCGTCCAAGTGTGGGGCGCGACCGCACAGGGGTTGGTCAATCCGAATTCATCGACGGACGCACTCCGACTGTTTCAGGCACGTCTTGATCGTGCTCCCCGGTGGCAGACGGTGCTTCTCGAGTTGGGTGAGGTCGACTGCGGTTTCGTCATCTGGTATCGCGCAGAGAAGAAGGGCCTCACCGTCGACGATCAGCTGGAGGTCTCGCTAGGCAATTACCTAGGATTCATTGACCGACAGGTTGCGAGCGGATTTGACGTCTGGGTAATGAGCGCGCCGCTTCCCACAATTGGTGATGCTCAGGACTGGGGCGAGGTCGCGAATCTGCGGCGGATGGTCGGGGCGACCCAGTCGGAGAGGACAGCGTTGACGCTACGGTACAACGAGCTCCTGCAGCAAGCCTGTCTGGCACGCCGAGTGCGTTTCATCGACGTCAGCAGCGAACAGCTCGACCTAGCGACGGGTATTATCAAGCCGGAGTTCGTTCACTCTGATCGCCTCAACCACCATTTGGACGACTCTTCATGGGGCGACCTAATAGTCCGGGAACTGATTTCGCTGCCGGAGAGCGAACTCGCTGACTCCCGTCTTGCCCCCGCGGTCTGCAGGCGGCGCTCTGGGAAGCCGAGAAACGCGGTCGCATCAGCACGCTGAGGCGCAACGAAGCGACAGGGTTGCTAGGTCGACTTCTGAAGCATCGGGCACAGTAGTGCGCTTGTCCGGCGCTCGGAGGATGTAACGCACCTTGTGGTTGGTGTCCATCCATTTCGTTTCATGACCCAGCTTCGGCGGTGGAGATAGAAGCTTCCAGCTGGGCGCGGATATCTGGAGCGGGGGCGGGGAGTACCACCACTGCGTGCTTGAAATCCGCGACTGCTGCGCTGATGAGATGAAGCTGCACCTCGATCCATCCACGCGCCGAGTACAGCTGAGCGAGCCCGTATCCATCGACTCCGGCCGGCTGCGCGTAGGGTCCGACCGTGCCGATCCACGCACCAATAGCGGCGTTCATGTCGATGAGGGCTGTTGCCGGATAACCCATGGCGAGTTCGGCTGCGGACAGGTCGTCGTAGGCGCCGGAAGCGGCCGGGCTGAGTTGGACGTCATTGGTGCAATCGACTATCGCTTGGGCGTACTCATGGTCGAGCAGTTCTTGGTGGCACACTCTGCTGAGCACTTGCGTGATCTCGAACGTGTTCGTCGCGAGCTTCAGAGCGGCCGCGTAGTCGCGACCGGCGGTCGCCTCATCCCCAGTCGCGATCGCAATGCTGGCGGCTGCAACATATACGGTTGAGGAGCCTGGATCTCGCTGGGAGGCCTGTTGGTACACCGTGCGGGCAGCCTCGTAATCATCCATCGCCAAGAGTCCGGTGACGGCCGACAGTTGTTGGGTTGGGGTGGCGCTAGGCACCATGCCGGCCTGCTCGTAGTCGGAGAGTGCCGCCGTGAGGTTGCCGGACGCACGATCCGCGTTGGCTCTGAGCAGGAAGAGGCTGCTGGTTGCTGGCGAAAGCGAAATCGCCTTGCTGTAGTCGTGTATCGCTGCTGCGCTGTTCCGACCACCCGACATGTAGCAGCCCGCGCGTCCGACGTACGCCTGAACAAGGTCGGGAGAGCTGGCGAGAACCCGTGTGTAGTCC
>PKXZ01000037.1:32533-32970 GCA_003132525.1 Candidatus Dormiibacterota bacterium | reverse complement strand
GTCCTCAGTGACGCCACGCTGCACTGGAGCGACGGTGACGACCTCGAGGCCGCGGCGGCCCACGGCGCGACCCACGTCTCGGTCGTACGCCGCCAACTCGCTCGTCACGACGTGAGCGGTTTTCACGCGGTGTTGTTGGGCGGGGCACGGCCGCCCGAGGCCCTGCCCGAGAACGTCGTCACGACGTGGGGAATGACCGAGACCGGGTCGGGCGTCGTCTACGACGGCNNGGCGTCGACGTCGCGAGCGTCGGCGGCGAGATCTGCGTCCGCTCGCCGACGCTCTTTCGTTCGTACCGCACGATGGATCGTCCCCGCGTCCACGGTCCCGACGGTCGCGACGATTGGTTCCCCACCGGCGACGGTGGCGAGGTCGTCGAGGGGCGCGTCCGGGTGCGGGGGCGTTTGGGATTCGTCATCAACACCGGGGGCGAGAAG
>PKXZ01000037.1:0-32499 GCA_003132525.1 Candidatus Dormiibacterota bacterium | reverse complement strand
GGCCAAGCCCAAGGAGGTCCGATTCGTCACGGCGATACCGCGCACCGCCAACGGCAAGATTCGTCGCGACGTCTTGGAGCATCTCTTCTAACGGTTGCCGGCCACGACGAGCGTGCGAAACTATTTCAGGAGCGTTTGACTCCGGCGGGCCAACGAGTCGACGCTGACCGCACCCAAGAGCACGACGCCGGTGATCACGTAGACCATCGTCTCGGAGATCGAAATGAGTACCAGCCCGTTGCTGATCACGGCCAAGATGATGCCGCCCACGACCGGGTAGGTCATCTTGCCTCGACCCCCGTACAGACTCGTGCCACCGATCACGGCGGCGGCGACGGCGTAGAGCACGACTGAAGGATCCGTCGAACTGGAGGTGTAGCCACCGAGTCGCGACACGTAGAACAGACCGGCAATGCCGGCGGTGAATCCGCCGAGCATGAAGGCGTAGACGCGGTAACGATCCACCGGGATTCCGGCGCGACGGGCCGCTTCGCTGTTACCCCCGATGGCGTACATGTAGCGACCGAACTTGGTGCGCGCCAAGACGAAGGAGTAGATCGCGAGCACCGCAAAGACCAGCGGCACCGCGAAAGGGATCCCCTCGGTGGGGACGCCGAACGACCCACGATTCACGTCGAAGATCAGTACGACAGCGACGCTCAACACGGTCAGCGCGGTCAGCTTGACCACGATCCGGTAGAAGGGTGCGACCTTGAGACCCGCGGCGCGGCGCGATCGTTCACGAACGATCATGACCGCCGCCGAAATCGCAATGACCGCGATCACGAAGATCCAGCTCCACATCGGCGTCAGGTTCCCGAACGTGAGATCATTCAGCACGTTGCTCTGAATCGGAACCCCGCCTCCTTCAAAAACGCGGTCGAGGATATAGAGGAGGATGCCTTCGATGATGAAGCTTCCGGCGAGCGTGACGATGAATGATGGCAACTTCAGTTTCACGACGATGAGGCCCCACATAGCGCCAATCGCCGTGCAGACCACCAGCGCCGCGAGGACGGCGGCCCACCATGGCCAGCGGTACTCGATGTTGGTGTAGATCGCCGCGATAGTGCCGCTCAAACCGGCCACCCATCCAAGCGACAGGTCGATTTCACCCAACAACAAGAGCCAGACCTCGGCCATACCGAGAAAGATGTAGATGATCGCCTGGACGAAAAGGTTAGTGACGTTGTCCGCCGAGAGAAAGACGGTGCTTCGAATTTCGAAATAGACGACGAGTGCGACCAGAGCGATGAGCACCGGAACGATGCCCACGTCCGGACCGATGAGGCCCGTCAGTCGAGCATTGAGGGACGGCTTCGGTATCTCTATCGCGGGAGCATCCGGAGCGGGGGGCGTTGGGTCAGAGAACGTAGACAAGGAACACTCTTTCGCGGATGATTGGGCTCGTCAGAAACAAGTTATGCGGCGCGCGAGACGACGCCCGTAGTGATGAGGTCAACAGCGCTCGACATCGAGTAGTTGGCGATGGGACCGCTGCTCACCAACGTCCCGAGGTACATGACGGCGATCCGGTCGGCCACCTCGAAGACATCGTTGAGGTTGTGCGAGATCACNNACACCGAGCGCCGCCGTGGGTTCATCCATGATGACCAGCTGGGCGTCGCGCATCACCGCGCGCGCCACGGCGATGGACTGACGTTGGCCCCCGGAGAGTGAACCCACGAGTTGGCGAACGGAATGCACGGTCGTGACGGAGAGATCCTTCAACGTCTGTTCCGCGCGCTTCTCCATGGTGATCTCATCGAGTATCTCGTGCCTCGTAGCTTCGAAACCCAGGTACATGTTGGCGACGATGTCGAGGTTGTCACACAGGGCGAGGTCTTGGTACACCGTCGCGATGCCGAGATTGGCCGCGTCCTTGGGCGTGTGGGTGTCGACCTCTTGACCGTTCCAGTACTTGATCCCACTCGAAGGTTCATGGATTCCGGCGATCGTCTTGATGAGCGTGGACTTTCCCGCGCCGTTGTCGCCGACGAGGGCAGTGACTTTCCCCGCGGGAACGTCGAGATCGACGTGTCGAAGGGCCTGGACGGCGCCGAAATGTTTCGACACGCCGCGCAAGCTCAGCAGCATCGACGGGTCAATTCCCGCGTCCGAGTCCGCTACGGCGCCCGCGGTAGCGGGCTCTCCAGTAACGGACTCGGACATGGGGATGACCTCTTACTTACTTATGAAATGTGGTACTTCTTGCAGTCAGCCGCGTACGTCGGGAGACCAGAGTCACCCGTCACCGCAGGCCGAACATTGGTGCACAACGCCACCGCGTTGATAACACCGTTAGCGATGACCGTGGACTGAATCAACGCCGGCGTGTCCCACGTGGCCTTCAAAAGGACCGACGGTACCTTGCGCTTCGACACTGGGTCGGTCGTCGTCCCGTTCACGAGTCCCATGGGCGGTGTCTTGCCGTCGCGCAGGTAGAGCGCCAACGAAGCAGCGGCCTGAGCCTCGAGCCAAATCGGCTTGTACACGGTGCCGCACTGCCAGCCCTCGAGGATGTTGGCCATCGCGGCGGGAGTGGCATCCTGACCCGTGGTCGGGATCGTGCCGGCCTTGACGCCATCCGCCTTAAGGTCGGTGACGACCTCGGCGTTCATCTCGTCGTTGGCGCTGACAACCGCGTTGATGTTCGGGTGTGCCGTGAACGCCTGCTGGAAGATCGTCTCAGCGGAAGTGGTGCTCCAGCCCGGCGAGAACTCGTTCTCGACCAGCTTATAGCCGAGGCTGTTGGTGGTCCCGGCGGCCATCTCGGTGGTTCCGGAGGGCATCTGGTTGAAGACAATGCTGTCGTAGCCTTGCGCGAAGGAGATGGCGTTCGGATCCGTGTCCTTACCGCCGTCCAGTACGAAGACCTGAGGGCTCTTGACGTTCTCAGACGTGACGCAGGCCTCGAGACCCTTGCCGATCAACTGACCCACTCCGAAGTTGTTGAAGCTGTCGTAGTAGGTTTGCCCTGTCGGCGGGAAGATGGCCCGGTCATAGTCAACGACCTTGACGCCCTTGGCAGCCGCGAGTGAGGCGATCGCCAGCCCGGTGGGCCCGTCCAGCGGACACACGACCAAGACCTTGGCGCCCAGGTTGATGTCTGCTGTGGCGTCGTCGATCTGGGTCGGATCGCTCCCCTGTGCGTTCTGAACGTTGAACTGCACGCTGCTGTATCCGGCATCGGCGAATGCATCGGTCAGGTACGGCTGATCGAAGTCCACCCAGCGGGCTGAGGACGTGGTATCTGGCAGGATGACCCCGACGAGTAGGTTGTTTGAACCGTGCGCGGCGTACGTGGTCAGCGGCTTGAGCAAGCCCATTGTGGACGCGATGTCAGTTGTGAACGAACTGATGGTGATGCTCGAGGGGACCCCGGGGTTCGTGGTGGTCGCACCGCTCGAACCCGTCGAGGCGCTTCCGCAGGCCGCGGCAAGGAGAGCTGCTGTACCAACAATGGTCAGCTTGCTCAGCTTCGACACTTGGGACCCCCGGCCCCTGACTCCATCTTGCAAGCGCATCAGAGCTTTGCCCTCCAAACCGGAAACCCACCGACTGCGACGCCATCCGCTCCGGTAGCGACGAGCGTCGCCACCCAACTTCTGTGAGGCAGCGTCCGGATGGTTGGACAAGCGAGGAGGGTTTGTCAACTCCTCGAACGAAAAATCACCCTATCGGGGGATTTTTCATGTTTGTCGCGTATTCCCGGCCCCTCCGGCGAGGTTGCGGGGCCGCCCCGACGAAGCCCGGCGCAAGCGCTCCTGAGGGGTTACTCCTGGTCCGTGGGCCGGACCAGGACCTCGTTGACGGCGACGTGGCGCGGCCGCGTGACGATGTAGGCGATCACATCGCCGATGTCCTCGGCGGTGAGGCGTTCCATCCGCCCAAAGCGCTGCTGCAATGTGCCGAGGATCTCGGGCCGGTTGTGCGAGGCGAGCTCGGTCGCTGTCGCGCCGGGTTCGACCAGCGACACCCGGACATGGCGCGTGGTGATCTCCTTGCGCAGCGCGTCGCTGAACGCACCGACACCATGCTTGGTGGCCTCGTAGACGCCGCTCCCGCTGCGGGTCTCGCGTCCGGCCACCGAGCTGATGTTCACCAGGTCGGCGACCCGGCGCGGGCTGTTCTCCGCGGCTCCCAGCAGATGGGGCAGCGCAGCGTGCGTGCAGTAGAGCAGGCCGAGGAGGTTGATCTGCACCATGCGCTCCCACTCCTCCACCGGCGCGTCGATCACCGGGCCGAGCAGCATGACGCCCGCGTTGTTGATCAGCGTGTCCAGACGTCCGAGCCGGCTCACCGTCTGCTCGACCGCTCTCTCCGCTTCGGCCTGCTTGGTCACATCGGCAGTGATCACCACGGCCGTTGCGCCACCGGCCGTGAGTTGCGCAGCCAGCTCCTGCAACCGGTCCGAGCAGCGTGCGACCAGCGCGACCTTCGCACCAAGTCCTGCGAGTGACACGGCGCTTGCGGCGCCGATCCCGCTCGATGCACCGGTAATCAGTGCGACGCTTTGATCGAGAGGTCGGCTTGCCGTCGCCATCAGCCCAGTAGCGTGCCACACGGGTACCGGGTCCAATCTCCCGACGTGCTCAGCCTTATTGGCAGTGACTTTGCGCGGGCGTAGCATGCGCGCAGGTCGAATGCCTGCACATGGCATCGATCGTCTGGAGTGATATGGGCACGTCCGCGACGCTCGCACCGTCCACCGGCGGGCGGCTCGGGTACGGGCGTCTTTTCGGGCTCAACGCCTTCTGGTTCGCGGGTGGCGCGCACTGGCAGCCGATCAGCATCTCGTTGCTTCCTGTCGGCGCCATGCTGGTCTCGGCACACAGCCCCGAGTTGGTGGTCGGCCGGGCCACCGCCGCGGGCGGCATCTTCGCGATGCTGGTTCCGATCCTCGCCGGCTCTCTCAGCGACAGAACATCGTCGCGTTGGGGTCGCCGCCGGCCGTGGATGGTGGTCGGCACCATCCTCAACGTCATCGGGCTCGGCCTCCTCGCATTCGCGGGGAGTCCCGCGATGGTGGTAGCCGCGTACGTTTTTGTCCAGGCCAGCAATAACGCGGCGAGCGCCGCATATGCCGGCGTCATACCGGACGTGGTGCCCGCCGCCGAGCGTGGCCGCGCTTCCGGGCTGCTCGGGACCATGAATCAACTCGGCACCGTCGTTGGTGTTGGGTTGGTCGGGGTGGTGCTGGCAGAGCTCGGGAGCAACCGGCGCGGCCTGGTGGCCGGCTACGGGGTGATCGTGGTCATCCTGCTGGTGTCGCTGGTCATCACGATCCGCGCCGTCCACGAAGCGCCGAGCAACTTTCGCACCCAGCGGACGATGGCTCGCACCGCACCGTCCGCGACGGCGTTGATCGCGGCCATCGCATTGCTCGTGACCGTGGTTGCGGTGCTCACCGTGCTCGTGTTCTCGCTCGGCACCGTCGCATGGGCGGTCGGAGGTGTCGCCGTTGTCGCCGGCGTTGTGGCGGTTGGCACGGGTCTTCGCGTCCCGGCGTTTCGCACGTTCCTCGCACCCTTCGCGGAGCACGACTTCCTCTGGGTGTTCCTCACACGCTTCCTGACCACCCTTGGCATCTGGTCGGTCTTGCCGTTCGTCGCCTTTTACTTCGAGGACGTGGTGCATGTGCACAACTCGGGAGCGGCAAGCGCGATCTGGCTGCTCGCGGTCATCGGTGGCGCCATCCTCCCCTCGATCATCGGAGGGCAGCTTTCGGATCGGCTTGGGCGGCGCAAGCCGTTCGTCTATCTCTCGAGTGGCATCCAGGCCGCGGTGGTCTCCGTGCTCGTGTTCGGACTCATCACATCGCTCCCGCTCATGTACGTGCTCGGGATCGTGTACGGGGTCGGCTACGGCATGTACTACGCGGTGGACTGGGCACTCGCGTGCGACGTGCTGCCGGACAGCGAGCACGCCGCAGGGAAGGACATGGGGCTCTGGCACGTGTCATTCACGCTGCCGCAGGCGCTGGCACCCGCGGTCCTCGCCGGTGTCCTCTACTACTTCAACCATGCGGGCCACACCGTGTTCGGCGTCGCGACGGGTCACAACCTCGGATTTCGACTGGTCTTCGGTGGCGCGGCGCTGTGGTTCATCCTCGGCACGGTGCTCGTGTCGCAGATCCGGGGCGTGCGCTGACGCCATCGTCGACGTGGTCCCGCATGTCAGAGTCGCTGCATGGACAGTGATGGTTACGGCTACGGACCAGACGATCGCACCACAGCGCGGCTCCTCGAGGACTTGCGCACCTTCTCACCGTTTGCGATCGAGCGCGCCGCACACGGGTGGGAGACGCACGCGCTCCTGCACCTGGACAGGTACCACGCGGCGGAATCCGCCGCGCTCGCCGGCATCGAGAAGGCACACGCCACCTCCGACTGGGAGGCGCTGCAGCGTCAGATCCTCGACCTGACCGAGGGCCGAGTTTCGCTGGTCTCGTGGAAGGTCGAACATGGTCAGACCGGTCATCACGCCGAAACCGCGGCGCTGGGCGCGGGACTCGCGCTCGAGGCCGCCGGCCACCTCGACCGCTCCCACCTGGAGACGCTGGTAGCGCCGATGGCTGAGGCGCTTCCGTGGCTGCTCAGCTTGCCCGCGGGGATTGAGTAGTCAGCCTGTCGCCACCGCGCGGCACTCGACGACGAAATACGGGGCTCGTTCCTCGGCGGCGATCAGCTCAAGACCGGCCTGGCGCGCCAGCTCTCGGAACTCCGTCACGGTATTGTCCCGGCCGCCGAGCAGCACCATCTCGATGCGGAGCGGCCGCGGGATGCCGTCCGGGACCACGCCGCCGAGCACCACGACGGTTCCCGATGGACGCACCGCCTCCGCGCAACGACGCAGGATCGCCACCTTCTCCTGGTCCGGCCAGTCGTTGAGGACTTTTCGCAACAGATAGACGTCCGCCCCACCGGGCAGCGGATCGAAGATGCTCTGTGGCGTCACGGAGATCCTCTCCGTGACGCCGGCTGCTTCGAAGACCTCCCGCGAGCGTGCCACTGGACCCGGCAGGTCGACAAGCACGCCGCGAAGGTGGAGATGCGCACGCAAGAGCTCGGCGAGCATCGCGCCCGTTCCGCCGCCGACGTCGACGACCGTACGGACGCCGTCCCAGCCACCGGTGAGTTGCAGTGCCGCACTTGGCGTCCCGTGGCCCGCGTAGCTCATCAGCGCGTCGAAATCAGCCGCAACGTCCTGGTGCGCGTCCAGGTCCTCCCAGAACGGCGCCCCAAACATGTCCGCGTAGCCAGGTTTGCCGGTTTTCACGAAGGTCGGCAGGGTGCTCCAAGAATGCGCCATCCTGCCGCCGATACCGTCAAGGCTGAGGAACGCGCCGGGACCGAGCAGGCCGCGCGATGGGTCATTGAGTGCGAACCGTCCGAGCGGCTCCTCGATGAAGAGACCGCGCGTGACCAGGTACGACAGCACGCTATGCAGCGCGCCGGCATCGGAACCCGTCGCAGTGGCGAGCGCATCGATATCCGTGATGCCCGCGTCGATGTGTTCCGCGATACGCAACGTGGCGACGACCCGGATGCACCACGGAGTCGTGAGGTCGCTCAGCGTCCAGAGGTCGACTGCAGGTTCCCCGCTTGCCATCGGGCTTACTCGCTGACCAGCTCGTAATCAGGATTGAGGATCGCGAGCCGGCGTTGCCACGAGCCGACCATTCCCTCGACGATCAAACGCGCTCCGGGTTCGATGCCGGGAATCTTCGGCCGGCCCTGGAACACGAGGAGCAGGATGCCGGTGTCGTCGGTGATCTCGCATTCGAGGTTCGCCGTTCCCTTGGCGGTTTGCACGCGCAACGAGCGGATGCGTCCGGCGACGCGCACACGCGTGCGCCAGGTCACGTCGCCGATGGGGACGGTTCCGGTTGCGCGCCGGGCGAGCTCCCGGTCGACTCCTGCGCCGCGCATCGGCTTGCGCCGCGCCGCATCGGGACGGATGGGATGGGTCCGGAACCGGCGCCGTTGCGCTGCTTCGAGGTTGAAGGGAACAATCGTCGCCGCGACGTGGGCGACGCTGCCGACCGCGTCGGCGATGCGATCCGCGGTGCGGTCGTGCAGCACGCGTGCGAGCCGCGAATTGAATGCGCGGCGCGGAAGCAGCACGGTGCATTCCGTGGTGCCGTCGGCGACGATCTCGGCGACATACTCCAGCGCAGCCCGCTCCAGACGGCGATCACGGCACTCGACAATGTCGAGGGGCAGATGCGCGAGACCCAGCCTGCCCCATTCCTCCTTGAGTTGTTCCGTCGCCACCACGTCAATGTTGAAATGGACGGCGCGCAGCTCGTCCGGGCGCAGTGTGCGGGCGTACTGCACCGCACGCGCCGCGGCCATGTCGAGCTGTCCGATCAGCACGAGGACAACATGCCGTTGCAGGACGGGAGCTTCGGCGGCTGCCGCGGCGCCTGTTTCGAGCTGCTTCTCCTCCGCTTCGTACTGACGATGCAGCCGGAGCAGTCCGAAATACATCGGCGGTCCGACGACCGCGACGATCCAGGCGCCCTCGGTGAACTTGGTGACCAGCAGGATCCCAACCACCGCGATCGAGAGCGTTCCCGAGAATGCGTTGACGATCACACCGAGCTTCCATCGTCGCTCGCGGACGCGCAGGTTGTGTTTGACCATGCCGAATCCGGCAAATGTGAAACCGGTGAAGACGCCGATGGCATACAGACCGACCAGCGCGTTCAGCTGTGCCTTGAACGCGATGATCAGGAGAATGGCCACCACCGCCAGGACGAAGATCCCATTGGAGAACGCGAGCCGATGTCCCCGCCTGGTCAGCTGTCGAGGCAGAAACGAGTCGCCCGCAACGAAGCTGGCGAGGTACGGGAAGCCATTGAAGCTCGTGTTGCCGCCGGTGAACAGGATCAGCACGGTGGCCGCTTGAACAACGTAGAACAGTGCCTGCCCCACCCAGGTGGAACCGAGCACGGACCGCACCTCCTGGGAGACGACCGTCGGCGTTCCTGCCGCATACGGGACCGCATGTGTCAGGTGCGCGAGGATCGACGTGCCGAGCACCAGGAAACCAAGGATCAGACACATGGTCACCAGAGCCTTGCGACCGTTGCGCGCAACCGGGGCGCGAAAGCTCGAGATCCCGTCGGACACGGCTTCGAGTCCGGTGAGCGAGACGCCGCCGTTGGCGAAGGCCTTGAGACAGTAGAAGATGCCCAGGCCCATCAGCCATCCGCTGCCGGGGGTGCCGATCGGATAGCCGAGCTCGTGTGCGGTCGGCAGCGGGTGGACACTCAGGGCGCCGAGGGCGGCCTTGATCAGCCCGGTGACCACCACGCATGAAAGCGACGCAATGTAGAAGTACGTCGGAATCGCGAAGAACGCGCCCGCCTCGCGGATACCGCGCAGGTTGGCGAAGAGCATCAGCAGGGTGACGCCAACGGTAATCGCGACGGTGTACGGCACCAGGCCTTTATCCGCGGAGGTCAGTGCCGCTGTCCCCGCAGACGTCTGCACTGCGACCGTCACCGTGTAATCGATGAGCAGCGCGACCGCCGCCACCTGCGCCACCTTGGGGCCAAAGTTGTCGCGCGCCACCACGTACGAGCCGCCGATCCGCGTGTAGACGCCGATGACCTGCAGGTACGAGAACATGACGAAGAACATCACCAGCAGGATCGCCAGGGTGATGGGGATCACCATGCTGAACGCGCCGATCCCGATGATCGGCACCATGATGCGCAGCATTTCCTCGGTGCCGTACGCCGAGGAAGAGATCATGTCCGGGGCGAGGACGCCGATGGCCACCGGGTTGCGGAGCCGCTCCTGCGTCAGCTGCTCCGAGACCTTCGGCGGCCCGAGGATTCGATTCTTCAGCCGGTAGGCGAGGGACTCGGGGTACGTCGTGGTGCCGGGCGCGATGGACTGGCGAGGTGCGAGTGGGCGCGTCGGCGCCAGCGGTAAACCCTGTGGCTCTTCCACGGCCGCAGTATGCCCCAAGCCGAACTTAGCGGCGATCTCGCCGTCGGCTGGAGCGACCTGCTTGAATGGAGCGATGCACATCGTCATCGTCGGCTGTGGACGGGTCGGATCCGGGCTCGCTCGCACGCTGGAAGCCGAGGGTCACTCCGTTGCCATCATCGATCGAAACCGCAAGGCGTTTCGCCGGTTGCCCTCGGATTTCAAAGGAATTGTCGTCGAGGGTTCGGGGTTCGATCGCTCCGCACTCAACGACGCCAAGATCGAGGAGGCCGACGCCGTTGCCGCGGTCACCTCAGGTGACAACTCCAACATCCTCAGCGCACGCATCGCGCGGGAAACGTTCGGTGTCGAACGTGTGGTGGCGCGGATCTACGATCCGCAGCGGGCCCAGGTGTATCAGCGTCTCGGTATTCCGACAGTCGCGACGGTGACGTGGACGGTCGACCAGGTGCGGAGCTGGTTGCTCCCCGACGAGTTCACCCCGCACTGGCGCGACGCCACCGGGATGCTCCTGCTCATGGACCGTGTGCTCCCGGAGCACCTCGCCGGCCAGAAGCTGGCGACGCTCGAGTCCGACGGCAAGGTCCGCCTGGTGGCGGTCACCCGCGCCGGGGTGCCGCGGCTCGACACGACCGGCCTGGTCGGCCAGGACGGCGATCTGCTCCACCTCGTGGTGATGAAAGATGATCTGCCCGCCCTCGAGGCGATGCTCGTGTCACCGTCGCCCGTCCCGGTGGCCGCCGCCACGAAGGCGCAGTGATGAAGGTCGCCGTCGCCGGCGGGGGGAGCGTCGGCATGGCGGTTGCCGCGGACCTCAAGGAGCACGGTCACGACGTCTTCATCCTCGAGGTGGATCCCGAGCAGGTCGCGCGGTTCCAGGCGCACGTCGACGTGCGCTGGCTCGTTGCGGACGCCTGCGAGGTCTCGTCCCTCAAGGCGGCGGGAATGGCGGAGGTGGACGTGATGGTCGCGGCCACGGGCGACGACGAGGACAACCTGGTCATCTCACTGCTCTCCAAGCAGGAGTTCGCGGTGCCGCGCGTCATCGCGCGCGTCAACAACGCCAGCAACCAGTGGCTCTTCACCGAGAGCTGGGGAGTTGACGTCCCCGTGTCGACGCCGCAGCTCTACACGGCACTCGTCGAGGAGGCGGTGTCGATCGGTTCGCTCGTGCACCTGATGAGCTTCGAGGGAGCGTCGGCGCACCTGCTGGAGGTGACCCTCGCCGAGGAATCGCCGGCCTGCGGCATGCCCATCGCCGAGCTTGGTCTGCCTCGCGAATCGGCGATCGTCGCGATCGTGCGCCGCGACCACATGATCATCCCCGACCCGGAAACGCTGCTCTACGCCGGAGACGAGGTGATCGTCCTCGCGATGGTCGAGAGCGAGCGCGCCATCCAGACGATCCTGGTCGGTGACGCGCCACCGGTCGGGCCGGCACCCACCCTGCAGTAGCCGCGGCGAGCCCATCCGGCTCTCCAGATACCGGAGCTCCGATGGTGCTGTAACGCCTGGCTCACGGATCGGCGGCTATGCCGTGAGCTCCCGGTCCGCGCCCCTACGGTCACCACATCGAGCGCATGGGTGCTCCTCCAGCGAGGCGATGGCGTGCGGATGCGGAAGGTTCTGGTTGCGACGGGTCTGGCGAGCCTGGGCATCAGCCTGATCACCATGGGCGGCGGTCCGCTGGTGGCGATGGCCGGCTGGCAGACGATGAGTTGCTCCCCCGTCTCGACTCCCGGCGGCCACGCGAGTGCCTGCCACTTCGCGACGGCTGCCTACCTGAATGCCCCGGTCATCCACCAGAGCATGGCGCTCGACTGCGAGTCAGCTGCCCTGGCCGTTGCTCTGCAGACCAAGGGCATCGCCCTCACCCAGGCATGGGTCTTCGACCAGCTCCCCAAGCAGCCGCAGTCAGCGCTGGTGTCGGGCGGGCGGCCGGTCGAATGGGGAGATCCGTACGACGCATTCGTGGGGAATGTCAACGGCTCGGAGACCAAGTACACCGGGTACGGCGTGTATTACCCGCCGATTGCCACGGTGGCCCAGCATGCCGGCGCATCCGTGTTGGCAAAGACCGGTTGGACCACGAACCAGATCGAGTATCAGATCGCGAGCGGACATCCCGTTGTGGTCTGGACCAACTTCAACTTCGGGTACTCCGGCACAAGCACGTGGAAAGCGTGGGACGGCCGGGTCGTCCCGTACACCACCCAGGAGCACGCCGTCACGGTGATTGGATTCAACGCGGTGGCCGGCACGGTGACAGTCATCGATGTCGGCGTCGGCCTGCGCAGGACCATCTCCACGGCCCAGTTCACCGCGGCGATCGCGACGTTCGGGGGGATGGGCGTCGCCGTCTGGTGAGTGCCGGTTTTCGCGAGCATCACCGCTGAGCGCCGACAGTCACTCCGGCGAAGCGATGACCACCGGGCTGTCGAGCTCCATGTGCAATAACCGCGTGGTCGGCGAAAAGCCGAGACGCTCGTACAGCGGGTACGCGCGCCGGCTTGGATGCACGATCAGGTAACCGACGTGGCGCTCACGTGCCTCTGCGATCACCGAATCGACGAGCGCGTTGCCGATGCCGCGATTGCGGTACTCGTCGAGGACGAACACACTCTGCACATTGCCGGCGAGCCGACGGAAGTCGCGCGGCTGTGGAATCCGTTCAAAGACCGCGAGCCACGCCATGCCAACCGTCTCACCTTCGCTCTGCGCGATGAAGGCGATATGGCTGTCTTGATGTGAGCGCCACCACGCCCTGAACGCGGTCTCGAATTCGGGTGCCGACAGCCCGTATTCGGCTCGTTCGACGGTTCGCCAGAGCCATCGCAACCGCGCCAGGGCTGCTGCGTCATCGATGCCGGCTCGACGTACGGTGACGGGCGGGTCATCAGTGAGCGCCACGCACCGACTCTCGCACCCGAGCGTCGCCGGACGGCGCGAGGCCGTTCAGCGGCGAACGCCGTACCCTGGACCGATGGCGATCAACGGCGAGAGGCCGCTCCCCGAGGCGAATTCCGACGAGCGCGAGCTGTTGCTCGGATGGTTGACCTGGTTGCGCGAGGCGGTGCTGCGCAAGATCGACGGGCTGAACGAGGTCGGTGCGCGATGGACCCCGGACGGCAAGCTGATCTCGCTGCTGGGGATCGTCAACCACGTCACGCACGTCGAATGGCGCTGGATCGACGGCACGATGCGAGGCGAGGAGACCGAGCGTCTCGACGTGGAGTTCCGGCCGGACGCTGAGCTGACGGTCGCGTCTGCGGTCGCCGCCTATCGCGCTCGCGGTGCGTCGACGAATGCGTACGTGCGGGCGACCCCGCTCACTCAGCCGACGCGCAACGACGACGGGACGGACCTGCGCTTTGTGGTCCTCCACCTCATCAATGAAACGGCCCGGCATGCGGGCCACGCCGACGCAACCCGCGAGCTGCTCGACGGCGTCACCGGCGAGTGAGCGATCAGGGGGCAGCCGGCGGCCCGTTGCTCACGACGCTCATCACGCGGTCTGGGGGTGCGCCAGGCGGAAACGCCTCCAGCAGCCAGGTCACGCCAGACGCCTGAAGCGCCCCGACTGTCTCCGGCACGGCGGCCGGATCCTCGACCGAGAGCGCGGCACGCACCGCGATATCGATATCGGACCTGGCGCCGAGGTCCATCAACGCAGCATGCAGCGCGGTGATGTCGGCTGGGGCGGGCGGTGGCACGCCACCTGATGCGGCGAAGATCGGAAAGCAGCCGTCGAGCCTGGCGATCCGTGCCAGCGGCTTTCGATTCGGGAAGCGGACAGCCCCCCAGATCGGCAGTGGGTCCTGGCGTGCCCTGGGCAGCAATGGCGGAGCGTTGACGGTGTAGTGGCGACCGCGGTAGCTGACCGCTTCCCCGCCGAGAAACCGCTGGAGCAACTCGAGCGCCTCGTCGAGCATCTGGCCCCGGATGACGGGATCCGCGGCTTCTCCGAATGAGCTGAATTCCGTCCAGCCGTCGTCGCCGAGCCCGATGCCCCCGATCAGACGCCCGTCGGAAAGTTGGTCGAGCGTCGCCATCTGGCGGCTGAGCACCCACGGCCGGCGTCTCGGGAGCGGCGTCACCAGCGCTCCGAGCCGGATCCGCGTCGTCGTCACGGCCACAGCGGCCATCACCACCCATGGATCAGCAACCGCCATGCCAGGCGCGGCGAGCATGTGGTCCCAGAGGAAGAGGCCGTCCCAGCCCGACTCCTCCGCCTGCCTTGCCAATGACACCACGCGTCGTGGTTCGGCAAATTCAGCGAACGGTGGCAGGAAGATCCCGAAACGCATCGCGGGATTATCCGGATATTCCCGATGAAACGTCACCGCGAGACCGCACCTCGTGGGTCCTCTCGAAACCCACGAGGATACGGCCCCTGCGAGGTGAACGCGCTACTGGCGCGGTCCCAGCGTGATCGGCGTCGGCCGACCGGAACGCTCCCAAACAGCCTGGAAGCTCGAGTTCGAAGAGTCGATCGGTCCCACCGCGTCAAGCGAGATGAAGCCGCCCGAGTTGAGTGGCTGCACCATGTAGATGGGATAGGTCGTGGTGAAGCTGCTGATGCTGCGCAGTCCACCGCCGGTCCCGGCCCAATCCTTGCTCATCGTCGTGGTGCCGAAGTCCGCCAGCGCAAACAGGAAGCAACCCGATGCGTCGCAACCGGCGGGTCGCTCGATGATCCACTCGGCCGATGTGCGCTCGCAGGTCGAACACGCGGCGACATCGGTTGCGGTTTTGCCGCTCGTCTTGTCGGCGATCGTGAGGGTGAACTTGCCCTTGTAGTACTTGACGGACGCGTCCATCACGTCACCCGGCTTGACCTTGAAGACGTTGACCGAGCCGGCTGGATACATCTCGTACCAGGCGTCGTATTCCGGCGTCGTGTTGTGCTTCCCGCCGCAGAAGCCGAACGTGCCATCCTGCTCAACGGTCTCGTTGTTGAAGCCGTCCAGGCCCACCCAGTTGGAGGTGTACTGCTTCGGCTTTCCAGGACACGTGACCGCAGGCTGAACGAACTCGCTCGAAACGCCGGTGAATTTCTTCGGCGCTGTTGCCGCGTATCCCGACCAGTTCTCGCTGATGGTGGGCACGCCCCCAGCCGTCGCCCCGCCATTGGCGCGGATCATCGGTCCCCCAGCCTGAGCCACGGCGCTCGACCCGGCATACGCTGTCGCGCCACCGATCGAGAGCAGCGCGCTCCCGCCGATGGTCGCGGCCAGAGTAACAAATCGCTTCACAGTGATCCCCCTGTATGAAAGGACAATTGCAGCGAGTATACGGCGGTCGTACGACCGACCGGCCGCGCCCGATTCACCTTCCATGGCAAGGTTTTCGGACGTGAAGCGCGTTAGGCGGTCGCCAAACAGATCGCTGCGATTTCGTCGTGACGCGCAAACCATGCGTCGCCACAGGCGACGATGTGCTTAAGCAGTTCTGCGAGCACAGAAATGCGAGAGCGATGGCCCACGATGTGGGGATGCAGCGTCAGCTGAAATAGTCCGCGTTCTTCGCGCGCTTGATCGAATTCGTCGAGCCATATACGGAGCAGATCACGGGGCGGGGTGTACGGCCGGGTCCCGGTGTATCGATCCATGGTGAGGTAGGGCGCGTCGTCCCGAATCCATTCCACCGGGATCTCGACGATGCCGGTCGGCGCGCCGTCGGCGAGCAGCTCGTACGGCTCGTCGTCGGCCATCAGCGAGGAATCGTAGGTGAGGTGCAACTCTCGGATGAGATCGAGGGTGTTCTCGCTGAAGTCCCACGACGGGGTGCGAATACCGACGGGGTGCGATCCGCTGAGTCGTTCGATGACATCAACACTGCGCATGAGCAGGTCGCGCTCGGCCTCACGGTCCAGCGTGGTGTTCCATTCATGGATCCAACCGTGCAGCGCGATCTCGTGTCCGGCAGCCGCACAGGTGGCGATCTCTTGCGGGTGAAGCAACGCTGACACCGCGGGGACGAAGAACGAGGCGGGCACACGATGACGGTCAAGCAGACGGAGGATCCGCGGGACCGCGACCCTGGCGCCGTACTCGCCCTGCGAGAGCTTGCCGGGGTGCGTCTCGCCGTTGCGGAGCGGAATGGTCTCGTGGTCCGCGTCGAAGGAGAGCGCCACCGCAACTGCCGCACCGTCCGGCCAAACCGCCGGTTTGAGGCTCCGGCCCGCGCGGACGCGAGCGACGTACCCGCGCCAGCGTGCTTCGTCCCACGCCCACGGAGGGTCGCCCGACGCGGCACCGCCACCGTCTGGATTCATGTCGCAAACGGTACGTGGTCGGCCGCGTCGGTGACCGTTCTCCGGGCCGTCCTCAGATGGCGATGGCGATCTTGACGCCGAGAAGGATCAGCGGCCAGAGGATCACGGCGATGATCGCCGACAGGATCGCGCCGATGGTGGTCAGGTGCTCAAAGAAGTGATGGGTCGCCGCGACGACGATGCCGATCACGAGCCAGAGCAGGGGTAACAGGGAGACGCCTCTCATGCGCACACCTCCTTGACGTGCATCGTCGCGGCAGCTGCCCTAGCGACCGTCCGCCTTGTCTTTCAGCGCCTCGCCGGCACCCTTCAACTTGTCGGCTGCGTCACCAACTGCGTGCTCGACCTTTCCTGCCGCGTGCTGGGTCTTACCTTCGGACTCGCGCTCCTTGTCACCTGTGACCTTTCCCTGAAGTTCCTTCGCCTTACCGGTGACCTGATCTGCTTCTCCAGACATCGCGTACCTCCTTGTTCGGATCGCGGCGCGCCTGATTGCTGCCGCAACTCGCGCTGAGTTGATAGCGATGATATCACTAAAGCCACCAGCCTGGATGGAGCAACTGGCGGCACGCCCGCGCGGCCCTGAGAACGCCGCTGCGCTACCAGTGCTGCAGGAGCCAGTCGTGGACCTCGCCGAGGTGAAGCGTGGTCAGGGTCAGGTGACCATCGTCCTCGGTCAGCCGCGCCTCGACGCCGGGGATGTGCGCGGCGAGCCATGCGCCGTGGCCGAAGGGCACGAATCGATCCTTCCTACCGTGCATGAGGAGGACGGGCATCGCGATGTCGCTGAGCTCGAATCCCCACGGTCCCAGGTGCGCGACACTGTCCTCCCACCAACCCTCGGCTCCAGGTGCGAGCCCCGCAGCCGCGCTCCGGACGAAGTACTCAGCCAGTTGCGGCGTGAAGACGGCCGCATCGGCCGGTGACACCAGCGTCTTGAGGATCTCAAGGGTCTGTTCGGGGGTGGCACCGAGCATCTCGTCGCGATCCTTCTCCGCCTTGGCGCGTGCCGCGACACGGTCGCTGAAGAACAGTTGCATGTCCTCGACGTTCAACTCGCCCATCCCGGCGTAATAGTCAAGGCCGTCGGCGCCCCACGGAGCGGGTGACGCCAGCGACGCCGCTGCGGGCACGAGGTCGCCGAGCAGCGCGGCGCACGCGAGAACATGCGGACCGCCGCCGGAAATGCCCCAGGTGAGTACCCGATCGATGTTGAGGGCGCTGCAGATGGCGCGAACGTCATCAACGCAGTCCGCCACGGTTCTGCCGGGCTTCGGGCTGGATTCGCCGTAGCCGGGACGGTCGTAGGTGATGAATCGGATTCCATGCTCGCTTGCGTTGGCGACGTCAGGGCCGTACTGCAGGCGCGAGTTCGGGGTGCCGTAGTGCACGAGCACCGGGATGCCATCAGGCTGACCGCCGTCCGAGACAGCGAGCCTGCGTCCGTCTGCGGTGTCGACGACGTGTTCCACCTGGCACCTCACTGTTGCGCGCCGGAATCAGCGGCGATTATCCGCCTCGCACTTGCGCCGCTGCCGCGACGCCGAAGCGGCGTTTGACTCGATGTATGCTCCCGGCCATGTCGAATTCTCGTGAAGAGCACATCCGCGGCGACGACGGTCATGAATTCACCGGCTATCTCTCACTCCCCGAGTCCGGTTCAGGTCCGGGCATGGTGGTGATCCAGGAGATCTTCGGTGTCACCGACTACATCAAGGGCGTGTGCGCGCGCCTCAATGAGCTGGGGTACGTCGCCCTCGCCCCCGACCTGTACTCGCGGATCGGCGGTGAATCGGTCATCGACGAACGCTCCGAGAATGCGCTGCCGCGTGCGTTTGGCTCGATGCAGAAGCTGGACATGGCACAGGCTGCGCGCGACTCCGCGAGTGCGGTGGATCATCTGCGCACGGTCTCCGCGGTGAGCGATGGCCGCGCCGGCATCATCGGGTTCTGCCTCGGCGGGGGCATGGCGTATCTGGTTGCAGCCGGCTCGGAGCCCGACGTCGCCGTCTGCTACTACGGCTCAGCGATTCCTGGGAATCTCGACAAGGCAGCCGATGTGCACTGCCCGGTGCTTTTCGAGTTCGGTGATGCCGACGAATACATCACCGCAGAGCAGCGCGCGGCCGTCGAGAAGTCGTTTGAGGGACGGCCGCACACCGAGTTTCATCTGCATCACGGCCCCAACCACGCCTTCGACAATCACAACGCGGACCTCTTTTACCATCCCGAAGCCGCCGCCGCGGCATGGAAGGAGACCACAGCGTTCCTGCGACGTGAGTTTCCGGCATAACCGGCCAGAACCTCAGCGCACCTCGATCACATTCGCGCGGCGCGGCACGAGCTCGCCGATGATCGGCGACCCTGGAACCTCGCCCGCCACCAGCAGGCCGCCGCTGGTCTGCGCGTCCGCCAGGAGGAGCCGCTCGCGCTCGTCGGTCGCGGTGCGCCCACCCCAGCCCACGCGCGGTGACACCCAGTCGAGATTGCGGCGCGTGCCGCCGCTCACGTAGCCGGCGTCGAGCGCGTCGCGCGCGCCATCCAGATACGGGACCGCGTCGGCGTTGATCACCGCCGTGAGGTTGCTCGCTCGAGCGAGCTTGTAGAGGTGGCCGAGGAGGCCGAAACCGGTGATGTCGGTGGCGCAGCGTGCGCCGCCGGCGACCGCCGCCTCTGCCGCCGCGCGGTTGAGCGCCACCATGGTCGCGACGGCCTGCGGGAACACCTCGCCGGTCTGCTTGTGGCGGCTGTTGAGCACGCCGATCCCGAGCGGCTTGCTGAGTGACAGCGGCAGGCCCGCGACTCCCGCGTCGGTCCGGAGCAGGCGATCCGCAGCGGCAACGCCGGTGACCGCCATGCCGTACTTGGGCTCGGGGTCGTCAACGCTGTGCCCGCCGGCCACCGGGCAGCCCGCCTCGGTGGCAACGGCGAGGCCGCCGCGGAGCACCTCGGCGGCGAGCGACATCGGCAGGAGATCGCGCGGCCAGCACACCAGGTTCACCGCGAGGATCGGCCGGCCGCCCATGGCGTAGATGTCCGAGAGCGCATTGGCAGCGGCGATCCGGCCCCAGTCGTACGCGTCGTCGACGACCGGCGTGAAGAAGTCCACGGTGCTGAGCACAGCGGTCCCGTCGGCGCCGATTCGGACCGCCGCAGCGTCGTCGCCGTCGTCGAGGCCGACGATCAGCGTGTCGCTGGGGACACCGACGAGCCCCGCGACCATCTCCTCGAGCTCGCCCGGCGGGATCTTGCAGGCGCAACCGCCGCCGTGCGCATAGCCGGTGAGTCGCATGGCGCGATGTTCGCAGGTTGCGCTCATCCCCCACGGCCACAGTGGCCGCTGCCCTACGCTTGCGGCGGAGGCGTCTGGGCACCTGGTGGGCTTCCTGATCTTCAAAATCAGTGTGACCGAGTATCCCGGTCAAGCGGGTTCGATTCCCGTCCGCCTCCGCCGCCCGCCCGGTGGCCGACGAGTGGGCCCCGCACGTAAGGTCGGGCGACATGGACATGGACCCGCGCCGCGCCGTCCCGCAGACGGACTTGGTGCTCGCCGACCCGAGGCTCGCCGCCGCGCAGCTCCGTCTCGGCCGTTCGCGCGTCCGTGACGCGGTTCATGTATCGCAGGGACGGGTGCGCGATGGGTCGCTCGGGCCCGAGCAGCTGATCGATGACGTGCTCCGTGACCTGCCTTCGCGCGCGACCAGTCTCACCCCGGTGATCAACGCGACCGGGACGGTGCTGCATACCAACCTGGGCCGGGCACCACTGTCGGCAGCGGCCCGTGAGGCGCTGATCGCCGCGTCGGGATATGTCGATGTCGAGTACGACCTGGTCGAGGGCCGTCGCGCCGCGCGCGGACGGGGCACACTCGCCGCGCTCCGGGCGGCACTGCCCGACGCCGGCGACGTCATGGTGGTGAACAACGGTGCGGCCGCGCTGCTGCTCGCGGTGACAGTGCTGGCGAGCGACCGTGAGGTGGTCTGGAGCCGGGGCGAGCTGGTGGAGATCGGCGACGGATTCCGGCTCCCGGACCTCGTCGCGTGCACGGGTGCGAAGCTCCGCGAGGTCGGCACCACCAACCGCACGACCCGAGACGATTACGTCGCAGCGATTGGCGAACGCACTGGTTGCGTGATCAAGGTGCACGCCTCGAACTTCCGGATGTCCGGGTTCACCTCGTCGGTCGGAGTCGCCGACCTCGCAGGCCTCGGTCCGCCGTTGGTGGTCGACGTCGGTTCCGGATTGCTTGCACCCGATCGCGTGCTTCCGGACGAGCCGGACATTGCGGGCGCGCTCAAAGCCGGGGCCGACGTGGTGACCGCGAGCGGCGACAAGCTCCTCGGCGGTCCGCAGGCCGGCATCATCGCCGGGAAGGCCGACATCATCGCCCGCCTCCGCCGCCATCCCCTCGCCCGTGCTGTGCGAGTCGACAAGCTCACGCTCGCGGCCCTCGAAGCCACGATCGGCGGCCCCGGCTCTCCGACTGCCGTCGCACTCCACGCAGAGGGAGATGCATTGCGCTCGCGGTGCGAAACGATCGCCGCGCAGCTGGGGGTGGAAGCGAGCGTGGTGGCGAGTGACGGAGCGGTCGGGGGCGGCAGCGGCCCGGGGGTGACGCTGCCCGGCTGGGCCGTCAGCCTTCCGGAGCGCTACGCCGCGAAGCTGCGCGCGGGCGACCCGCCCGTTGTGGCGCGGCTCGAAGGTGGCCGCTGCCTGATCGACCTCCGCTGCGTTCCACCGTCCGACGACGATGTCGTCGTTGACGCGGTGCTCGCGTGCAGGTGATCTCGACTGCGGGTCACGTCGACCACGGAAAGTCGACGCTCGTCCGGGCCCTCACCGGGATGGAGCCGGACCGCTGGGCGGAAGAGCGCCGCCGTGGCATGACCATCGATCTCGGATACGCGTGGACAACACTTCCGTCGGGTCAACAGATCGCGTTTGTCGACGTGCCGGGACACGAGCGCTTCACCACCAACATGCTCGCGGGCGTGGGACCTGTCCCAGCGGTGCTGCTTGTGATTGCGGCCGACGAGGGCTGGGCCGCCCAGACCGATGAACACGTGCGGGCACTCGACGCCCTCGGGGTCCGTCACGGCCTGGTGGCCGTGACCCGAAGCGACCTCGCAGATCCCACGGCCGCGATCGAACAGGCGAGCAAGATGCTCGCGGCGACGAGCCTGGCTGGGATTCCCGCGGTGGGCGTGTCCGGCGAAACGGGTGACGGCCTCGACGACCTGCGGACCGCGCTCGACGCGCTGGCCGCAGGGCTGCCGCAGCCCGACCCGGATGCCCGGGTGCGGCTCTGGGTGGATCGCTCCTTCACCGTCCGGGGAAGCGGCACCGTGGTCACCGGAACGCTCGCGGCCGGCACGGTGCGCCGTGGCGACACCCTCGAGCTCGGCGACGCAACGGTGAGCATCCGTGGCCTGCAGCGGCTCGGCGAGCCGGCGGACGTCGTGACCGCACCCGCGCGCGTTGCCCTCAACCTACGCGGAATCGCGCACGAGCAGATCCGGCGCGGCGATGCACTCCTGACACCGGCGGTGTGGCGGCGCACCACGGTACTCGACGCCCGAATCGCCGGCGCCGACCTGCCGAGCCACGTCGTGCTTCACGTGGGAGCCGCCGCGGTGCCGGCGACGATTCGCCGGCTCGCTCCGGTCGATCTGCCGGACGAGGCGGTGGTTCGGATCCGCCTCGACTCGACGCTGCCGCTCCAGGTGGGCGACCGAGTGCTCCTTCGTGACCCCGGCCGCCGCCAGGTGGTCGGAGGCGCCACCGTGCTCGATCCAGCGCCGCCTGCGATGCACCGGCGTGGCGCCGCCAGGGCGCGAGCGGTCGCTCTCGCGTCTGCCCGCGGAACGCCTGACATCGCCGACGAGCTGGCCCGGCGCGGGGCGGCGAGCCGCACCTTCCTGCGTGAGATCGGGGTCCCGGTCGGAGGTCCTCTGCCCTCAGGAGTGATCGCAGCGGGGGCCTGGCTGGTCACCGAGGCGCGCTGGAAGGAGTGGGTGCGCGCGCTCCGCACCGAGATCGATGGGCATTCGACGGCGCTGCTCGATGCCGGTGTGACGCACGCGGATCTTGTGCGCGCGCTGCGCCTCGAGGATCCACAGCTCCTGGTTGCGCTGCTGGGGTCGTGCCCGGAGCTCGACGACAGCGGTGGCCGGGTGCGCAAGCGCGGGAGTGCTCCGACGCTCCGCGCGGATCTCGAGGAGGCGGTGTCGCGGTTGATTGCCGCACTCCAGGTCGCGCCGTTCGCGGCACCGGAGCAACAACAACTTGTGGCGCTCGGACTCGGCCACCGAGAGCTCGGTGCGGCCGCGGCGGCGCGCGCGATCCTGCTCCTCCCTGGGGATATCGCGTTGCTTCCCACCGCGCCGGACGTTGCTACCAGCCGATTGCGCGACCTGCCGCAGCCGTTCACCCTCTCGGCAGCTCGCCAGGCGCTCGGGACAACCCGGCGCGTCGCGGTACCGCTGCTCGAATATCTCGATCGCATCGGCGTCACTGAACGCGTGGACGGTGAGTTGCGAAAACTGCGCCCTTCGGCCGCGGTCGCCTAGGAGCGAAGGCGCTCCCGCTGCGGGACGACGGTATAGCGCGGATCGCGTGCAGATGCCTGACCGGCCTCGAAGATGGCGAACCGCATACACGCCGAGCCAACAAACAACGCCGCTCCGCACACGGCCGCCGCTGCGCGGTTGCGGCTTCCGAGGACGATCGTTCCGACTGCTCCGCCGATGGAGAGCGCCCGGCTGGCGTTGAAGAGCCGCTGAGCCTTCCCCGAATGGAGCGTCTTGGCGCTCAGGCCCATGCTCCCCTCCATCCGCTGCTCCATCACCAAGGCAAGTGCCGCTCCGCCGACCGCCATGCGCCGCGCCGGAGTGGCTTCTCCGACCGGGACGCCGGCCATGCCGAGTCCTCCGGCCGCTGCGGCAGCGGATGCAACGAAGATGAGCGGGAGCTCGCGCTGCGCCGCATGCCAGCCTGGCGTGGCGGTGTCCGTGAGCAGCACGCCCGTGTACGACGCCAATCCCGGTGCGACCGCTGCTGCCAGGAGCCCGGCCGGCCTGGCGCCGAGATCGAGCAGCCGACCCGCGATTGGAACCCGGAAGGGCAGCAATGCGGCGATCTCCGCAGCGCCCGCGAGGCTCGCCAACGGCATGAAAGTCGTGAGGATCCATGTGCCGATCGACATCGGCGATGTGGGTTTCGCGGTTCGCATCATGTTCAGGAACCGCGTCGGCTTCCCCAGGTCGTGGACGAGCGCGACAGTCCCTGCGGCTCCACCAGCGAGCGCCCCGATGCGCGCAACCCGGCGGAGCTCCGGGCGGTTGCTGAGATCTGCGCCTGCCGCGAGCAGCGACGACGCGGCGGCGAGACCGCCCAGAAACAGATAGGCGGGGATGTCGCTCTTCCACGGCGACGCCTTGACGATCGGGCGCCCGTAGTACGAGGTGAACGTTGCCAGGGGAACCATGAGGCGCTCGCCCTCGCGCCCGCCTCCTCCGCGATGGCGACGGCGCGGTGCCTCGGCCTGCGCCGTCACGATCGCGTCCAGACGAATGCGGCCGCCGCGCCCGCGACCAGCGTCGCTCCCGCGATCGCGGCCGTGCGCCACATCGCCGGGAGGTCGCGGGTGGTGACCACGGGATCCGGTGGAAGCCCGTAGACCTCCGGCTCGTCGAGGAGCAGAAAGAACGCGCCGGCGCCACCGATGCCGTCGTTCGGATCCGCGAGGTAGAGCCGCGCATCCGTGACGCCTGCGGCGTGCAACGAGTCGACCCGGTCGTGCGCGCGAATGCGCAGCTCATCCAGATCGCCGAACTGGATCGACTGTGTCGGGCAGGCCTGGGCACACGCCGGGGTCATGTCATCACGGAGGCGGTCGTAGCACAGCGTGCACTTCTGAGCGATGCCGACGTTGCGCGCACCGGGAGGGCCGTCGCGGCGGTCGATGACGCCGAAGGGGCACGCGGGGATGCAGTAGCCGCAGCCGTTGCAAACGTCGTCCTGGACCACGACGGTGCCGAACTCGGTTCGCAACAGCGCCCCGGTCGGGCAGACATCCAGGCATGCAGCGTGCGTGCAGTGCTTGCAGACATCCGATGACATCAACCAACGAATCCCTGTCTCCGCTGAGCCAGCGTGCGTGTTCTGGTCAGGTGCGGCGGTAACCATCGGCAGCGGCGTGAATCCATCGCTGCCGACGGCACGGCGTGGCTGCTCGATGAAGGCCACATGGCGCCAGGTGCTGGCGCCCAGCCCTCCCGTGTTGTCGTACGACATGCCGAGCAGCTGCAGCCCGTCCTCGGGGATCCCGTTCCATTCCTTGCATGCGACCTCGCATGCCTTGCAACCGATGCAGACGGACCCGTCGGTGAAGAAACCCTTGCGGGCCGGAGCGTTGATCCATCCCGTGTCACGCGCGGGATCGGGAGCACTCGACCAACCCCACATCAGGAACCGTCCTTTTCTGGAGTCACCCGCGCCGTCCCCGTGTCGACGCTGATGCCCGCGCGCCGGCGGTACGCCTCGACGTATCGGGGCAGCTCCGGACCCGTCGGTCGCCGACCGGGCTGGATGTCGCACGCCGCCGCCTTGGAATCCTGGATGTGCACGTTGGGGTCAAGCGCGACGCCCATCACATCATTCGCCGAATCGCCGCTGACGATCGAGCCGCCGCCGCCCACCCCCCAGTGATACGGCAACCCGATCTGATGGATGGTGCGCCCGTCGACGGTGAGCGGGGTGACGCGGTCCGTGACGAGCACCCTCGCCTCGATGGCCGTCCGCGCGGTGACGATGGTCGCCCAGCCGAGATGCTCGAGTCCGCGCTCAGCGGCCAGCTCCGGCGACACCTCACAGAAGAACTCGGGCTGCAGTTCGGCGAGGTACGGGGACCAGCGGCTCATGCCGCCCGCAGTGTGATGCTCCGTGAGCCGGTAGGTGGTGACCACGTATGGATACACGTCCGAGCCCGGCTCCGGTGGCGACGGGCCGGTGAGGTTCTCCTTGCGCGGGAACATCTCGCGAGTCGGGTTGGATTGCTGCGTGTGCATCGCATTGCGCAGCGGCGACTCGAGCGGCTCGTAGTGCACGGGCAGCGGGCCGTCGAGCAGCCCGCTCGGCGCGTAGAGCCACCCTTTTCCGTCCGCCTGCATGATGAACGGGTCATCACCTGCGAGCCCCTCGGGACCGCCGATCCCCGGCTCCGGCCGGAACGACGGCGCCTTGGTCACCTGGAAGTCCGGCACATCGTGCCCGGTCCACTTGCCGGCAGCCTCGTCCCACCAGATATAGGCTTTGCGCTCGCTCCAGGGCTTGCCGTCCGGGTCGGCCGACGCACGGTTGTACAGGATGCGTCGATTCATCGGCCACGCCCAACCCCATTCCGGGGCGACCCACGACTGTTGTGATCCCGGTTTCCGCCGCGCCGACTGGTTGACGCCGTCGGTGTAGACGCCGGTGTAGATCCAGCACCCGCCCGATGTGGAGCCGTCCGCCTTCATCTCGACGAAGCTGTTGAGCATCTGCCCGGCGTTTTCTCCGCTGAGGTGCCGGCCGTTGACCTCCTGGAGCACTGCCTCCGCATCCGGCTCGCCGGCTTCGAGCATCGGGTAGTCCCAGGTGAGCCGGCGCAGCCCCTCGTCTCGCTCGAGCGATGACGTCGCGAGACGTGCGCGCAGGAGCCTGCCGAGGTGGAAGAAGAAGTCCAGCTCGCTGCGGCANNGCGCATCTCGCCGGTTGCGAGCTCAGGCCCGTCCTTCCAGAAGGTTGCCGACTCGATCAGGTTGAGGTCGCGCACGACGAGCCACTTGAGGTGCGACATCGCGAGCCGCTGCATCTTGCCGTTCGACGACCCGACGGCGGGATTCTGTCCGAGCAAAAAGTAGCCTTCGACTTTGTCGTCGAGCATGTCGACGATCGTCTGGTAATTGCTGTGGTCGGCGTTGATCCGAGGCAGCCACTCGAAGCCGAAGTCGTTGTCCTTGGTGGCGGCATCGCCCCACCAGGCCTTGAGGAGGCTGACCATGTACGTGTCGGCCGCCGTCCAGAAGCCCTTCTGTCCCTCGCTCTTGATCGATGCGAGGTACTCATCGAGGCTGCGGTGGACACCGGCTCTTGGCATCGGGAGATAGCCGGGAAGCAGATCGAACAGCGTCGGGATGTCGGTTGATCCCTGGATGCTCGCGTGGCCACGCAGGGCGAGAATGCCGCCGCCGGGACGGCCCATGTTACCCAGCAGCAACTGGATGATCGCCGCACCGCGAATGTACTGGACACCGACGGAGTGCTGCGTCCATCCCACCGAATACACCCATGCGGTGGTGCGCTCACGGCCGCTGTTGGCGGTGACTGCCTCGCACACTTTGACGAGCTGATCCGTGGGCACCCCGCAGATGCGCTGCACCATCTCGGGCGTGTAGCGCGCGTAGTGGCGCTTGAGTATCTGGAAGACGCAGAACGGATCCTCGAGGCTCTCATCGCGATGGACCTCGCTGTGCGGCAGGGCGGCACCGCGTCCACCGAACTCTTGTCCTCCCCCACCGGCATGCGCGCCCGGCTGCCTGCCCGCGACGATGCGCGACCCCGCCGCCGCGGCTGTCTCCATGCCCTCATAGGCCCAGCTGGTTGTGTCATACATGCCCGTCTTCGGATCGAACCCGGAGAAGAGACCGCCGAGCTGATCGGCGTCCCGGAAATCCTCGCTGACGATGGTCGCCGCATTGGTGTAGCTCACGACGTACTCGCGGAAATACTTCTCGTTGCTGAGGATGTAGTTGATGATCCCGCCAAGAAAGGCGATATCGCTGCCCGCCCGCACCGGCACGTACTGGTGGGCCATCGCAGAGGTTCGCGTGAACCGCGGATCGATGTGGATGATCGTTGCCCCGCGTGCCTTGGCTTCCATCACCCACTGGAATCCGACCGGATGACACTCGGCCATGTTCGAACCCTGGATGACGATGCAGTCAGAGTTCTGCAGGTCCTGCTGGAAGGTCGTGGCTCCGCCGCGGCCGAACGATGTCCCCAGACTGGGGACTGTGGAGCTGTGTCAAATACGGGCCTGGTTTTCGACCTGCACCACCCCGATGGCGCTGAAGAGCTTCTTGATCAGATAGTTCTCTTCGTTGTCGAGGGTCGCGCCACCCAGGCTCGCGATACCGAGCGTGCGGTGCAGCGCATTACCCTCCTCGTCAGTGTCCTCCCACGTCCGTGCGCGCGTATCCAGGATGCGGTCGGCAATCATCTCCATGGCACGTTCGAGCGGGAGATCCTCCCAATCGGTGCCGAAGGGCCGCCGGTACTTCACCGTTCGAATCCGGCCCGGGTTGTTCACGAGTTGCTCGCTCGCCGATCCCTTCGGGCAGAGACGGCCCCGCGAGATCGGCGAGTCGGGATCGCCCTCGATCTGAGTCACCCGCTCGCCCTTGACGTAGACGCGCTGACCGCAGCCGACCGCGCAGTACGGGCACACGCTCTTGACCATGCGGTCGGCCTCAGCGGTTCGCGGCGTGAGCTCCTCGGTGCGCACCGAGCGAACCGCGGTGCCGCGGCCGAGATGGTCTGCGCTGGTGAGTTGACGGAGCACCGGCCACTGACGGACGCGACTGCGAATGCTCACGGAAATCACCTCCGAGCGTGCTATGACCGGCGCGACAGAATGGCGAAGATGATAGTCGCGCTGTACGGGCGGCGCCACCGATGCCGCTGACTCCGCTCCCCGAGCTCAGGGCTCCACCGTACCGACCGCAGATCCTGGTGATCGTTGGGCTGGTGCTGGTCGCGCTGCTGGACGGGGCATCCGTGTTTCTGAAATGGGTGGGAGTGATCACGGCCGGCGGGAGCTACGTGATTGCCAACGGTCTTCAGGAGGCCAGCTGGATGCTGGTGGTCGCTGTGGTCGTGGCGGCGCTCGCGATCCGGCTCACCGTGGCCCCGCCTGCAGCATTCGTGCGCTGCGTCTTCGTCGCACTCGATTTCTTCGTGCCGCTGGGCATGTACCTCGAGTACATCGACAACCTGGGGCGCGCCGAGTCATTCACGACGACGCCGTATCTCGGCCCGGGGTTCTACCTCGCGCTCGGCTCCACTGGTCTGCTCGTCGTCTCGACCGTGCTCGGTTGGCGTGAGCGGGACGAGTGGGTGCCCGCCAACTGACCGCCGAGTCGACGAAGCCGATCAGATCGGAGCGCGGGACTCGGCCTCCCGCAGCCGCTTGCAGAGGACGAGCAGCAGTTTGTAGGTGATGCTCGGGTTCTCCAGCAAGGCCGCTTTGAAATTCCACAACGCCAACGACAGCGTGCTGATGGGAGTTTCCGCGGTGACCGTCGCCGAACGCGGACCGCCGTCGATGAGCGCGATGTCGCCGAACGAGTCGCCGGGGCCGAGCTTGCGAATGCGCCGGCCGTTCCGGCTGACCACCGCGGTCCCGGACACGATGAGGAAGAACCGTCCCCCGAGGTCGCCCTCCTCCACCATGACCCTCCCGGTCGGATAGTCGTAGTCGCGCATGAACTGAAGGACGAACGCAGCCTCCTTCTTGGTCAGCCCGGCGAAGAGCTCGACCCCGCTCAAGAGGTTCACCTGCGCGCTACGACTTGCCATGGCGTTCTCCCAAATCCGTTGCGACGGGTTGCATCATAGGCAACGCCGGCTAGGAGTGACGCGATCTCCGCCTCGAGTATGAGCGCACGATCATCGAGCGATGCGCGGTCCGGGGCGCGATGACTCCAGCGGCGACGGCGATGATCATCGCGGTCGCGGCGGCCGCGCTGGCCGGTTTCCTGATCTCGCGACCGCAGGGCCCCGCGAGCGAGACGCCACCGGCGCCGAACGTCCCGTTTTCGACGGACGGCTACAGCGTGGCGGACGACGTTGCGAGCAACCAAGTCGTGGTGTTCGGCGGCGATCTGAGTCTTGATCAGACCTGGGTCTGGAACGGACGTGTTGGCAGCTCATACATCCGCGGACGAGCCCTTCAGGGCGCGAGGAGGCCGCCATGGCATACGACCCGCAACTGCACGACTGAGAGGCCGGGATTCGTCGGTCAGGGAATTGCTACGATGCCTCCTACCCGATATGGGGGCGTCGGGCTCTCTCAGAGAGTGGTGAGCGGATGCAGGGGGACCAGCAATGCGAAGGATCCAGAAGTGCTTCGGTGTTGCCGCGCCGATCGTGTTCGCTGTCGTCAGCATCAGCGGCGGTTCGGCATCGGCCGCAAGCCAGCCGACGATGCTGGATTGGCGGGCGGCGATCGGCCAGGTACCCGTGGTGGGATCGGGCTGCTTCCAGGCTTCGTTTCCTGCTTTGGTGTGGCATGCAGTCAAATGCGCGACAGCACCTGAGCAGCCGTTCGCGCCGGCGCTGCCGTCCACGGCCAAGGGCGCTCCCGACACGGTCGGCAACGGCCACGACTACTCGGCCACAGTCTCCGGTTTGGTCTCCAAGGCGACGGGCACATTTACCGGGGTCAGCTCGAACATCAGCGAGAAGGGCAAGATCGGCAACTCGGGCCCGCAGAAGGCCAATGAGTTCTCGTTGCAGCTGAACACCCAGTTCTTCTCCGGCTCACCGGCATGCGCCAAGGCGAGCGTTCCTTCCCAGTGCGAGGCGTGGCAGCAGTTCGTCTACGCCACCGACACGAATACCGTTTTCATGCAGTACTGGCTGATCGACTACGACACCACGTGCCCCAGCGGCTGGTTCACCTCCGCGGGCGCAACCTTTATCGACTGCTACACCAACAGCTCGTCGACCACGGTGAGCGGCGGAGCACTCACCGCGAAGAGCCTCGCCACACTCTCGCTTTCCGGCAGTGCCAAGTCTGGCGGTAACGACGAGGTCCAGCTGTTGAGCGGTGGCCACGCAACGATGGCCACCGGAAAGGACACCAAGGTCGACCTTGCCCCGCACTGGAAGACCACCGAGTGGGGCGTGTTCGGGGATGGCGGTGGCGGCGCGGCCGACTTCGGCGCGAGCGACACGCTCGAGGCTGTCACGGTGCTGACGGCCACCAGCTCGTCGGCGCCCACCTGCGCCATAAATGGTTTCACTGGCGAGACGAACAACCTCAAGCTGGCGGCCACTTCTGCGCTCGGGAGCGAGCCGTCGCCGACCATCGGATCGAAGCAGACCGACGGCACCTCTGGGACTGCGAGCTGCGCTGTGGCCGCTTGAGGGTCGACCCGGGTTAGCGTGACGGCGGCGTGAACTGACTGGCCGTGAACTCCGCGCCTTGCGGATCACGAACCAGGGCAGTGCGCGTCCACTCCGTGTCGTCTCGACGGAGGACTTCCGCGCCGAGACGCTCGGCCTCATCGGCCGTCTTGTCCCGCTCGGCCACGGTGAATGAGACGTGCCAGTGGGCCGGCTCGCCTGCTGCTGTCGTTGCGACCCACGCGATGGCATCCGCAAAACCCGGTGGGACCAGCGCTCGCGCCTGCCGCGCCCTGATATCCGGGTCGACGGTTGCCTCGAGGTGGTCACCGTATCCTGGCCGGCGGAGCATCGTCGCGAACCCCAGGTCGTGTGCCTGCCAGCCGAACGCCGCCTCGTAAAACGCGATCGCCGCAGTGGGAGTGCTCGTGTGGAGATCGCTGAAGTTCCAGGCTCCCGGCTGATTGACCACCTGCGCCCCCAAACGCCGTCTCGCCTGCCAGATGCGAAACTCAATGCCCTCCGGATCGGTCAGGACCGCTGCCCGACCTTCCTCGCCGTGGTCGAGGGGCGTCGAACGCACGGCGGCGCCTGCGGACACGAGTCCGTCCACCGCGGCGTCAGCATCGTCCACGCCGATGTACGTGCGCCACACGGGCGTCCCCTCCCCCGGACCGGCGATTGCGCACACATCGCTGCCGTCGAGTTTGGCGATCATGTAGCGGCTCGGCGCAGCTGGTGGCATTGCGTCTTCGAACGTCCAGCCGAAAAGGCCGCCGTAGAACGCAATGGCCGCGTCGAAGTCGGGCTGCTGCGTATCGATCCAACACGGGACACCGTGCGGATAGGTGCGGTTGCTCATGTCTCGCTCCTGATCGCGGCAAGGCTAGCACCACTCTGTCGACCACCTGCCGTGAGCTGAAACCGGCGAAGGCTCATCGAGCGTGTCATCAGACGCTTGGACGCGCGGTCATGAACCGCCCGACCTCTCCGCTGCCGAACTCGCTGAACCACATGGTGCCATCCGGCGCGGCGATCAGATCCTCGGGCTCTGCAGACGGCGAGTCGACCGCGTAGCGCACCACATCACCCTGGGACGTCACGCGATCGATGGTGCCCGCGCCTTGCTCGGCGATCCAGACGGTGCCGCTGTTGTCGAGCGCGATGCCCGTTGGCTGATTAAAGGTGGTCGAGAGCAGCGTGATATGTCCGCTGGTGTCGATGCGTCCAACCCGGCCGCCCTGCTCCTCGACGAACCATAAGTCGCTGCCGGTTCCGTCGACAATCCGGAGCACACCGACGCCGGGTGACAGCGCGTACTGCGTCACCACCCCGGACGGCGTGACCCGCGCGATGCCGTTGCTCTCAGCAACCCACAGATTGCGGTCCGGCCCTTCGACGATGCCAACGGGCGACGTACCGCCGCCGAGATCTGCGGCCTTCGTCACTGTGCCGCCGGCGGTGATGCGATCGACGACATCCCCGCCGTTCTCGGTTACCCACAACGAGTTGAGCGGTCCCGCGCAAATACCGAGAGGGGTGCTGCCGGGAGCGAGTCGCACGCGCAACAGTGCACCGTCAGTGGCGAGGCGGTCGACCTCGTTCGCGTCACGATCGGTGAACCACGTCGATCCGTCGGGCGCGCGCACGATGCCGAGGCCCGGCGCTCCCGGCCGCGGTAATTTCGTTTCCGTCACCTGACCATTCGACGAGACGTGCGCAATCGCGTCGCCGCCCTCCTCGGTGGTCCACAACGTGCCCTGCGTGTCGAGTGCCACACCGGTCGGCGATGCACTCTTCGTCGGCAGTGTCACGTAGGTTGCGTCCAGGGTCTGCGGGCCTGCCGTTGTCGCCGGACTCGACGTGGCCGGAGTGGTCGACGATCCGCAGGCTGTGAGCAGGCCGGTTGCGACCGACGCAATAGATGCGGCCACGAGCCGTGGGGCCCTGTCCCCCGCAGTCAGACTGGAACGGACGGTTGACGAAATCAAGATAGGGTGCTCGGCAGGCGCGCGAGGATTGAAATGATTCGCTCCGGCGCCTCAGCGGCGACTGGAGCGGGAGACGAGGCTCGAACTCGCGACC
>PKXZ01000045.1 GCA_003132525.1 Candidatus Dormiibacterota bacterium | reverse complement strand
GCTCCTGACGCGAGAAGGGCTCCTGCTCCGCCGACCCCTGCAGCTCGATGAACCGGCCATCGAGGGACCCGACGCAGTTCATGTCGGTCTCGGCCGCCGAGTCCTCGAGATAGCAGAGGTCGAGACGCGGTTCGCCNNAGGCGCCCGTGATCGAGGCGCAACGCGTACCGCCGTCAGCCTGGAGGACATCGCAATCGAGGTAGACAGTGCGCTCGCCGAGCGCCTCGAAGTCGACTGCGGCCCGGAGGCTGCGGCCGATCAAACGCTGGATCTCCTGCACGCGACCATCCACCCTCCCCTTGCGGCCGTCGCGCTCCGACCTGGTCTGAGTGCTGCGCGGCAGCATCGCGTACTCGGCGGTCACCCAGCCGCGACCGCTTCCCTTCCGGAAGGGTGGGACGCGCTCCTCGACCGACGCGGCACAGAGCACGCGCGTGTCCCCCATGGTGATGAGCGCGCTGCCCTCGGCGTACGGCAATGGATGCAGTTCGATCGTTGTCGGTCGGAGCTGATCGGGGGCACGTTCATCTGGGCGCATTGGGCCGAGTGTATCGGTCGGCCCGACTCTCAGCGCCGGAAGATGCGCTGCAGCACGATGATCGAGGCCTCGTAGAGCAGCAGGAGCGGAATCGCGAGCAGCGTCGGTGTGAAAGGGTCCGCTCCGGGCGTGATCACCAACGACACGATGATGATCGCGATATAGGCGATCTTCCGCCAGCCCTTGAGCTTCCTCGATGACACGAAACCGAGCAGACCGAGCAGCACGATCACGATCGGCATCTCGAACGTGATCCCGAAGATGAACACGATGATCAGGAAGAACCCGATGTACGAGTTGATATCGGGGAAATACACCGCGTGGCCATTGAGGAAATTGGTCAGGAAGCTGAGCCCGATGGGCATCACGAAATACGCGAACGCCGCTCCGCCGGCGAACAGCAGCAATGCGCTTGCGATAAACGGCCCGACGAATTTCCGTTCCTTCGGGCGCAGTCCGGGAGAGACGAAGTTCCAGACCTGCCACAGCACGACCGGNNAACGAGATGATGAGGCCGACGACAGCCGAGACCTTCAACGGGACCGTGAGCCCTTCGGTCGGGCTGGTGTAGATCGCCTCGTTGTTCGGGATGATGCTGTGCGCGTTTCTCAGAACGGTCGACAGCGGGTGCAACAGGATGCCGATGAAGAACCCGTTGAAGATGAATGCGACGGTCGTGCCGACGACCCAGGCCGCCATCACCCAGATGAGGACGCGTCGCAACTCCTCGAGGTGCTGGACGATCGTCATCCGCCGTTCGTCGTCGCCAGCCACTCCCTGCACCTTACGTGCCTCCGGTCAGCGCGCGCCTGAGCGGCGCGTCAGCCAGATACTGNNCGTCGGCGGGAACCGTCACGGGCTCGGCGGGCTGCACCGGTGCGGGGGCAGGTGCAGCGACCACCTGCACGACGGGCGCCGGCTGCGCCGGAGTGGTCGTGGTTCCCACCACGGCGTCGTGCGTCTCGGACGAGGCCTTGCGGAACTCGCGGATTCCCTTGCCGATGCCCGCGCCGATGTCGGGCAGTTTGCCCGGTCCCCAGATGATCAGGATCACCACCAGCACGATGATGAGTTCCGGCAGATGTCCGCCTATGAATCCCATGTCAGCCTCCAGTTTAGCACCATTTTTGAGCGGTCCCTGAGATCAGACTGAGACCGAAGCCAGGCTGCGGGCGAACGACTCGACCGTCCTGTCAACGTCCTCATCCGAGTGTGTCGTCGAAAGAAACGCGGTCTCGAACTGCGACGGCGGCCAGAGGACTCCGTCGTCCAGCCACGCCGCGTGGATGCGCCCGAAGCGCTCCCGGTCCGCAAGCTTCACCTCGTCGAAGCTGTGGGCCTCGTCGATCCCGATGAAGGGCGTGACCATGCTGCCCACGCGACCGACCGCGCAGGCCGTGCCGGCTTCGGCTGAGACCGTCTTGAAGCCCGTTTCGAGCCGCTTCCCCAGACGCTCCAGGCGGTCGTAGAGCGCAGGGTTCTCGCGGAGCACGTCGAGCGCCGCAATCCCGGCGGCCATCGCCGGTGGGCTGCCCGAGAGCGTCCCCGCCTGGTACACGGGGCCGGACGGGGCGATCTGCTCCATGAGGTCCCGACGGCCGCCGTACGCGCCGACAGGCAGCCCACCTCCGATCACCTTGCCGAAGAGGCTGAGATCGGGGCGGACCTCGTAAAGCGTCTGCGCACCACCGTAGGCCACGCGAAATCCGGTCATCACTTCATCGAATACGAGCAAAGCACCCCATTTGGATGTGCAGTCGCGAAGTCCGTCCAGAAACCCGGCCTCGGGAGGGACGCAGCCCATATTGCCGGCGACCGGCTCGACGATCACTGCGGCGATCTGATCGCCTTCGCGCTCGAAGAGGTCGACGACGGCCTCGAGGTCGTTGTAGGGGAGCACGACCGTGCCGGCCACCGCCGCGGCTGGGACGCCGGGTGAGCCTGGAATCCCGAGGGTCGCGATCCCCGAACCCGACTCGGCGAGGAAAGCATCGGCATGGCCGTGGTACCCCCCCGCGAACTTCACGATCCGGTCCCGCCGCGTGGCTGCGCGGGCCAGGCGCATCGCGGACATGGCGGCCTCGGTACCCGATGTGACGAACCGCACCATCTCCACCGATTCGACTGCGTCGACGATCCGCTCCGCGAGGTCGACCTCGAGCTCGACCGTGTGGCCGTATGCGATTCCCCGATCGAGCTGAGCGCGGATCGCCGCGACCACCCTGGGCGGTTGGTGGCCGAGGATGTGCGGCCCGTAGGCGAGCACGTAGTCGATGAACTCGTTGCCGTCGGCGTCGACGACGTGGGATCCCTCGCCCGCGACGATGTGCGGTGGCACGCCGGGAACCGCACGGTACGCACGCACGGGGCTGTCGACACCGCCGGGAAGCACACGCTCGGCGCGCGCGCGAAGCGCCCGGGCGTTGCTGTCCTTCATGCTGCTACGTCTGCTCTCGCACGGTGATCGACTTCATGACATCGCCCTGGGCGATCGCCAGGGCGACGCTCATGCCGCTCTCCACCTTCCCGAAGAGGTTGTAGGAAGGTGTGAGCTGCGAGGAGTCGTCCGCGATGCAGATGAAGAACTGCGAGCCGTTGGTGTTGGCGCCGCTGTTGGCCATCGCCACCGCACCGTCGACGTACTGCTGGTGGACGGGTTCATCGTTGAACTGGAACCCGGGTCCCCCGTCACCGCATTCGCCGGAAGGCGTCGCCGGCGCGACCGGAACAGCGCCGATGCATTCCGGGTCACCACCCTGGATGACGAAGCTCGCCACCACGCGCTGGAACGGGATGCCGTCATAGAAGTGGTTCCGCGCAAGAGTCACGATGATGTTGACGGTGTTGGGCGCGAGATCCGGCTGCAGGCAGAGGACGATGTTGCCTTTCGCGGTCGCGATGGTCGCCTGGTAGAGCTTGGCGGTGTCGATGGTCATCGCCGGCGCCGCGCTGTAGCTGTGAACACTGGCCGGCGCGTTGATCGGCGCGAGCACCGGTCCGAATTTTGCCGTGGCGCAATCAGCGAATGCGATCGTGGCAGCGGCCGTGGGGGCCGGGGTCGCGGAGGCGCTCGGTGTCGGGGTCGGCACCGGGGCGGTGGGTGTCGGGGTGGGCAGCGCCGGGAGCGGTGAGCTTGCACCGTTTACGCCGATGGCGATCGCCACCACGGCAATCACTACCACGGCTCCTGATCCGAGCACCAGGGGAAGCCGACGCCTGCCGCCGGTTGGGTCACTCATGAATGGAGTCCCGCATGCATGGAGTCGCCTGCGTCGATTGAGTGTCCCGCCACGAGTTGGGTTCCCTGCATCCGATTCACTCCTTGGATTCCGCGAGCCACCGAGCTGCGGCTCGCGCGTCGTACGTGATGATCATGTCGGCACCGGCACGGCGGATGCCGCCCAGGGCCTCGAGGACCGCGCTGCGTTCGTCGAACGCGCCGGCGGCCGCGGCATGGTGCAGCATTGCGAATTCGCCACTCACGCAGTACGCCGCAAGCGGCAGGTCGGTTGCGTCGCGGACTCGCGCGACCACGTCCAGGTACGTGAGCGCGGGCTTGACCATGACCATGTCGGCGCCCTCCTCGACGTCGAGGATGGCTTCGCGGACCGCCTCCCGCTGATTCGCCGGATCCATCTGGTACGAGCGGCGGTCCCCAGACCGGGGCGCGCATTCGGCAGCGTCGCGGAATGGTCCGTAGAGCACGGTGGCGAACTTCGCGCTGTAGGCGAGGATCGCGGTGTCGGTGAACCCCGACGTGTCCAGCGCCTCGCGGATTGCGCCGACCTGTCCATCCATCATTCCGCTCGGCGCGATGATGTCGGCTCCCGCTGCGGCCTGGCTCACCGCCGTGCGCGCATACAGCTCTAGGGTCGCGTCGTTGTCGACCTCACCGCTGTCGAGCAGGAACCCACAGTGCCCATGGTCCGTGTACTCGCAGAGGCAGCAATCGGCGATCACGACGCACGTGTCGCCAAAGCGCTCGCGCAGCGTCCGGATCGACTGCTGGACGACGCCGTCATCCGCGAAGGCGCCGGATCCCTGCGCGTCCTTCGCGGCGGGAAGTCCGAAGAGCAGCACGCCGCCGAGCCCGAGGCCGATTGCCTCCTCCACCGTTGCGCACAGCGAATCGATGCTCTCGTGGCTCTGGCCGGGCATCGAGCCGATGGGCTGCGGGGACTGGAGCCCCTCGCGGACGAATGCGGGGTGAATCAGCTGGCCGGCGCTGAGCCTCGACTCTCGGGCCAGACGGCGGAGTGCCGGGGTTCGGCGGAGCCGGCGGGGTCGTTCGGCAGGGAATCCCATGGGGTGATCAGCGTAGCCGCTGAGGGCTCAGGCACTCGGTCAGCGCGCTGACGAGCCCCTCAACCGAGGCTTCCCGGGCAACCGCCCGAACCGCGAGTCCTACGGCGCGCGCGTCGGCCGCGGTCTGCTCGCCGATGCAGACGATCACAGCGGACGCCGGCACGCCATCGGCCGCCATGGCCTGAGAGAGGTTACGTGCTGTGCTGCCGCTGGTCAGCGTGATCGCATCGACGCCCGCCGCAAATGCGGCGCGGAGCAGCTCGGGGGCGGCTGCGGGCATGACGCTCCGATAGATGTGGTGCACGGTGACCGCCGCACCGGCGCCCCGGAGACGTGCGGCGAGGTCAACGCGCGCTCCTTCAGCACTGGGAATCCACACCGTCGCGCCTCTCATCCCGCGCTCGAGCATCGCGTCGGCAAGTCCGCCCGCATCGCGCTCGCCTCCCACCAGATCCGGAGTCACGCCGGAGGCTTCGAGTGCCGAGGCGGTCGCCGGCCCGACAGCGGCGACCAGCATCCCGGACAGGGCGGGAGCTCCTGCTGCGCCGATCACCAGACGCGCGGCGGTCGCGCTGGTGAACGCAACCCATCGGGGTTGCGGCGCCGCAAGCGTCGTGGCGGCAATCTCAGCGATGGCGTCGGGTTCGGCAACCGGCACCGTGGCGATGAGCGGGACGACTGCGACCGACCCGCCCGCGTCGTGAATCCGGTCCACGAGACCTTCCGCCTGCTCGCGGGTCCGGGTCACGAGCACCCGTCGCCCGGCGAGCGGCAGCGGGGGCCCGGTCATCGAAGCCGCGCCGCGACCATCCCGCCAAGCGCTTCGGGAGCGTCCGGGCTGCCCTCGGCCTCGGCGCGGCGGATCGATCCTTCCACCACCAGCGCAGCGACCAGCAGCAGTCGCCCGTCCTCGATCCGCGCCCACGCGCCGAGGGGAAGCAGGCAGCCACCGCCGAGGGCGCTGAGCACCGCGCGCTCGGCGGTCACCGCGATCCTGGTGTCGCGGGTGTCGATCAGTTCGCAGGCGCGTGCCGCGGCAGAGCCGGTCACCGTCTCGATGGCGATGGCGCCCTGAGCCGGTGACGGGACGAACTGGACGGGATCGAGCCGTTCTGTGAAGCGCTCGCCGAGCCCGAGGCGATCGAGCCCGGCGCATGCGAGCAGTAGCGCGTCGAAGTCGCCGGCGTCGAGCTTGCGCAGGCGCGTATCGACGTTGCCGCGAATGGGCACCACCCGAAGTCCGGGATACAAGCCGGCGAGCAGCCCGGCTCGCCGCGCGCTGCTCGTTCCAACCGTGGCGCCGGCGGGGAGCTGATCCAGCCGTTCGCCGGTCGCGGACACCACGCCGTCTCGGGCATCGGCTCGAGGAAGGTAGGCCGCGATGCCGAGGCCCGCGGCCAGAGCTGACGGCAGGTCCTTCGCGCTGTGGACGGCCGCGTCCGCGCGGCCATCGAGAAGGCTGCGCTCGAGCTCGGCGGTGAACCAGCCCTGGCCCTCGAGCTGATCGACAGGCGCATCCACGCGCCGGTCCCCCTCGGTCCGGAGGATGACGCTCTCGGGTTGACCACTCCCTGCTTCGCGCAGGGCATCGGATGCGAGCACCGTCTGCTTGAGCGCAAGTGCGCTGCCGCGCGTCGCCAGCCGAAGCGTCGTGGTGTTCGCTCCCGGCATCAACGATCGAGCCGGAACGCCTCGCGGATCGCCAGCGTCGTTGCGGGGTCCCCCGCTTCGCGCAAGCGCGTGACCGGACCGTGGAGCAGCTTGCGCACCATGCTCCGCGTCAGCATCTCGACACGCTCGCGGGTGGCGTCGTCGATCGGTCGCCCGCTATCGAAGGAGCGAGCGACCTCCTGGGCGCGAAGCTTTTCGGCCCAGTCGACGAGCGCTGCGATGGTGGGGCCCGCCGTGTCGCGCTGACCGATCACGGTGACCGTCTTCTCGAGTTCGTGGTCGATGATCTCCTCAGCGGCGGGCACGATCTCCCGGCGCTGATCGAGTCGCTGGCCTGCGCGGCGGCCAAGCTCGTCGATGTCGATCAGGGTCACCCCCGGAACCTCGGCAGCCGCCGCGTCGACGTCGCGCGGCACCGCCATGTCGACAATGCACAGCGGTCGCGAGCCGCGCAGGCGCTGGAGCCTATCGACGGCGGTGGCGTCGAAGATGGTGGCCGGGCTGTCCGTGGACGCGATGATCACGTCAACATCGTCCGCAACCGCTCCGATCGCGGCCAGCGCCACCGGTTCGGCGCCGACGGCCCTGGCCAGGCGGCGGCTCGATTCGCCGCGCGACGTGGTCATGATGCGTGCCCCCTGGTCGTGCAACCGGTCGGCGGCCAGGCGGCTCATCTTTCCGGCGCCGACGAGCAGGACGCCCTTGCCCTCGAGGTCTCCGCACGACGCCCGCGCACACTCCACCGCCACCTCGCTGAGGCTCGCGGCGCCCCGCCCCAGAGACGTCTCAGTGCGCACGCGCTTGGCGGTCGATATCGCGCGGCGCATGACGTAGTCGAGGCGTGCATCAACGGTTCCAGCCTCGGTGGCCACGCGGTGTGCGCCCTTGAACTGCCCGAGGACCTGCGCCTCGCCGATCACCATGCTCTCGAGACCGCTCGCCACCCGGAACATGTGCTCAGCCGCGTCGCGGTCCTCGAGGGTGACCATGTGGCGCTCGAGCCCGCGTGTGCCGCCCGGGTCGAGGTAGCGGGCCAGTCGCGGGGTGACCTCCGCGCTGAGGTTGTCCGGGCAGACCACGTAGAAATCGGTGCGATTGCAGGTGGAAAGCACTGCGGCCCCGAGGAGTCCGGCGTGCCCCACGAGGTACCGCAGCGTCGTTGCAGCGCGCGCCGCTGGGATGGCCGCAGCCTCCCGCACAGCCAGTGGAGCGGTGCGAAAGCTCAGCCCGGCGGCTATCAGTCGCATCACGAGCGAGTATAGGTTGGAGGTCAGTCCCCACCGGCTCCCAGGGCCAGGAGTTCTAGGATGGGGGTGTATGGAAGCTCGCCGGCGATACGGTCGCCGCCGAGGGAGGGTTCCCACCGGCGACAAGTTTCTGCCGCGCCTCGGTCCGGCGGGGTCCGAGCCGTTTGCCGCGCTCGAC
>PKXZ01000097.1 GCA_003132525.1 Candidatus Dormiibacterota bacterium | reverse complement strand
GACGAGTAGCTGGTCGGTCGAGCCACTGGGCGCTAGCTAGTCGATAATGCCGGCTACATCGCTCCCGTGCCAGCAGTCGCACCGTCCGGTATCGCTCCGGGCGGCGCCACCGACTCGGCGATCTGCTCGTGATCGAGACCGCCGGGCAGTATCACAGAACGCGCGGCTGACTGAGCGGCAGCCGCACGTCACCTACCGCCGGGACGGTGAGATACCGTCCTGTCCCGCTGGCTGGCAACGACGGAGTTCACGCGAGGCGCCACTTCAAACCCGTCGGTGCTTCTGTTGACGGTATACATCCACGAGAATATACTGATCATATGGCCCAGTCAAACGATCAGGGTATCCTCACCCCGAAACCCGTCGGGGAGAATCGCCGTCCTGGACGTACCACCGTCACGTACTCCCCGCTGACATCGATCGACCTCGGACAGCCGGAGTTCGGTGCCGGACCCCGTCGGCGCCGTCAACGCCGCAATGAAGCAGGCGACCTCATGCGAGGACGCATCGTCGATGCGGCGCTACGCACCCTGACCAGCACGGGCTACGCGAATACCACGGTGCGCGCGATCGCGACCACCGGAGGCTTCAGCCCCGCCCTCGTCTTCTACCACTTCGGCAGCGTCGACGCTCTGCTCCTGGCGGTTCTCGACCGGGTGAGCGGCGACCGCCTTGCTCGCTACGAGACTCGCCTCGCGGACGTCTCCAACCTACAAGCGCTGGGAGTAGCGATGGAGGAGCTCTACGCCGAGGATCTCCAACTCGGTCAGCTCACCGCGGTGCAAGAGATCGTCGGAGCATTGGCCTTCGACCCCGAACTCGGTGTTGAGATCTTTGACCGCATGCAGGCCTGGATGATCTTCGCGGAGGAGCTGGCGTCGCGCATCCTCGCCGGCTCACCTCTGGCTGGCCAGATTGATCCGTCGGTGATTGGTTCGGCGGTCATCGCCCTGTACATGGGGCTCGAGATCGTCAAGAGGATGCGCGGCGGTAATAGCACTGGATCGAGCGCGCTGATGACGACGTTGGTACAGGCCGCGCCATGGATCGATCAATTGCTCGGTAAGGCATCCCCCGCTCGCCGGCGTACGACCACCAACGTGGCGATCGAATGATCAGTGCAGCTGTGAAAAAGGCGGAGGTTGCCGGTGCCGCGAGCCTCCTACTGGCAGCGGCCGCCATCGTCTTTCTGTTGGTCGGACCCGTGTATCAAACCAGCGGCGTCGGTTGCTCCTCGAGTGGCTCCTGTGTCACGTCTGGAGGTACCGAGTCGCTTAGATGGAGCGGCATCCTATTGGTTCCGCTCATTGCAGCTGGCATCGTGGTCGCTGGTTCTGAGATGAATCGATGGAGCAAGCTCTCCCTACCAGTGACAGGCCTCGGCTGTCTTGGGCTTGCGGGCGTCACTTTCCTTGGCCTCTTCTCGATCGGGATCTTCCTGCTCCCGGCGGACGTGGCAGCTGGCCTGGCGTTGCTCTGGATCCAGCAGACACGCGCCTCCGCCTGACCAAACGGCTGTCAGCTCTGGTGTGTTAATTGCACGCTGGGGTGCGCGACTATCTCCTCACCTGCGACGAACCACCTGGCCGCCCATGGGTTATGCTTTGGTGAGGGCGAGCCGAGTGACGGCTCGCTCAGCGGCGTGACGGACCCGAGCTACGGGATCTTCGCGCAAGTTCGCCACGTTGGTGAGCAGGTCCCGGCAGGTATCGAGCGACCACTTGCGGCCATCTCCTGAACTCGCCACGCATCGTCCAAGAGCAATTCGCGGAGCGCGGCGAGCGCCGTTCCATCCCAGCCCACAGCAGACCACGCGTCGCCCAAACCCGAAGCCACAGCATTTCGTCGGCGCGCGAGTTGCCCAGCAATTCTGCCGCGCCGAAGATCCCACCCAGGCTGATGATCTACTGCCGATCGCTCCGCTCGACACTCAACAGGGCGACGCATCCCCACACCACTGCGTGTGTGCCGCGATCGGCGCATTGGGCTTCGATGCATGCTGGTGGGTATTGCACCTGGCATGCAGTGGCGTTGTGCTCACTATTCGAAGAAGTCGATCAACCGGTTGCTGCGAGACGGATGACGCAGTTTGCGCAGAGCAGTGATCTCGGTCTGACGAATGCTTTCGCGAGCGACACCGAATCGCTTCGCCACCTCCTCTACGGATCGCTCCTGGCCGTTGATGAACCCGAAGCGGAGGTGCAAGACACGCCGTTCGCGCGGTGTCAATGAGTCGAGGACGTCCTCGACTTGGGTGCGGAACAAGGTCAGCGATGCTGCCTCCAGCGGCCCAGTCGCTTCCTTGTCCTCAAGTAGGTCACCGAGCTCGGAATCCTCTTCCTCTCCGACACGTTTGTTCAACGAAACGGATTCCTGGGAGATGCTCAGCACTTCGAGCACCCGTTCGGCCGTGACCCCCATCTCCTCGGCGATCTCCTCCGTGTCGGGCTCGCGACCCAACCCGTGCACCAGCCGCCCAGAGACCTGCGCGACTTTGTTGATGACCTGCGCCATTTGCACGGGGATTCGGATGGTGCGGGGCTGGTGGGTCAGAGCCCGAGTTATCGCCTGGCGGATCCAGAACGTCGCATACGTCGAGAACTTGTAGCCTCTGCGGTAGTCGAACTTGTCCACGGCGCGCATCAAGCCGGTATTGCCCTCCTGGATGAGGTCGAGGAACGGCATCCCCAGACCGATGTACTTCTTCGCTATGGACACGACGAGGCGGAGGTTGGCTTCGGTAAGCTTGTCGCGCGCATCAGCATCGCCCAGCTCGATGAGGCGTGCGTAATTGACCTCTTGTTCCTGGCGCAGGACTGCGATCTGCCCGATCTCTTTGAGGTACATCCGAATCGGGGCGTCGAGCGAAGAGGTGTCGACCGCCGCCGTGGCGATCCCCTCGGCAGCCATCTCGCTGTCGTCAGTGTCACCATCATCGTCGCTAACCTCGATCCCCATCTCCCGAAACAGTTGGAATACGCGCTCCACGTGGTCGGGATCGGCCCTGACGGCGGGCAGGCACAGAAGGACCTCATTGGGCGTTAGACGCCCCTGCTCCTTGCCTCGGATGATGAGCATCTCGGCGGCGCGGACTACCTCTTCGTCACTCCGACGTAGTGGTGTTGGCGCCGCCGCCTTCATGACGTCTCGACCCTGTGCTCCACGACACCGCGAAGGGCACGGCAATGCATCGGATGATCGCACGAGTTGCGACGGCTGACGATTGGGTGACCTGTACCCGTGCCACCCACCGCCGCGCCTAAATGGAGAGGCTTCTACGCAGGCGATGCCTCACCGCGTCGAACATCCGGTCGGCGCGGCGAGGTTCATACGGCCGTGATCGTGGACTCAGCACCCTTTCGGGACGATGACGCCCGACAGATGTCACTCTCGGGCGACGCAATGGGAACCTCACGACGTCCATAGGTCCCCGTTGCGAGAGTACCGCGAGCCGCGAAAGCAACCGCGACATCAGCTTCTTGCGCGCCGGCCTTGGCTGAGCTTGTCCCCTTTCGTTGTGCGTCCTACAAATGAGGCGGCGAGATTTTCATCGCGTCTGGGCAACGGCTCACGCCATAACCTTCTTGCCCTCGAGGGGTGTGGTGTTCCGGCTCAGCTGTCCACGACCTGCCGTGGTGCGTTCACGCATGATGGTCCACGCTGGAATCGCCATTACCGCGAACAGCGGTGGCGTGTTGAGATCAGTTCCCATCCCGGAGAAGATCCCGCCTAATGCCTGGCCCCAGTACCACACCACGAGGAGCGTGATACCCAACACGACAAAGCCGACGACGCGCTGACGTCGCCCGAACATCAGGATCGCGATGGCGAGCATCACCACCGTGAAGCCGGCGTTCCACAAGGCGGGGAGGTGGCCGGTGAGCCGAACGGCAGGACTCAACGTGGACACCATCCACGATGGAGCCATCGCGGTCTGACCTTGCAGCAACGAGGGAATACCCTGTTCCCCCCAAAAGGGTCGTGTGAGGACCTGGGCGACGACGCCATACAGAAACACAAGAGCCAGCGCATCACGCGGTAGGCAGAAACGAGCGGTGAGATTCCACCACCGATCGGGGAAAAAATAGAACGCAGCAATGAGCACGTAGAGCAAGACAGAGCCTGGGGCGCCTGTGAGGAGCGTGCCGTTTCCGGTGAAGACGCCACTCGTGCCCTCTCCAACAACCCAAACGCCAAGACCCCAGACAATCGAGAGGATGAGTCCGCCCTTGATGAAACGCTCGTTCGTACCGGCAAGTCCGATCAGCAGGGCGAGTGCGATCGCAAATTGGATGGTCGTAAACAGCCAATTCCACTCGCTGATGTTGGGGGTGATGAGGGCGATGGTCCAATTTGCGACGTTGGCGAAAATGGAGGGCGAGATAGCGACGGATGGCGTCATGATGTTGCTGATGAAGTCGAGCGTGAACATGCGGGGTTGCGCCTGAAGCACCGCATCAAGCAGCCAGAGGAGCGCAACGCTCCAGACCATCACCCGCTTGGTCCTGGCGATGGTTGCGTGGGCTGTCGGTTCAACTCCCCCAACCGGCCCGGTCCCGCCGATCGCCTCGGTTGCAGGCTTGGACAGCCGGCTCAGCGAAGTCATCGCGATTTATCTCCCGCCGATCGGTGTGCACAACGACTGAACATCAAAACGTGGCACCGTCCGAACGGTGGCTGGTGCGCAGCGCTGTGTCCGACGCCTCATGTAGCCCGATCCCGGCAGCCACGACGTTCGCGGGGCCGAGATCCGATGCCGAACCCGTCGAACACCGGCCGACATCCATTGATGATCACCTCGCGCTGCGCCTTATGAGCAGTATGCGCTCCACCCAAAATTCGCGATCCACAGCGAACTGATGGGAGCCACACGTCGGGCGGGTCCATGCGGTCCGTCCCCGCTGCTCGGCCGGGACTCCGCCCCGCCCTTGAGCGGACCGCCGCCACTTCCCCGGCACACTTGCGCCTAGACGGCGACAAGACCTCTCATGGGGATACTGTGACGGTACCTGTCATCCCCGGGTGAATCGTGCACTTGTAGTCGTAGGTACCAGCTTGGGTGAACTTCACCTCCCAGCTGGAGCCAGGCTCGAGCTGCGGGTCGCTCAAACACGAGGCGTTGGCGCTGAGGAATGTGACCGTATGGGTCATCGTGCCGTCGACGGTCCACTCGACGATCTGCCCGACATGTACCGGCGCGATCGCCGGACTGAACTTCAGTTGGTCGGTCGCTGCCACTGCCACCGATGGGGTGCCGAGCCCGCTTACGACGGCTGTACCCGGCCCGCAGCCGCCGTTTCCGGCGCCGGAGTTTGAGGGTGCCGGGCCCCCACCGCACCCGGCTAGCAGGAGCATCAGACAGCCGCCCGAAATCCCGAGCCGGGAAGCGACAGCCCTCCGTTCCCGCATGAACCTCATGTCGAGGCCTCCTTAGCGTGAAACCCATGCTAGTGAATTGCGCGTCGTCGTGCCCAGCGCCTCCGAGCTGCCCGGTGGTCAACCGCTTGCGACCATTTCTACCGGCCCATGCCCCCCGACGCGAGGCGGAAAACTCGAGCTCCACAGCGAGAGGCCAGGCTCTCCTCGGCGGCGGTGGCGAACGGGGTGGACTACCTCGATTCCTTTCAACACGACGACGTCTTTGCGCGAGCTACCGACGTTGAGAGGACTCCACCGAATTCACACCACTTCCGGGGAGTTGATCCTGGCTGGCCGGCAGGTGCTGCATCTGCCCGCCCCTTAACCTGCGCGCCGTCACGAGCTAGGTACGCCAATATGCAGCATGAGCGCTTGGTGGATACCGACGACGTTGCGAGGCTACCGCCCCTCCTGGTTGGGCGCCGATGTGCTGGCCGGACTCAACACTCGTCGCCGTGGCCCTGCCGTCGCAGTTGGCCACCCCAAAGATCGAACAATTGCGGAACAACCCGAGAACCACCGACGTACTCGTGCGCGTCGTGTCTATCGTCGATGGCGCTGATCGAGCAGAGCATGCAACCGTGACCTTCCTCCAAGAGCCCGGCAATGTGCCCGTCATCGCTGGCGGTTACTGATTCGGCACCGGCCGTTTGATGCCGAGCAGACCCCAGCGCCCCAAGTCCCCGCGCACGGATGTGAGTAGCGGCAAGCGATTGCGCACTCAATCGCGTCGCTGATCCCGCCACGTCGTCCCATTGGACACAAATGCCGCGGCCAGACTACGTGGCTTGGGAGAGGATGACAGCGACCACGAGTCCCAAAAGCAGAAGTACCACGATAACGACGGGGACGATGGTCAACAGGCTCTTCAGCCGCTCGTGGGCGCCCTTATGTGCGGCCTCTACAGCTGGCGCTTCGTCGCCGGGCCCCTCGACACGCGGACTCATGCGGCGGCCCCGTACCGGCGCGGCTCCACCGAGACAGCCTATCGCACCCACCGGAGGAGATGAGCCGACCCTGGTACGCCGCCGCAAGCTGGCCGCCGCGGCAAGCTGGCCCGAGTTAAGGGCCCCGTAACCTCGAAGAGTTGGGTCTCGAAGACTGTGGATCAGAGGAGGTGACGGCGCCCCCGCCAGGGGCGATATGCTCGCCATGCGCTCACGGTGGATCCCTGAAGCGTCCCGTGGGGAGGGCCCGGGGTGAACCATTCGGGCGCCGCGGTGCGTCTCTGCGGCACCGCCGCGCTCCGCGACCGGGGCGCGAAGCGCGACGAGGAAGTCATCCTGCTGGCGCATCGCCGCTACTCGGACCTCGTTGTCGTCAGCGGGGCGGGAGCGGACGTGCACCGCTGGCACCGCCGCGAGGGAGCAATTCACGGGGATCGACGCCGATTCGCAACCCCAGAGGGCACAAACCCGGGGGCGCGACATTGAGGAGGGCAGCCATGCCGGTGGACAACGAGATCTACAACCGACCGGGCGACATCTGGTGGGACGAACACGAGCCGCTGAACGCGATCCGGACCGCTCTCAACCCAGCTCGTCTCGCCTACCTCACTGGGGTGCTGAGAGAGCTCGGTGTCGCCACCGCAGGCAAGACGGTGCTGGACATCGGATGCGGTGGCGGACTGTTCGCCGAGGAGCTCGCTCGCACCGGCGCACGAGTCATCGGCGTCGACCCCTCGACCACCTCGCTTGCCACCGCACGCTCACACGCTGTCGCGCTCGGCCTGAACATTGATTACCGCGCGGGCGCCGGCGAGAAGCTGCCTCTTGAGGACGCCAGTGTGGACATCGCGTGCTGCGTCGACGTGCTCGAGCACGTCAATGACGTCGACGCGGTCATCGGCGACACTGCCCGGGTGCTCCGCGCCGGCGGCGTATTTGTCTTCGACACCATCACCCGCACCCGACTGAGCAGGTTGGTGATGATCAAACTTCTCCAGGAGTGGCGCCTCACGGCGTGGATGCCGGCCAACCTGCATGCCTGGGACAAGTTCATCACCCCTAATGAGTTGCGCGCGATGCTAAGCCGCCACCACCTCGAGTGCGGCGATATCGTTGGCATGGGACCGGGCGTCAAACCCCACCGGTTGATGCGCCTGCTCTGGCAGCTGCGCACGCGGAGCATCTCGTACGGAGAGTTCGGGCACCAGGTGCGCTTCGTGCTAACGAAGGATGTGCGCGTCTCATACGCGGGGTACGCAACCAAGGCGACGTAACGTCAGGCTGACTATCACGCCGCTGGCTCTGGTGTGTTAATTGCACGCTCGGGTGCGCCGCGCTGATGTTCCGTGGACAGCCGCGGTGGATTCGAGTCAGGCAGGGGCGTCACGTGATCGCACTGCTGTCCGACGTCCTCCCCCTGACACCTCGCGCTGGTCTGTTGCTATGCAGGCAACCTCGGACCTTCACCTGGTACTGACGCCGGCGACCATCATGCGAAGCGGAAAGTCGACGACGATCGCCCGGAACGCGGTAACAGCACGTGCCGAGTGCAACAGCCCGGATGGGATCGCAACGGCCTCGCCAGCTCCGATCTGTCGAGTCTCGTCGCCGAGCGTGAACTCGACCTCCCCCGCGACGACATGCCACACCTCCTCCTCGGGGTGATGGTGGGCGTGGACCGCGACCCCGGCGTCGACCTCGGTGTACGAGAACGTCATGTGATCGGAATGGAAAAATCTCGCAGTCCACCCTGGCAGCAGCTCCTTCGCGACTAGGCTGCCGGTTTCTATGAATGGCATCGAGCACCTCGATTCGTAGGTTGCGGTTTCACGCGACACACGCAACGGTAGCTCGGTGGCGCAGGTGCCCCGCCTAGTTGGCTGGCGGCGCGATGCCCGTGTTGTGGGCTGCAACGATGTTCCATGCAGCGGCTCGCTGCTCCAGGACCAACGTCATGAGCGTCCGTCGGGTTTCCCCCGGTGCTCTTGCGCCACCCTCGAGCTGGGTGTGCAGGTGCGCCACGATCGCGCCAGGCACGACCTCCCGCGCATCGTCGACGGTGACTCGCAGAGTGGAGTTCCTGTACGGGCCGGCATGAGCGGCACCGTGCCCGCCCTCGATGGCCTCCCGGCCATGCATATGCACCCCGACCACATTCACGAAGTCAGCATCGTCGTAAAACAGTCGCCCCAGGGCTTCCATGTCGTGCTCATTCCAGGCCATCGCGAAGCCATCCCCAATCTCGCCCGCCACTTGGACCGCGTCCATCGTGCCCTCCAGTCGGTCGTTGAGCTCGTCCGTCTATCACCTCTTGCAGCGACACGCCGCATCGAGAACTCTGCAGGGCGCTTGGCGGCCCGAGTTAGGCGGCGGTTGCGACCAGCTTCGGCTTCGCAGCTTCTCGTGCCGACGGCGAGGTTTTCGAGTTAATCGGCTTCGGGTGACGGCCGTCCGTCGAGGCCTGGATCAGTACATCGCCGATCGTCTTCTGGTGTGTTGATTGCACGCTGGGCTGCCCGAGCCTGCAATCGCTCGATCAGGCAGGCACGCGAGTCTGATGTGGCCTATTCCCTGCCTGGCAGTAGCTGCAGTGGAACAGTCTGTCGCCGTTTGCTTCACACCTTCGACATAGTTCCGTCGTCGGGACAGATGACGACCGTGCAGTACGACGACAACACCGGCATGTGCGGCGCGAACGGCGCGGCGTTTCTCACCTTCGGCGCGCCCACGCGGCGATAGCTAGCGGGGCAACGATGACGCTGCTCCTCGCGCAACTTGACAAGCAGAGCGCGTTCGGCGGCGCCCCAGGCCGGCGGGTTTGTGGGAAATGCCCCAGCGGCCACCATGCATACGGGCTAGCGGATCGCCGGATGTCACTACTGACGACATCGGCACCGTTCAAAGCCAGCCAAGCCAGGCCAGGATCTGCTGCGCGACCACCCCGACCGGACGGTCGTTGTGGATCACCACGTCTTCTACCCCGACGCCCTCACCGGTCGTGATCTGTCGGGCCGCCTCGCGTAGGTTCTCTTTTCGCTCGGTCGTCACGTCCGCTGCCAAACGCCTCTCGATAACAGTCAATGACGCTGACAGGCGAACGACTCGCAGCGGTACTCCGATTGCGTCCCGGACACCGAGCATCTCCTGTGTGCCGCTGACGAAGTAGGCCACAACAAATACGCTGATCCCGGCGTCGCGGTAGTTGGATGCGACCCCCTCCAAGTTGCGCAGCATGAGCCGAAACCCAGCCGCGTCGTCGTCCGAGTAGCCACACCACCAGCCCAGGAAGTCAAGATCCAAGAGAGCGTACGGCTGATGACGTTGCTCCAACAGATACGCGACCTCTTTAGCGATCGAACTCTTCCCCGAGCCATAGACCCCGGTGATCATTACGCCGGTAGCGCTCAGCTCTCCCATTGGGCGAGCATCCTCGCAGATCTGAACGTTCAGCGCGCGCACGAAATCTGGTGCCGACGCCTGGTCAATTCCCCACCCGGATGGCCACAGCCCTTCGCGACCAATGGCGATCAGTTCCGCACCGGCGGACGCCCGACCGCCCAATGGGTACGACTCGCTCAGGTCCGGTCCGACAGCCTTAGCGATGGCGCTGATCAGCGTCGGGTGGCCGAGCCATTGCGCCCATCACAGGCGCACGTAGCGGATCCACGGATCGACGGCAGCGTACGAAAGATCGGTGATCAGGGACCCAACCACCGTGAGACACCCGCGATGAGGATCGCACCGAACATCGTGTGGAGGTCTTCCCATGCCGAGTGGGGGTGACTGACTGTGTCGCACTACGGCCAACGGCGCTGAACAACCTCGTCCATCGTTAATACAACCCCCCAATACAACCCCCTAGCGGGCAGACCGACGCGACCGACCAGTCGCAGCGTGGGTCAGGTATCGGATCGCACACGAAGGAGCTTTCTTTCGGCGAGACTCGCTGTGTGGCCACCTGCCCGAACTGCGCCAAGGAACTCGCCGGCGACTTCCCGTTCTGCCCGTTTTGCACAACGCCACTCGGCGAAACTGCCGAGGCCCCGGTGCGCGAGGAACGCAAGGTTGTCTCGGTGCTCTTCTGTGACCTGCTGGGCTTCACGGCCGCCTCGGAGCATGCCGACCCCGAGGACGTTCGCGCCCGGCTCCGCCCGTACCACGCCCGGCTGCAACAGGTGATCGAGAGCCACGGCGGCACTGTCGAGAAGTTCGTCGGCGACGCAGTCATGGCCGTGTTCGGCGCGCCTTTGGCACATGAGGATGACGCCGAGCGCGCGGTGCGCGCCGCCCTGCGCATCCTGGAGGCGATCGAGGAGCTCAACCGCGGCGACGAGAAGCTCCAGCTCCAGTCCGGGTGGGCATCAACACCGGTGAGGCGGTGGTCGCTTTGGGCGCCCATCCCGAGCGTGGCGAGGGCTTCGTCACCGGCGACGTGGTCAACACCGCCNNCCTTCGCCCGCCTCAAGCCGGTGACGGGCAAGGGCAAGACGGAGCCGCTCCCCGTCTGGAAGCCGCTTGCGGCACGAGCCCGCTTCGGCGCCGACGTGATTCGCACCAACGCCACGCCATACCCGGTCCCGGCAGGAGCAGGTGCGCCGCAGTCGCCCGTCACGAGCACCGAATAGGTGGTGTCTGCTGGCAGCGTCACAGTGGTCGAGGGGTTCGTGGAGTCGAAGCTCGCGGTCCAGCCACCGTCACCGTATAGCTCCCACGACCCTGAGCCTCGGTTCGTTGCACTCGGGCGCTTGGCCGAGCATGAGATTGCATTAGCGGCCCTACGAGGCTGCGAGGAACGGGATAGCCCAGACTTCCCCCGCGCCCGAGCAATTCATTCCTTCTAGTAACAATGTTGCACACCGGGATGGGCCGGCCGTTTGTGCCTCGAGCAAGCCCGTCTATGGCCGGGTGAGTTGCTGTGGTGTAAGGAACACTCCCGTGGGTGGATCTGATTGGGACTTCTTGGTGGCACGCAGCGGTGGGGTGCGTCACCAGCGCGATGACGTGCTCCACATCGCCACTGTCCGCCACCGGACAGATCAGGGCCGATCTTCTGTGCCAGGGTGATCCGACTGCACCGCCGGGTTCCCGATGTGCACAGCCCACTGTGCCGGTCGAGACGGGACAATCGTGCCTGGTGGCGTCGAGGAGCGAGGCCCGCCGTACCGGCGACGAGCCCCGCTCCGCCCCCGGGGTGATTCATTGGACGCTTCAGCCCCACAGGACGCCGCGGGAGAATGTCGTTATTGACCTGCCCGACCCGAGCACGGCCCCGTGGCGCCCCCGTGCGGCACCAGACGAAAGCTAGCGAAAGGAAGGCGGCTTGACGCGAGCACACAACCCTGGCGAAGGTCGCGGTCAGGCTCCCCCGATGGTTTCGCTGAAGGGTCGCGCTGGCCGGCAATCCGACGCAGCTAGGCTCACAGCTCGTTTCTCCGGGCCGAGTTCAGGGGTGCTAATTGCACGCTGGGGTGTCCTGCGGTCCTGTCCGCATGACAAGTGCCAGTCAAGTTTGGGCGGTGTGTCCGACAGTCTCGTGGGACGCGGGTTTGTCGAGACGCCCACCGCGGACGATCACCTCCCATACCGAGGCTCACGGGCTGCAGTTGGTCAAATGCCTCGCGCCGGGAGCCGTGCGACTCCATGCTGATGCCACTCGTCCAATGTCTTGCCGTCGCAACGATCCGATCGAGCGTGGAGCGTCGGCGGCGACCAAGGTCTAGGGTCGCGGCGCCACCAAACCGGGGCACGCTCAGTGACACGCCGATACCCAGAGGTGGCGCGAACGGCATAGTGAGGCGGGTGAGCGAAGGTGGTTCAGGCTAGCAGTAGCCGGGGCATCTCCGACCAGCTCAGCTCTGCCATAGGAGCCGCCATTGACAACCTGATTGCGGCATCGGTACGCTGCCGAACGCTTTCCTCGGGTGGATCACTGGGACGGGGGGACCGACCCGGTCATGTCCATGGGCTTCCAGAGGAGGACGTGTCGTGGCTACAGTCTCGCCCACACCGGCAACCGCGGGAGGTCAGGGCGGGCTCCGCCGCAACAGCCTGAACCTGCGACGCCTGATCTTCATCGGCCTCGCCTACTTCTCGCTCGCGCCCGTCATCTACCTGAACATGGGCTTCATGGAGACGGACTCGGGTGGTCCGGTGATGCCGTTTCTGTTCATCCTGATTACGATCGCCGTACTGCCGACCGCCGTCAGCTTCGCGGTGATGAACAACCGCCGCCCGTCCGCGGGGAGCGGGTACACCTGGCTCTGGGAGAGCACCTACCCCGTGGTGGGCCTCTGGCTCGGGTGGATGATGATCACCACCTACGTCGTGGTCGCCGCGTTGTACCCCGTCGCATTCGGGACGTTCTTCAACGCGCTGCTCTCGTACTGGAATGTGAGCACCTCGACCTGGACCGGAATTATCGGCGGCATTATCGCGATCTTGATCATCGGTTACCTCCAGCACAACAACATCAAGCTCTCGGCGACGGTCATCTCAGTCCTGATGGTTTTCGAAGCAACATTCGTCGCCGTCCTGGCACTGATCATCGTGGTACGTGGCGGCACGCTCGGCCACTTCAGCTCAGAACCGTTCAATCCGGGCGCGGCGACGCTCGGCTTTGCCGGCCTGAGCCTTGCAGCCATCTTCGCCTTCCTCTCTATCGCCGGAGTCGACGGCATCGCTCCGGTCGCTGAAGAGTCCAACACGCCGCGACGGCTGATCCCCCTAGCCACGATCCTCATGACGCTGATTGCCGGCGCGTACTGGACGCTTGTCTCATACGGGTTCGCAATCTCCGTCCCTGTCTCGACGGTGCAGGGCTACGTGACCGCCGGGCAGCTGACGCCTGTGCTGCCGATTGCACAGCACTACATCGGTGGCTGGGCAGTGCTCGTGCCGATCACCGGGTTCACCGCCGCACTCGCGAGCTTTGGCGCCTCCCTATACGCCGCGAGCCGCATCACCTACGCGGTGGCACGCGAGGGTTTCATCTGGCGGTACTTCTCCGTCCTGCACCACAAGTTCCAGACCCCATGGCGGGCTGAGGTCGCGACGCTCGTCGTCGGCACCGTCGCACTCTTTGGCATCACCCTCTGGCAGGGCGGGGTGGCGACCGCGTACGGCTACATGGGCGAGATCTTCGTCTTCTTCGTGCTCATCCTCTACATCTTCGTCAACCTCGCCAACATCATTTTCCACGCCCGCTTCCGGCGCTCCGAATTCAACTGGCTCACCAATGGCGTGATCCCGGTCCTCGGGATCGCGATCGACGCCTACATCCTCTACAAGGGCTTCTTCGTCTCGGAGATCTCCCTGCCATTCGCGACCGGCAGCAGCATCGTCTGGTTCTCGCTGGCATGGACCGTGGTGGGGATCCTCTGGGCCCTGTGGTGGCGCAGCCGCCGCAAGCTCGGGAGCATCTCGCTTTCGGCTGAGGTGTGACCACCAGCATCGGATCTGTCGGCGTCGGCACCAGCGAGGGAATGCTCGATGTCCCCGACGGGGCGATCTGGTTTCAGCGCATCGAATCCCAGGCCGGTGGGACGCCGCTGCTCTGCCTGCACGGCGGGCCGGGCATGCCCCACGACTATCTGGAGCCCCTCGCGGCGCTGTCCGACGAGCGGCAGGTGATCTTTTATGACCAGCTCGGTTGCGGCCGATCGCCGGCGGCCGGCGATGTCGTGTGGACCGTCGATCGTTTCGTCGAAGAGTTGGCGGCGGTGCGGTCGCAACTTGGGCTCTCCGAGGTCGTGATCTTCGGCAACTCCTGGGGTGGAATGCTGGCGATTCGGTACATGCTCGATGGCCCTGCGGGCGTCAGTGCCCTCATCCTCAGCAGTGCTCCGCCGAGTGTGTCGCAGTGGCTGACTGACGCCGCAAAGCTTCGCAGCAACCTCCCGTCATCGGTCCAGGAGGTGCTGCGCATTCACGAGGAGCGGGGCCATTATGCTTGCCCGGAGTATCAGGGCGCGGTGGCCGAGTTCTACCGGCGACATCTGTGTCGCGTATCGCCGTGGCCGGAGTGCGTCGAGCGCACCTTCGCTGGAATGGGTGGCGACGTCTACATGGCGATGTGGGGACCGAGCGAGTTCGGACCGGTGCCGGGAGCTCTGCGCGATTGGGAGATGATCGACCGATTGCCTGAGATCCGTGTACCCACGCTGGTCACATGCGGCCGTTTCGACGAAGCGAGTCCCGAGCATATGGGGATGCTGGCGGCCGGCATCCCCGGCGCTGAACTCGCGATATTCGAAGCCAGCTCACATACTGCATTCATCGAAGAGACTCCCGCGTATCTCGCCCGGTTGCGAACATTTCTGGCGACCGTGGATTCATGAGCCGCGAGCACGTCATCGACCCGTCGTTGATCCATCACGACTGGGACGAGACGCTCCCGCCGATCCTCGAGGTTGAGTCGGGTGATGTCGTCCACTTCGACCTGCTCGAGGCGGGCAACCAGCAGGTCAAGCCGGGCGATCGCTTCGAGGATGTCACCTTCGACTTCGACACGATGTACAACCTGAGCGGACCCGTCGCGGTGGTCGGCGCGGAGCCTGGCGATACGCTCTGCATCGACGTCCTCCACCTTGAGCATGGTTCCTGGGGTTGGAGCGGGATCCTCCCGGGGTTCGGCCTCCTCCCCGAAGATTTCCCCTCCGGCTACGTGCGGACCTTTGATCTTTCTGGAAAGGACGCGGCCGAGTTCGACTCTGGCATCACCATTCCACTCCGTCCGTTCATGGGAACCATGGGTGCCAACCCGGGTGGTGGTGTGCGTCTGTCTCCGTTCCCTCCTCACGTCGGGGGCGGCAACATCGACAACAGCCACTTGACCGAAGGCGCCCGCCTCTATCTCCCTGTCTTTCTGCGAGGCGCGGTCTTTTCCTGTGGCGATCCCCATGCGGTGCAGGGCGACGGCGAGGTGTGTGTAACCGCGCTCGAGGCACCGTTGAAAGGGAGCCTGCGTCTGACGCTGCTCAAGCGGAGCATCGCAACGCCTGCCTTCGTCACCAGTCCGCGCCGTTCTGGGGATGGGACGCCGGGTTCTGACTACTGCACGATGGGTATCGCGTCCGATCTCATGGAGGGCTGTCGGACGGCAACCAGATCGATGATCGCGTGGTTGGGCGAGGAGCACAGCCTGGCCGCGGAGGACGCATTTATTCTCTGCAGCCTTGCGGGAAAACTGAAGATCCTGGAAGTCGTCGATGCCGGGATGTGGAACGTCGCCATGTGTATGCCGCTTGGCATCTTCCACGAGAGAGCGGCAGCCGTCTGAGGAGCCTCGGGCAGATCACAAATCTCCGCGTCAGGTCATCAAGACCTCGCTAGGCCGATGGTTCCGCTTACCTCGCAAGCGAGCTCTCGAGTCCGACACCACCCCGGTTCAGGAGTGAAAGTGTTACGCCAGGCTGAGCGACGGTGCTCGCCCTCGCGAATGCCGAAAGGCTCGTGGCCACCAACCGCGGGACCGCTCGAGCGTTCCACTCGCGTGGGGCGTGGTCGCGGATCCCTCTACGCTCGGCGCGGATTTGCCGGCGGGGGTGGTTGGCTCAGTCTAAATGGGCGAGCCTATCCTCTCGTGTATGACCGAGTCGTCCGACTCTGAGCTGATGCTGAGGACCGGCGAAATATGCGTCCGCACAGGCGAGTGGCAAGGTGACGACGATGGTCGGCAGTTGCTAGATATCAAGCGGGGCGAGACCCTTCCCGCTTGCCCGTTCTGCGGCAGAGAAATCGACTGGATCTATATTCACGAGTGACAAGGACCGGACCGAGTGCTGAAGACTCGCGCCCGGTCCCACGCCGAGCATAGGGTCAATCTTGCGACAGCGACTGGTGAACCTTGAGACTGACGTGAGTCCGTTCGCCGCAGGTGACACAATTGGACACTGGCTTGAGCGACGTTCTCCTCACCGGTTAGTGTTGAAAGGAGACCTCCACGGCGAGGCGGTCGCTTCACTCGTCGCCATTGGGCCAAACGCTCTTGTGTGTTTATTGCACGCTGGAATGACCGACTGTCCTCTCATGCGTGCCAGGTACCGGACGTCAGCTCCTCCGCTCATCTTGACTAGGCGCCAGCGATGGAGGCGATTCGCATGTCACGCAGACGCCTTGAGGCGGCTCGACAAGACGATGTATTTAGACCGACTGCCTGCGGTTGTTATCAAGACTGTTGCCTGACGTGGGATCTAGG
>PKXZ01000050.1 GCA_003132525.1 Candidatus Dormiibacterota bacterium | reverse complement strand
CCGTAGGACATCAGCTGCACGGTGAAGGCCTCGTCCTGGCCGATCGGGTTGACAGTCTGGTAGGGGTTGAAGGTGAAGCCGACGTGGGTGTGCTTCCAGTAGGTGCCGAGGGCGGCGATGTCGGCCATCTGGTTCTGCTCATCGAGGGCGGTGGTGTAGCCGGCGGCGAGCAGGCCGGCAACGCTGGCGGGGCTCTGGATCTGGCGGAGCAGGGGCTCGTTGTAGACGGTCATGTCGCGGGCGATGATCACCTCGCCGATCTCGGGAACGCTGTCGTACTTGGCGGCGAGCTCGCTCTCGAACTGGTAGAAGGCGGTGCCGAACTGCGCGGTCCAGAAGCGGGGGGTGCAGCCGGTGGTGCCGAAGTTGGGATCAGTGACCTTGACGCAGGGGCCGCCGAGGTTCATGGCCCAGGCGGGGGAATGGATGCCGGCCTCGATGCGAACGAGGAGGGATTCCTGGTGGGTGGGGTTGGCGGCATTCCAGGCGCGGACATCGGTGATGGCCTGGTCGATGGGGTTGTTGGGGGTGATGGGACCGCCGGGGGTGGCCTGGAGCTCGGACCAGGAGACGCCGCCGTAGTCACCGCGACCCTGGACGTCATAGCCGGCGAGGAGTGGACGCACGCTTGCCGGTGGCTTGCCCTGCAGGTAGAGCAGGCCCGACGGAGCCGGCTTCAGACCCGCCACCGGTGGCGGGGTCGGCGACGGCGTGGGTGTCGGCCTTGCGGTCGGCGACGTCATCCCTACCGAGTGGTGCTTGACGGGCTTCGAGTTCTTCGACCCTTGCGACGGCAGCAAGACGTGGGCAGCGTCGCGCGTTGTAGACGGCATGCCGATAAGACCAGAGGCCGGCCCCGTGAGGACGAAGACGACGGCCGCTGTGGCAACGCCGAGGACAACGAGTCGAGTGGGATTAACCATTGGGCCTTCCTTCCGAGTGAGCGAATCTAGAGTTCACTCTGACCCGGGGTTGTCGCGACCCAGTGGCTAACGCGTCGCTATGCGCTTGTGTTCCGTAGCGAACCGCGTAGTGACATCTGATCACAACGCGGGGCTCCGATCGCATATTGCGGACCCCAGAGCGCGGGTCATCATCGAAAACCTGGTGGTCGGTGGCTACTGGAACCAGCCCTCGACGTCGACGATCACGTTGACGCTTCCCGCGGCGTTGAAGACGTCAACATCACCACCGGCATTCATGCCGACGACGACCAGGTTCGGCAGCACCTCACCAGGATTGACGTTGATGTCGGACGTGTTGGGTGTCGTGAGGCCGGCGGGATACAGCGACACGAAGGTCCCTGCCGTCGGTGCGACCGCGGTGAGATTGGCGATCATCGCTGTCGGCGGTTGCGCGGCGCCGGCGCTGGGGACCCCTCCGTGACTCGCGACACCGACCATGTATGGAGCGTTGGCGATGATGGTGTGGCCGGAGCACTCGGTCCCGTTTCCTGCCCTGGTGTCACAGATCCGGCTCGGACCGATCGGCTGGTACTGCGCCCCGTTCGCGGCGCCCGATCCACCGAACCATCCGCTTGCGTCCAGGATGGCGTTGATCGACCCGACCGCGTTGTAGAGGCAGACGGACGTATCCGGCCCGCCCGTCGAAGCCGGTCCGAGCGCGACCATGACACGGTTCGCCTGGACCTGTCCCGTCACCAGGTTGAGCGTTGACACTCCCGGCGTTGCACAGGTGCCACTGGAGGTCGTCGGGTAGACGCTCAGGAACGTCGGCGCAGACCCGGAGACACCCGTGACGTTGAGCACGGCAGCGGCCGCACCGGTCGCTGGAATTGCGTTGGCTCCGCTGCCCGTGACATTCACGCGCAGGGCGACGCCACCGATCAGCTCATGGCCAGTGCACTGATTGGCTGCGACGTTCGTGCGCGTGTCACAGAGGCGGACCGGCGTCATGGGGTGGAATTCGCCTGCGGCATCACTCGACGCCTCAGGCTCGAAATAACCTTCCGCGTCGGCGACCACGTTGACCGCGCCGAGCGCATTGTAGATATTCACCTCGCGATTGGTGTCGGACACGCTGCTCTGGCCGAGGACCACGGTCACAAGGTTGGGAGTCGCGGTCCCGGGCCCAAAGTTGAGGTTGGAGGCGTTCGGACGGCCAGTGCCGTTGGGGTACACCGTGAGCAGGCTCGAGGCTGACCCGGCAACCTCGGTCACATTCAACACCACAGCGGTCGCCGTTGCAGGGATCGGATCGGCTCCGCTCGGGAGTCCGCCTGCGCCCGTGATCTGCAATGTCCTGGTCACCCCAGGGCCAAGCGCGCCACCGGAGCACTGAATGCAGGAGGCGGCGCGCGTGTCAAGGATCCGGAACGGCTGCAGCGGCACGTAGTTCCCCAGCGGGGCATAGATGTATCCGGCTGCAGCGCTCAGTGGGCTCGCGCCCATCGACGTGGTGACCTGGACCTGCGTGTAGCCGGTCGACTCGGCGGGCGTGGTGAAGGTGAACGAGCTGGGCGTCACGCTCGACGGCGTCACGGTGTCTCCGTCGATGGTCACTGTCATCCCCGCCGCAAAGCCGGATCCCGTGACGGTCACCACCTGGCCGCCCGTAATCGGGCCGGCGGACGGCGTGACCGTCGCGATGGTCGGCAGGACATTCCAGGCGATCGATGCAGTGTTGTTGTTCGTGTTCAGGGTCACCAATCCGTTCGCGAAGGACCTGCTGTACACGCCGTTGCTCAGCGCGAACGCGCCCAGCGGGGTGCCGAGCGCTGCGAGTTCATTGGGGAAATAGATCGTGGTGCGGTCGGCGTTGGAGGACGGGGTGCTGAATGAGTAGTAGTCGCTGGTGCCGTTGTCGACGAGCAGGTACGCCGCCAGCGCGTAGGTATTCCACGCGGACACCTGTGCGGAGGTCGCACTGGTCCAGACCTTGGTCCAGCCGAAGAAGGACTTGCCCTGCGCGTTGAGGGTCTGCACCATCGCGAGGTCTGCGGCGAGCGTCGAGGCCGCAGGGTAGTCGTTGGGGGATGAGCTTGCGACTCGCAGCCATGAATCGGTCTGCACGCCGTTGACCGTCGAGTTCGACAGAAAGTGGGTGAATTCGGTGAACTCCGACCCGTTCACGAGGCCGGTCGAGAAGAGGAACTTCGAACCGATCGCCGCCTTGATGACGGAGAGTGCCTGCCCCGAAGCCTCCATCCATGTTGTGTCGGTGAACGCCTGACCGGTCGCAGGATTGATGGGCACGGCCGTGGTGGTGCCGGAGAACGGTCCTGGACCCATCGAGTCGATGTACGCACCGTCGAAGCCGTACGTCTGGATGTTGGTGAGGACGCGCGAGGCCTCCTCAGCCTGCCAGCCAGGGCTGGCCTCATCCATCAGGTAGTTGTTGGGAAACGCACCGGTACCACTCGCCGCCTTGACGGTGATCAGATTGCCATGGGCGTCGCGCGCGAAGTAATCGGGATGGTCGGCCATGAGCGTGTTGAACTCCGCGGATCCCTTGATCGTGTAGGGACCAAGGTCGTACACGAGCACCTTGACCGCGGGGTTCCACGCATGGAGCTGCGCGATCATGCTGCCGTAGACGTTGCCTGGAGTTCCGACGAGGATCGAGTGGGTGTCGGCGACCTCCTGCCAGTCCGCCATCGAGCGGCCGTTGGACGCGCCGTTCCAGTCCTGCGCATAGAGCTGCACCGGCGACGCATTCGACGACGCATTCACAGCGTCGATGCGTGAAGACGAATTGACGATTTGCGGCGCCGTGTGCTGGCTGCCGGTCAAACCTGATGCGTCACCAACGGGTGATGCCACCATCAGGAACATGACGGCGGCTGCACCACCGATGAGCGCACGTCGAAAAAAACTTTGAGACATTTGGTTTCCTTGAACTGAACGGCTTACGTCGTCTGCGAGCCACAATGCCCCGCGGATGTCGCGTTTCAGTTGCTAACGCGTCGCTGAGCGCCTATCCGATCTGCGGGGAATTGCCATGCAGCGACTGGAGACGCAGTCGAGCCTCTCCACACGGATGCCGTCGACCCGAGCAAAGGTTCATGAGTTAGAGAGGGCGCGGACGCAGTGCTTCCAGTCGCCGGAAACGCCGGCGCTATCGCTCGTGAGCTGGCGATGGAGGGTTTGACGCGATCAGGTGACCCTAAGATCGCGGCAGAGGGGATCGCATACCCGTCGCGACCGGGTCGTTACGGGGACGCAACAGAGGTCGGCGCTAAGTGACGGCTTAGCCACGGCGACGACACATCCCCTGGTCAGAGTGCAGTGGAGAAACCGATTTGTCACATGGAAAGGTGAGTACATTGCACATAAATTCTCGATTCGTTGTTGTCGGCATGACGGCCGCCGTGACCGCTTTTGTCGCCGCAGCCCCGGCTGCCGGCGGTCCGCTGATGTTCGCCAGCCAGTCGGCTGCAGCGCACGTCGCGGCTCCGCTTTCCGCATCGGGGGCCGCGTCGAAACTCAAGCCCACGAAGGCTCCGTCTAACGCTGCGCAGCACTCGACCGTCACGGGCTCGGCGAGCTCAACAGACCCCATCCTCCTGTACGCACAGGACTGGAACAGCTCCGCAAACACCCGCTCCATGGCCGCCTGGCAGCAGGTCGCGGAAACCCATTCGATCCTCGTCGGAACCCCCGGCAAGGTGTACGGCAACATGATCACGCAGCTCCACGCGTGGAACCCCACCCTCAAGGTGCTCGTGTACGACCTCGGTCCGTACACGATCAAGGGATCCGCGGAGTTCAACACGCTCATGGCCAATGACCCCAGCTACTTTGCGCGTGACGCTTCCGGCAACCTGATCACCGTCAAGGCGGCGAGTGGCACCGGTGCGTTTCCGAACAACTACCTGATGGACGAAGCCAATCCTGGCTGGCAGGCGGAAGAGGCCTCGCGCGTTCTCGCCAACATCCAGAAGTACGGCTTCGACGGTGCGTACATCGACTCGATGGGTCCAGGGCCGTTCAGTGGAACGACCACCGGCGTGCCGATCGACCCGTCGACCGGCGTTGCGTTCACCAAGGCATCCTGGATGCAGGCGGCCGGCCAGACCCTCTCGACGATCAAGGCGGCGATCGGTTCGAAGTTCCTCTTCTCGACCGGTCTCGTCAACGGCCTGGAATTCACCAGCTTCACCCACTATCTGTCCGACTCCACCGTGGACGGCGTGCAGACCGACTCGTGGTTGCGTGTCGCGAGTTCCTCGCCGGCACAGTACCCGAGCACCAAGAGCCTCGCCGCAGACCTTGCGATGGTGCAGACGCTGAATGCGGACGGTAAGTCCTTCTTCGGCTGGACCAAGATGTGGTGCTCGGCAACTCCTGCTCAGCAGGCCGCATGGAACACCTACGCGCTCGCGGCGTACCTCCTCGTCGACAACGGCACCAGCGATTACTACCTGTACAGCGCGCCGTCGTCAGGCGCGGATCGCTCGACCATCTACTTCCCCAACGAGCTGTCCACCCTCGGCGCGCCGACCGGCGCGTTCACTCTGGTCAGTGGCGTCTACAGCCGATCGTTCGCCAACGGAACGGTCACTCTCAACACGAACAACAACACGGCCTCGATCACCGTCTCGTAGGCCTCAATGCCGATGGGCACGTCGGCAGACGGAGCCTCCGCTCCGGGTGGATTTGACCACCTGGGGACGGAGGCTTTCGTCGTTCAATTCGGCTTTCTCGGGGCCGGAAGTGCCGTGCCGGCGACTGCTCAGGCGGGAGCGGCGTTGGCCGCCAGCAGGCTCGTTGCGGCTGCGAAGCTCGCCGGCGTGGCGATCGACGCGTAGCCCGCCGGCAGCTCGACCGAGCTCGCGCGAAGGCTCGCGGCATAGGAGAGCACCTGCGTGAGGTCGCCGGCTCGCGAGGCGGTTGCAGTCTGGAAGGCAATCGGCGATCCGAGTGATTGCATTTCCGCGTACATGGAGACGTACGCGGCGCCCGGCGGCGGAATGCGGAGCGAATTGTTCTCGAGCACGCACGCGCTGCCGAGCACCTGCCGGCAGTACTGCATCATCGACTCGGTGAAGGCTTCATCAGTGCTCGTGGCTCCGCCTGCCGCGATGAGCTGATATGGGTTGAAGGCCAGGTCCGAGTGCGTGTGCTGCCACACCGTACTGGCCTGAACCTCCTGCTGTTGACACGTCTGGTCTGCCGCGAACGTGTAGCCGGCATTGATCAGCGCAGTCACGGTGGACGGAGCCGTAGTGTCGCGAATGAAGGGCTCGTCGTAGAAGGTGGTGCACCGCGAGATGGTGACCTCGCGGATCTCGGGGACGCTGTCGTATTTCGCCGCGAGCAGGGTTTCGAGCTGGTCATAGGCGGCGCCGTAGGCGTCGGTCCAGAAACGACCGATGGTTCCGGTCCCGCCGTCCTGCGGGTTGGTGATCGTGATCGGTGCCCCGCCCAATTCCTTCACCCAGTCGGGTGCCCAGATGCCGCCGAAGAGACGGATCTTCAAGCCAAGATTGGTGTGGTGCGCGGCATTGAGGCTCCGTACCTCGGTGATCGCCTGGTCGATTGCGTTGTCGGGGGCGAGGCTCGCGCCCGACGTGGGTTGGAGGTCCTTCCAGTAGACGTTGACCACGAACCCGGCGAGTGATGTGAGAAATCCGGATGGGGGTGGCCCGTCACGATCCAGCAATCCCGCGAGCACTGGCTTGAGGTCGAGGGGCGATGCGCTCGAGGAGGGCGATCCGCTTGTCGACGGCGGGGTCTGCGATGGCGTGGGGAACGGGTTCGACGGGCTACCGCACGCCGCGAGCAGCGTCAGGGCCGCCAGCGTGGGGACGACGGCGAACCTGCGCTTCCATGCCGCTCGGCCACTGCCTCGCCGCCTGCTCAAGAGTGGGTTCATCTCCGCTGAGCGCGGACCGATGGCTCTCCTCTCATCACACCCATTGTGCATGGGGGAATCCACCGTCGACCTGTGACGGGGATGAGAAAAGTAGCCCGGATGCCTCAGCGCTGGGGCGAGGTCACGGCCGAACGGACCGCGTTCACGATCGCCTCGTGCAGGTCCGGGCGGCAGATGATCTGGTCCGGAAGCCAGGGATTCTCGCGGTTGTAGCGAAGCGGCGATCCGTCGATGCGCGTGGCACGGAGTCCGGCGGCAAGCGCGACGCCCACCGGCGCAGCGGAGTCCCATTCGTACTGTCCACCCACGTGGACGTACGCATCGGCGTCTCCGAGGACGACTGCCATGGTCTTCGCACCGGCAGACCCCATGTAGATGAGATCAGCGTCGAGCTCCTGCGCAACCGCCACCGCCTCAGGCGGTGTGTGTGAGCGGCTCACCACCAGGCGGAGCCGCGCGCCGTGTGCCTGGTCGGGCCGGACCTCGGCTGGAAAGGTGGTCATCACCATGTCTCGCGCCGGCAGTGCCACGGCGGCTGCAATGGGCACGCCATCCTCGATGAGTGCGACGTGCACCGCCCAATCGGTGCGCCCTTCCTCGCCGAATTCGCGCGTGCCGTCGAGCGGATCCACGATCCAGACCCGCCGCGCGCCGAGACGCTCCTTGCCGTCGAGTCCCTCTTCCGAGAGGACCGCGTCGCCCGGACGCTGCTCCGCGAGCAGCTGCATGAGCAGCACATGTGCCGTCCGGTCACCTTCGTCGCGAAGCTGCTTGGGATCGTCGAAGCCGATCTCCTCGCGCAGTGCCATCAGTGCCCGACCCGCGGCCACGGCCGCGAGGCGGGCGAGCTCGTGGTCTGACTCGACCACGAGCTCGTTCCCCCCCACGTTCATTACATTCCTACCCTGCTCAGCTGTAGTAACCCATGACGTCGACGATCACGTTCACATTGCCCAGTGCGTTGTACAGATTGATGCTGCCGTCAGCTCCGACCTTGACGATGACGAGGTTGGTCACCGGGGCGAAGGTCGGTTCGTTGAGGTCTGAGGTACGCGGAATCGCCGCCGAAGCTGGTCCCGGGTACACCGAGACGAACGTGCTCGTGGTGGCATTGACCGCCGTGACGTTGACCGCGATGGCGACCGGTTGATGGGTGCTCCCAAGTGTCGGGATGCCCCCGGCGCCGTCGACGAAGATGTTAAGCACGTGCCCGGCGCCCAGCGTCCCCGCGACCTGACAACCGCTCGTGCCCGGCGTGCCCTTCTGCGTATCGCAGATGCGCGAGGGGACGAGTGCGGTGAACTGAGAAGCGGGTGGTGTGCTCGAGGTGCCGAACCAGCCGTCGACGTCGATAGCGACGTCAACCAATCCGACGCCGTTCCAGATGTTGACCGTGCAGTTGGTCGTGCATCCCGATGGGACTCCAACGATCACCCGGTTCGGAACGGCCGTCCCGGGGTTGAGGTTGAGGTTGGACACGCTCGGCTTCACGCTCACGTCTCCGGGGGCGGCCGTGAGCACCGTGCGCGCCGTCGGCGAGATGGCAGTCAGGTTGAAGACGACAGCAGTGACCCCGGAGGTTGGAATTGGGCTGCCCGATTGCGAGATGTTGAAGTTGAGCGGCGTTGTCGTGCCGATCTGATTGTGCCCGTGAGCATTGCACTGGTTCGGGCTGATCCCGGGTCCAACGCGCGTGTCGCAGATACGAGTCGGCGCGACGGCGTTGAAGTACCCGGGCGAACCGGACGAGACGTAGCCCTCGACATCCAATGCGACATTGATGGTCCCGACGGCGTTATAGACCTCGATCTGGCCTCCGGTCCCAATTCCAACTTCGACCAGGTTGGCGACCACCTGACCCGCGAAGGGGTTGACATTCGACGTCGCCGGCAGGGACCCACCCGCGGGGTAGAGCGAGACGAGGCTGTTCAGTGTTGGGGCGATCGCGGTGAGGTTGACCACGACTGCGGTCACGCCAGTTGCCGGCACGACGCCCTCACCTTCGATCGTCACGGCACGAGACTGCGCCTTGCCGATCGGCCCGATTGGCCCGCTGCCGAAGTCGCATTGGTTATCAATGATGCCGTGGCCCGGTGGGCGTGTATCGCAGACCCGGAACGGCGTGATGGCTGTGTAGGGCCCCTGGCTGAACGCAGCCGAAGAGCCGTAGGTGTAGAACGTCGAGTCCTCGACGGTTTCGGTCGGGTGATTTTGCGCGGTGATGGTGTCGGTACCGGATGTCGCCCCCGACGCTGTGTACGTCACCGAGACGGTGCCTGCGTTCGTGGCACCGTAGCGCGTTGGGAGGTCGTTGACCTTCTGTGCCGTGTTGCCGTCGAAGGAGTTGACACCGGTCGCCGTCCCAGGGGCCGACGCGGTCGTGGTGAGCGAGAGGTCGATGAATGCGCCGGGAACCGCATGCGACGTGCCGTCGAGCGCGGTCACCGTGAACGTCACGTTTTCACCCGGCGTGAGCGATCCGGCCGGTGCTATTGGAGCTACGGGCGTGAAGGAGTAGGACGCCACCGGTGAGAAGACGTACGTGGTGGTGTTGCAGACGCCCGATCCGGTGCACTGGCCGTTGGCGGCGTCAAATGAGGTGCCGTCAGAGGTGGCACCAATCACGTCGCGTCCGTTGACTGGTTTCGGGTTCGGACCGGTGTAGTCGACCTCAATCGCGTCGGTGAGAGTGCCAGTACCCTCGTTGTTCGACCAGGTGCAGGTGTTGCTCGTGGTCGTGATCTGCTGCGGCGTGGGGGTCAGAAGCGTTCCGTTTGCGGTTGCGCTCCCGCCTGCCGCGACTGGTGCGGTGAACAGGCCCGGGTCAATGCTCATGAAGATAATCGCGCCGACAACAGGATGGCCGCCGGCCAGTGGCTGCACGCAGGCAGTCGCTGTGTTACCCGGTCCAACTGCGGTCAAGGTGCCGGGCTGCTCGAGGGGCAGCGGCTTGATCGCGATCGAGTCGTACGCCGTTCCCGATGCGTGCGCGATCGTCGGCAACCCGAAGGGCAGCGCCATCGCTCCGAAAGCGGCCATGGCAAGGACTACAAGTGTTCGCTTGGGCATCAAGGTCTAACCTCCTGGGGGAAACTCACCCGCACCGGTAGCGACCGGCGCGGGTGATGAGGATAACCCACAGTACCGATTCCCACCAACCCGTCCAGAGAATCGGAACACACTGACAATCGCGTCTATGCCCTCTTCGTCCCCTTGACGAGCTCACCGCCCAGGAAGAGCGCGAGCCCACCGAGAAGGAGTTCGATCCCGAGGCCGATCTGCGTGATCGAGCCGGCCAGGCCGGTGCCCGGAGTGGTGATGCCCTGGACGCCGCTGGCGGTGACGTTCACCGGCTCGGCGCCGCACTTGCTCTTCGATGGAGCGCTGCTGGCATCGCCGCTGTACGAGGCGACCCAGTTGTACGTGCCCGTCGACTTCGCCCCGGAGAAGCCGGCCGAGGTTGCGGTCCCGGTGGTCCCGGTGCCGCTCAGCGCGACGGTGCTGGTGAAGATCGCGGTCCCGGTGCAGGTCGTGTCAGTCGGGCCGTAGAGGCTGAACGTGACCGTGCCTGTTGGCAGGAAGGTCCCGGTGACCTTGGCGCTGTCGTGGATCGTGACGCCTGGGGCACCGCCCGCCGAGGCGGTGGTGGCGACCGACGTCGGGTCCTTCCCGACGGTGACCTGCTCATCGTTGCAGGCGGTCGAGACGCTTTCATTGTTGTTGTCGCCGTTGTACGTGGCGATCCAGTTGTAGGTGCCGACCACTGTCGTGGTGTAGGGCGTTCCCGCGCTGGTCGCCGAGCCGTTGCCGCCCAGCGGGGCGATCACTGTCTGCACCGCGCCGGACGCGTCGCCACTGGCGCAGGTGGGATTGCTCGGTGCGTAGAGGAGGAACGTGACCGTGCCGGTCGGATTCGCTCCGCCCGACACCTGCGCGGTGTCATGGATCTGGGTGCCCACCGGGCCGCCATTCGAGGCAGCCGTCGAGATGGTGGGCGACGCCTTGGTGAAGGTCACGCTCTCGGCGCCGCAGCCGCTGCTCGCCTGCTGGTTGTCGTTGTCGCCGTTGTATGTGGCGACCCAGTTGTAGGTGCCCACCACGGTGGTGGGGTAGCCCGGAGCGGGGACGTTTGCCACACCATCTCCCTTAAGAGAGACGTCCCAGCGCTGCAGCCACGTGCCTGAGCTGTCGCCGCCGCTGACGCAGTTGGGGTTCGACGGCCCGAAGAGCTCAAAGGTCACGGTGCCGGTCGGGTTGACGCCGCCACTCACGGTCGCGGAATCGGTGATCGATGTCCCGACAGGGCCACCATTCGCGTTCGAAGGCGTCGTGTTGATCTGCACCGGGGCAGGGGTGACGGTCACCTGCTCGTCCGTGCAGGCGGTCGGGCCATCCTCGATGCTGCTGTCAGCGTTGACGATGACCTCGGCGGTCCAGTCGTACACGCCCGCGTGCTTGGGCACGTACGAAGCCGAGGTGACCGTGCTGTCGGTGAGCGATGCAGTGGTGACCGCCTCGCTGTCGGTGAAGACCGGCGTCGCGCCTGAGACGCCGCAGGTGTTCGGAGCCCAGAGCGAGAACTCGATGTGCCGGCTGCTGTCCGCGTAGACGTCCGCGGTGTCCGACAGCGGGGTGCTGCCCGCGACACCGTGAGATGGCGTCGGGGTCGTCGAGACGATGTGATGCGCCGACACGGTCGCGAGGCTGACGCTTCCGGCCGCTGCGACCGCAATCCCCACCGCCATGACCCTGCCTATGCTCCGGCGCGTGCGGTGTGCGCCGTCGCGCCTGTGATCGCTGAACCAGTTAGCCACCCCGATGCCTCCTTATCCCGCCGGTAAGTACCGGCTGTCCCCTGATGACACGTCCCCACGCGTCGTGAGATGAGAGTCGCCGATCGGTTCATTACCACCGAACGCTTCGATCTCCCTGATCAAGCCTAACAAACCAGTAACGAGCGACGCAAGTGATGCGTTTGAGTGCTAATGGCAACGAGCCATCGCGCGTCATAACTCGGGGTTCGTTGTGATGAAACGACGTGAAATCGCACCGTCGGCAGCGTCTCTGACGGCGCGACTAGCAGGTAGGCTGCGCCCGTGATCGCTGACGAGCTCGCCGCGGCAGTGCGCTACGCGCGTCGCATCGAGGCGCTGGCGACCGACGACCAGGGCACCTGGTCAGGTGGCGAGTGGTACCGCGCGCGAACGCTGCCGCAGGTGTACGACGCCAACCACGTGATCGTGCTCGAGCATGGATTCGCGATGTCGATGGAGGAGGTGAGCGCCGCCGCGGACGAGATCCAGGCAGGTCTGCCGAATCGCATCGTCGAGTTCGTGCTCTGCCCCGAGTCGGAGGCGCTCGCGGCAGGCTTTCGCGCGGCCGGATGGCTCGACGAACCGCTCGGCATCATGGTCCGGCATCGCGAACCGGATCGTCTAGTCGACACGTCGTCGGTGCGAGTCGTCGACGCGATCTCGATGCGACCCGCGAGGGCACTCTCGTTGCGTGATGAGCCGTGGGGCACACCCGACGCGGTGGAACAGGTTCGGGAGAAGCAGGAACGGGTCGCCGGGCGCATCCCGACCACTCATCTCGCGGTCATTGATCACGGGTTGGTCATCTCGTACTGCGAGGTGTACAAGATCGACGACATTGCACAGATCGAAAGCGTTGCGACGGTCCCCGAGCATCGCGGGCTTGGTCACGCACGGGCGGTGGTGACGCGAGCGCTCGAATTAACGGCCGATCGACGTCTCGTCTTTCTCGGCATGGATCCAAACGACTGGCCGCGGCAACTCTATGCGCGGCTCGGTCTCGATGACATCGGGCGCGTTGCGCGATTTCGCAAAGCGCTCCCGGGTTCATGAACCCAGGAGCGCTTGCAACCCCCTATCCCTCAAGGCCGTCTCCCCCACGGATCGGTGCGAAACTACCGAACGTCGTAAGACTACCAAACACGTCACCGGGATGCAAGCATTGATTTCACGAGGTGCATGAACGCAACATTCGGCGCGCGCAGGTTGCGTCGACGCGATATTTGCGGTGTCCGATTGCACATTGACACTCACGGCGCAGTCGGCAGCAGTTGCTCGTCAAGTGTGCCGCCCCCTGCGATGTAGGCGAGCACGGCTCGATCTGTCAGCCATTCCACCGGTGCTCGGTCGTCAGTGAGCGGATCCTGGGATGGCTTCGCAACGTACGCCTGGGCGACCACGAGCGGACGGAGCACCTGAATGTTGTCGGGCATCGCCAACAGCCGCGTCGCCACCGACGTGGTCGGGATCCGATCGGTCAAGCCCACCACGAGCTCGTTGAAGTGCAACGCCGGCCACACCCACACCTGGGGAAACACAGTGGCCACCGTGCCGGCGACCGCATCGACCAGCTGGTTGTTTCCCGGGACGCGCTCGACGTTGAGCGCGATGCCGCCTCCGGGATTCAGGTGAGCACGCATGAGCTGGAAGAACTCCTGGGTGGCGAGGTAGAAGGGGATGAGCTCGGTTCGATAGGCATCGACGACGATCAGGTCGTAGCGCTTCGAGGTGGTCTCGAGGTATTCACGACCATCGGCCGTGATCACGTGCAGGTTGGGGATCGCGTCGAGGCCCATGTACTGCCGGGCGAGCTGGGTGACCACCGGGTCGAGCTCCACCGCGTCGATGTCGATGCCTGGATACTCCGCGGCCAGCGCACGTGCGGTTGTCCCGCCCGCATTGCCGATCACCAGGACGCGGTGCATGTGCTCGGAGAGCAGTGGCGGGACGACGAGCGGCATGTCCCATTCGCCGCCGGTCAGCGCGGTGTCGGCCCGGTACACGGACTGATCTGCGATGCCGTCATCGAAACGCATGACGATCCGGCCATCCGACTCGCGCACCACCTGGACGAACTGGTACGTCGTCTCGCGCTCGGCGAGTGTCCCCGCTGTCTCCTTCACGAGCCCCGGCGGAATGATGATCAACACGACGATGACCACGCTGGTGATGATCGCTGGACGCAACAGCAGCGGGATCGATACCAGTGCCACCAGGAGCGCGGCGCTGAGCAGCGTGCGCTGCGTGCCCACTCCGGGAATGAGCACGAGCGCCGATCCGAATGTGCCAATGATGGCACCAACAGTCGCGAGCGATGAGAGGCGCCCACTGGTGCGCCCGGCGCGGTCGATGTCGGTCAGCGCCAGGCGCAGCGCGAAGGGTGAGGCCATGCCGAGCAGCGTCACGGGCACGGAGAAGAGCAGGAGGGTCGAGAGGAAGGACCCCACCACCGTCCCGACGCTCAGCGCGGCGAAGCCGTGCAGAGCGAGGTTCAGGAACGGGCGGGCGACGAATGGGAGCACCGCCGTGCAGAGCGCGGCGATGACGAGGATCAGGCCGAGGACATGTCTCGTCGGGTGTCTGTCGGCGATGCGCCCACCCAGCCAGTACCCGACCGACAGATAGATGAGGATGAGGCCGATGACGTTGGCCCAGACCACAGTCGACTGACCGAAGTAGGGGGCGAGCAGCCGCGTGGCGCAGATCTCCGTCGCAAGCGAGGACGCTCCGGCGGTGAAGACCACCGCGGGCAGCACACGTGGGGCCACCGGGGGATCGTAGACGCGCCGGATATAGCGACGGCTCGCCTTGGGGGGCGAGCCGTCTTGGGAGGGAGGCTGTGTGAGGCGGTCAACCGCCGTGACCGCGGTGTCAGGTTGCCGTCGATCCGCCCATGTCGGGACACGGATGCGACGTTCCAGGCGTCGTAGACGCCATGGTCGAGACTGTGGAAGCGGCGTTGGCAGCGACAAATCCACCGATCCCACCGCCGATCAGAAGTCCGGCGGCAAGCAGTAGCAAGGCTGGACCGCGGCCGAGCCCGCCAAAGCTGCGCCGATGCGACTGGTCGTCGGACGGGGAATCGTCTGTGAAGTTGCCCTGATCCATCGCAAACCTCCTAGGTTCGTCCACACGGAGGTTAGGGGTGCCAACCTTTCGACTTGGTGACGCTGGCCCCGTCGGGGAGCGTCCAGAGGGACCCGAACGGGTGCCTACGCCAGCTCGTAGATGTGCGTTTCGTCCGAGTAGTAGAGGGCGTGGTTCGGCCCCTCGACCACGTCGAGACGGCAGCCCGACGGACCGAGCCGGACGCTGGCGTGGGGACTGCCCGTGGTGACGATCGCCATGCCCTTGTCGTAGGTGCAGAACACGAGGTGCCCGGCGTAGCCGGCCGGTCCGCTCGCATCGACGAACGTCGCGCCGGTCGGGACGTACGTGCTCGTCTCGCTACTCCAGTTCGGCGCCAGGCCGCCCCCGCACGTGGACGCCGCGAGCGGATGGTTGTAGCCGTAGCAATCGGGCCACTGATAGTGGGCGCCGCGCGTCACATTCAGGAAGAGCGTGTCGTAGCCGGTGGGCGGGCTCCCGGCGTCGCCGGAGGGACCGTTCATGGTGATCGCGAGCTGTCCGGTCGCGGAGAACGCGATGCCGAAGGGGTTGCGAAACCCATACGCCCAGACCGGGTTGTTGGCTCCGAAAGGATTGTCCGACGGGATCGTGCCATTAGGGTTGTAGCGGAGCACCTTGCCACGGACGTCGTTGACGTTCTGTGCGCTGGGCGCGTCGTGCTCGTCGCCGAGGGTCACGTAGAGCTTTCCGTCTGGTCCGAATGCGAGGCGTCCGCCCTTGTGGCAGCAGTCATTTCCGGCCGGAAACGTGGCGATGATGGTCGGGTCCTCGCCGGTGCCATCACAGTCGTACCAGCGAATCACGTGCTGGCTTCGGTAGTTCGCGTCGGAGTAGAAGGCGTAGACGAAGCGATCGGTTGTGAACGTCGGGCTGATGGCCAGCCCGAGCAGGCCGCGCTCGCTGTAGCTCCCGTTCGACTCCGTGGTCACCGTCTTGACCTTCGCGAAGATGCGCGATGCGCCGTCCTGCCAGACCCGCACCGCGCCTGAGCGTTCCGTCCAGAAGAGCCTGCCATCGGGCGCGAATGCGAGGGCGGTCGCGTAGTTGGCGGGGATGGTGCCACTCGGGAGGGGCTCGCCCGACGGCGCAACGCATCCGTTCACGGTGGGCGACGGTGTCACGAGCCCGGCGGTCGCTGAGCCCTGAGGCGTGGCGCTGGGTGATGGTCGCGGTGTGGATCCGCACGCGGCCGCGAGCAGTGCAAACGCGACGAGTACCGCCGCGCGACGGGCGCCCCGCGCTCGGTCAGACGGCAGCGGCGCTCGGCTCCTCATCGACGTCAGCCTCGGCGACCACATCGAGATGTTCGCGGGCCCAGGCATCGATGGCGTCGATCACCCGTTGCAGATCAACGCCGGCGGGGGCGAGTTCATACGAGGTGCGAGGGGGCATCTGCGAATGCACGGTGCGCCGCAGGAGGCCGAGATCCTCGAGGTGGTCGAGGCGAACCTTGAGCGTCGCGGGGTTACAACCGCCGACCGCGCGCCCGAGTTCGTTGAAGCCCAGCGGGCCGTCGAGCAGGGCCCGGACGATGTGCATCGTCCACTTTTCCTGAAGCACCTGAATGGCTTCGTGGACCGGGCAATAGTCGCGTTCAGTGTCCATGTCGTTTGGATCCTCCATCCCGTCCCGGATCTTAACCCGAGTACGGGTGAAGTTTCTGGGGAGGGGAAGCACTTGACATAGTATAGCGCTTTATTTCATGATGCTGGGTATTGGACGTGATGACGTCCGAGGCCGCCCGGGGCATCCCTGGCATTCAAGGAGCACACGCAATGACGTGGAGTCTTGACCCGCATCACACGTCGGTGACCTTCAGTGCGAAGCACCTGGGCGTTGCCACCGTTCGGGGCAGCTTCGGCCAGGTCACCGCGAATCTCGAGCTGGACGATCCGAATGATCCGACCACGGGAAGTGGCTCGGTCACCATCCAGTCCGCAAGCATCACGACCGGTTCGGAGATGCGCGACGGACATCTCAAGGGCGCTGATTTCCTGGACGTCGAGAAGTATCCGCAGATTGCCTTCACGCTGAAGTCGATCGCACCCGAAGGCGATCATTTCAAGGTCACCGGCGACCTGACCATCAAGGACGTCACCAAGGAGCTCACGCTCGACTACGAGCACAGCGGCTCCGTGGTCGATCCGTACGGCAACACCAAGGTCGGCGGCACCTTGACCGGGACTCTCGTGCGCGCGGACTGGGGACTCACGTGGAACGTGCCGCTCGGCGGCGGCGGACTCCTGGTGGGTGAGAAGGTGAAGCTCGAGATCGACGGTGAGCTCGGTCAGGACAAGCCCGCTGAGGCCGAGCCGGCCGCNNGGCCGCTGCCGGCGCGACCGCGTAAAATTCCCACACGAGGTTCATATGACGATGGCTGAAAAGATTCGCTTTCATTTCGATCCGCTGTGCCCGTGGTGCTATCAGACGTCTCGCTGGGCGCGCCGTCTCGCTGAACTCGGGGTGGTTGAAGTTGAATGGCGCGTCTTCTCGCTCGCCATCGTGAATAACGGCGACGAGGGGCGTGCGGTTGCGGACACCGGGTCCGCACCGTCGCTCCGAACCGCCATCGCGGTGCGCAATGCGCACGGCAACGATGCCGTGGGGGCCTTCTACAAGGCGCTGAGTGATGCGCGCCATCAGCGCGGCCTCCCACTCGACGACCATGCCGTGATCGAGGCATCGCTGCGCGAAGCCGGCCTCGAGCCGGAACTGCTGGAGCAGGCGCTTGCCGACCCGTCGACGTGGGAGGCCGTGCAGGGCGAGCATGACGAGGCCGTTGAGGTCCACAAGGCATTCGGCGTCCCGACGATCATTCTCGACGGCGGCGATGGACCGGCGATGTTCGGGCCGATCATCAGCGACATTCCCGACGACCAAGGTGCCATCGAACTCTGGCAGCACTTCTCGTGGATGACGCGGAACCCGAACGTCGCCGAGATCAAGCGCGAGCGTCTGCCGCTCGACCTGGAGAGCATCCGCATGTGGCGTCGCGAGCGCGAGCAGCGCGAACGCGAAAAGCAGGCGCAGTCGGCGGCGTGACGACCACGGGAGTCACCGACCCCCCGCCCAAGATTTCGCGTAAGCACGGCGAGGTCGGTCCCCATTACAAGTGGATCGCGCTCTCCAATACGACGATCGGCATGCTCATGGCGACGGTCAACTCGTCGATCGTGCTCATCTCGTTGCCGGCGATCTTCCGCGGGATCAAGCTGAACCCGCTCGTTCCGAGCAATGTCAGCTACCTGCTCTGGATGATCATGGGCTACATGGTCGTCACCGCCGTGCTGGTGGTGAGCCTCGGGCGCATCGGCGACATGTTCGGCCGAGTCCGGTTGTACAACCTCGGATTTCTCGTGTTCACGGTGGGGTCCATCCTGCTTTCGCTGGTGTTCACCACCGGTCCGACCGCAGCCCTCGAGTTGATTCTGTTCCGGCTCATCCAGGGTGTCGGCGGCGCGATGATCTTCGCCTGTTCGACGGCGATCCTCACCGACGCGTTTCCGCAGCGCGAGCGTGGTATGGCATTGGGCATCAACGCTGTCGCCGCGGTGTCGGGATCGTTTATCGGGCTCATCGTCGGCGGGTTGCTGAGCACGACCGACTGGCACCTCGTGTTCCTGATCTCGGTGCCGGTGGGACTGTTCGGCACGGGCTGGGCGTATCTGAAGTTGCGCGAGACGGGGATCGTGAAGCGGTCTCGGGTCGACTGGTGGGGCAATGTGCTGTTCGCAGTCGGCCTGATCTCGGTGCTCGTCGGCATCACCTACGGGATCCAGCCGTACGGCACCCACTCGATGGGCTGGACCAATCCCTCGGTGCTCACGGCGATCATCGGTGGCGTCGCCCTCCTGGTGGTCTTCGTGATCGTCGAGACGCGGGTCGCGGAGCCGATGTTCCGGGTGAACCTGTTCCGTCTGCGCGGCTTCACGTTCGGCACCGTCGCGGCGCTGCTCAGCTCCATTGGACGCGGCGGCCTGATGTTCATGGTGATCATCTGGCTGCAGGGGATCTGGTTGCCATTGCACGGGTACAGCTACGAGTCGACGCCGTTCTATGCCGCGATCTTCATGCTGCCCTTGACCGCCGGCTTCCTGATCGGTGGTCCGTCCTCCGGCTTTCTCTCTGACCGGCTGGGCTCGCGCGGCTTCGCCACCGCGGGCATGGTCTGTTCGGCGATCGGGTTCGGCCTGTTCCTCCTCCTCCCGGCCAACTTCTCGTACCTGCCCTTTGCGCTGCTGCTGTTCCTCGTCGGTTTGTCGATGGGGATGTTCGTAGCGCCGAACACAGCGGGCGTGATGAATGCGGTCCCCGCGGAGCGCCGCGGTGTCGCGTCGGGCATGCTCGCGACGTTCCAGAACAGCGGCATGACGCTGTCGATCGGCATCTTCTTCTCGCTGATGATCGCGGGGCTCAGCTCCACGTTGCCGTCGACGATGTTCGCGGGCCTGACCGCGCACGGTGTGTCGACAACCGTGGCGCACCAGGTTGCGAACCTGCCTCCGGTGGGGTCGCTGTTCGCGGCGTTCCTCGGGTACAACCCGATCACGACGCTGCTCGGTCCTTCGCTGCACACGCTGTCGGCAAGCCAGGCCGCGTACTTGACCGGGCACACGTTCTTCCCGAATCTGATCAGCAACCCGTTCATCGACGGGATGCACATCACGTTCGTGTTCTCGGTCGTGATGATGCTGGTCGGAGCGACGGCCTCGTGGTTGCGGGGCGCGAGCCCGGCGCGGCCTGCTGCAGCCGCTCGTGTGGCCACGCCGCGAGTCGAGACTGCGGAGCTGGTTAGCTAGCTCGGGCTTGACCGTTCTCGCGGTCCGCGGTCTTGGCGCGGGGTGTGAGGCGCGTCCCGCTTCGGGGCTGGCGGGTGTTGGGCGAGGGATCGTGTCACGCCGCCGAGCGTATACAGCGTTGTGTATACTACAGAAATGTGTGACGGCGGCGACAATGGCCAGAGGGCTGGCGACGAGATCGGGTGTCTCGCGGTTGCGACCGATCGTTTGCGGGTTCGCACGAGGTCAATAGCCCCACCCATCCTGCGAAGTGAACTGATGCGACTGCGCCAGATCATCGACCGAATCGAGTTGGAGTTTTCGGCAGTCGCCGGTGCCTTCGCCGACACCGAAGAAGAGGAGTGGCAGGGCTGCGTCAGCCCTCCTCAATGGATGCGCCTGGAGTGCGGGATGACCTCCGCGGGGGCGACGACTGCGATAGCCGTTGGATCGCAGGCGACCGCTCTCGCTGAGAGCATCGCAGCGGTCGAGGAGGGGAAGCTGGGTTTCGCCCATCTCGCGCTGATGGCCGGGACGGCACGAGCGTTTCAGGAGTCTCCGACTGCTACTCAGTTCGAGGAACGGCCACTGCTGGATCAGGCGATGGCCCATGGACTGAGCCGCTTTCGCACTGATTGTGCCCACGCCCGCCACGCGCACGACGTTGAGGCGTTCCAGGCGGAGCAGCTCAAGGACGTCGAGGCCCGCACTTTGGACGTGCGGACCGGAGAGGGCGGCGCTGTTTTCATCAGGGGCTTCCTCGACCCGGTGGGGGGCGCGACGCTGTGCACGACGCTCGACGCGCTCGCCCAGCGCTCCGGCAGTGACGACGACCGCTCGCGGGAACGGCGCTACGCCGATGCGCTCGTTGAGCTGGCCGGTCATCGTCTCGACGCCGCCGACCTCCCCCGGGCTGGCGGTCAGCGGCCTCACCTTCAGGTGACCACAAGCCTCGAGACCCTCATGGGACTGGCGGGTTCACCTGCCGCGATGCTGGAACGCGCCGGCCCGATTGGGACGGCGACCGTTCAACGCCTGGCGTGCGACTCAAGCCTCACTCGTGTGCTCCTCGGGACCGATTCAGCAGTGGTCGACGTGGGGCGCGCTCGGCGGCTTCCCTCAGGGCCGATGCGACGCGCATTGCGTGCGCGGCATGCCGGGTGTGAGTGGCCGGGATGCGATCGCCCGGCGTCGTGGACGGCGGCGCATCACATCAAGCATTGGGCTCGCGGCGGGCCGACCGATCTCGACAACCTCGTCCTCCTGTGCCACCGCCACCACTGGCTCGCGCATGAGGGCGGATGGACACTCGTCCGAGGGGTCGATGGACAGATGAAGTCGGTTGCGCCGATTCCTGGCGTGAGGTGGCGGTCGCGAGCCCCGGACGCACCGGACGGCTGAGGGTCAGTTCGGCGCGACGACTAGCGCGTTCGACGCGCTGTTGGACCGATGTCTCAAGACATCGTTGACACCACTCAAGTCCACGTCACCGGGGCTGCGTTGACTCACAACTCGTGAGGTGCCTCGACCTATGACTCCACCGCGGCGGTTGCCCTCTGAACGTGGCTACTTGGCGGAAGCCGCGTCCGGGCTTTCTACCGACGGGACGTGGACGATCAGCACCGGGACGCGGCTGTGGTGGAGCACCGCGTGACTGACGCTGCCCAGAAGCAGTGATCCGGCATCCCCTCGCCCCCGCGATCCGACCACGATGAGGTCATGCCCACCGGTGCTGGCCTGCTCCAGGAGCGCCTCAGCCGGCGATCCGTCGATCACGAGCACGTCTGCCTTGACGCCGGCCGGGATCGCTTCTTTCGCCTGGTCCGCGATCGCCTGAGCCTCGCTCCGAACACTCGCGACGAATTCGTCGACTGCGCTCTGGGGCAGCGGAGCAACCGGACCCCACGGCATCTGGGTGCTGTACGCGGCCAGGACGGTGAGCGAAGCGTTTTGTGTACGCGCGAGGTCAATCGCTTGGGTGAGCGCGACCTGCGCATGCTCCGATCGATCCACGCCGACGAGAATGCTTGCGAACATCGTTCAGTCTCCGTGAGGTTCCCGCGTGCGTGCGCGGTAGCTCAGATTCTGGCGCATGACGCCGCTGAGCCCGCCTCCGTCCGCCGAGCAGCCGTCTGCGATACCGGCCGGCCGTCGTTCCGTCGTCAGATGGATCAGTGTGCAGCCTTGCTGCAGGCGACCTCGGGGGGTTGGCTCATTGCATTTCGTAACCGCGCGGAGGATCGGGGCGATGTAGCGACATCCTGATCCGCCGCGCATGGGGAATCGGTGAGCTCCGGCACTGTCCAGTGTCGGTCCGCGTCGCGCACTCAGAGTTCTGCTTCCAGCCCGAAGTGGGCTACTCGAGATCGAGGGTTGAGGAGCATCCGCCATGCTGGTACTTGCCGCTACCGCTGCGATTCACTGGCTCAACATCTTGAGTCAGGTGTCCCCGAATGATCCGCTGTCTCAGCAGGTACTGGCCCGTGTTGCAAACCCGCTGCTCACGTCGGCACAGTTCCTCATCCCCGCTGCCGTCGCTATTTCAGGTATCCACAAGATGATGGAGCACCG
>PKXZ01000064.1 GCA_003132525.1 Candidatus Dormiibacterota bacterium | reverse complement strand
TGGTCTTGCTCTGCTACCGCCACCACTGGTTGGTCCACGAGGGAGGCTGGCAGTTAGCTCGGGTCGAAGACGGGCGCATGCTCGCGATTCCGCCCACGCCGACGCATCGCACGTGGATCCGCGCTCCCGCGACGGGCGTGGGCGGGTCAGGGCAGCAGGTCCTGCCATGCGCGTCACGGTTCGAGGCAACACCGTGCCATTGCGGCGTCNNAATGCGGCGACCGACTTTGTCGCAACGCGCCACGATGCGGCGACCGACTGTGTGGCAACACGGTCCGATACGGCTGCCGAACGCGAAGCAGTCGGACGGCCATGGCGGATATCGATGCCATTCGCTTCGTGCAACTGCTTCCTGTGACAGTCCGGTGGTGACTCTCGCGATCACTCAAGTCGCGCGCATGCTCACTGCAACGTTGGCCGCACCACACCGGCCGTCGTGGGGTACCAAACTGAGCCCACGACACGCGATTCGCCTCAGGTCGCCGCTGGCGAGACCGGGGGACGAAGTTCCGTAGCGGCATGCCACTCGCCGAAATCTCGGTGAGCAAAAAGGGACAAGAGCATGCGGATGAGAAATGTCTTCAAGCGACCCTCGTCGAATCAAACCGGTGTCGCGGTGCGGACATTCGAGCGGAAGCCGGGGTTGATCCCGGGATCGACCATCGAGAACGTCATTGTCGGTGGCCGGACGCACGGCTATGTGATGGCTCGCTCACCTCGATTCGCGGTGTGGGCGGAGGCTGCACAGGAGGTCCACGCACAGGGAGAGGACCTGCCGTGGACGCGTGTCGCTCGGATGTGGGAGGGCCCGAGAGGAGCGGCGATCAGTGACGACGAGCAGTGGTGCGTTGTCATCGGCCTCGGGTTCATCGCTTTTCCGCTTCGCGAGGGCGCTCTGCCGCAGGCCCACTGGCGTCGTCCCCCTCACGCGCGGTGGGAACTGCACATGCCAATGAAGGGCGACCTTGCGGACGCGGTCCTGTTCACTGGCGTACGCGCGCTCGACGCCCGCCGGTTCGTACTCTCAACCCAATGGGGTACCGGCAACGGTTGGACCACACGGGAATGGATCTACGACGCCGACACAGACACCATCGGCGAACCGCGCGACATCGTCGACGAGGCAAGGCGTTGCGCCGCCATTCGGACGGAGACGTCGGCGGAATTCGCTGAGGAACGTCAACTGGTGGGCCCACTCCGAGGCGATGGAGCGGAGACCACGGCAGAAGCCGGCACAACGTTCGAGCCGAGCAGCGCGGGCGGAGAGATTGTGCTTTCCAAGGGGAGACCGGTCGGCCGGGTGCTACGCCGCTCGCCGCGCTTTGTCGTCTGGCAAGAGCTGGGCAGCATGGTCTGCGTCGAGGGAGATGGACTGCCCTGGCTCCTGCTCGAAGACATGTACGGAGGTGCGATGGGAGCGGCCATCAGCGACGACGAGGAATGGTGCGTCGTGGTCGGCTGCGGTTTCCGCGCTCGCCGTCTGCGCGTTGGTGGCGAGTTTCGTAGCCACGGCGCCGATCCCGCCAACATCCATCGGATCCACGGGGTAGATGCAGTCGAGGGAAACACGTTCCGACTCAGCAGTTGGGGACCAGACTTTCTCGTTCGCGAGCATCTCTACGACGCTGACCGCGATGCGCTCACTCTGGAGCGCGAGTGGGTTGACGAAGAGCGACGTGGGCGCACCGCAATCCTGCAGGCGTTCTGCAACCAGCCGCTCACGGGAGTTGAGGTCACGAGCAATCAGGTGAAACTGAGGTTCGGTGACGCCGACCTGGAGATAACAATCGCCGAAGTGATCCGCGTCGAAAAAAACGTGCCAGGCCGCGGAATCGGAACTGTCGACCTCCGCGACGATGCGCAGCGTGCGCAGGCAGAAACGACGCTGAGAGCCTGGCGGGGTATTCGCATCGGGATGGTGAGCGTTGAGGAGAACGGGACGGTCCGGCTCCAGCTGCATGCGGACCGCGCCCGCCCAATGAATATCCAAGAGAACAGGTTCTCGGATCCCAACTGGTTTGGGATCACGGCGCCGCGCGCCTCCGTTGGCTCGTGGTCGATCTCCGCCCCGCAGGGCCGGCTCGACGCACCGGCGGGATGGGCGATCGCGGCGAATCGAGCTCCAATGCCTTGACGTGTAGAACTCACGGCAAGGTGACGGAAGCGCCGCACCGCGTAGCACGCGCGACGACGTGACGGAANNGACGGAATTGCGCTAGGTGGCAGCGGACGCGAAACTCACCAACGGCCCCCGCGACCATCGCGCCGGTTTCTCTACGAATCGGCCGATCGAGGCGACCTCGCGGCCGATCGCGGAGTCTGCTCGCCGGCTGATCCGGTCGAACGGCATGATCTTGATCTCGATCTGCCCTGCAGCCTGCTCCAGGCGCCACCCGCCGGCGATCCAGCCATCGACGCAGATCACCGGGCGGATCCAGCCGCCGCCACCGTCATGAATCCATGCCTCTGCCTGCGCGTCGCCCACATGCTGGCGGCGGCGGTAGCCGAGAAGAAAGGTGTCGAAGTGGCCGAGGAGGCGGACGTCGGGCCGGGTGATGCCGGCGATATCGGCCGCAGGTCCGAGTGTCCAGAGGCCGCGGATCGGTCCTGGGAACTCGACGAGCTCCGCGCTGATTGTCGCCATCGCCGCGCGGATCACGGACTGGCGCAAGCCTGACCACGCGGCGAAGTCGGCAACGCCCGCGGGACCGTAGGCGGCGAAGTAGCGGCGGGCCAACTCGGCGCGGGCAACATCGCCACGAGCACTGGGCGACTTCGGGACCCAGTCATCCAGGAGGACGAAGCTGTCATCGCGCCCGATGCGCGGACCGCAGCACACGACCCCGAGGGCAGCGGCGTGATAGAGCAGGTGCAGCAGTGTCTGTCCAACCGGTTCCTCGAGCACGCGGGCGCTGACCAACCGCTCGCGGATCTGCCGCCGCGCCATCGGGCCGCCGGCCAGCGCGGTGCGGATCACCGCGACACCACGCTCACAGGTCGCGTCGTCGAGACCGAGGTTCCTCCGCTGACTCGCGCCAAACTGATTGACAGCAGGGCCGAAAACATCGAGCAGCCAGCGCACGTCGTCGGCTGCACAGACATGAAGCGTGCCGCGCATCAACCAGGTGCGTACCACCGAACGTTCCTGCTCGAACGCGCGATCCACCGCCGCGGCCGTCAGCCCGACACTGCGCACACGCACCTGATGACGCGCGGCATCGAATGCCTGCGCTTGCAGTGCACACATCGCGCCGGCAACCGATGCGACATCGCTCTCCAGACGCGAATCGTCAGTCAGGTGCTGCGAGCGCAAACGCGCAAGGCGAAGGTGGAGCAGCGCAGGGTCGGGCATGAGCGCGATCTTAGGGTTGGGCGATCCGGTATCGTCGCTCAACCATGGCAACGACAGACGACAAACCCCACATCCTCGTCATCGTCGGCAGCACTCGTGACGGGCGTTTCGGTGACACCGTCGCGCGCTGGTTTCTGCGCCGCGCGGACGAGCGCGCCGATCTCACCTTCGAGCTCGTCGACCTCCGCGACTGGATCTTCGAGTACTACGACCGTCCGCTCCCGGCGACGGTGTCCGAATACGATGAGAAGGCCCAGCGCTGGGCGGAGATCATCGGTCCGGCGGACGGCTTCGTCGTCGTCACGCCGGAGTACAACCACGGCTATCCGGCGGTGCTGAAGAGTGCGCTCGACGCCGTGTACCGCGAGTGGAATCGCAAACCGGTCGCGTTCGTGAGCTACGGCGGCTGGTCGGCTGGGACCCGTGCGATGCAGCAGTTGCGCCAGGTCGCGATCGAGTTGCAGATGGCGCCGATTCGAGCGTCAGTCTCGATCCAGTTCGCGCAGCGCGTCTTCGGGCCGGATGGGAACCCGCAGAATCCCGACCTGTTCGACAAGGCCGCCGCCGCACTCCTCGACGACCTCTCGTGGTGGGCACATGCGTTGCGCCAAGCGCGACTCGCGACGTCTACGTAGCTCAGAAGAAGTCGGGCAGCCAGGGCAGACCGCCGGCGATCAGGGCGTCCATGGCGGTCACCGCGTCCGCGTCGCCCTCGAGGAGACCGAGCCGGACCGCATCCTGAGCGCGAAGCGCGCTCGAGTACCACGCTGAGAGCGCACCGATACCACACCGGATCGCGCCGCTTCCGCCCGGGGTGACGCGGGCCGACCCACCTTCCACCTCGAGCACGAGCCGATCCACGCCGGTGATGGGATCGGTCACCTCCAGGTCAAGGCGACCGGCGGCGCGCTCGGGCCAGCCCCGCGCCGTCATCGCCGTGTCGATATTGATGATGCGCTGCATCCAGCAGAGGAAGCCCTCCAGCTCGATTGCGCGATGCGATTCGGGGAGCAGCCAGTGCAGCGGCGAGGCGTCGGGGAGCGCCGAGTGCACGAACATGACATCGCTGCTCTGCGACTCCTGACCGCCGAGAAATCCGAGGAGGCCACGCAGGGCGTCCTGCGTCGTGGCGATGAACTCCTGGACGTGCAGGCGGATCCAACCACCGGCCTGGCGCTCGGCCATGTAGCGCACGTACCCGGTGAGCCGATCGCCCTCGTACCAGCCGTATTCAAAGCGGGGCGTCTCCGGGTCGCCCGGGTCCCACTCAACAGAGAGGAACCAGTCGGGCCGATCGAGCGGGCCGTCCCAGTGGACAAGGTGGGTCCGGCGCAGGGCTTCGACGGCACCGCGATCGGGGCTGGTTCGAACCCTCCCCGCGCCGGTGAACCCCGCCAGTGCGACGGTCCGCACGATCTGGCGCAGGGTCATGGAGCAGACTTCCCAACCCCAGCGACGGTAGAGGCGAACCGTTGCCGCATGGAGCGGCGCAAGGGCGGCGCCCTGCTCGCGCGCGAGCGCGACGCAGTCATGCATCAACGCCCCCGCCACCCCGAGGCGGCGCCAGGCGGGATGGACGGCGACGGCGGTCACGGCCTGGGCGGGAACCGATTTCCCGCCGAAGAACTGCCCGACGGGCAGGAGCATGTAGCCGCCGACGACCTCGCCATCCATGTGCGCGAGGCGCAGCGGTGCGAGCGGCGCCGCCGCCTTGAGCCAGCGCATGTTGCTGGCGGCGCGGCCCGCGAACGACTCCGCATCCACCTCCGCAAAGCGCTGAAGCTCGGCGTCGCCCTGCGCGTCGCGGATCTCGATGCCGGTGCGGCCCTGTTCCATGAGCGCCCGAGTGTACTCGCGGGCGTCGCGGCATCTGAGTTTGGGCTGGGCGTGGACTCGGGATACCCTTTGTGTATGGGCACGCTCCCCGCTCCCGATGCCCCTGAGCCGGGCCGCCTCGACGTGTACGACCATGCCGCGGTCGAGGCACGCTGGCGGCGGATCTGGGACGAGCGCGGCGACTATCGCACCCAGCTCGACGACCCGGACCGGCCCTTCTACAACCTCATGATGTTCCCGTACCCCTCAGCCGAGGGGCTCCATGTCGGGCACATCATCCCGTTCGCTGGGGGCGACATCTACGGCCGCTGGCGGCGCCTCATGGGCGACACCGTCTTCGAGCCGATGGGGTTCGATGCCTTCGGCATCCACTCCGAGAACTACGCGATGAAGATCGGCGAGCATCCCGCGGTGGTGATGCGTCGCGCGGTCCAGAACTTCCGGGAGAACCAGCTCTCGCGGATCGGCTCGATGTTCGACTGGAGTCATCAGGTCAACACGGCCGATCCCGCGTACTACCGATGGACGCAGTGGCTCTTCGTTCGCCTCTTCAACGCGGGGCTCGCCGAGTGGCGCGAGGGCGCCGTCAACTGGTGTCCGTCGTGCCTCACCGTGCTCGCCGACGAACAGGTGGAACAGGGCCGCTGCGAGCGCTGCCACACCGTCGTGCAGACGCGCTACCTCCGCCAGTGGTGGATCAAGATCACGCGCTACGCGCAGGAATTGCTCGACGCGCTGGACACGCTCGACTGGTCGGAATCGACAAAGACCATGCAGCGCAACTGGATCGGGCGCAGCGAGGGCGCAACCATCCTGTTCGACCTCGCCGGGTGCCGGCGCAAGGACGTCACCGTGTACACCACGCGCCCGGACACCATCTACGGCGCCACCTTTCTCGTGATCGGCGCCGACCATCCCGAGCTCGAGGACTTCGTGCCCCCTGAACGCATGGGAGAGGTCAACGCGTGGCGGAACAAGTTCCCGCCGACGGCTGCTGAACCGGACTTCTCGGTCGGCATGGAGCTCGGGTCCTTCGCGATTCACCCGCTCACGGGGGCGCGCCTTCCGGTGTGGGCCGCGCCGTACGTGCTCGGTGGCTACGGTACCGGCGCGATCATGGCGGTCCCGGGACATGACGCACGCGACTGGGCATTCGCTCGCGCGCACGCGCTCCCGATCGTCGAGGTGATCAGCGGCCGCAACGTCGATGAAGCCCCGTATGCCGGCTTCGGCACGCTGGTCAACAGCGGCGAGTTCGACGGCCTCGCCGCCGATGAGGGAAAGCGGCGCATCGTCGAGCGCCTTCACGAGTTGCGTCGCGGCGAACCGAGCGTGCAGTACAAGCTCCGCGACTGGCTCATCTCGCGGCAGCGCTACTGGGGTCCGCCGATTCCGATCATCCACTGCCCCAACGACGGACCGGTGGCGGTGCCGGAAGAGGATCTCCCGGTGCTACTTCCCGATGTCGAGGATTTCCGTCCACGTGGCACCGGACTCTCGCCGCTCGCGACGGTGGAGGACTGGGTCAACGTCACGTGCCCGAAGTGCGGCGGACCTGCGCGACGCGAGACCGACGTCAGCGACACGTTCCTCGACTCCTCGTGGTACCAGCTCCGCTATCCGTCGACGGACTTCGACGACGTTCCCTTCGATAAGGAACGCACTGACACGTGGTTGCCGGTGGACATGTACATCGGGGGCAACGAGCACGCAGTGCGACACCTGCTCTACGCGCGATTTGTGATGCGCGCGCTCCATGACATGGGTCTCGTACCGGTTGTGGAGCCGTACACACGGTTCCGCGCCCACGGCATGATCATCATGGACGGGGCGAAGATGTCGAAGAGCCGTGGGAATGTGCTCAACCCCGACGAGTACATCGAGCGCTATGGGGCGGACACGGTTCGCCTTTTCATGATGTACCTCGGTCCGTACACGCTTGGCGGCGACTTCCGCGACAAGGGCATCGCCGGGATGACGCGGTTCATCAACCGGACGTGGCGCGCCACGCAGCTTGCCACTGGCACGAACGCCGGCGATGAGACCAGGGAGCGCCGTCGCCATCGCCTCATCAAGCAAGTCGAGGACGACATCGCCGAGCTTCGATACAACACGGCGATCGCGCACCTCATGGAGTTCGCTCGCGACCTCGACCACGAGTGCACGGACGGGACAGCGCGCCGCGTCGACGCTGACACGTTGTTGAAGTTGCTCGCACCCTTTGCGCCGTTTGTCACCGAAGAGCTCTGGGAGCGAACTGGCCATGAGGACTCGGTGCACGCGCGCGGCACCTGGCCCACCTACGACGCCGAGCTTGCTGCTCCGCTGCGGGCGAACATCGCGATCACAGTCAACGGCAAGCGGCGCGCCGAGTTCGAGGTCGATGCCGGGACGCCACAGGCTGACCTGAGCGCGCTGGCGCTCGCCCACCCGCGTGTCGTGGAGTTGCTGGGTGGACGCGAGCCCCGTCAGGTCATCGCCGTGGTCGACCGCATCGTCAACATCGTCACGGCCTGATGTCGAGGCGCATCGGCGCATGCTCGATGCCGTCCTCGATCCAGCGCTCTCCGCAGACCTCGAAACCGCAACGCGCGTACCAGTCGACGAGATATGCCTGCGCGCTCAGAACAATCGGTGGCCCTGACAGCTCGATCGCTCGCCTGAGCAGCGCACCGGAGTAGCTGCGGCCTCGCGCTGCGGCGAGGGTCGCGACGCGCCCGATGCGGTGTGCACCGTCGCTCTCGCGGAGGAGACGCAGTGTGCTCAGCACACGTCCGTCGCTGTCCTCGATCCACAGGTGCAGTGTCTCGGCCTCGACGTCGCGGGCGTCGATATCGGGATATGCGCAGTTCTGCTCGACGACGAAGACGTCCTGCCGCACTGCGAGGATGCCGAGCAGTGCGCGAGGTGAAAGCTCGTCGAGGTGCGCGGCGTGGACTTCGGGCGGGCCCGTCTGATCGGTGCTGACCGCGGGTCTGCGAGTCGGGTCGATATTGACGTCAGACACGCGTGCCGGCTTGGCTATGCAGCTTGCGGCTCGACCACCGCGGTGCAGGCAGAGCAGCGGTGTGCAGCCTTGGGGATGACCGACAGGCACTCGGGGCATGCGCGCGTGTTGGACTCCGCCGGTGCGGCGGAACGCGCACGCGCCTGGAGACGGTTGTACGGAAGGATGAAGAAGAAATACACGCCTGCGGCGATGAACAGGAACGCGATCACCGCGGTGATGAAGGTGCCGTACTTGACGTCGCTGCCGTTGATGGTGACCACGAGGCTGTCGAAATCGGGTTTGCCGAACGGGATGGCGATGATCGGATTGATGACATCGGCGACCAGTGCCGTCACGACCGCACCGAATGCGCCGCCGATGACAAACGCCACCGCCAGCTGAACAACGTTGCCCTGGTTGAGAAAATCACGGAAGCCCTTCACGATGTCCTCCTCACATCACTGCGGCTATCCGGCAGTCGCGCCTGCCGAAGGGCTGAGCATCGTGACACAGACGCCGATCCAGCAGCGGGTGCTCCCGACGCGATAACCGGTGGTGTTCGGCATCGGGTCGCCGGGCTCGGCCACGTACCAGACCACGCCCGTCGCCGGCCTGGGCAGGGCGTGCAGGATGGCATCGGGAGGATACACGGCAGTGCCCCAGAACCACGGCACGTTCCCGGCGAGTGCGTGGGCGTTGTCGACGATCGCGCGATCACCGTAGTAGCGGACCAGCAGGTACTCGCTTGGGTACGCGGCCACGAGGTCACCGTGCGACGCGGGACCCTGAACCGAGGCGAGCGCCATCGACGTCTGGGGGTTGGTGATCGCCAGGGCCGTCCCCGCGGCGACCGCGGTGGTCACTGCGGCGGCCCCGACCGCGATCCGCCCCCACGGCATGCTCGCGAGCCCGGCACCGAGCAGGGCATAGAGCGGCGCCCATGCGGCGCTCAGGTACTTGCCGTCCTCGAGCGGGTGGTAGAGGCTCGCAAGCACCATCACGCCGACACCGATCACCACCGCGAGGCCCAGGAACGCCGCAGCCTGTGCGCCCGTAGCGGTGAGGCGCTTTCGGTTGACTACCAGGGCGACGAGGGCCAGGCACCCGGCGACGTCACCCAGGATCTCGAGGGTCCGTAGAAGCGCAAACCCGGTCACCCAGGTGTTGAGTGGTGGGCCCGTGAAGAACTGCTCCAGGCCGCCGAACAGGCTCTTGACGCTCAGTGGCGGCACCCAGAATGCGCCGGCGCTGTGACTCAACTGCGCACGGGCCGCGATGATCCACGGCACCAGACTCACCGCGGCCGCAAGTCCGAGGACGCCGACGAGCACCACCGTACGGAATCGCCGGCGGTGGAGGATTGCAACGGTCACCACCTGCGCGAACACGGCGAAGAGTGCGAAGTACACCGTGTACACCGCAAGAATCGACAGCACCGAATACAGGCCCCAGCGCAGCGGCGAGGGACGTTCGAGTGCGCGCAACAGGCAGAGCGTCGACGCGAGCACGAGTGCCGTGACCAGCATGTACATGCGCGCATCGAGCGAACTCACCAGCAGTGCGGGCGCGACCGCACCGACCACGGCCGACCACACGCCGCCGCGGTCGCCGGCGATGCGCCGGCCGAGCGCTGCCAGCAAGGGAATCGCCGCCGTCCCAAGCAGTACCGGGAAGAGGCGGAGGACGGCCGGGCTGGTCGATATCACCGCGAAAAGTCGCTCGACGAGATAGAAGAGTGGCGGAGCGCTGTCATTGCGGACCACGTCGAGCATCGAGCCGAGTGGTCGCTGCACCGCCAGCGCGGTGAAGGCCTCGTCACGCCAGAGGGGCTGATATCCGAGCAGGGCAAGGCGCGCGACGAGCCCGACGATTGTGATCAGCCAGATCTTCCCCGCATATCCGCGCAACATCGTTGCCACCATAGAGCGGCCGCGTCAGGGCAGGGTCGGGGCTCGCGTCTGGGGGGCGTCGGAGCGCCGCGTCAGGGCAGGGTCGGGACCTCCGGCTGGGGAACGACGCTGAAGACGACCGGGTTGCCCTCCGGGTCGGTCGCCTCGACCTGGGCCTCCGCGGCGATGCCCGATCCCACCGACGCAGCGATGTCAGCTCGTGACGGCGCGACGATCAGCGTGTAGACGGCAGGGTTCGCGATCTTCGTCATCGGCGCGACGATGGTCGGCAGCCGCCCCGCGTCGAGAAACTGGACATCCATCGCGTCGTAGCTGTCGAGGATGACCAGCGTCGACGGCCCGCCGTCAGTGGGATTGTTCACCGCCGCATCGGCCAGCGCGACATCGGCGAACGTGAACGCCGCGTATCGAGCAGCGACCGAACGGTTGACGTACGTCACCGCAGAGGCGACTCCGAGCCACGTGACAGCGATGGCGCAGACAGTCCAACCGGCCTGGGTCGCCGCCTTCTCCGACCCACCGAAACCCGCGGTCAGCCTCCGCACGATGGCGATGCCCTCGACGCAACCGAGGCCGACAAATGCCGCGACATACGGCGCGAGACCGAGCGACCTGAGAAAGTGAGGCGCGCCACCCTCGTTGGCGATGAGCGGGGGAATCAGAAAAACCGGCAGCCCGAGGAGCACCAGCGCATACCCCTGGTCGGCGCGCCGTCGCCAGCAATGCCAGATACCGAGCAGGAAGGGGACAACCAGGATGGGACCGAGGAGCGGCAACCCGGCCACGTCGTGGCGCGGGTTGGGGTCCCCGGTGAAGAGGAACATGCCAAGGGTTTTGAGGATGTGCACCGGATAGCTGTCCTGCGACATCGACCCGCTGTTGAAGACGGAGACGAACGCGGCGCGGCCGAAGTAGCCGGAGAAGTCCGTGATGGCCGTGTACACCATCGGCGCCACGACAACGACAAACGCGCCGGTCGCCCATCGCCAGGTCCTGACGAGAGACTGGAATCGCTTGCGTTCGCGAGCCCGCATCCAGAGCAACCAGAGCACGGCCAGCAGCGGCAGGAGCTTGAGCGGTTGATAGGTCCAGAACCCGAGCGCGACAGCCACGCCGGCAGCCAGGGCGCTCCATCGCGACGGCCGGTCACCCCAGCGCAGCAGTGCCGCCAGCGCGGCGGCGCCAACCAGGACGGTCAGGATGTTCCTGAACCCGTCGCGAGAGACGGCGATCATCCAGAGCGACCCGGCGGTCCAGGCCATCGCCATGAGCGCCGGGCCGCGCCCGAAGCGCCGGACGGCGACGTAGGTGGCGATAACGCCGGCGACCCCGATCGCGGCGGCGGCGCCCCGAAGCGTCAGCACCGAGGACCCGAACACCTTGAAGACAGCGGCAACGATGTACGCGTAAAGCGCCTCACGCCCGCCATCGCTGTTGAAGAACACCGGGTGATACCCCGGGATGGTCAGAAGGCTCTGAGCGCTGAGACCCTCTGCAGCCTCGTCCGGGTACAGCCCGCCCGGCTGAGTCTGGAGCGCCCAGAAGCGCACCACGATCGCGGCGAGCACGATCAGGACGGCGGCCGCAGCCTCCACTGCAGTCGCCGTCCCGAGGCGCCTGATGGCGCCTGTTATGCGGGTGATCCGGCCCCCGTCAATTCGAGGCTGGATCCGTGTAGGAGCGTTCTGGTGGCGGCGATGCGGCACGCCAGCATCTCCAGAACGTCATCGAGCTGGTCCCGCAGCACGGTTTCCAGCTCGATAGGGTGGTTGTCGATCTCCCGCAGTAGCGCCGACAGCCGGAGCGCCTTCTGGTCGATCTTCGCAACGACCTCCTGCGGACCTGCCGTTGCGGTCAGATGATTCGGCTCCATCCAGATCCTCCGTCTGCGAGTTGGGGATGCCTCAAGAGTAGGCAGCGCGACGATGGTTGTCCAGCGATCATTCGGTCACGGTTCGTCGGTCGCTCACGCTTGACCGGGGGTCTCACGGGTAATGCCTCATGGCGCAAGCACTAAACTGCCATTGGCCGGTTCGACCGACCGGGCGCGGATGGCGGAATCGGTAGACGCGCGGGACTTAGGATCCCGTGGGGTGACCCGTCCGAGTTCGAGTCTCGGTCCGCGCACGGCGCCCACCACCCATAGAGAAATATGAGTACTCAGATGACCGACACCCCAGCCGAGAGCCCGGNNGGCAAGAGTCCAGGAATGACCGTCACGCTCGAACGCAAGGCTGCCTCGCAGGTCGCTCTGCAGATCGAGGCAACCCCTGGTGAGGTCGACGCGGCCGTCCAGGCTGCGCTCAAGCGCCTCGCCGGACGTGTCCGTATTCCGGGGTTCCGCCCCGGCAAGGCGCCGGCTGCGATGGTCGAGCGCGCCATCGGCTGGGAGACCATCCGGCACGAGACCGTGGATCACCTGGTTCCCGACCTGTACCGTCGCGCCATCGACGAGACCGGCGTGGAACCGGTTGGCGATCCTGAGCTCGACCTCGGCGAGCTCGAGCGCGACCAGCCGCTCAAGTTCACCGCGACGGTCACGGTGAAGCCGGAGGTCGACCTGCGCGACTACCTCACCCTGCGCGTCCCGATGGAGACCACCGAGATCACCGAGGAGAGCGTCGACGAGGCGATCCTCGAGGCACGCAAGCGTCACTCCGAGGTCGTCGACGTCGACCGCGCCGCCCAGGCGGGCGACGTGATCCGCTGCACGCTGGTGATGCGTCGCGGCGATGAGATCCTCACCGGTGGCGACGGCGAGGAGCGTGAGCTGGAGCTGGATCGCGAGACGGTGATCCCCGCGATCGTCGATGGCGTGATCGGGCTGACTGCGGGGGAGTCGCGCAGCTTCGAGACGACCCTGCCCCAGGACTACCGTCAGGAGGAGCTGCGCGGCCAGGCCGTGACCATCGACGTCACGGTGCACGCGGTCCGCGAGCGCATCCTCCCGCCTGAGGACGACGCCCTCGCGGTGCTCGACCAGCACGGAGCGACGCTCGAGGACCTTCGCGAGCACTACCGCAGCGCCCTCGCCGTCGAGGCTGCCGAGCAGGACCGCGAGCGGCACGAGGGCGCCGCTCTCGAGGCGCTTCGCGACTACGTCAGGGTCGACGTCCCCGAGGTGATGATCGAGCGCGAGATCGACCGCCAACTCGCCGATCTCGAGTACCGCCTGGCGTCACTCGGCCTGCCGTTCGATCGCTATGTCGAGATGAGTGGACAGAGCATGGAAGCGCTGCGCGCCGAACGTCGCGAGCCGGCTGCCAGCCGGGTCCGGCTCGAGCTCGCGCTCGACGCCCTCGCCGTTGCGGAGGGAATCGAGGTGGACGAGAACCAGGTCGAGCGCGAGGCACGAGCGGTCGCCGAGGGCCGGAAGATCGACGCCGCCCAGCGCAGGCGACTCGAGGACCTCGCGCGCCGCGATCTGCGCCGCCGGGCCGCCGGACAGCGGCTGCTGGAGATCGTCACGCCAGAGGACTCCGAGTTCGTCTCGACCTAAGGCGTGATCTCGGGCATGCGTGGGTAAGCTGTCCCGGCATGGCTCAGCCGGTGATCAGCGTCCGCGATCTCGTCAAGACTTACGGGAAGGTCGAGGCGGTCCGCGGGATCGATCTCGAGGTCGGAGCCGGCGAGATCTTCGGCTTCCTCGGGCCGAACGGCGCCGGGAAGTCGACCACGATCAGCATCCTCTGCACCCTCATCCGCCCGACCTCTGGTGTGGCGCAGGTCGCCGGCATCGACGTCCTCAAGGATCCCAGCTCAGTCCGCGCCCGCATCGGACTGGTCTTCCAGGATCCGTCGCTCGACGGCCAGCTGACCGGGCGCGAGAACCTCGACTTCCACGCTTACCTCTACGGCCTGCCGGCACCCACGCGCAAGCAGCGCATCGACGACGCGCTGTCCATCGTTGAGCTGACGGAGCGGGCCGACTCCACGGTGCTCACCTACTCGGGTGGGATGCGGCGGCGCCTCGAGATCGCTCGCGGCATCCTTCATTACCCGCAGGTCCTGTTCCTCGACGAGCCGACCCTCGGTCTCGATCCTCAGACGCGCAACAAGATCTGGGACTACCTGCAAGCGGTGCGTGCACGCGAGCACATCACCATCTTCATGACCACGCACTACATGGACGAGGCCGAGTTCTGCGATCGGATAGCGATCATCGACCAGGGTCAGATCGTCGCGCTCGGAACACCGTCGGAGCTCAAGAGCAGGGTCGGGGGTGACGTGGTCACGATCACCACCCCGGATACCGCTGTCGCATCCGAAGAGATCCGCAGGGTCATGCAGCTCGAGCCCACGCAGGTCGACGGCACGCTTCTCGTTGAAGTGCCGGACTCCGCATCGTTCATGCCGCGTCTCTTCTCGGAGCTGAGCGTGCCGATCACCGCGGTGAGCGCCCGGCGTCCGAGCCTTGATGACGTCTTCCTCAAGCTCACCGGCCGCGCCATTCGTGAGCAGAGCAACACCTCGCTGGATACGATGCGAAACATGGGCAGGATGTGGGGAGGACGCCGATGACCGAACAGGTATTGACCGCTCCGACCATTCCGCAGACACGCGCCGTGAACATCCGCGGGGCCACGATGCGCGCGATCTACATCATCTGGAAGCGCGATCTCATCCGGTACTGGCGTGACCGCATGCGGGTCGTCGCATCGCTCGCACAACCGGTGCTGTTTCTGTTCGTCTTCGGGAGCGGACTGAGCTCGTCATTGCGCGGCAGCACGGGCGGTTTCGGCGGCCCCGGATCCTCACTGCAGTACGTGCAGTTCATCTTCCCCGGCATCATCGGCATGTCCGTCCTGTTCACATCGATCTTCGGCGCGATGTCGATCGTCTGGGATCGCGAGTTCGGCTTCCTGAAGGAGGTGCTCGTCGCGCCGATCCATCGCTCTGCCGTGGCGATCGGCAAGACGCTCGGTGGTGCGACGCAGGCGATGTTTCAGGGCATCGTCATCCTCATCCTCGCCCCGCTCGTCGGCGTGAAATTGACGTTTCTCGGCGTCGCGGAGTTGATCCCGATGATCTTCCTGTTCGCCTTCGCGCTGAGTGCTCTCGGCGTTGCGGTGGCGGCACGCATGCGCACCATGCAAGGGTTCCAGATGGTGATGAACTTCCTGATGATGCCCTTGTTCTTCCTCGCGGGTGCGCTCTTCCCACTCGGCGGGAACCTGCCGGCGTGGCTTTTGGTGCTGACACGTTTCGATCCTGCCAGCTACGGCATCGACGCGCTCCGACGCACGGTGCTCACCGCGTCGGGGGTCCCCTCACGCGTCCTGGACAGCCTCGGTCTCACCATCTTTGGTCACCCCCTCTCGGTATGGCCCGAGGAGGCAGTGCTGGTGGCCTTTGGGGTGCTGATGATGAGCCTGGCGGTCTATGGATTCCGACAGCGCGACTAAAAAAGGCCACCTATAATGGAAAAGGTATGAATCCGACCAATCTGATCCCGTACGTCATCGAGACCACGAATCGGGGCGAACGCGGGATGGACATCTACTCGCGGTTGCTCAAGGACCGAATCATCTTCATCGGGACGCCCATCGACGACCAGGTGGCCAACGTCGTCATGGCGCAGTTGCTCTTCCTTGCAGGTGAGGACCCGGAGAAGGACATCTGGCTGTACATCAACTCCCCAGGGGGTTCGGTGTATGCAGGCCTCGCCATCTACGACACGATGCAGTACGTCGAGCCGCGTGTCGGCACCATCTGCATGGGCATCGCCGCGTCGATGGCGGCCATCCTCCTCGCCGGTGGTGCAGCGGGAATGCGCCTCAGCCTTCCCAACACTCGGGTGTTGATTCATCAGCCGTCGGGCGGATTCAGCGGCCAGGCGACGGACATTCAGATCCATGCCCAGGAGATCCTTCGCGTCCGCCGCCGTCTCGACGAGATCCTCGCGCACCACACCGGCAAGCCCATCGAGGTCGTCAATCACGACTCGGATCGCGACTTCTTCATGAGCGCCGAGGAGGCCAAGGAGTACGGCCTGATCGACGAGATCATCCAGGGCCGAATCAAGAGTGGTGGCTCGCCGAATGGTGAGGGCAGCAATGGTGGCCGGCCACCCGGCGCGCCGCCCGAGGTGGAGACACCCCAGGCGGGTGGTGGCGCAACCGCCCACGCGTAACGCGAGACCGTACCGGTCGTTGGTAGGAATGCAGACAATCCAAGGGGAATGCGGTGACTGAGCGCGACGACCGGCGGCGACACACTCGTTGTTCGTTCTGCGGCAAGGGGCAGGAACAGGTCCGCAAGCTCGTCGCGGGTCCTGGCGTGTACATCTGCGACCAGTGCATCGACCTGTGCCAGGAGGTCCTTGAGGAGGACAACCGCTCCACCACCACCAAGCGCGGTAAGCCCGGGACGATCCCGAACCCGCAGGTGATCGCCGCCTCGCTCGATCAGTACGTGATCGGACAGGAGCACGCCAAGAAAGTGCTGTCCGTGGCGGTGTTCAACCACTACAAGCGAATCGCGCACGCCAAGACCAACAGCGACGTCGAGTTGCAGAAGTCCAACGTGCTCCTGGTCGGGCCCACCGGTTGCGGCAAGACGTTTCTCGCGCAGACTCTCGCGCGCATCATCGACGTGCCGTTCAGCATCGCCGATGCGACCAGCCTCACCGAGGCGGGCTACGTCGGCGAGGACGTCGNNGAGATCGACAAGATCGCGCGCAAGAGCGACAACCCCTCGATTACGCGCGACGTCAGTGGTGAAGGTGTCCAGCAGGCACTGCTGAAGATCCTCGAGGGCACCGTTGCCAACGTGCCGCCGCAGGGTGGTCGCAAGCATCCTCATCAGGACTTCATCCAGATCAACACCACCAACATCCTGTTCATCTGCGGGGGTGCGTTCGACGGACTCGAGAAGATCATCGAGCACCGTCTCGGCAAGCGGGTCATCGGCTTCAACAGCAAGCCGCGCGGCACGCGAACCAAGGAGACCACCAAGATGCTCCGCGAGCTCCAGGCACAGGATCTCCTCAAGTACGGACTGATCCCGGAGTTCGTGGGCCGGCTGCCGATCACGGTGGCGCTCGACTACCTCGATGAGGAGGACATCATTCGCATCCTCACCGAGCCGAAGAACGCTTTCGTCAAGCAGTACCAGAAGTTCTTCGCGCTCGACGACGTCGAGCTGGTGTTCCACGAGGGCGCGTTGCGCGCCATCGCCGAGCGTGCGCTTGCACGTGGCACCGGTGCGCGAGGGCTGAAGTCGATCATCGAGGACGTGCTGCTCAACAGCATGTTCGAGGTGCCGAGCCGGCCTGACATCAAGCGTTGCGTCATCACGGAACAGGCGATTCTCGAGGGAGTTGAGCCGCTGCTCCTCACCGAGGAGCCCAAGCGTCGCGTCGGTGCGACCGAGGAGGCGGCGCAGGGGCGTACGGCCTGACCGTGCGTCGCCGGGCCATCGCTCTGGCTGCGGCGGCAGTCGTGGTGTTCTTCGCAGTGACCCTGATCACGTTGACGCATGTCATCAGCAACAGCGCATCGGGTTGCACGATCGCCGCGCCGGTCCCGAGCCTGCCTGCCGCGCTGCGTGCGCTCGGTGGTTTCGACCAGTCATTCGATGCGACCAATCCCGATGCACTCGCCGAGGTGGCTCAGAACGCGGCCGGTGCGGTGAGCCAGGATCTCGAAGGAGCGATAGCCCAGCAGCCGGTGAACGTCGCCGCCGCGATCGCCGGACAGCCCGCGGCGGTGGTGGTTCCCCTCGCCGCACAGGTGCCATCCGCGCAGGGCATGCGCCTGGTCGGGCTGGTCTCGTTCTACGTGGGATGCGGCGACAGGGCGTACTTCGGATCGGTGACCGACATCACGTCGCTGGCGGCAACCGCGTCGGTGACGTTCCCCGCGGTGGGAGAGAGCGCGGCGGCGGCGCGGCTCGACACCTCCCGCCCTCAACTCGTCTATTCGAGCTCACCCTTCACGCCCGAATGGCGCAACGCACAGTCCGGTGCGAGCATCGCGGGGGGCGAGTGATACCCGGTCGCCCCATATACTCAATCGCCCAATGAATACGAATTTCGACTGGTCCAGCGTCGAACCCAAGTGGCGCGAGCGCTGGAACGAGCTCCGTGTCGGGCATGCGGATATCACCAGCACCAAGCCGGCCTTTGTCGTCGCGCTCCCACCGCCGAACATCACCGGTGCGCTCCACATGGGGCACGCATCGACGTTCTCCATCCAGGACACCGTGTGCCGCCATCGAAGGATGTGCGGCTTCGAGGTCGAATGGTGTCCGGGGACCGACCATGCCGCCATCGCCACCCAGAACGTCATCGAGCGCCAGCTCGCCGATGAGGGAACCACCAAGGAGGCATTGGGCCGAGCCGCCTTTCAGACGCGCGTCGACGCGTGGTACGAGGAGTACGGCGGCCGCATCTATGAGCAGATGCGACGCATGGGCTACACGTGCGACTGGGAGCGTTCCCGTTTCACGCTCGACGACGAGTACGTGCACGCGATCAGGGTTGCGTTCAAGACGCTGTTCGACGAGGGTCTCGTCTATCGCGGTCCGCGCATCGTCAACTGGTGCCCACGCTGCGGCTCCGCGATCAGCGATGAGGAGATCGACTGGCAGGAGCAGACCGACGTCCTCTACTACCTCAAGTACCCGGTCGAAGGCGGGCTCAGCATCACCGTCGCCACCGTGCGTCCCGAGACGATGCTCGGCGACACAGGCGTCGCGGTTGCGCCCGGCGACGCGCGATACGCGTCATTCGTGGGCAAGCACGTGACGCTCCCGCTCACGTGGCGTGTCGTCCCCATCTTCGAGGACGCTGCGGTGCGGCCGGAATTCGGGACTGGGGCACTCAAGGTGACGCCTGGTCACGACCCGACCGACTACGAGATCGGGGCGCGCCATTCACTGCCGATCGTCAACGTCATCGCCCTGGACGGCACCATGGATGTGCCATCGCTGAAGCAGTTCAACGGCATGCCCGTCGAAGCGGCGAGGACTGCGGTTGCGGAAGCGCTGCGTCAGCTGGGCGTGCTCGTCAAGGAGGAGCCGTACACCCACGAGGTGGGTCACTGCGATCGTTGCGGGACGGTGCTCGAACCGCTCGTCAGCGAGCAGTGGTGGGTGCGCATGGAATCGCTGGCCGCACCCGGCATCGGCGCCGTCGACAGTGGTGAGATCACGTTCCATCCAGCGCGCTACACCGACGTGTACCTGCACTGGATGCGCAACATTCGCGACTGGTGCATCAGCAGGCAGATCTGGCTGGGGCACGCCATTCCGGTGTCCACGTGCGCCAACGGCCACCGCCTCGCATGGATCGACCCACCAACTGAGTGTCCCGAGTGTGGCAGCACGGTGCTGACCGCGGACCCGGACGTGCTCGACACCTGGTTCAGCAGCGGACTGTGGCCATTCGCCATCTTCGGATGGCCCGAGCAGACGACTGATCTCGAGCGCTTCTACCCGACGGACCTGCTGGTCACCGGGCGCGACATCATCTTTCTCTGGGTCGCGCGAATGATCATGAACGGCCTCAAGTTCACGGGCCGCAATCCCTTCAGCGACGTGTTGATCACCAGCACCATCCAGGCCGTTGACGGATCGCGAATGAGCAAGTCGAAGGGCAACACCGTCGACCCGCTCGACCTCATCGACAAGTTCGGCGCAGACGCAGTGCGCGCATGGGCGGCCGCAGTCTGCACGAGCGGCCAGGACGTGCGATTCGATGAGGACCGGATCGCCTCGTACCAGCGCTTCGCCAACAAGCTGTGGCAGGTCACCAACGGATTCCTGGTTGCCAAGGTCGGCAACGGGTCGATCGCGGATCTCGACGTCCATCCACCCAAGCCGGAGACGCTGCGTCCCGAGGATCGCTGGATGCTCGCCGAGCTTGCCGGCGCGGTTCGTGCCTGCGACGCCGGGTTCACGGTGTACCGCTTTCACGAAGCCGTCGACGCGTTGTACGACACCACGTGGCATTCGTTCTGTGACTGGTACGTCGAGATCATCAAGCTGCGCCTTGCGGACGCGGGTGACCACGAGTCCCGTCGTGCCGCGGTGTGGACGGCGGTCACGACACTGGACGTACTCCTGCGCCTGCTTCATCCGTTCATGCCTTTTGTGACCGAGGAATGCGCGCAGCAACTGCCCAACGCCGCGGAGACGCTGCAGCACCGTTCGTGGCCGGAGCTGGATCCGCTCTGGAACGAGGCCGAAACCACGGCCGCGCACCACGAGATCGGGGAAGCGATCGAGCTGGTCAAGCGCATCCGGGCGCTCGGACATGCCAACAAGGTCCCGCGCGGCGCCCGCGACCGGGTTCGCGTCGTGGTGCGCGACGCCGAAGGCAGGGGTATCAACAAGCACATCGCCCGGCTGATCGGCGGCCTCGTCCCAGCGGCCGTGGTCGAGAGCCACGAGCGCGGCGTCGATCCAGCGGTCGTGGTTTCGGGTAGTCTCCACGCCGAGGTGGTGATCGCCGACACCGCCGCCGACGCCAATGCGACCGCACGTCAGATCGGCCTGCTCGAGGCAAACGTGTCGCGGCTTCAGGGACAGCTCGCGAACCCGGCGTTCGTGAACGGGGCACCTGCCCCGGTGGTTGACGAGACGCGCCGCCGTCTCGCCGAGGCGGAGGCACAGCTCGAACTGCTGCGCCGAGGCCCAGGAGGAGGCATCGATGCTGCTGTTTGACCTCGGAGCGCTGCTCACCGCGGTGGTGGTCATCGTTGTCGCGTACATCGCCGTGCTCTGGCTGGCGCTTGCCTTCTACGTGGTTCGCGACGCCCGCCGGCGGACGACCTCTCCCGGATTCACGCTCTTCGCGATGCTGCTCGGATTCGTGCCACCCTTCCTCGGTGCCCTCATCTACTTCATGGTGCGGCCGCCGCTGACCATGGAGCAGGTCCGTTCCCTCGCCATCGAGGAGCAGGTGCTGCTCGAGCCGCCAGTCGAGGGGATCCCCACCAGGCCCTGCCCGACGTGCGGCCGCGAGATCGAGCAGGAGTTCATCCTCTGCCCGTACTGCAGGACGCAGTTCGCCCGAAGGTGCACCGGCTGCGACCGCAGCCTCCGGCTGGGCTGGGGCGTCTGCCCGTACTGCGCCACCGAGGTCGGAGCGCCGGCGCTGGCCCGTACCGGGAGGTAGCGTCACGATGCTGGGCGCTGGGCTCCAGCTGGTGCTCATACCCGCGCCGCTGGTCGCGGCAGCGATCGTCGTGTTCGCGCTCTCGCCTCGGCAGGCGCGATTGGCGTGCGTGGTTGCCGGAGTTGGGCTTGCGGCCACGATCGCGTTGCTGGCGGTGGAAGCGGCGCTTCTCAACGGCAGCGGACGCATCGAGACGTCGCTCGGGACGCCCGTGGCGGGCATCACCTACCTGCTCCGCCTCGACCTGCCCGGCGCGACCCTGGGGCTCGCGGCCGCTGTGGCCGCCCTGCTCCTGCTGCTCGAGAACGATCGTCAGACCCGCGAGGTGAGTGCGCTCCTGATCTGCGTTCTGGGAACCGTGATCGCGGTGCTCGCCGGCAACGTCGTGATGCTGGTGGGGGGCATCGAGATCGCCGGCGTCGGGACCCTGCTCATGACGAGCGCTGCGCGCGGACGCCCGGGGCGCGGCGGCCTCGTGGCCATGGGCGTCGAACATCTCGCGTCACTCGGCCTGCTGATCGCGGGCGTCCAACTCCTGAGCACCGCCGGGACCACTGACTTCGCGGTGATCCCGGCCGGGGCGATGGGCGCAACGGTTGCCGGCCCGTGGGCGGCCGCCGGGGTGATGCGCCTGCTCTCGCCGGCGTTTGTGCCGATCCGCGGCAACCGCACCCCGTCCGCCGCCTGGGCGACGACCGGTGCGATCCCGTGCGGGGCGATCGTGCTCCTACGTCTGCGAGAAGCCGCCTCCGGGCCGCTGCCGGAAGGAATCACGATCGGGCTGGCGGTCGTCGGCGGATTGGCGGCGGTCGTAGCTGCGGTCGTCGCCCTGCGGCGCTCAGAAGCGCCCATGATTGTGGGCAGAGCGCTCTGTGTCGCAGCCGCCGCACCGGTGATCGCGCTGACGGGCGTCGCCGGCGCGTCGGCGGGCGCCGCGGTCGCGGCCGGGATCTGCTCACTGATGCTCGCGACCGCCCTGACCCCGGCCTGGGAGCAGATCGGGCGGGGTCGAGGCGGAACGGTCCTCGCGACGTTCGCGCTCGGTGCCGCCGGGTCGTTGCCGATCGGGTTCGGGATCACGGCGTTGATCCTCGAGCTGTCGGCAACGGTCTCGATCGGTCGCCCGGCCGCCGCGCTCGTCGCCGCGCTCGGCCTCGCGGGTCTCCTCGGCGCCGCGGCGGCCGTCCGGGCTGCCGCGCGGATCGCGACCGAAGGGAACCTCGAGGCGGCGCAACGATATCCGTCGGTGCTGGCCAGTGCGGCCGCGGTGGCGTCGTTGGTGGCTGCGGTGGTTCCGGGCACGATCGCCACGTCGGTGCTCGTATCGCTCAACTCCGGCGGCCTCACCGAGCCGATCGGTGCGGTCGCGATCCGGGCCGATGCCGGCGACTGGTCGGGTGGGTATGTCCTGGTCGCGTGCGCCATCGTCGCGGCAGGCGTCTGGGCCTTTGCGACGCTCGCGGGATGGACACTGCTCGCGCCTCGACGTCCGGGCGACACGCCGGCGGCACCGATGCGCGCTGTCGGCCTCGGAGTCGCCCGGCGACTCCGGCCCCTCGCCGTCCGGGGCAACACCTTCCTTCGCCAGACCGACGAGTGGCTGGTGGTGCAGCCGCAGCTCGTCGTGGTGATCGGCGGAGCCATCGTGCTGATCGTCTTCGCCCAGCTGTTCCACTGATGGGTGTTTCCGCACCGCTGCTCTCCGCTGCGGGTGTGATCGCGTCGGTGGTGGCGATCATGGTGGACGGCAGACGGGCGGTTGCGATCGCCGTCGTGTTTCTCGCCGCCGGGCTGGCGCCCACCGCAGCGGCCTTCGGTGGCGCCCCTGGTGTCGCGGTGCTTGCCGGCTCCGCGGTCGCTTCGGTGCTGCTCGCCTGGATTGGCTGGCTGAGCGGACGCGTCCTCCCCTGGCTTTCCGGGCTCGACCCGATGATCCCCGCGTTCGCGCCGCCCGACCGTCTCTTCGGTCCCCGGAGCACCCGCGCGTTCGGTGCGGCCGTGGCGATCCTGGTCGCCTCATGGGTGAGCTTCAACGTACCCGTCGGGCAGATCACCGTTGAACAGGGACTGCTCTTTCCGATCGCGTACGCGTGGGTATGCGGCGCGGTCAGGCTGGTGACCGCGCGTACGGTCGAGGACCTCGCGGTCGGCGTGGCCATGGTCGGCATCGCGACCGCGACCGCCTGGCTGCTGCGCAACGGCAACGATGCGCTGCCCGGGGCGGCCTTCGCGTGTGTCGTCGCCCCGCTCGCCGCGTTCCTTGCGGGGTGGCTCAACGGCAGAAGCTCGCGACGCACGCAGACACGCGTCGAGGTCGAAGCGTGAATCCTCTTGTCATCGCTGCCGGGTGGCTGGCACTCGGCCTGGTGACGTCGGCCTTTCTGCGCCGGCCAACGGCCAGGCTGGTCGCGATCGTCCCGCTGGCAGGCGCCGCGCTGACCCTGTTCGTCGCGAGATCCACGACCGCGGCGGTACCACTCGGCGGGCTGAGCGCGATCAGCGGCCTCGACCGTGCCGGCCAGGGTGTCCTGGTCGCAGCCGGGCTCTCGATGGTCCTGGTGATCCTGCTGCAGCCTTCGGTCGACCCCTCGATGGGCAGGAGCATCGGGGTCGTCGGGGCCGCCGCCACGATCACGATCGCCAGCAACAGTCCGCTGATCACCGGCCTCGTCCTGGCCGCGGCCGTTGCCACCCTCGTGCTGCGCTGGGTCGATCAGGCCCCGGGGAAGGTGTCGCTCGCCGCCGGACGCGCCGCCGGAACCGGGACTGCCGCCATCCTTGCCGCGTCGCCGCTACTGCCGCTGACCGGCTTCACCACCGGGGAACGTCCGGTGGTGGTGGCGGCGCTGCTCGCGACCGGAGTCGCCGCGCTGCTCGCCGTCTACCCGCTCGGAGGCTGGGCCGCCGGCGTCATCCGAACGCTCCGGCCGATCGAGATCGCACCCTGGCTGATCCTGCTCGTGCCGGTGGTCCTTCTCGTCGCCGAGCGGATTCCCGGTGGGGTTCTCGGCGCCGGCACCCCGGTGTTCGAGCACGTCCTCCTGGTCGTGGGACTGGGGAGCGCCGTCTGGGGCGGGATCTGGGCCGTCCGCGGCACCGACCAGACGCGCTACGGCCGCGTCTTCATGGCGGACATCGCGCTCTGCGTCGCGGCGATCGAGGGGCCGCCGGTTTCGCCCGCGCTCACCGGCGCGCTGATCATCCTGGTGACCCACCTCACCCTCGCGCCGATTCTCCTTCGACCTCGAGATGGCGTCCTCGTGTGGCCCCGGCGCGTGGCCTGGGCACTGCTGAGCGGTGTCCCGCCGTCGCCGGCCTTCTGGGGACGGCTCCTCCTCCTCGAGGCACTCGCTGCGGGCAACGTCGGATCGACGATTGCCGCCGTCATCGCCATGGCCGCGATCTTCACCGCGTCGGTGATGGCCTGTGCCATCAGGATTCGTCCCCTGGCGCCGCCAGGATGGCGGGGCCGCGTAGCCGATGTTGCGGCGTGGCTGCTGGTCGCGGTCGGGATCGCCATCGGGCTCGCGCCGCAGTCGCTGGCGACCTTCGTGTTCGGACACTGAGGAGATGGATCCACTTGGGCTCCTGCTCGAAATCGTGGCGCTCACGGTGTATCCCGGAGGGCTCTTCCTCGGTGCGCTGGCCTGGATCACCTGGCGCGGTGCCGGCCTGCCTCGCGGAGGCCCGCTCGATCTCCGAGGACTGGCCGCCGTCAGCGCGGCTGTAGTCGCCACCGCGATGGCGCCGCTCCCCGGGACACCGGCGGCATCGCTGCCTCCTCCGGGAGGTGCGACGCCCACCCTGATCGCCGCGATCCTCCTCGTCGTCCTGGCCGGGTCGCTCGTGGCTCCCGGCCCGTGGTCGCGGCGGCGGGTCGTCCTGGTGGGATTCGCTGGGATCTCCGTGGTCCTCCTCGGGCTCGTGGCGGCGTCCTTCTCGAGCACCGACATCTCCGGGGCGCCGGGGGCCGGAAGCGCAGCGGCCCGGATCCTGGCCGTGGCCGGGCTGCTCCTGGCCCTGCCGGTCGTGGTCAAGCCACAGACGGCATCCGGGTCGGTGGCGGCCCGCGCACTCGTGGTCGCCGCCTCACTCGAGGTGGTGCTGGCCATCCTGATACCGCCGGCACAGGCGTGGCCGGTGGCGCCGCTCTGGGTTGTCGGCCTGGTCGCGACCGTGGCGCTCTATGCGGTGCTCCTGAGGCTCGGGCGAGCCGTCACCCAACGAGAGCACGCTTCAGTCGTGGTCATCGCGTGGATGTGCTCTGTGGCGGCGTCGGTGACCGCGGTCATCGCTGCGCGGCCATAAAGCGTTGTACCCGAACGTCGACTTCATCAACTGGGGGTCGCGTTGCGGTGCTAGCATGGAACGTGAGTTGGCGCGAGATTTCGATGCGGCCGTTGCGCGCGTGAACGCCACGTGATAGGAATCGTCCTTGCGTCCAGGTCGCCTCGTCGCCGCGAGTTGCTGACCCGGGCCGGGATCCGCTTCCGGATCATGGAGCCGCCTGAGGACGTCGCACTTCCTGCCGGGGTGAGCGCGGAGCTCGCCGTCCAACTGGTCGCCAGGCAGAAGGCCGTCGCGGTCAGCAAGCTGGTTGCCGCCGGCACGTACGTGCTCAGCGCGGACACGATCGTGGTCGGTCCTCGCGGTCCCCTCGGCAAGCCGCGGACCCCGGAAATGGCTCGCGAGATGCTCAACGATCTTCGTGGCAAGCGGCACACGGTGCTGACCGGGGTGTGCGCCATGTGCACGGAGAGTGACCACGAGGCGCTCGGTGTCAGCCGTTCCGCCGTCAAGTTCTGCGACTTCACCGACGATGCACTCGACATGTACGTCGCATCCGGCGAGCCACTCGACCGGGCGGGAGCATATGCCATCCAGGGTGGCGGCTCAGATTTTGTCGAGGCGGTCGCGGGACGGATCGACACGGTCATCGGCCTTGACGTCGGTCTGGCGCTTCGCCTGCTCGGCGAGATCGGCTATCCGGATCCGCTTCCCCGGACGACGGACATCATGCTGACCGCGACGCGGCAGCGGCGACCACTCGCGCCGCTTCGTACGGCCACCAGGGTCTGACCGTTTCGCGGAGCAGGTTGGTGCGGGCTCTGGCGTCGCACCTGACAGGCATCCTTGCCGTTTCGATCTTCGCGCCGCTCGCGCTCGTGGTCACATCGTGCAGCACCGAGGCGGCGCAACTCTCGGTGTCCCTCAGCTCCACGTTTGGGGCTTCATATACCCCCGGGACCACCGACGCCGATTTCGTGATCACCGTGCAGAACCTCGGTCCGGGCAATGCGTCGGGTGTGGTGGTCCACGCCGTCATGCCCAACGGTTTTCAGTTCGCGGACACCAACTTGATCAACAGCAACAGCGCTGCGCGCACCACCCCGGAGGACGCCCAGGTGGGCGGGTCGAACCCGCAATGGGGCGTCTGGTCGCTCTCCTCCCCGACGTCACCCAACGGTCAGGTCTCGTACGCGTCGGTGTCGATCAACTTCGGCGTCAATGTCACCGCGCAGCCGAACACCTACTCGCTCGTGGCCGAGGTGATCGACGACAGCCTCACCGATACCGTGCAGAGCCATCCAGTTCGAGTTGCTGTCAATGAGGCCCCGCGTCTCGGGGTGACGGCGTCGGTCGGCCCGTCGTCGGTGCATCCCACCGGCCAGGTCACGTACAAGGTCACGGTCACCAACAAAGGCACCGGCATCGCCCCAACTGTCGATGTGCTGGTGACGCTGCCCCCGACGATGCAGTACCAGTCCACGATCATGCCGTTCGGCGGGAATTCCTCGGTGGAATCACTGATATCGCCGGTCAAAGGAGGGTACCTCGTCTTCTACGGCGGGTTCGAGATACCCCCGCAGACCTCGCTGGGGCCGGGGACGCTCACCATCGAGTTCATCGCGGGGTGCATTCCCGACCCCGGCAAGGGCGTGTTCACGGTGCAGGCGGCGGTAACGGATGCCTCAGGTGATCATGTCTCCATCGCCAACGTCGCCCCGCTCAACGTCTTCAGTTCCTGATTTCGTGGACCCTGCAAGGGCCTCGCGGGTCGCTCACGTGGTAACCTCGCGTATCGCGCCCGGTATCAGCCGGCGTTCCTCAGTGGAGTGAACCCGCTCCCGGCGAGAGAGGCATATGTACGCAATCCTTCAACACGGCGGTCACCAGTACCGTGTCGCTTCGGGCGACCGGATCCTTGTCGATCGCATCCCCGTCGAGGTCGGGTCGACCGTGACCCTCGAATCGGTGCTGCTCATCGGTGACGGCTCCGAGACCGATGTGGCCAAGGGATCGCCCGTCGAGGCATCGGTCACCGCGACAGTGATCGCGCACCGGCGTGGCCGCAAGATTCGCGTCTTCAGCTATAAGCCAAAGAAGCGCCACCGGCGCACCCTCGGGTACCGGAGCCAGCTGACCGAGCTGCTCATCGATGAGGTCGGTCGCGGCAAGGCCTCGGCCAAGCCGAAGGCAGCCGCACCGAAGCGTGCCGCGGCTCCAAAGGCGGCCAAGGCCGACGCGGTCGCAGCGGAGGCTGAGGCGGTGGCCGTCGAAGCCGAGGCCATGGCCGTCGGAGCCGAGGTCGCTGAGGCTGAGGTCGCCGCTGCCGAGCAGGCGGTCGAGGATGCAGTGGAGGCCGAGGTGGCTGAATCCGCGGCCGAGAAGCCGGCGGCCAAGAAGCCCGCGGCGAAGGCAGCAGCCGAGAAGCCGGCCGCTCCCAAGCGCGCCAGGACCCCCAAACCCAAGAAGGAACCAGGCGATGGCGCATAAGAAAGGCGGCGGGAGCTCCCGCAACGGACGCGATTCCAAGGCAAAGCGCCTCGGCGTGAAGCGCCACACCGGCGAGGTCGTCCTCGCGGGCACCATCCTGGTTCGTCAGCGCGGCACCAAGATCCTCGCGGGCGAGCACGTTGGAGTGGGCCGTGATCACACGCTCTTCGCCTTGCGCACCGGCACCGTTGCCTACGACCACACCGGCCACGACAGGACTCGCGCCAATGTCCGCGCGATGCCGATCTTCTCGGTCGGCGAGATGATCGAAGAGCTCGACGAGGAGCCGGTCGCAGCGACCGGCTAGGCCACGGCCAGTCGCGGCTCGCCCTTCATCGACGAGGTCGACATCGATGTCGCAGCGGGATCAGGCGGGCGCGGAGCCGTCAGCTTTCGGCGTGAGAAGTACGTCCCCGACGGCGGTCCGGACGGGGGCGATGGCGGCCGCGGTGGGGATGTGCTCGTCGTCGCGGACTCGACTGACACGACGCTCTCCGGTTTTCGGGAGCGGCGTTCGTTCCGTGCCGAGGACGGCCGCGCCGGCGGCGGCGCCAAGCGCTCCGGTCATCACGGCGCCGACGTGACCCTGCACGTCCCGGTGGGGACGATCATCCACAACGGGGACGTCGTCCTCGCCGACCTCGACCGCCCCGGCGCGGTGGCACTTGCGGCCCGCGGCGGACGTGGCGGTCGCGGCAACACCCGGTTTGCCACCGCGACGCGGCAGGCGCCGCGCGCCGGCGAGCTTGGCGACTCGGGCGAGCAACGGCACCTGCATCTCGAGCTCCGTCTCATCGCTGATATCGGTCTGGTCGGACTGCCGAACGGCGGCAAGTCGACGCTCCTGGCGGCGTTGACCGGTGCGCATCCCAAGATCGCCGCCTACCCGTTCACCACCCTGCACCCGAATCTCGGCGTCGCCGAGTTGGATGGTGGCCACACCCTCGTCCTTGCCGACGTGCCGGGCCTCATCGAGGGAGCCAGCCAGGGAGCCGGCCTCGGCCTGGAGTTCCTGCGCCACCTCGAACGCACGCGCACGCTGGTCCACGTCGTCGATGCGTCGGCGGGGGTCGACGCGGCTCGTGTCGCGCTGGCAACGGTGCGCGCGGAGCTCGAGGCATATAGTCCCGAGCTCGCGGGACGCCCCTCGGTCACCGCATTCAACAAGATCGACCTCAGCGAGGGGGCGACCGCCGCCGGCGAGCTTGCGGCCGAGTTCCCCGGCTCGTTCCCGATCTCCGCGCAGCGGGGCGATGGGTGCCAGGAGCTCCTGCTCGCCGCCGCCGAGCTGGCCGGCCGGGTGATCCGTGACGCTCCTGGACCGGCGCCGCCCGGACTGCACCGCGTCTACCGCCCCCGGCCGCGGCGCGTGGTCACCAACGATGTCGTCCGCGAGGACGATGGCTTCAGGGTGGTGGGGGAGCTCGTCGAGCGGATGGTCGGCCGTATCGACCTCGAGAACGACGAGGCGGTGGCGCGCCTGCAGCGCAAGCTCGCCGCTGCCGGCGTCGACGCCGCCCTCGCCGCCGCGGGGTGCCGCGAGGGCGATACGGTGCGGATCGGGGACGCCGAATTCACCTACACGGACGGCGGGCTCGCGTGACCTCGGCGATCGTTTTCGGGGGTACCTTCGATCCGGTGCACAACGGCCACCTGGCGATCGCCCGCCAGGCGCGCGAAGCAACCGGCGCTGCGGCCGTGTGGTTCGTCCCGGCGGCGCTCGCACCGCTACGAGATACGCCTCGAGCGACGGCACAGGACCGGTTCGAACTCCTTGCAGCGGCATGCGCAGCTCCGGACACGGTTGGGATGACCGTGCTCGACCTCGCGATACGCCGGGGTGGCTTCTCGTACACCGCCGACGTCATGGACGCGCTCCGCGCCGAACATCCCGACACGGACGTCAGCGTCCTGCTCGGCGCCGACGTCGCCCGAACCATCAGCGATTGGCATCGGGCCGCCGACCTGCTCCGCGGCGAATCGTTCGTGCTCGTCAATCGCAGCGGTGTGCCGTCGCTCGACGCGGCGGAAGCGGAACGCCTCGGCTATGCGCCCGCCCGGACCACGCTGCTCACCGTGCAGTCGCCCGATATCAGCGCCACCGACATCCGCGCCCGGTGCGCTCGCGGGGAGTCGATCGAAGGGATGGTTCCGGACGCCGTGGCCACGCTCATCGCCCGGAAAGGGATGTACCGGCAGAATCGAGACGATGCATAATGCGAAGCGGATGACCTCCACGGACCTGGCCGGCATCATCGCCGCCGCAGCAGCTGATAAGAAGGCGCGTGACGTGGTGATGCTCGACATCCGCGGCAAGACGACGATCGCCGATTATTTCGTTATCTGCGAAGGCGATACCGACCGCCAAGTTCGTGCCATCACCGACAATATCACTGACGTCTGCAAGGAGAACGGAGTCCGTGCGCTTGCGGTCGCCGGCCTCAAGGACGCGTCCTGGGCCTGCGCGGACTTCGATGCAGTGATCGCCCACGTCTTCCTCCCGGGGGAGCGGACCTTCTACGACCTCGAGGGTCTCTGGGGCGACCCGGCGGGCGAGCGCGCCGTCTGATCTGAGCCGCCATCAACGCTCTCTCTCAGCCGAAGGGTGGAGGCGGGTGGAGGATCGCCGTCGCCAGGTTGAGCACTGCGAGGAGCAGTGAGACCGCGCTGAAAGCGATCGCGCCCCAGAGCAGCACCTTCTCGATGGTCTGGTGATCGCGGCCGCCAATCGACATGAGTGGTGGTATGAACACCCCGAGGAGCGCTCCGGTGATGAGCCCGCCGATGTGCGCGTAGTTGTTGATGTCCAGCGATGGACCGAACACGAACGTGAGCACGACGTTGAGGACGATCACGGTCAGCGCGTAGTTGCGCACCGTGTGCGTGATCCCAACGGGCACGTTCTTACCCTGCACCCTGCCGAGCATGAGCAGAAGCCCGACCAGACCCGCGATTCCCCCTGACGCGCCAAGCGAAATGCTATCGGGCGTGATCCCGGGAAAGCTCGGAACCCACGCGCTCGCCGCCACCCAGAAGAGCCCGCCTCCGATTGCGGTGATCAGGAACGCTCCGAGCAGCACCAGCCGACCGTAGAGCTGCTCGACGAGCCTGCCGATGAAGAGCATCGCAATGCCGTTGAAGAGCACGTGGTACACGCTGGTCGGGTCGTGCAGAAACGCGCTGCTCACCAAGCGCCACCAGGTGACGTCGCACGCCGGGCTCTGGCCGAAGGACGGGTACAGCACAGCGTTTGGCAGCGCGCCCCACGAGCAGATGTCGGGTCCGGTCGATGTTGGATGCAGCGACATCGTGGCGTATTCGACTATCCAGATCGCCACGAACACCGCAATCAGCCCGTACGTCATGTAGGGCTGCATGATCATGGCGCGGCGTACCGGTGCCACATAGCCGCCCGCAACGGCCTGACGTTCAGCGAGATCGACGGCCGCGAGCGTCGGCGTCGGTGCCCCGTCGTGGACGGCGCGAACCCGGGCGCGCAACTCGTTGACCGAGGGCAGGCCGGGAGGGATCGGCAGCACCGTGCCCGCGTTTGCGTTCACGGGGTCGACCCAGGCGACGCCGAGGCGGACCGGGTCTCCCGGCGTGGTGGACGCCGACAGCGTCCCGGCGAGCGGCCCGAGCGCGATCAGCAGGATGTCGCACACCTGCGCTCCCTGCTGGTGGAGACGGTCCAGTCCCCAGCGCCGCGCCGCGTCGCAACGCGCCGCAAGATCGGGCCCGGCCAGGGCCGGATCGGCAGGCGGATCGTAGAAGGCGACCAGCGCCGCCCGTGGCCCGTTCCACATCGCGGCCGCGAGGACGTAATGGCCGAGGAGGTCTCCGAGGCGCCCGTCACGCGCGTCCGCGACCCTCAGCCGGTACCGGGTCACGAGATCGTGAGCGATCGCGAGGGCGACCGGATTCGGTCCCGGCGGCGGCGCGGCGTAGGTGGGTGGTGCCGCGTCCGTCACTCGGTTCAGTCTACCGATCGCAGGCTGCAGCACCCTCTTGGGTGCAGCACGTTTCGGCTATGGTCTCGCGGTGCCACCGGTGCGGAGCGCCGCGACGATCCAGCCGAGGATCACCCTCGGCGCCCTGTACCGTTGCCTGCTCGATCGTCTCGATACGAGGCGCGGCGTACGCGTCGGCATCCACTTCGAGGAGCGGACCTCGATGGTCGTTGACCAGGCGGCCGCCGGGACCGAGCCGAAGGGCATCGAGCAGCGCAGCTTCGATGCGGATCTCGCGGTTCGTGAGGGGCAGGTCGTCCGGGCAACCCTCACGGCCGGCGCCACGAGCGCCGAGACGCTCGTGATACGGATCGGCCGGTCTGGCGGCGCCGACCGGTACTCGATCGCGGGCGAAGGGTTCGGCGAACTGCGAGTGTCCCCCGACCTCTTCGATCTCGAAGCGTTTGGCGAGCGGCTCGACCGCGTCTCGGTTGACGACGCCGTCATCGACCAGGAGACGCCCGACGGCTCCGGCCGGATCGTCGTCGATGCGCAGATCGATGGCGAGTCCTTTGCACAGTTGCTGCGAGCCTTCGGTGGCGGCGAGGCGGGGCACCCGGAGCTTCCCCTGCTCTCACATTCGGCGGTGCTCTCTGCCGCCTCTGACGTCACCCTCGACTACTGGTGGTCGTTGCTCGGCCTGGACGAGGTCGAGGGCCGCCCGGCTCGCCACAACGTGGTGGTCTGCCACGTGCACGCGTCCTTCGCGGCCCTCGCCGGCGAGGACGATCTTGACGCTGAGGTGGAGATCGATCCAGGCCTGCCGATCCTCGACGACCTGGACGCGGTCTGGGACTACGGCCGAAGGCGGAGGTCAGGATCGTAGCGCGCTAATGCGGCGGCGGGAGGATCGGAGGGGTCGGATTCGGACTGGGCGACGGGTTCGGGTTCGGAGATGGGCTGGTGGGAGTCGTGGGTGGTGGGGGCGCCGCATTCGGGCCCATATACGTGCAGGTCTGTGTTGGAAGCGGGGTCGGCCCGTAGTACGTGCAGTTGGTGCTGGCGCCGGGCTGGGTGCCGGGCAGGTAGAAGTTGGCGTCATCGCCGCCGCCACCCACCGAGACGACGTCCGGGGGTTCCTTGTACCAGGTGTCCGGCACGCCCTTGAGCGCAGCCGACATGTACGCGTGCCAGATGGGGGCCGCGCCGCTGTATCCAGAGACGACGCCGTCCAGATGCCCACAGTCGGGGTCGCTGGGGTGAGCTGGCTTGAGGCCGTACTTCGCGAGGTCATTCGGGCTGAACGGATAGGTGTAATCCACCTCACCCGCCTCGACGATGTGGCCCCTGGCGATGTCGGCCTTCATGGTCGAGATGTCCTTCTGCTGGAGGCAGCTTCGTTGTGGATTCCCGACCCAGACGGCGGTGAGGAAGTCCGGGGTCCAGCCGACGGTCAGGTTGTCCATGAAGTAGTCCGCAGTCCCGGTCTTGGCGCTCACCCGGCGGGGATTCAGGGTGAGGTAGCCGTTGCGTCCGAACTCGCGGATCCGGTTGTTGTCGTTGCTGGTGATCTCGTCCATGATGTAGGCGACGTTGGCGGGGATCACCTGCCGTCCGGCCGCCGCCGGGTTGTATGTCCAGACGGACTTCCCCGTCTCCTGGGCCACGATGCTCGTGACCGGCATCGGGTTGTGCTGAACGCCGAGGTCCCCGAGCGTCGCTGCTCCGTCGGCGAGGTCGAGCAGCGTGATCCCGCAGGTCAGCGATCCGAGGGTCGCCGCCCACTGGTCGGGGGTCGGCCAGTTCACGTCCTGACCATCGGTTCCGCAGTTCTGGTCCAGCGACTTCACGCCCATCGCCAGCTCGGTGTTGGCGATGTACTGCGTGCCGGTTGCGTACTCGGTCTTCACGGCGGGGATGTTGAAGGAGTTCCCGAGGCACTCCTTGAGCGGGCAGACACCGTGGGTGCGGCGGTCGTCGTCGTAGGGCGAGTACGGGGCACTCCCCGGGATCGGAAACTTGTAGTAGTCGTCGAGCATCGGCGTGGTCATCGTGAATTTTGTCGACGCGATCGCAGCCGTGTAGGTGAACAGCTTTGTGGTCGATCCCATGTTCAGCTGGACCGCTGCCGCCTCGTTGACCTGGCCGAAGTACGGGTCCGAGTAATTCCACGTGCCAACCATGGCGAGCACCTCGCCGTTCTGCGGGTCCAGGCTCACGAGGGCGCCGTCACCCATGTTCTCCTTGACACGTTCCTGGGACACCAGCTTGGTGACGGTGTTCTGAGCGAGATTCTGCTTGGCCTGGTCGATGGTCGTGTGAATCTCGTAACCGCCCGGGCTCGCATACTCGGGGAAGTTCGCGTTCAGGTAGGTCTCGAGGTAGTTGATGAAGTCGGGGTCGTCATTGGGTTCCGACGTCGTCCAGGAATAGACCGTCAGCTTCTCGTTGTAGGCCGCGATGCCCTGGGCCTGGGTGATGTCGCCGCTCGCCTGCATCGCCTGCAGGACTGCCTTCTGGCGGGACTTGGCGACGGGGTTGATGGTTTCGTTGGCGCTGTGGAGGAGCGGGTTATACGACGTTGGTGACTGGGGCAGGCCGGCGAGCATCGATGCCTGCGCCAGATCGATCTTGTCGGCAGGCACGTGGAAATAGAGCTCGGCCGCACTCCCGATACCGACCGCGAAGTTGCCGTAGAAGATCCGGTTGACATACATGTCGAGGATCTCGTCCTTGGTGAAGTTGAGCGCGATCTCGTTGCCGAGCACGATCTCCTTGATCTTGTAGTCGATGCTCTGGGGTGGGTCGGCACCGCCGTAGAGGCTGATCTTGGCGAGCTGCTCGGTGATCGTCGAACCGCCCTGGAGCGATGCTCCTCGATGCGTGACGTCGGCAATGCCGGACTCAACGAGCCGGGCGAGGTCCCACGAGCCCTCGTTGTAGAAGTTGTGATCCTCGATGGCGACGATCGCATCCTTGAAGTACGGGGCGATCTGGTTCAGATCGACGTGAATGTGGCGGTAGCTCTCGTTGTGGAAGACGTGGATGAGGCCACCGGCGTTGTCGTAGACGTCGGTGTCGATCTCCGGCTCCATGTTGGTGATGGTCGCCGCGTCAGGAAGCTGGCCCTTGTAGGCGTTGTAGCCGGCGAATACCGCGCCGACGGTGCCGGCGCCGATCGCCGCAAAGAGGGTGATCGCGATCAGGACGATCCGGAGGATGCGTCCCCGCTTGCGCGGAGCGCGTAGATGCCGGTAGGCGCTGGCGCGACGGCGGCGCAACTCGGCTCGCGCCGCCGCCTGTGCCGCCCCGATGCCGGGATTGTTCGAGCCGCCGGCGCGAGCCCCCGGGCCGGGCGGGCCGCTGGCGCGAAGCGGGGAGCGTGAGCCGTTCGGCAGGCTGGCCCGGCGGCGCCGGGCTTCCGGGCTCTGGTCGAGGCTCATGCCGGAACCTTCGAATGCATGGGTGAGATCGTCTCCTGACTCCGCGGCGCTGTGGCGTGCCTGCAGTGCTGTCGAGTTCCTGCGTGAAACGCCACGGTGGTGCCCGGGTTACGCCGGACGCATCGCCACGGCAAGGATGAAGAGGACGGCAAACACCGCGATGATGACCACCCCGCCCAGGAGCCCGCCCGGGCTTTCCTCGATCCAGAAGGGCCCGACCCGGCGCCGGCCCGGGGCGCCTTCGTCCAGTGGTACCGCCATTGCCCCCAACCGTACCAGCAGGGTCCCTGGAACGGTCGTATGACAATCCGTCACGAGTGCCGGGAGGTCAAACCGGCGCATGACACAATCGGACGCCGATGGCAGTGATTGCGCCTGTAACCGCGCCTACGTCCAGTCCGATCGCGCTGCCTCCGGCTCCGAGGACCGCCGAGGAGACCGGGCTCCCTTTTAGCTTTGTCTGCGACCTCGTCCTCAAGGTGCTGTATTTCAACGGCAGCATGCTCGGTCGCGACATCGCGAACCACCTCTGCCTGCCCTTCTCGTTCATCGACACGACCTCGCGGTTCCTCGCCGACGAGGGCTACTGCTCGTCGACCGGCGTGCACACGGCGACCCTCGATCCGGGGGAGCCGATCAACGCCGGCATGCAGCACATGATCTCGACGACCGGCCGCCAACGCGCCCGCGAGCTGCTCGAGATCAACCAGTACGCCGGCCCGGCTCCAGTGCCGATCGCCGACTACACGGCAATGGCTGAGCGCCAGTCCCACGTCGACGGGCAGGTCAACCGTGCCCGGCTCCACGACGCCTTCAGCCACCTGGTGCTCTCAGAGGTTGTGCTCGATCACCTCGGGCCGGCGCTGAGCGCGCGTCAGGCGGTGTTCCTCTACGGCCCTCCGGGCAACGGCAAGACGACCATCGCCGAAGCTGCGGCGTCGCTGCTTGGCGCGCCGATGTTCATCCCCCGGGCGCTCTACGTCCACGGCGAGGTGATCCGCTTCTACGACCCGATCCACCACGAGCCCATCGACCGGGAGCTGCCGCCCCACGACCGTCGCTGGCAGCTCGCCAAACGGCCGGCCGTCAAGGTCGGCGGTGAGCTGACGCCGCGGATGCTCGAGCTCGGCTTCGATCACACGCTCGGCTTCTACGAGGCCTCGATGCAGCTCAAGGCCAATGGCGGCCTCTTCCTCATCGACGACTTCGGGCGCCAGCAGAACATGTCACCACGCGACCTGCTCAACCGGCTGATCGTGCCGTTGGAGAAGAAGGTCGACTACCTGAACATACCGCGTGCCGGGTCGAGCATCCCGGTGCCGTTCACCTGCATGCTCATGCTCTCAACCAACCTTCGCCCGCAGAACCTCATGGACGAAGCCTTCCTGCGCCGGGTGCGCTTCAAAGTGCATGTCCCAGACCCGACCGTGGACGAATACAAAGAGATCTGGCGGCGCAACTGTGTCGACAACAACCTGCGCATGGACGAGGGGCTCGTCGACGAGCTGCTCGAAACGCACTACACCGCCAAGGGCCGCCCGCTCCACGGCACCCATCCTCGTGACCTGCTCAATCATGTGATCCATTCCGCGCTCTACCTGGGCAGGCCGGTCGAACTCAACGCCGAGCTGCTCGAACTCGCCTGCGAGACGTACTTCGTCGATTCCGACGAGTAGCGGGTTGGCGCGCCGCGGGTACGCCGAGCGGAGAATAGGGGAGCAGGATCGTTGAGATGGCGAAGACGCATACGTATGAGCTGACCGTGACGTGGACCGGCAATGCCGGCACCGGGACGAGCTCATACCAGGGGTTCGAGCGGTCGCACGACGTCAGCATCGACGGCAAGCCGACCATCCCGGGGAGCGCGGATCCCGCCTTTCGCGGAGCTCGTGAACGCTGGAATCCCGAGGAACTCCTGGTCGCCTCCCTTGCGCAGTGCCACATGCTCTGGTATCTCGTGCTCTGCGCGAAGGAGGGAATCGTCGTCACCGAGTATGTCGACCATCCCTCCGGGACGCTGGTGGAGACTCCGGATGGCGGTGGCCATTTCGAGGAGGTGATGCTCCACCCGCAGGTGACCATCACCACGCCGGAGAAGATGGATCGCGCAGTCGCCTTACACGAGCGTGCGCACGATCTCTGCTACGTCGCCAGCTCCGTCAATTTCCCGGTGCGCAGTGATCCGACGGTGGTCACCGCTGTTGCGACCGGTTAGGCAGGGCACCGACTCCGGCTCGCGCTTCTGAGGTTTCGGCGTTGCCGTACGGGTAACCGTTGCGGACGTAGAAGAGCTCCTTGCCGACGACATGGAGCTCAAAGTTCACGCTCACGTAGTGGCGGAGTTGCGCATCGGGTGGGATGAACCAGTGCTGGAACGGTGTCGTCGTCACGATGTAGTCGGAACGTTGGACGCAGACCGTCCAGAGGTGCTCGGCACCCGCCGAACCGTAGCCGTACGACAGCGTCGCGCCTTGCGGATCGATCATGGTGTTGCAGCCGGGCGCAGTCGCCACGAACCGATTGGTGGTCATCAGCTCAACCGGTGCATCGGAAAGCGTGCATCCTCCCGCGGGAATCTCCGCATCGACGACTCCGGCGATGTCGCGGGTCTCGAGGCTATGAGCGGTGATCGTTTGCTCTGTACACAGGAGCGCGATTGCGGCCGCGGCGAAACAAACCCCGACCCATTGGACGGGTGGCTCGAACAGTCGCGCCAGTGAGAGGCCGAGGAGCATGCCGAGGAACGGGGTGACGAACGCCGTGTAGTTGGAGTAGTAGTAGGCCGGAAGGATTTGCGCAATCACAGCCAGCACCGTGGCTGCGATTGCGAACCACTCCAACATTGTTGGCCGCCGTCGAGGGCGCAGGACGTACGATGCGGTCACGATCGCCGCGATCACAACCGTCGCGATGATGATGTCCGCGTTGCCTCCGTTGACGGCGTTGACGCCCGTGATGTCGCCAAGGCGCACCAGGACCGGGACTCGATGCGTGCCCGGGGCGCTGGAGAGTGCGGCGGTCATGATGTCGCGAAGGAAGGATCCAGGTGCGAGCAGAAAGAATGGGAGCGTGGGAACGCCGAACCCCAGGACCGCCCCGGCGACGAAGGGGAGCAGGCGACGCCGGACGTCGGAGGCACACAGCACCGCCAGCACCAGGATGGGCACGATGCCCGGCGCCTTGACCGCCATCGCGAATCCGAACGCGATACCGCCCAGCAGGATGCGGCGCCACGAGGGCGAGAACGAATCACCCTCGAACAGCAGCACGGCTCCGGCCAGGCAGAAGAAGTCGACGACTGACTCGAGCAGGCCTGCGCGGAGCGCGTACATCTCGGCGGGATAGAACGCCATGATCCCGCAGGCGACGATCACCGCCGTGGCCCCTCGGTGGAGAACGACCCTCCCGATGAGCAGGACGCTGCCGGCTGCCAGCAGCGGCGTGCAGAGGCGCAGGACCGCTAGCGCATCACGGGTGCCGACCGCTTCGGAGAGAAACGCGAACGGGGCCGCCAGCAGCGGGAATCCCGGGGGCTGCAGAAGGTCGAAGTCGCGGTAGGGGAGCGCGCCGTGGACGAGCCGGATCGATGAGCCGAGCCAGGACGAGATGTCCGACGTGAGGCCGAACAGGAAGCCTGGGCGGGATAGCTGATAGAGGGTGATGGCCGCCGCGAGCACGGCGAACACCGAGACGAGGACCCTGCTGCTCCGGTCGGTTCCCTGCTTCATTCGAACCCCTGGTCAGGGTGGGCGTGGCTCCGGCCGCTGAACCTCCTTCCCGCGCATGAGGATAGATCGAAGTCGACTCGAGCGCGCGCGTCGGGTGCGGCGCTCTCGCCCAGATCACTTCACGGTGACAACGACTGCCCAGCCACCACCCGGGTTGATGGGCAGCACCTCACGAGTTCCCGGGGCCGCACTCGTGATCGCGTGCGCTTCCGCGGGCCAGTCGTAGTTGACAAACGGTGGGTACTGCCACGCTGCCAGTCCTGATGCGAACGCCACGGTCCCGATGGTCAGGCCCACGCGTCTCATCCACACACGCGGGAGCTGGAGCACCGCCCAGAACAGCACCGCAACCCATGCCACCTGGGCCATGAAGAAGTACCGGTCGCCAACGTCCGCGGTTGCCATGAGCTGCCATTGACTGCCGGACGCCGAAACAAATGGCGACGCAAGTCCCGCGACGATGAGTCCCCCCGCGATAAGCCCGAACACCCAGAGTTCCGCGGGTGCCTTGAGGAGTGCGAATGCAACGACGGGCAGCGCGAGCAGGCAGACGGCTGCCGCGAGGAGCAGCGAGTGCTGCTCGCCAGAGTGCAGCACATGCGTATAGATTTCCTGCGCGAACACGCCGGCGAGAATGACTCGATCGCCGATGATCAGCAGCCCGCTCGAAAGGCTGGCGCCAAGCGGATAGTGTGGACGCGGATGGAGGCTGCCGATGTAGAGCTGCAGCCCGAGCGTGACGGCGAACACGACGCAGAGTGCGACGGTGAAGCGTCGTCGCCGGATGATCAGCCAGAGCACGCTGATCGGAAAGAGGACATAGGCGAAGGGGCCGGTCAATCCGCAGAGCGCGGCCACCAGCAGATCGAATGCACGCCAGCCCCAGGACCTTGGCTCCGGAGCGATGATCACCAGCGCCGCCAGGATGGCCAGGTGGAACTGCGAGAAGGTGTTGTTCACATTGAGTTCCGCAGACGGCATGAGGAGGTACACGCCACTCAACGCCAGCCGGGGCCAGATCGATGGGACGAGCGCATCAAAACGGCGGCTGAGCAGGAAGAGGGCAGGCGCGATCTGGAGGAGCAGGCCGCAGATGTTGAACACGAGAGGCGCGTTTGCCACACCGAACGGCGCTGCCAGAACCGCTCCGAGTCGAGATGCCGTCTGCAGGTATCCGCCTGTCGTTGCGAGGTCGAGAGCCGCGAGGGGCCCGTGGTTATACGCGTCGGAGAACCACATCGAGCCGTCTTCCGCGAAGAACTGCGGGTTCGTGAACGCGTCGGGACGCCGCGAGATCACGATCGCGCATGCGGCCACGACGACGCCGGCGATGGCCACCGGTCTCTGCCATCGAGCCGAATGGTTCAACGGTGGACAGCCACTGGCCGGTCCCGATCGCCGCTTCCCATCGGCTGGTCAGTTTATGGAATCACCGACGGATCTACCTGACGGCCATCGGCGTGAGACTCGTGCTTCGTCTCGGCGACTCCTCGTCGCGAAGATGAAAGACTCAGCTAGGAGTGACTGCTGTCGTGGCCGTTGCCGGAGATCGCTGATGACTGCGGCGATCCATTGTTGAGTGGCGAAAGTGGCGGCCGCTTCTCGATGATGTGATCGATCATCCCGTACGCGACTGCCTGCTCTGCGGTCATGTGGTAGTCGCGCTCGATGTCGCGCCCGATCTGCTCCGAATCGCGTCCCGTGTGCCGGTGATACAGCTCGATGAGCAGTGCTCGCTGGCGAAGAATCTCGCGGGCGTGCACGTCGAGGTCGGTTGCCTGGCCCTGCATGCCCTGCGCCCAGGGCTGATGGATGACCACGAGAGAGTTGGGCAATGCCAACCGCCGCCCCGGTGCTCCGGCGGAGAGCAGCAGCGACGCGCCGCTCGCGGCCATGCCGAGGCAGGTCGTCTCGACGAGGGGGCGCACGTACTGCATCGCGTCGTACATCGCCAGCGCCGCGGTCATGGAACCGCCGGGGCTGTTGATGTACAGATGGACGTCGCGCTCAGGGTCCTCGCCTTCCAGGAAGAGCAATTGCGCCGTGACCAGGTTGGCGAGGTCGTCGTCGATGACACCGCCGACGAAGATGATCCGGTCGCGCAGCAGCCGCGAATAGATGTCGTACGAGCGCTCACCACGTGTCGTGCTTTCGACGACGGTGGGGACCAGGGTCATCGCGAGCCCTCCGCTGTTGGTGGAACGAAGCCGATGCGGCGGCGGGTCGGCTCCGCCTGGTTCATGGCGAGAAATGCGCCGAACTGCGCGACGGTCCGAAGCGATGCCGCGTCCAGTCCAGACGTGACAGCACGCAGCTGGCGCCGGGGGTCGGCCGGCCATGCGGGCTCCTCGTGCCGGGGGGCGTCCAGCCGGCGTCCGAGGTCGGTGTACACCGCCGCGATGGGAACCGAGAGCGCGTACGTGATCGCGACCAGCAGATCTGCCGAGACATCCTTGAGCCCGCGCTCGACCTCGGAGAGATAGGCCGGCGAGCATCCGGCCTCGCCGGCGATCTCACTGAGCCTCCGTCCCTGACCCTCACGATGGCCGCGGAGGATCCCGCCCAACTCTCGCCGTACCTCGTCTGCAGCTACGCTCAGAGCAGAATCCACAACGCTCAGAGCATATCACCGGTCGCGCGCGACGGCGCAAGGCTGGCGAGAAAACGGGGCGCGGGTATCCTTGGCGAGCCATGGCAACGCTTCTCTCCGTGAACCTCGGCAGGCCAAAGGTGGCCTGGTACGCCAGCGACGGCGGCGTCACCGGGATCGACAAACGCCCGTCCAGCGAACCCGTGGAACTTCGCGATCCCGGGCCCCGCATGGGAGTCAGCGGCGCGGCAGGCGACGCCATCGGCGATGTTCGCTCCCATGGCGGCACGGATCAGGCGGTGTATGCCTTTGCCCGCGAAGAGCTGGATGAGTGGCAGGCGCTGCTGGGGCGGCCATTCACCAACGGCGTGTTCGGTGAAAACCTGACCACCGCAGGCCTCGACGTCAACGGTGCCCTGGTCGGCGAGCGCTGGCAGATCGGCAACGACTGTGTTCTCGAGGTGACGTCCCCGCGGATCCCATGCCGGACCTTCGCGGGCTGGCTCGAGGACCAGATGTGGGTCAAGCGATTCACCCAACGCGGTGCGCCGGGCGCCTATCTGCGGGTGATCGTCCCCGGCCGCGTCGGGGGCGGGGACGCGATCAGCGTCATCCATCGCCCCGACCACGAGGTCACGATCGCGATGATGTTCCGCGCTCTGACCACGGAAAAGGCACTGCTGCCCCAGCTCGCCGTCGCGGGAGATGCCCTACCCGAGCAATTGCGAGGGCTTTTGACCGCCTGATGCTCGCGGCCTCCTGCGAAGGAAGGGGCCGACGACCACAGGTCGAAAAGATGTCCCGAACTCGGGATACCATTCGGCGCAGGCTTTCATGTTCAAACTGCCCCCATTCGCCCGCCTCGGCGTCCTGGTGCTGGGCGCCGGCGTCGCAGTGGGGATTCTGGCCACGACCTCGAGTCTTCCTGTGGTCTCCTCCGGAGTGTCGGCAGCGACGCCGCCGCGAAGCACTCCGACGCCGGCCCCGTGGTTCGACATGAACGTGGCCAGCGCAGACCTGAGCTTCAAGATGCCGCGGTCGATGCCCGCCGGGGCTCCTCCGATCCGCGGGCTCGCGGGCATCCTCGTCGACCTCGACACCGGCGAGATCCTCTGGGCGAAACAACCTGACCTCGAGCTCGCGCCGGCCAGCCTCACCAAGGTGCTGACCGCGCTGGTCGCGCTCGAGAATTTCAGCCCTGATCAGGCGGTGACGATCACATCGAGCGCGTTGGGCCAGTCATCAGCCGACACGCTCATGCACCTGAAGGCGGGAGAGATGCTCACCGTGCAGGAGTTGCTCGAGGGCATGCTCCTCCCGAGCGGCGACGATGCAGCAAGCGCGATCGCGGTGGACACGGTCGGCGAGGCTCGTTTTGTCGCGGCGATGAATGCGCAGGTGGCCGCGCTCGGACTCGACGAGGCGCACTTCTCCGCAACGGCGGGGCTCGATGACCCAGGCCTCTATGCGTCCCCTTACGACCTCGCGGTCATCGCGGCATATACCTATGAAGAATTTCCCCTCTTCGACCAGATCGTGGACAGCAAGGTCATTGATCTGCCGGCCACAGCCGAACACCCCGCGTTTCAGCTGCACAACCTCGACGCACTGCTCGAGGATTACCCGGCGGCGGTGGGCATCAAGCCTGGCTGGACCGGCAACGCAGGCGCCTGCCTGATCGGGATGGCGGTCCGCGGCGGCCACCGCCTGCTTGCGGTGCTGATGAGCGCGAACTATCCCGCCAAGCTCGAGAGCCGGCTGTTCGACTGGGGGTTCTCGCTCGATGGACTGCCACCGCTGCTGCCGCCGGCACCATCCCCGAGCGCATCACCGCGCGCGTGAGGTCGTTTTGCCTCAGGTGACCTTGTGGGTGAGCGGCGTGGAACTCGACGGTTCGTCGTTGGCGCCACCCTGATACTTGGCGACGATCGAATAGCTGCCTTTCTTCAACGCCTTGATCGAGTAGGTCGCTGTGCCGGACGCATTGAGCGTCACCGTCCCGAGCTTCTTCGTGCCGTTCCAGAAGACCACGAGCCCGGTAGGCGTATCGCCACCGGCGAGCGCGGTGACCGTTGCCGTGAAGGTCACGGGCTTGTTCAGCTTCCATTGGTTGGCGGTCAGTGAGGTAGCGGTGGGATCGACTGGCGTCCCGACGATCAATCCCGAGCCGGTGGTCGCTATGTAGACCGTGCCGTCGTTCGCGACGGCGATGCTGCTCGCGTCCGCGAGCGTGCCGCTCAATTGGCTGTTGCCGAGATTGGTGAAGTTCGCGCCCGTCGGGTCGCTGACCTGGAGTTCGAGTCCGGTGCCGTTGACCAGCTCCGTCGTGAACACCTGACCGTTGAGCTCCGCCAGGCCGAAGGTCGTGCCTGCGATGACGGTAGTGAGCCCGGCGTCGCTGGTGGTTGTGGCAGTCGCGGGGTTGTCGATTTGGTACAGGCCACCTGTCGCGGTGATCCAGAGCCGTGGCGTCGAGGCTGAGCTGTCTACCAACAGAGAGGGCACCGCTTCAATCGAGGCATGCTTCCAGATGAGAGTCCAGCTGCCGGGGGCACCGGCGGCCAGCGAGCGGTAGACGCCCACCATCGGGTCGTATGCGTAAACCGCCGATCCTTGGGTCGCGATCGCGGAGACTTCACTCGTTGACTGCTGGACGTCCGCGAACAACGACGTGTCCTGGGTCCACGGCCCGGTACCGACGCGGGTCCACATGCCACTGTCGCTGACGGCGACGAGCAACGTCGGTGTGCCCGAGGTGTCGACCACGCCGACTGCGAGCGGACGCCCACCGCCGGTTGCGGCGCCGAGGCCAAGCGACTGGAAGGCGCTCGCGGATGTCGCCGGCGCCGGTGCGCTGAGCAGATCGCCCTGCGTGTTCGTGTCGCGGTTTCCGACGCCGACATACACGACCGGCGGCGAGACGCCGCCGTCCACGACCGTGTCAAAGGCGTCGGTGCCCCCACTGGTGAACTGATCGTCGCTGATGCCCTGTTGGGTGCTGAAACCGTCAGCGGAGCTGAACATTCCCCAGTCCGTGTCGCCGAGATATACGCGTTGGCTGGTGCGCAGATCCGCCGCGGTGGTCGGATCCAGCGCGAGCTGGTGGTTTACCGTCGAACCGATCCCGGAATCTGACGGATAGAACGTTCCCTGACCCTCGGCGCCGAGCAGCCGCCAGTTGCCTCCGTATCCGGCCAGCCAGAGGTCGTCGCCGCTGCTCTCGTGCTCGATTGCGATTGACGACGGAACCATGCTGTGCGAAGACAGCATTGCGGGCGCATACGTCGAGTGCCACCACGCGGCGCCGGTCGGCTGTCCGAGGAGCTCGTTGCTAACCGGGTTCGTCGAGGAGGGCAGCGACTTCCACGAACCAGGGGAGCCGGACGTGAACGTCTCTGATAAAACTTCGTAGAAACCCCCGCTCGCGAGGGACTGGTCCGATCCAGCGATCACGACGTCGTTGGTGCCGTTGACGTACCCGGCGATGGACATGAAGTGCTCGCCTCCCGAGACGTACTTGGTGGTCCAGCCTGTACTGGTGATCTCGCCGACGCCGGTTGTGTAGCCGGCTCCCCAGACATCGCCGTCTGAGAGACCGACGAGCTCCTGAACCACCGTCGGCGCCCCGGACACGGCCTGCACCGTCACTGCCCCGGTCAGGTTGCCGACGGTGAAAACTCCGGCGCCCCAGGTGGCGACGTCGAGCGTTCCGCCCGGCGCCCACGCCAGCGAGGTGAGGCAGACGGCATTGCCGAGTTGCGACTGTTGGACGACCTGCGACCACGCCGTGCCGTTGTACATCCACACACCGTCATCGAAACTCGCTGCGTAGACGTCGTGGGGCGTCGTTGTGTCGTCGATCGCTAGCAGGTTTCCGACGCACCGTTCCGAACTAGGTGTGCCTAACGGATTGCTCGTGTTGGTGCCATCGAAATCGAATGCCGGGGGAGGCGCCGGGGAAGAGGGAACGGGCGCCCAAGTCACTCCGTCGTCGATGCTTTCCGCCACTCCACCATCCGTGGCGGCGTAGACGTCGTCCGGCGTTGCCGGATCAAAGGCGATCGCGGCAACGGTGTGATATGTCTGATCGATCGTGCCGTTCTGATCTGCCGCCCACGTCACCCCGGAATTCGTGGAGCGATCGAGGCCACCCACGTCGGAGCCGCTGATGACGACCCCATTGTGCCGGGGGTCTGCCGCGATGACGTTTTCGAAACCCGCACCGGCCAGGCTGCTCTGGGCGAACGTGTAGGCCGTGATCGGGCTCGTGGCCGCAGCGGCGCTCGAGGAAACCAGCGGCACGAGCGCGAGTGCGAGGCCGGACAGTGCGGCTGCGATCGGCCTCAGCACGTGGCGCCCTTCATTCCCTCTCCTGAATCGAGTTGCTCCAGAGGATAGCCACGCGACCGAGCATTTGCCTGAGGACGCGATGAGAGGCAACGGGTCTCTCTGCTGTGGATCCACCACCCCTCCCTGACGTACCGGCCAATCGTGCCCTGGACGCCGCCACCGCAATCGTAGCCCGCAGATCGGCAGGCGTGTTTGCCGCTGGATCGTCAACCTCGACCTGCGCTGGCCTTTCCCTGGCAAGAGAGAGGGACGCCGTTGCATTCTTGGCGGCATGAGCACAACAACCATCTATCGCACCGCCGTCTGGCCAAGCCTCCTGTACCGGGATGCCAATGCCGCGATCGCCTTCCTGGTCGATGCGTTCGGCTTCGAAGAGGCCGCGGTCTATCGAAATGAGGACGGAAGCCTCGTCGAGCATGCCGAACTCCGCTGGCCCGAGGGTGGCGGCGTGATGCTCGGGAGCGCACGGCCCGACAGCGGGATCGCCGAGCTCCCACCCGGGGTCGGCGCCGTCTACGTCGTCGTCACCGATCCAGACGCCCTGTACGAGCGAGCCAAGACCCACGGCGCTGTCATCAGTCGCGAGATGCGCGATGAGGACTACGGATCTCGGGGCTTCACCGCCCGCGATCCGGAAGGCGTCATCTGGAGCTTCGGGACGTACGCCGGGGCCGGGTCAGCCGAGGCCTGAGCCGATCGGTCCTGCAAAGTCGCGTCCACAACGCCCGGGTCCTGGCGCCCGGACCTATTTGGTGATGGCGAACGCGGCTGCCATCGATCCCTGCCACGGCGCCGACGTGATCAGGCGCAGGTCGGGCAACTTTGCGATGCACTGCACGTTCCACCCGAACAGCGGAGCCGGGATCGAGTGCGCGCCCACGAAGATGATCGAGGCGCTGGTGAACGCTGCATCACGCTCGATCGCGGTCTCGGCATCGGCTGGGTCGGTGCACGCGTTGGAGAGCGCCACGTCCAGCGGTACGCTCAAGGTGCCGTACTCGAACCCGTTGGGCACCATCGGCGTCAGGTCGGTGAGACCCGCTATCCACATGCCCGCGTCGTTGCCGCCATTGGTCATCACCACGGTCGAGCTTGGGTAGCTCGCCTCCAGGGTTCTTAACACGGTGAGGTCGGCGGGAGTGACCAGGGACCGGGTGGTCACGGCGTGCCGGTACACGCCGAGCTCGTATGACGCACCGACGACGAGGCACAGGATCGCGATGCCCCCCAACACCAGCGCTCCCGCATCGACTCGTGGTGCGAACGACCGCAATCGATCGCTCGCGAATGCGGGAACACCCACGCCCGTGACCAGCACGATCCAGGCAACCACCGCCACCGCTGCGGCGAGTGCCGTCACGAGGATCCACGGGCGCAGATTGGTCAACGGATCGTAGAGCCCGAGAGGATACGTGTACACGGTGTACTGGCCGATGAGATACGTCCACAATCGGCCGAGCGAGTGCCGTATGAGCACGGCAACCGCGACGACGATGACCGCGGTGGCTGTCGCCCCGATCTGCAATCGCCGGGTGCGCGAGAGCGATCGCATCGCGCTGACGAGGGCAAGAAAGCCGGCGCCCAGGACGAGCGGGATCAACCAGTACTGAAGCCCCAGGATGCGATCTTGCTCGCCCCACGGATAGATGAGACGCCAGAGTTTCGCGAGCTTGTGCAAGTAGAAGTCGTCCACCATCAGCGCGACGAGCACCACCTGGGCGACGAGCACCCAGAGCATGCGACGCCGGACGAGCAGGGCGATCACGCCGATCAGGTACAGCACCACGGTCACCGGATTGATGAGGTCGGTCTGCGCGATCGCGGCCAGAATGATGTGCAGATGGATGCCCTCGCTCTCGGTGAGAATGACCGCCGACGAGGGTTGGGTCGCGGTTGGCGCGGGCACGTGGGGCGACCGCGAGAGCACGGTCACGATGATTGCCCCGACCAGTACTGCGCCTGCCGCAACGGCCATCCGAATGAGTGCCAGGCGCGGGTTCGCGCGCAGCACGCGCACGGCAGTGATGGCCAGGAGGCCGCACGCGATCACCGCGGCGGTGAAGACCTCGAGCCCATGGATCACCCAGATGGACGCCGTGATTGCCAGCAGGAGCAGCGCGTTGTCACGGGTGAAGACACCTCGCATCACGCGTAACACGACAACGATGAAGGGCACGATCAGCGTCGAATCGACAGTCTCCGGAAAACGCCCGACGATAGCCTGAAACGACGGAAAAGCAAGCCCGAGCGCAAAGAACGGCACCACGGCTGCCAGCGCGACGGAGCCCGTCGCCTCGAGTACCAGCAGGCTGAGCGACAGCGGGATCAGCACCAGCGTGACCGTGATCACCGGTGCCATCGCCATTGCCGGTGACGGGGCGCCGAGCCATGACACCATGGCTGCCGTGGCCTCGAACCCCGGACGGACGCGCACGAATTCGGTTCCTTCGATGGGGATCCGGATCAGCGGGAGCACGTCGTGCGTGCGTGCGATGGTGTTCGCGAGTCCTCCGTGCGTGGCCGTGTCCCAGTCGGGTGGCAGTACCTGTCCATGCAGCGCCCAGAAGAACACGCCGGCACCGATCAGCCCGGCGACCAGCGCCGGGATCGGTACCCACCAGGGGGAGTCGGAGCTGGTGGCATGCGGAGTCCGGCGCCATCGGAACAGCGCGGCGATCCACAACACCACCAGCAGCGGCATCACGGTGACCTGCTCGAATGGGATGTGCACGTCGTGCATCGCGAGTCCGATAACACCGATGAATCCAGCTGAAAGCCCGGGGGCCATCGCTAGTCGCGTCCACCAGCGCCACGTAGGGCTACACAATGTCGCCATCGCAAAGCCGGGGAGAAGGGCGGCAATCACCACTGCCGGGAGGGATTGCGCGAAGTCTTGCAGTGACACGGCGGAAGGAGCTTAGCGAGGACCTAGTCGGGAGACGCGCGTGCTATCCTGCGATCAATTGCTAGATCCTCGACGTGGCGCGCCATCGTCCTCGGCTGCGAGGGGCTTCTGGGGAGGCTCCGCGGCGGGGCGGTAGGCTAAGAGCCTTCATAATCGGATCGATTGGGCTCCCGTTCCAGAGATCTTGAAGCGTCCCCGGAGGGTTCCATGGCAAGCCGGCGAGCGAGTGGCACTCGGCGAGGGGATCCCGTCACGGCCGAGCTTGACGGGCCGGTAGCACCGCAGGGAGACGGACCCAAGCACGTTCAGGTCGTCGGACAGCCTGACGGCGCGCAGGCGGCGTTCTGGCCGACGCGCGTCTACCCCCGCATCGCGCACCCATCGCAGCGTGTTTCCACCCGGAGGTGGATCGTCCTCCTGGTCGTCCTGGACGTCTTGATCGCGACCTTCTCGGTCGGGGTCGCCACGCTCGCGGTCTTCGGCGCCACGCCAGAGCGTTTGAGCGAGCGTCTGCCGTACCTGGGACTTGCAGCGACATTTCCCATCCTTTGGGGCGTGGCGATGTTGCTGAGCGGCTCGTATGACCGTCGATACCTGGCTGCCGGGCCGGAGCAGTACCGGCGGGTGTGTAACGCCGCGATCTGGATCCTCGCGCTCATCGGCTTCACGTCGTACGTGCTCCGAGCTGACTTCTCGCGTGGTCTGGTCCTCATCACGATTCCGACTGCCGCGCTGCTGACTCTGGTGGGTCGCTGGTGCGCACGCAAAGCGCTGCGGCGGCGATTCGGAGATGGCGTCGCGATTCATCGTATCGTCGAAGTCGGACCGGGCAAGGGAGCCGATCAACTTCGCAGTTACATCGACAGAAATACGCATACCGGTTTCTCCGTGGTGGGCATCGTGTCGACCGATGCGCTTGCAGAGGATGTGCCGATCGATGTCGACGAGATCGTCAACGAGGTGCGTCGTCTCGACGCCGATACGATCGCCTTTGTCGGCACCACGCATTCCACCGGTGGCGAGTTGCGGCGCATGTCGTGGGCGCTCCAGGGCTCAGGCATCCGGCTGCTCGTGGTGCCGGACCTGGCAGACATTGCCGGCCCGCGCATCGTCATGCACCCTGTTGACGGTCTGCCGCTGCTCGAGATCTGCGAGCCGGAGCTCAGCGGACCTGCTCGAGTCGTGAAGTCCGCGTTCGATCGGTTCGCCGCGCTCCTGCTGCTCGTCGTGCTCAGCCCACTGCTGCTGGCAATCGCGGTAGCCATCAAGGTCAGCGACGGCGGCCCCGTGTTCTTCCGGCAGCGTCGAATTGGCAAGGAAGGGCGCGCGTTTCATATGTGGAAGTTTCGAAGCATGCGGGTTGGCGCGAGTCCCGTCATGCAACCGGTCCAGACCCCGGTGGGCGAAGGTCAGGTGCTCGTGAAGAGTCCGTCGGACGATCGGGTCACGTCCGTGGGTCGATTCCTACGCAGATACTCACTGGACGAGCTCCCGCAGCTGTTCAATGTGCTGATCGGGACCATGTCGCTGGTGGGTCCTCGCCCGCTGGTGCAGGACGAGGTCGACAGCTTCGGGCACGGCGCCTATGCCCGCCTGCTGGTCACACCGGGGATGACGGGGCTCTGGCAGGTCCGAGGGCGCTCCGAACTCCCGTGGGATCAGCGCGTCCATCTTGATCTGTATTACGTGGAGAACTGGTCGATCTGGCTGGACATCTCGCTGCTGTGGAGCACGCTGCGCGCAATCGCCCATTCCAACGGGGCGTACTGACGTAGCGGCGCAACCGAGGCGCTCCCTCGCAAGCCTGTCCGTATGATTGCGCCCGTTGTGGAATTGACCGGTGAGGGGCGGCTGCTCGTCGAGCGGATCGGGGATCGCAGCGCTCGGATCGGGATCGTGGGTCTCGGCTACGTTGGTCTCCCCACCGCGGTCGCTTATTCGGATGCTGGATTCACCGTGGTCGGGATCGACACGAACGCGGAGCGATGCGCCGCAATCACCGCGGGTGAGAGCTACATCGAGGATGTGCCTTCCAGCGATGTCGCGCGGGCGCGGCGCGACGACCGGCTCACCACGGTCACCTCGCTCGATGCGGCCGGCGATCTCGACGTCATCGACATCTGCGTGCACACCCCGCTGGGCGAGACGCGTGAACCCGACACGTCCGCCATCGAGGCGGTGGGCGAGGCGCTCATCGCCTGCCAGCGTGCGGGACAGCTCATCGTCCTCACCTCCACGAGCTACCCCGGTACCACCGAGGAGGTGCTCCGGCCGATCCTCGAACGCTCGGGCCTGATCATGGGAGTGGACACCTTTCTCGCATTCGCTCCCGAGCGGATCGATCCCGCGAACAAGAAATTCACGCTGCGCAACACGCCGAAGGTCGTGGGTGGCGTCGACGACGCGTCAACCGAGGTCGCGAGACAGGCGCTGCTGACGATTGTCGAGGTGGTGACGCCCGTGCGTGACGCCACCACCGCCGAGATGGTCAAGGTTCTCGAGAACACGTTTCGCATGATCAACATCGGCTTTGCCAACGAGGTGGCGCAGATGTGTCGCCGGCTTGGCGTTGATGTGTGGGAGGTCATCGACAGCGCCGCCACGAAGCCCTATGGCTTCATGCCGTTCTACCCTGGACCCGGCGTGGGCGGCCACTGCATCCCCGTTGATCCGTCGTACCTGCAGTGGAAGATGCGCAACCTTGACTTCCGCACGCGGTTCATCGACCTCGGCAACGACGTCAACCGCGGAATGCCCGACTACGTCGTGCAGCGAGCCGACGATGTTCTCAACGACCTCGGTCGCAGCATGCGTGGCTCGCGTATCCTGCTGATCGGCGTCGCCTACAAGCCCAACATTGGGGACGTTCGCGAGTCGCCCGCGATCGAGGTGGCCGGCAGGTTGCTTGGGCGTGGCGCGCTTGTCCGCTACGCCGACCCCCACGTACCTTCGCTCTTGACGCACAGCGGGATCAGGCTCGAGGCAGTGGCACTCACCGCCGCCGAGCTCGAGGCGAGTGAGCTCGTGATCATCACCACCGCGCACGCTGCCATCGACTGGGCGCTGGTTCGGGAACACGCTCCGCTCGTGCTCGACACGCGCGGAGTGCGCGGTCAAGGGCGGGCCGGCTGGCACACGCTCTAGCGTCAGCCGGAGTCCTGCTGCTCCCAGGACTCCAGCGTTCGCCGCAGTCCTGCATCCAGGTCGACGCGCGCTGTCCAGCCAAGTCCTTCGCTTGCGCGAGCCGCCGACGGGACACGCCGCCGGGTGTCTTCGAAACCTTTGCCGAAATGCGACTCGTACGTCTCGTGAACAATCGAGGAGGGGCTGCCGGTCGTCTCGATGACCCGGCGTGCAAGCTCGGCGATGGCGGTCTCCGTCGCCGCATTGCCGACGTTGAAAACCTGCCCTTCGGCAGACGGTAGTTCCATCGCGAGCATCGTGCCGTCGATGCAGTCGTCGATGTAGGTGAAGCAGCGCGTCTGAAGACCGTCGCCGTAGACGGTCAGCGGCTCGCGGGTCAGGGCCTGACGGAGAAAGGTGGCCATCACGCTGCCGTAGCCCTGCGGGTCCATTCGCGGTCCGTAGATGTTGAAGTAGCGAACGATCACACCGCGCAGTCCCTGTGCCGCGTGAGCAAGCAGGAGATGCTCATCGAGCGCTTTCGCCGTCGCGTACGACCACCGCGGGATCACCGTGGATCCCAGGATGCGATCATCGTCCTCGTGCATCGGAACCTGTCCCCCGCGTCCGTAGACCTCGCTCGAGCTGGCGATCAGGACCTTGCGCTCGTGATGCGCACATGCGGTGAGAACGTTTTCGGTGCCACGGCTGTTCACCTGGATCGAGCCGAGCGGGTTCGCGATGATGTGTGCAACACCGACCGCCGCAGCGAGGTGGAAGACGCGGTCGCAGCCGTCGGCGAGCGTTTCGACGAGTGCTTCATCGAGGATGGTGCCTTCGATGATGCGTACCGTGTCACGCTCGGCGTGGTCTCGGATATTGCTGCGCCGGCCGGTGGAGAAATCGTCGAGAACGGTCACGTCATCGCCTTGGTCCACCAGGCGATCGACAAGGTGGCTGCCGATAAAGCCGGCGCCGCCAGTCACCAACGTCCTCACGTGATGGCACCATAGCAGCCCCGATGGCCCATCACGACTCCGTGGACCTCCCCTTCGTCAGCGTCGTCATCCCCGTGTACAACGAGGAGCGATATATCGAGGCATGCCTCGCCTCCGTGCTCGGTCAGGACTATCCTGCTGAACGCTACGAGGTGATCATCGCCGACGGAGGATCGACGGATCGTACCCGTGTAATTGTCGAATCGACAGCGGTGCGGCACCCGATGGTGCGCTTGATCGACAACCCGGGGCGGACACAGGCGCATGGCCTCAATCTCGCCATCCTCGCGAGCCGCGGCGAGTACATCGCTCGCCAGGACGGGCACGCCGAATGGTCGCCGCATCATCTCCGCCGCTCCATCGAGCTGCTGATCGAAACCGGCGCGGACAACGTCGGTGGCCGTGCGGACGGCGAGGGAGCGGGCGTCACCGGACGCGCGATCGCGCGTGCCATGCGTTCCCCATTCGGCGTGGGCGGGGCACGCTATCGCTACTCGAACCGGCTCGAGGAGCTGCCGACGGTCTTTCCCGGGACCTTCCGCCGGACGGCATTTGAACGGGTTGGGCTCTATGACGAGGCGTATCCGCCACACGAGGACTACGAGCTGAATCACCGCATCCGGCAGACCGGGGGGCGCGTCCTCTTCAGCCCCGATATCCCCACCAGGTACTGGGTGCGTGAATCGATCCCCGCTCTGGCCCGCCAGTACTTCCGCTACGGACGTTCGAAGGTTCGTGTGGCCCGTGCGAGCCTGGGAGTCATCCATGCGTACCACCTGGCCGCACCCGCACTCGTGGCGTCCATTCCGGTGGCTGCGGCGCTCGGGTTCACGAAGCGGGGACGGCGTGCCGTGGCGGCGGGCGCGGCTGTATATGCACTGGCGTGCATTGGGGCCGGGATACAGGCCGGGACGGGTGAGACACCCTCGGTCCGGGTGCGAATCCCCGGAATCTTCCCGGTGCTCCACGTCGCCTGGGGATCGGGGTTCTGGGTTGGCGTGGTTGAGGCCGCGTTACGAGTTGATATCGGTGGTGGCTCACCGCCGGTTTTGACGCCCGACCCGGGCTAAGCTCGGGCGGCTTTGAGATCGGATCAAAGACGCGGCAAATCCAAGAAGGCGTGGTGATGGCGGGCACAACCACCGCTCAAGTCCTCAGTTCCGTTCGCGTTCGGCGCTTGATCATCGAGCAGTCGAAACGTGCGCACGTGGGTCACATCGGCTCTGCGCTCTCGATCGCGGACATCCTGGTTGCGTTGTTCTCCGGGACGGTCGATCCCAAGGTGGATGTCTTCATCCTTTCGAAGGGTCATGCTGCCCTGGCGCAGTACTGCGTGCTCGCCGAGCTCGGCCTGATGACTCACCAGACGCTCGACACGTACTGCGGTGACGACACGCAGCTCGGCGTGCACCCGGATCACACGCTGACGGGTATCACGTTCTCCACCGGTTCGCTCGGTCACGGACCGTCACTCGGTGCCGGCGTCGCGCTTGCCAAGCGCATCGCGGGCAAGCTGGGAAGGGTCTTCGTGCTGATGAGCGACGCCGAGCTCAATGAGGGGTCGGTCTGGGAAGCCGTGATGTTCGCCGGGCATCACAAGCTCGACAACCTGACCGTGATACTCGACAACAACGGTCAGCAGGCGTTGGCCCCGACTGCCGAGGTGATCAACCTCAGTGCGATTGACGAGCTCATTGCGAGGTTCGGATGGGAATGCAGGCGCGTTGATGGGCACAACGTTGACGCGTTGACCGCTGCCTTCGACGCTCGCGCTCCGGGACGGCCACTCTTCGTGATCGCCGATACCGTCGCCGGCAAGGGTGTGAGCTTCATGGAACGGCAGGTCAAGTGGCATTACCTTCCGGTTGACGACGCGCAGTTCGCGCAGGCACTGGGTGAGATCGGGTGAGAAAGCAGTTCGTCTCCACGCTCATCGATATCGCGGACCATGACGACCGCGTCGTGCTGCTCACCGCCGACCTGGGGTTCATGGTGCTCGAGCCCTTTGCCGAACATCATCCTGATCGCTTCTTCAACGTCGGCGTCGCTGAAGCGAACATGATGTCGCTCGCCGCGGGCATGGCCCATGAAGGCTTGATTCCCTTCTGCTATTCGATCGCTACCTTTGCATCGATGCGTGGCTACGAGCAGTTCAGGAATGGGGCTGTTCTGCATCAACTGCCCGTGCGCATCGTCGGGATCGGCGGTGGCTTCGCGTACGGCACCGCGGGGCCGACCCACCACGCGCTCGAGGACATCGCGCTGATGCGGGTGCAGCCGGGTGTCGGCATCGTCGCACCGGCCGATGACGGCCAGGTCGACCGCGCCTTGCGGGATCACTACGCGCGACCGCAGCCGATGTATCTGCGCCTGGCCAAGGAAACAGCGAGTCATCCGGAGCTTGCCGGACGTTTTCGCTGGGGTCGCCTCGAGGTCATCGGTGACGGTGATATCGCGATTGTCGCCATCGGCTCGATGACCGGGGTCGCGCTCGAGGCGCGCCGGCGGCTGCATGCCGAGGGCATCCAGACGGCGGTCGCCGTGGCGGCTTCGATTGCGCCGGCACCGACAGAAGATCTGGTCGCGCTCCTGTCCTCGAAGAACGCTTGCATCACCATTGAGGACCACCGTCCGGTCGGTGGTCTCGGGTCGCTGGTGGCAGAGACCATCGCCGATCACGGCATGGGCGTGCGCCTTGTTCGGTGCGGGGTCACGGATCCGACCGGCGAGACCACCGGCTCCGAGGTGTTCCTGCGCCGCCGCAATGGTCTCGACGTCGATGGACTCATGGCCGCGGTACGGCGGGTTGCTCTTGTCCCCGCCTGAGACTGGCGCAGCCGCCGAGCGCGTGGCGACCAGCACCGCGACCGAGAATTCAGCGGTGCCCACAGCCGAGCGGAACGGCGCAGCGACCCTGTCATTCCAGGCAACGCAGTGCGCCATCTGCGGGCCCGGCATACCTGCGAAGGAGCTGTATCCGGCCAACTTCGGCGTCGACGACATCACGCCTGCTCGCTTCTCGGCGCGCCGGCTGCCGGATCGCGTCCACTACCGCATGGTGCGCTGCAGCAGCTGCGGATTGGTGCGTTCCGATCCGGTGCTCGACGAGGCGACCCTCGCTCACCTGTACGCGGAGAGCACGTTCGACTACGAGGCGGAGACGGCCAACCTCAAGGCCACGTATGGGAGATATCTCGCCAAGCTCCGGGCGTTCAGCAACCATCAGGACTCGCTGCTCGAGATCGGCTGCGGAGACGGCTTCTTTCTCGAGCAGGCCCTGGCGCAGGGATACAGCACGGTTCGCGGTGTCGAGCCGAGCGAAGCCGCGATTCGTGACGCCTCACCGGTGGTGCGGGATCAGATCGTGTGTGACGTCATGCGACCCGGGCTCTTCGCCGACGGCGAATTCGACGCCGTCTGCCTGTTCCAGGTATTCGACCACGTGCCGCATCCCGAGGCCGTGCTGGCGGCATGCCGTGCCGCGCTGCGGCCTGGCGGGCTGATCCTGTGCCTCAACCACAATGTGGAATCGGTGTCGTCGCACATCATGAAAGAGCGCAGCCCGATCATCGACATCGAGCATACGTATCTCTACAGCCCGGCAACAATGCGACGCATCTTCGAGGCCGGCGGCTTCAGGGTCTTGAAGCAGGGACACGTCAGCAACACATACAGCGTCGGCTACGTCACGCATCTGGTCCCGATGCCGGCCCGGCTCAAGGGAATGGCGCTCGGGTCGCTGAGCCGGAGCCGTCTCGGCAGGCTCACCGTTCCGGTTCCGCTCGGCAACCTCTTTCTGATCGCGTCGCGGACGTAACCTCAGCCGAGGCGCGCGCTCGCCAACGCCGCGTGCGACTCCAGTGGATGCGCGGTGAGCCAGTCTGCGGTCCGAGTCAGGCCATCAACCAGGGCGGTCCTGGCCGCCCAGCCGAGTTCGGACTTGATGAGCGCCGGATCGCCGACCCAGACTCGGGTGTCCCAAGCGCGCTCCGGGTAACCGCCCCACTCCGGCGTGACTGCGATCGAGAAGGTGGCGGTGGTCGTGGCGACAAGCTCCGCGAGCGAGGTTTGCACGCCCGACGCCACGTTATAGATCGTGCTCAAGTTCGGCGATGACGCCGCGGCGATATAGGCATCGACGACGTCCTCGACATACACGAAGTCTCGCACCACGTGGGGCGACGCCAAGGGCGGTAGCGTCCCCAGGAGGGCAGCACGCACAAGTGTGGGAATGAGTCTGCGCTCCTCTTCGAATGGTCCATAAGCGGAATACAGGCGCAGGGTGGTGACTGGGACTCCGCGCGTGCGAGCACGCTGGCAGAGCCACGTCGCCGCGGCTTTCGTGGATGCGTAGTCACTGTTCGGGCACGGAGGCTCGTCCTCCCGCGGCGCGTGGTTGCGATCGCCGTACTCGGATGATGTGCCGGTGTTGATCACCACCGAACAACCGTTGCGCTCAGCAGACGCCAGCAGCGTTGCCGTGCCAACGACATTGCTGTGCGCCATGGCGACGGTGTCAGTTTGAAACGAGTAGGCACCGTGCGCCGCCAGATGGAAGATCCACTCCGGGCGGGCCGCTCTGAAGGCGCGCTCCATGTCGCCGCGGTCTGCGATGTCACCCGGGACTCGACGCAGGTCGGTGAGATCGTCGAGCCGACCGGTGTCCGTCATCGGCTGGAGGATCGCAAAGACGTCGTGACCATCCTCGATCAGGCGGCGGACCAGGTTGGCGCCGACAAAACCGGCCGCGCCGGTTACAAGACAGCGGATGATTCGCTCTCCCTGACTCCGGCTTGCTCGGTCAGCTGATGCGAGCCGTTCGGCGACGATGGACGGTTGCGGATGTCCGCGACGATGTATGGAGGCCGGCGCTTCACCTCCTCATAGATATGTGCCAGATACGATCCGATGACGCTCAGACAGAGCAGTTGGATCCCACCGACGAAGAGGATCAGGACGATGACCGACGTGAATCCCGTCGGCGCTGAGTGAGGACTGACGATCCGAACCACGATCTCCACCGCGATGGCGACGAAGGCAGCGATCGTCGTCAGCAGGCCGATGACGGTGATCATCTCGAGCGGGATGTAGGAGAAGGAGAAGATCGCCTTACGAGCCCATCCGATGTTGCGCAGCAGTGAGTTGGTGGTTCTGCCGAACATGCGCTCAGGTCGGTGATATGGCACGCCGATCTGGCGGAAGCCAACCCACGCCCGAAGGCCTCTCAGGAATCGATTGGTTTCTGGAAGACGGTTGAGCGCATCGACGACTCGCCGGTCCATGAGCGAGAAGTCGCCGGCGTCAAGGGGAACGGGCACGTACGACGCCGCGCGGAACAGACGATAGAAGAGTCGATACGCAACTTGAAGGAATCGATTCGCGTCACGCTTGACGCGACTCCCATACACCACGTCGTAACCCTCGACCCATTTCGCGTAGAAGGCTTCGATGAGCTCGGGCGGATCCTGGAGGTCACCGTCGAGCAGTACCACGGCATCTCCGGTGGCGATGCGCATGCCGCTCGTGAATGCGCTCTGGGATCCGAAGTTGCGACTGTGGGTGATTGCCGTGACGTGGGAATCCCGGTCGGTGAGGTCGGCGAGCACCTGCTCGGCATCGTCCGGGCTGGCGTCGTTGACGAAGATGATTTCGTAGTCGACCTCGAGCGTGGTGAAGACCTTGACCAGGCGCTCGTGCATGATCGGTATCGCCGGAGCATCTCGGTAGCAGGCGATGATCGCGCTGATCTTGCGCCGACGTCCCCGGGTCGAGTGGGGCATTTCGCAGGTGATTGTGGTGGCCAGTGGCGAAGGGAGCCGGCCAGGTTTCGAGATTGTCAACGGATTGCTACCCTGTTGCCCGATGAGGCACGGCCCCGCCGATCAGAGAGCGTGAGCAGCCCTCTTTCGGTGCGGGCTGAGGAGAGCCGGGCGGAGAGCCACTGGGCCGCCTACGACGCCGCCGGGATCCAGCGCCTCCTCGAGGTCGAGGACCGGCACTTCTGGTTCCGGGCCCGCAATCAGATCATCCGCGCGCTGGTCGACCCACCCATCCAGAGCCTCCCGAACGGCCTGCGCGTCCTCGAGGTTGGCTGTGGCAGCGGCAACGTGCTGAGAGTGCTGAAGCGGTCGGCCGCCGGGCGAGGCCGAGTGGAAGGGCTCGAGATCAGCGCCCCGGCCGCGGAGGCGGCGCGTGCGCGGACCGGGCTGCATGTCACCGAGGGGTACCTGGCCGATCTTGTGCAATCAGAGCCATACGACGTTGTTGCCGCGTTCGATGTCCTGGAGCACATACGCGATGAGGCGGCCATGCTGACGGAGATGCGAGCGCGGATCAAGGACTCGGGACGCCTGATCCTGACGGTGCCGGCCCATCCGAGCCTCTGGAGCGCATTCGACGTCGCATCCGAACACATGCGACGGTATACGCCGGCCAGCCTCACGCGGGCGCTGAACGTCGCCGGCTTCAGCGTTGAGTACCTGAGTTACTTCATGTCTCTGCTCTTCGCGCCGATGTGGCTCCGCCGGCGCTACCTGAAGGTCACACGGCAGGAACCGGCCGTGGCCTACGACTCCGAGTTCCGCATTGTTCCGGTGATCAACGAGGTGGCGTACGAGATCCTCCGCCGCGAATCGCACGTCATCCACGCGNNGGGGACGTCGCTGGCGGTCATTGCGCGGCCGGTCGTGCGCTGAAGCCTCCCTAGAGTGCGGGCGTGCCGACCGCCCGGGACGCTGCCGATGTCAGGCGCAACCCACGAGGGAAGTCCGTTGGTGTGTAGGGGATGAAAGACTGCAGGCGTGAGATGTCGAGGACGACGGCTCGCACGTCGATACCGCGATCGGGTACGAACTCGATGATCGCGCGACGACCGACCACATCGCTGACGGCTTCCGCGATCTCGAGCACCGTGAGGCCACGCCCCGACCCGAGATTGACGACGCCGACCTGCAATCGATCCACGATCACGCGAGTTGCGGCATCGGCCACATCATCGATGAAGACGTAATCCCGGAGCGCCGATCCATCTCCGAAGACGTGCAGGGGCAGGCCACGCGCAATCCTGTCGAGGAAGATTGCCACAGCCCCCTGATCCCCGCGACTCGCCTGGTTCGGACCATAGACGTTCGCACATCGGAGAATCTGCAACCGAACGCCAAACCTCCGCGCGTACATCTGCGCGTAGTCCTCACACGCCAGATGCAGCGCTCCGTACGGGGAGATCGGTTCGGTGGGGTCCGTCTCGCGGACGGGAAGACGGGAAGGGTTTCCATAGACAGTGCCGCCGGAGGACAGGTATGTCACTGCGATGTGCGGCCGCCGGCGAAGCGCCTCGAGCACGCCGAGCAGCGGCAGCAACGTCTTCACAACCGCGGTTCCAGGCTCAGCAGCAGCGGCGGGTGGAGAGAGGCCCCCAACCGAGAAGACGACGTGGTCGATGCCCGAAAGTGTCTGGTCGAGCAATTCGGGCCGAGAGGCGTCTCCGACCACGATGTGGGCGCCCGCCAGAAGCCCCGCATCGCTCGCGGCTGTGCGTGACCGGGTCAAACCAGCCACGGTGACCCCGCCGTCAAGCAGGCGCTGCCCGATTGCTGCTCCGATGAAGCCCCAACCAATGACCAGGACTCTCGGTGGGTCCGGCCGCTCTCCTACCATTCGCGCCAGTATACGGACCGAGTCGTGCCTCCCCTCACGGACCGCTGGCTTGACAACCCCGGGTCGCGGTCAGGGAAGGTTGTTGTCGGGATCGCTTGTCGTCTCCATCACGACATATGTCGGACGCTCCATGAGCCGGACATGCATTCGAGCGAGATACTCACCCATGATGCCGAGGATGAGAAGTTGCACGCCCGAGAAAATCGCGATGATCGAGGCAATGAACGGAAACCCGGGGACGGAGTCGCCACCGAGGAAAAACCGTACAACGACAACGACGAAGACCACGACACCAAAAAGGGTGAAGAGGAACCCGATCATGCTTGCGAGCCGCAGCGGGCGGTTGCTGAAGCCGGTGATCAGGTTGAGCGCGTGGTGCACAAGCCGTCCGAACGTGTAATTCGACTTCCCTGCCAGTCGAGGTTCATGGCGAACCTCGACCGCAGCGAAGCGTGTGGTGGCCCATGTGAGAAGGACATCAATGGACATGTCCGGACTCTGGAATCGTTCGAAGGCGCGCCGCAGGTTAGTGCGAAAGATCCTGAATGAGCTGACGCTTCGTGCGGCGGGTGCGCCCATGGCTTCCTGGAGGGCGTACTTGGTGATACGTGACGCCGCCGACCTCCACAGGCTGTGCTTCTCCGCAACAGGGGTGCCGTAGACAACGTCGACGTCGTCGGTCAGACGTCCCAGCAGCTTCGCGATCTCCTCGGGAGGATTCTGGAGATCGTCGTCAAGGGTGACGACCAGGCGGTACCGGGCGGACCGTATTCCGACCAGAAGAGCATTGGCCTGGCCGAAATTTCGCATGAGTCGGATGCCTCGGACGCGAGCATCAGTCTGCGCCGCGGAGGCGATGACCGCCCAACTTGCATCCGGGCTCCCATCATCGACGAGGATGATTTCGTGAGCAGACGTGAGTTGTTCAAGCGCGGCGGTGAGTCGCTGAATGAGCAGAGGGAGCGATGCCTCTGACCGGTGCACGGGGATGACGGCCGAGATCCCCTCCAGAAGGCTGTCGGAGCGGTCCACGGAGTGCAATGTAGCGCCTTGGCCGGGCCTGCGGTGGCGAGTGACCTGCGCTGACTAGGCCACCTCCACGATGATGGCGTCCTGATTCGTAAACACGACGCGCCCGAGATGCAGCACATCAGGGTCGACCGTCCCATGGATACGGTCGATGAAGAGGTAGCGGACGCCATACTGTCGCGTCAGGATGGCCAGGGCGGCAGCATCCGCCTGGTTGAAGACGGCGTCATTCAACCGCTGTCGATAGGCGAAGTTGCGGTCTGCGGCAATCGTGACTCCCGGTGTGATGCCGAATCGTGCAGGGTCGTATGCCTCCACGAAAATCTCGCGCTCCGAGAATGCGGAGTAGTAGTATTCGCGCGCGTCTGTCTTCTGGGGATTGACCCAGTGGTTGCTGACGGCGACGACCGCGCCGATCGGAGAGTGCCCTTGCAACCACTCCAGGGCTGTGAGAAGACCCGGGGTCAACGCCCATACGGTCTGGGGATCGGGCTGTGCTTGCGTGAGAGCAACCCCGGTCAGCAGCTTCTTTGCTGTCGGAGCCAGCGTCAACGGGAAGGTGAGTGCGGTTGATGCCAGGAGTGGGATCAGTCCCAAGGCCAACACACCTGCTGTGGAACGATGCCGAGCCCAGAGTAGGAGCATCGAGACAACGATGAACGCAACGCAGGCTGCAGCAAGTCCAGCGTAGCGGATCTCGAGCGCAAGAGGATGCGCGACCGTCAAGGAAGTGATCGTCACGAGCATCAGGAGCACAACGAGCGAAGCAGCGAAGGACACCAGGACACCGCGTCGCGACATCGGCAGCGATTGTCCGGCGTCCAGCCATGCCAGTCGAATGCCCTGGGCGGCAGCGAGGCCTCCGGCTATGTATCCAGTGTCCTGAAAATAGAGCTCGCTATATGCAACCTGGTGCGACACATTGGTGATCACGAGCCCAGCGACGAACAAGCAAATGGGCCACGCGAACCGTGAGAGCTCGCTCCGATGTCGCCGTCGAAGCAAGTACAGCATCCCGACGAGTCCGAGCATCATGCCGGCGATGCCGCAGACGTCCGCGAAGGGAATCATGATGGCGCGCAGGGTGGGGTTGGAGATCTCGTTGACGAAGATCACGGGAGCGGTACGAGCGAGCGGCGCGAAGAGTTCGATCACGGTACCGGGAACCCCGCCGCCGTACACGACCTTGAACGTCACCGCGAAGAGAGCAGCTCCCAGCACGAGGGTTACGAGGACTGCCGGTGAGAGTCTTCTCGTGAGAGCGAAGACCCCCACCGCGTAGAGTGCTGTGCCGGTGATGAGGACAGGTAGAACCGTCGCCTTTGCTCCGGAGGCACCAATCATCAGTAGTCCGATGAGGATCCACGCGCCAAGGTCGGCTGATCTTCTCCAAGACGGCGAGTGCATTCGTTCGCTCACCAGATATATCAGCGCTAGAAAGAACATCAATCCAAACGCAAACGTCCAGCTCGCCCAGAGATGAAAGAAGAAGCCCTCGAAGAAAGGGTTGCCACTCGCGACATCCGTCGTGAGATCGAGGGGCCCAAGCATGAGAATGACGACGAGCGCGGTGACACCGGCCCAGAGTGAGCGTCCGAGATAGCGTCCAGTCGCGAGGAGTTGACAACCGATCACAAGGATTGTCGGGACATAGTCCAGTCTCAGCGCGATCGTTGGAATCGCGAGGTGGGTCACCTGAGCGACGGCCGCCATGTGAAAGAAGACGAACCACTCGTAGTACAGAGGGGTGCCGGACAGTCCTGGACTGGTCGGCGGCCAGTGGTGCAGCATTTGAGCGGTCAACCCCAGGAAATAGACGAAGTCGGGGGCGTACGCTTCCGAGGACGTGGCGGTGGGGAGCGGCACGACTGGGAGAAACATGAAGGCCAGGTACAGCAGGCCGATGGAAAGCACCGCGGCTGCCGCCCACAAGGCTGTGCGGGACGCGGTCGCGGACTCCCAAGGACTTTGAGCAGAGGTGGCACGCCGACGCAGGATCAGCACAGCGCTCAGTGCAACGATCGCGACCGGATAGACGAGGAAGAGCCCTCGTACCCCCAGAGCGGCGGTGCCGCTGAAGGCAAGGATTTCGAGAGTCTGCCCGAGTGGCCAGCCGAGAGCCACGGTCACCAGCGAGCCGGAGCGGCGTCCGCGCAGGGCCATCAGGAGGGCAATCCCGGGCAATGCGACGAACACGGCTTCATACGCGAGAAACTTGACGATGTCAAGGATCGCGACGCCCGTGATGAGCCAGGTTGATACGGCCACCGCAGCGACGATCGTGGCGGGTGCGATCCCGTGCCGCGGCATCGTTACCCCACGGCGACTATGGTCGCGTCCTGGTTGCTGAAAACCACATCGCCGAGCTTGAGCACGGCGGGATTGAACGTGCCATGGATGCGATCAACAAAGAGGAAGCGGACCATGTATTGCTGTGTCATCACACGAAGGTCATCGACGTTCGCGTTGTTGAAGACAGCATCGTTGACCCCCTGCCGATACGCAAAGATCGTCGCGGCGCGGCTCGGGATTCCAGGCGTGATCCCATACCGAATCGGATCGTAGGCCTCGATGAAGATCTGACGTTCCGAGAACGCACCGTAGTAGTAGTACTTGCCATTCACTCTGGCGGGATCGAGCCAGTGGTTGTTGACGGCGAAAACGGCGTCGATCGGCGCATGGTCCCGCAACCAGTACAGCGCCGTCAGAAGCCCCGGAACGAGCACAGGCTGGGGGTCTGTAATTGGCACGCCGGCGATGAACTTGCGCACGGTCGGGTAGATAACGAATGGCGTGGTCAATACCGAGGCCGCGACCATGGGGATGAGCGTCAACGCGAGGATTCCTGACGTGGAGCGATTGCGGGCGCGAAGCGCGAGTGCCCATACCAGAAGAATGATCACGACGGCGGCAATGAGGACCGCGTACAGGTCCAAGTCCGACCGGGGGGTGGCGGTGGATCCGGACCTGACCTTGGCGACCACGAGAAACAGCACGACGCAGGCAGCCGTGGCAGCGATTGCGGCTCTCCGCGATACCGGCATTCCGCGTCCGACATCCAACCATGCAAGGCGCAATCCAGCAGCAGCGACGATGGCAGCAGCCATGTAGCCCGTCTCCTCGAAGTAGCCTTCGCTGTACGAGCTCTGATGGACAACGCTTGCGATCAATGCCCCGGCGAGCAGCATGCAAAACGGCAGAGTCAACCCTGGAATCTCACGGTGGTGGCGGCGCCGAAGCAGATAGAGAATTCCGAAGAGCGGGAACAGCAGTCCTGCGGCCCCCGCCACATAGGCGAGGGGCAGCGCAATTGCGCGAACGGCGGCGTGATGAATCGTCTCTGCAAAGAGTACCGGGGGCGTTCCTCCGAGCCACTTGAGGAAGGCGATGACCGTGTCGGGCGTATTGCCGGCGTAGATCACCAGGTACGTGCCGAGGAAGATAACGATACCGAGGCCGACGGTGACGATGGCGGCCGCGGGCAGCCGCCGTCGCACTATCACGTAGAGGACCGCATACATTCCAGTGCCGACGAGGATCACCGGGAGGACGGTCGCCTTGGCACCTGATCCGCCGATCATCAGGAGGGCAATCAACGCCCAGGAACGGATGTCCTCCGGCGTGCGCCACGTGACAGCTCGGACGCGTTCTGTGATCAGGTACAGCAGGCTGAGAAAGAAGAGCAACCCAAAGGGGAACGTCCAACTGTCCCAGAGGTTGATGAAGATGCCATCACCAAAGGCGCCCGCGGTCGGACTCGCCACGAGGTCCAAGGGCCCCATGAGGAGGACAACGATGACGGCGAGCGCTCCCGTCCATGCTGCACGGCCCAGGTAGCGTCCAACGGCGAGGAGCTGGCATCCGACGACCAGGATCGTCGGCACGTAATCAAGCCGCAGGGCGATGATCGGGACCGGAACATGCGTTACCTGGGTGGCTGCCGCCATGTGAAAGAAGACGAACCACTCGTATGCAAGCGGCACACCGTAGAGACCGGCGCTTGTGGGCGGCCAGTGATACGTGACCTGGTGAATCAGCCCAAGAAAATATGGAAAATCGGGATACTCGATCAGCACCGTCGACGTTGGCAACGGCGCTGTGGGGAGAAACATGATCGTGAGATAGATGAGCCCCACCGACAGCGTCGTCGCTACGGTCCACATGAGTGGGACGGACATCCCCCCGGGGTCGGGATCCTGCGCAACACCCGCGCGGCGCCGGTAGATCAGGAGAGCGCATGGGACCGTCACGAGGATGGGGTAGAGGAGGAAAAGCCCTCTCAGTCCGACTGCCGCAGTCGCGCTGAAGGCCAGGATCTCGAGCGCTTGGCCAAGTGGCCAGCCAAGCGCGACGGTGACAAGAAGGTGCGAACGTCTCCCGCGAACCGCCCACAGCAGCGCGGCCCCCGGAATGGCTACGAAGGCAACGTCGTACGCCACGAATTTGACAATGTCGAGGAGCGCTACCCCCGAGACAATCCAGTCGACCACCGCAACCACGACCACAAGCGCAACGGGTCCGAAGGCACGGCGCGGCATGCGGGGGAGTATCGCCGGTTCAGACAGAAAGCGCACCCTCTGGCCGGCTCCCGGCCGGTGCGACCGTCGACACCCCATCGAGAATGCCCGCGACCACGCGATCCATCGCTGGATCCAGCCCCGGATCGAGATCGCTTGCTTGATGGACCCGGATCCGAGGGCTGCTCCGGCCATCCTCGGTGACAGCAGCGAGAACATTGTGGAACCTGAAAAACAGAAGAACCGCGTAACGTCGGGCAAGTTCGCGGATCCGGTTAAGCTCAGCCGGATCTGGCGGAGCGCTCAGGATGCGATCGGCTTCGGACCAGTATTCGTCTTGCGTGTTCGCATCGATCGTGAACCCCCGGCCGCGATAATGGGTGTCGGCCGCGACGAGGACTGGCACTCCACGCGCAGCCAGTTCGAGGCCGACCGTCGACGAATAGACGAAGCCCATCGTAGCCCGGTCCATGAACACATACGAGCTGGTTGGATCATCCGCTTGCACCACCCGGACATTGGAAGGGAGGTTGGAGAAATGGTGCGAGATGTGATCTGCCATGCGTTCGCGGGTTGGGTGATTGCGGAGCTTGATCTCTGCAGGGTGAATGCGAATCACCAGGTCGATCTCCGGGTGCCGCCGCGCCCAGTTGATCCCCTGGATCACCCATTCACCCATGCCCGCGAAGGCGATCTCGCGCTCGAGGACCGCACTGTCCCACATGATGTTGCAGAACATCACGACGAGTCTCCGACGGGGATCGAGATGGAGGTCTCGATGGATCCGATCCACGTCGTCGATACGCTCGGTCCAGAAGTTGTTCGGCACGCCGATACCCTGGCGTCGCTGACCGAGATACGCGTCGATCGCCTCCGATTCATCATCCGTGAGCGGCGTGTCGCGGACACTCTCCCAGGTGCCCGCAGGTACCTTGAGGTGGGATGCAGTCGCTCCTGTGGTCATCACGATGCTGTCGTGTATGAAGCCTTTCTCATACGTACCAAAGGGAATTCCGCGCTCGCCGGCCACTGCCATCATGATCTGCTCGGCGAAGAATGTGCCATTCAGCATGAAGACACGGTCCGGCGTCGTGCGATCGAGCATGGCGCGAAGTCCTCGCGCGACGACAGTCCCGCTGATCAGAAACGAGTTATACGTGTCGATAACTTCGGGCGTGTCGGGAAGCGTCCCTCGTGACAGGAACCACGCAACGGAGATCCGTACGAGGCGTCCCAGTGGGAGCCCCTGATCCTCGTAGGCCTCGCACTCGCGCACCGTTGCCAGCCGGCCGACTCGCCGTCGAGCGACCCTTACCGCCAAGTCGACGTCGAGTACGTCGTGCAGCGAGACGCTGTCGAACCCTGCGGTCCGAAGGGCTCCGGAAACGTATTCGCGGCATGAGTGGCAGGGCATCGGTGGCGCTGCCTCAACCGGCATCACCTCGCATATCGGCAGACGGCCGCCGCAGTACGCGAAGATCGCGTCTCCGCCTCGCCGCCGGACCGCATGTCCCAGGACGGTCTCGATCATCATGTGCGTGGACCAGCCACGCCAGCTCATGAAGAGGACGCGTTCAGCCCCTGGCGGAGGCGCTTTGGCGGTCAGCGCGATCCGGTGCAGCGCCTTCCATTCCGGGGGATCGAATGGCCTCGGCAGACCCACCTTGGCGGCGGTCTCGCGACCGGCACCCCAGACCTCCCGCATCCGACGCTTCCATCGAGGATGCCGCCAAGCCCAGTCGAGCACCCGGCCCCGGATGCTGACACGCCCTGCAGTCAGATCGTTCAACGGTCGTGGCCCATGCGGCCCAACCTATCATCTGACTGGATGTCTGCTCCTGCCGCTCTGCCGGATGAGACCGATATGAGGCGAGCCGCCCTGTCGTGAGCGCGCGAGTCTATGGCAACCCTGAGTTCCTGATCGGTAGGCGCCCGGTCGGCGGCGACCATCCCTGTTACATCATTGCCGAGGCCGGTGCCAACCACAATCGCGACCTCGGAACGGCCTTTCGCCTCATCGAGGCTGCCGCAGCCGCGCATGCTGATGCCGTCAAGTTTCAGACCTACACGGCCGAAGGTCTGTACTCGCGGCGGACGCCGGATATGCAGTACCTCAAGGACAAGGGCCTGGTCGGCGATCAGGAGTCGGTGTGGGAGTTGATCAAGCGCGTCGAGATCCCCTGGGAGTGGCACTCGGATCTTGCACGCCATGCACGTGAGCTTGGCATTTCGTTCTTCTCAACGCCATTCGAGGAGGCCGCGGTCGATGTCCTCGAAGAGGTTGGAGTCCCCGCGTACAAGATCGCGTCCTACGAAGTGACCCACCTACCGTTGATCGAGCGAGTAGCACGCACAGGCAAGCCGGTGCTCATTTCGACCGGCATGGCATCGCTCGGTGACATCGAGCGGGCGCTCGACACTGCGGCTGCGGCCGGCGCCACCGACCTCGTCGTCATGCATTGTGCGGTCAACTATCCACCCCGATTTGCGGATATCAACCTGCGGGCCATTACAACGCTGCGCACTGCATTCCAGATCCCCATCGGGTGGTCCGACCACACCATGGGCCACACGGCCGATGTCGTCGCAGTGACCCTGGGAGCATGCGCAGTGGAGAAGCACTTCACGTTGAGCAGGGACCAGGCCGGCCCGGATCACGCATTTGCGCTTGAGCCTCAGGAGCTTGCGGAGATGGTCACCGCGATCCGGGAGGCGGAGGAGTCGCTCGGTTCAAGCGTCAAGCGGGTCACCACGGCAGAGGCAGACCTGTTCCGGCTCGGCCGCCGCAGCATCGTCGCCGCGCGTGACATTCCCGCGGGCGACGAGCTCACGCGCGAAGATCTCGCCATCAAGCGGCCGGGTTTCGGCATTCCGGTGGAGTCGCTTGAGCAGGTCATCGGTCGTCACGTCGCGCACGACGTTGCCGGGGACCAGGTGCTCCAGTGGGATGACCTGGTTCGCTGATCGATGACGCCGCCACCGCTCGTCACGCTGCGGGGCGCACGCGATGACGACGCCGAGCGTCTCCTCGAGTGGCGCAATGACGCAGACGCCGTCCGGTTCAGCGTGAGCGGCCAGAGCGTGACGGGCGAGGATCACGCGCGGTGGTTCGCGACGCGACGCCAGGACCCTCGCGTGCACCTCTGGATTGCGGAGGTCGACGGAACTCCGGTCGGACAGGTCCGCGTTGACGACGAGAACGACGGTGTCGGTGTGGTGTCGGTCGGAGTTGCCCCTGCGCATCGGGGTCGGGGGATCGGATCCGCAGTGCTCCGAGCGATGGTCGCCACAGTCACCGCGGACACGACTGTGCGCGTGTTGCGAGCGCTTGTCCATCCCGACAATGCTCAGTCCATCCGCGCGTTCGAGAAGGCGGGGTTCCGCGTGACGATGGCGAAGGAGGGCGCCTTCAGCGTACTCGACCGAGACGTCGGCAAGGATCGCGATCAACGGACGATCAGTCGACGGCCTGGATGACTCCTGCCTTCGCGAGGCGTTCGAGAATCTCGACGACGGTGGAGGTGGGCGCGCCCGTCCGTTCCGCGAGGCGCACCACGTCGTGGTCGCCGTCGCAGTACGCGAGCACGTTCATCATCATGCGTGCGTCTGTCGCGCTGCCCTTGTAGCTGGTCGTCGGATACAGGCCGCGTGGACCGAGTTGCGGTTCACCCGGAAGCACAGCCCGCCAGTGCCGGTTGGACTCGAGCAGCTCGATGCAGCGGCGGATGACGTCAAGCCCGCCCTGGAGGCCTGCCGGCGTGACGAAGTCGAGCCCGTCGAGGCTCGTGTGATATTCAGGGAAGGTGCCGTACTTGGAGCGCATCACCGAGCAGACCGGAAGGTCGGCTCCAGGCGAGCACCACTGCCGCTCATCGCTGCCGCGTTCCAGGAAGCTGTACTCGACCCAGGCCGGCACTGACTCGTCGAGCACGCATCGCGAGATGCGATCGGCGAGGGTCGCGCCGAGTCGCGATGGAACATACGAGTACGCACGGTCATCACCGATGCACGTCGCGACCCATCCGGCTCGCACTCGCTCACGCAGATGATCGAGATGTCGCGACAGGTACACGATGGCACCGATCGTTTCTGGTGCGAACACGAGTCGATACGTGTACCGGCGCAAGGGCAACGAGGCCAGCCAGCGCCCGAGCGCCACGGTGACCACCGGTCCCGAAAGCTCGTTGTTGGCCATCGACGGGTGGCACACATACGTTGAGAGGAGCACCTCATCCTCGGTCTCACCAGGAATGACAAGGTCGGCATAGTTGAGCGACCCTGGTGCCAAGGTCGAGTCGATTCGGACGTGGAAAGGCCCCCGGCCGAGTTGCTCACGTTGCGTCTGGGTAACGCAGAACCCCCAGGTGCGCTTGTAGTACGAGGTCACGTACGGGATCGCGTCAGGTTGCTCGGTGAGCGAATGGAGATGCGGCTCGAGCTCGTCACGATCCATGACCTGGTCGACGGGTTCGGAATAGCCGACAACGTGAAGATTGGACTCTCGGAAATCGACGAGGCGGCGACCGTCGACATCGGCGATGTAGGCGTCTCGAATGTTCCACTCATCCGGGACCGTCCAATCGAGCGCGCGCGTGCCGCTGGGAACCTCGTGCAACGCAAGTGACGGGAGCAGCGTCTTAAGGTATGCCAGCGTTGTGCGCACACCATCGCCGGTGAGACTGCGACAGATCGGAAAGAGCTCAGTGGCCCATCGATGCAGATCGGCTCCCGTGTCCATCAGAGGCACGTCTGCCTCGTGAGGTGGGCTAACCGGCATGGTCAATGCTGTACAGCAGACCCTCGGCCTTTCCATCGTCGATGACGCGTTCCACCGAGAGAAAGAGCGGATCCGCGTCGATGACTCGGAGCCCCGTTCCCTCGCCGGGGCGATCGCCGCTGTAGAGCGACTGTTTCCAGAGCAATTCGCCCATCGGGTCGACGTCAGTCTTCACACCCTTCTCGAGATCTCGTACGAAGAGGCCGTACTCCCGCCGGGATGTGACGCCCGAAGAGTCGGTGTAGTCGCCCGCGAAGCTCTTGTGAAAACGGTACGGAACGTTCTTCATCTCTTCGACGTGATGGTAGAAGGTCATGCTGTGCTGGTCGGGAAGATCAAGGATCGCGATACGGCCGCCAACCGCGCGGAGCTTCGCAAAGGGTGAATCAGCACCATATCCACTGTAGTTGTCGATGCCCGCGAACTCACCGGACCGCGCACCGATCACGGCGAAGGAATAGATGGGATGCCCAGTGCGGACAGCCCCGTGCAGCTGGCGCGCGGTCTCGGTGAGCACGCCCATCTGGCTCGGACTGGTGCGGATATCGAAGGCGACGCCTTCCGTGAACTGGAAGTTGAACAGAGGGAAGAGCAACGTCCCGGCGTCACCGACTGCTTCTCTGAAGCTCGCGAGCACATCATCGACCGTGCCCGACATTCCGCCCTGTACGCAACGCCGGACGGTACGCCGCAGGCTACTGTGGATCAGGACCACGTCGCCATTCTGTATCCCCGCGTGGCGCCAATCCTCAGCGAGCGAGCTCACGGCCTGATCATCCATCACATCTCCTCGTGTCCCAACGCATCATGGTCCAGACAATCCCCGGTCTAACTCGTGTGTTTGCGGCGCCGGAGGGTGGAGGTTGCCATACTGCGGCCCTGGCGAGCTTGATCGCGGCGCCGCGCCACGCGACGCTGCTGGCCGGTCAACTCCGCCACGGGCGCGGCTATCGCCCAGACAGCTTCCGCTGCCATCGACCTCGCGAGCAGTGCTCCGGCGAAACGTCGCCGGCGGAGGTCAAGAGCGTGCCGGGCGGCACCGGCGGGCCATGCTGCGGCGATCGCCTCGAGACGCGCCGCGACCCGTGCGGTGGCGTGGCCGTCGACACGGCCGAGCGCGCCTTCGTACCATGCGGCGCAGGCGGGTCCCGGGTTCACACTCCGATCCCGCAGCAGCGCCGCGAGGCTCTCCGCAGATGATGCCTGGTGCAGGCATTCGTTCGGTGCCTCCTCGAAGGGAATCAAGCGCCCTCGAAATCGCTCGTACTCGTCTCCCCAGGCTGCATAGATGACGGACTTCCGCGCGGCGACGGCCTCGTACAGGGCAGTGGTCTGAAAACCGACCACCGCATCCGACGCGATGATCAGTTCCCGAGTATCGCTCCCGAAATCCGCCACTGAAAATCCGTGGCGCCACAGTACGCCGGCCTCGCGCGCAAGCCGGGCTGATTCGGCTTCCTGGTTCTGCTGCGGGTGGCACTTGACGATGACCTGGCATGCGCCCGAACGCGCCGCGGTCATGAGCACCGCCTCGGTTTCGTCGCGAAGTTGCTTCCAGGTGGAGGGCCGCCGATCGCCGGGGCTGGGGGCATACGCGTCGAGCATGTACGAGAGCAGCAGCACCTGAGGGCGCGGATTCGGGCTCGTGGACGTCTGCGCCGCGTACACGTCGAAGCGCGGTTGACCGGTCACCTCCACGCGGCTCGCATCAGCTCCGGCACGGAGCCAGAACTCCCTATGCCGTTCACTGCACACCGTCATGAGGTCGGAGATGAAAGGTGCTGCCGCGCGCATGTGTGCGCTGTGCACCTGCATGGTGCCCACCGAGACCGTCGTCTCCTTCTGCACAACGACAACCGGGATCCCGAGCGTATGGGCAACGCTGGGGAGACTGCGAACATAGAAGAAGGTGTCCGAAGGCAGCACGATGACGTCAAAGGCCTGCTCGAGATACAGGCGGCGCACCTCACCGAACAGCCATCGCGCGTACTGACGTCGCGCATATTCCAGGTCGGGGCGATTGTAGGCGTCGAGGCTGGTGGCCACAGCACCACCGAGCATTCGCAGGGCCGGCCCGCGGAGGCGTTGATACGGGAACCGGCGGACATTCAACCGCGGATGCGCTTCCAGGGCGCGAAGATCCTGGTCGAAGTAGTGGTCCAGGGCCAGAACCTGGAGACGTTCCATCAGGGCACCCGTCGCACGGGGCGGAGGAATCCGAAGAGCGATCCACGCTCTTCGGCGCTCATCGCAAATCGGGCGACACCCAGAACGTAGACGATGCCCGCTGGAATGCAGCATGCGGCGATCGTGATCAGCTGCGCCGGCTGGATGAACCAGGCCGTGGCCGCCAGGAGTGCGGCAAAGACCAGTGCCCAGACGACCACCGGCAAGATGGCCTCTCGAACGAATTGCCCTATACCCATCGAAAGCAAATTGAGCGCCAGCCGGATGTACAGCGGTGCTGTAATGCCGAAACCAACAAGCGTGCCAATGATCACCCCGGAGATTCCCAGAGGATGGACCAGCGCGATTGAGATCACGAGGTTGATCCCCGTGGCGGCAGTCGCGTAGAGCGCAACAGTTCGCACTCGCCCCAAACCGATCAGGATCGTGTGCGCGATGGTCGCCGAACTGATGACAAGCTGATACACGAGGAAGAGTTCTGTCGGGCCGCTCATGTAGGCGTACTGGCCGCCGACCCAGGCGATGATGAGCGGTCGCGCAAGGATCATGGCGGCGAGGGTGGCGGGAAATGCGAGTGCCAGTGTGTAGCGTGTGCCGCGAATCAGCAGCGCGCGTAATCGCACCGTCGACTCCATCGCCGACAGGTTGGCTGCCGCCGGTACCACGGCCTGGGTGGTGAAGGAAAGCGGGTATGAGGCGGCGCTCTGGAGCCGGTTGGCGATGTCATATCCGGTGAGCACGCGGACGGGAGCTGCCGTCGCGAGGATCACCTTGTCCATCTGAGCCCAGATCACACCGCTGATGGCGGCCACGAAGGCCCATCCGCTGAAGCCCGCCAGGGGTCTGAGCCCTGCGCGGCTGATGAGATGTGGAGAGATGCGGAGCTCCGGGCAGGAGAGCCGCGCCATGAGCGCGTATCCGAGCGCGGAGAAGAGGCTGCCGGCGACAGTGACGGCACCGAATGCAATGACGCCATGTCCGGTACCGAGAACGGCCACTACCGCGACGGCGTACAGCAGTTGCCGGGACATGTCGACGGCTTTGATCCGTCCATATCGCTGGAGTCCCTGCAGCAGACCGTAGAAGGCGAGTCCTGGGAGGCTGAACAGCGCCTCCCCCGCGAAGAGCACGAACAGCAGGCCCAAAGCCGTTCGAAGTGACTCCGTCGGTACGTGAAAGAGATGCGACGCCACGACTGCCAGGACGAGCAGGACGAGGGCTGCGCAGACTCCGGTACCAAGCAGGATGGCCAGCGCGGAGCTCACAACCTGGCTCATGCGCTCGCGATCGCCGCGGCCGTCAGCGTCAGCGATGAAACGGCTGACCCCTGCCTGCAGCCCGAGATCGGAGATGCTCAGATAGCCGGCAGAGACGGAGAAGCTCAAGGCGAGCACGAACACGCCGTACGAGGTCATGCCGAGCGTCCGGATCGCGAAGGCGACCACGAAGAAGTTGATGAGCAGCGACAGCACGCCCACGACGCCACTGATCAGGGTGTTGCGGAAGACCCTGCGGCCGTGCGCTATCTCCGGCGGCAGATCGACGGTCGTCATGCTGCGACCTGCATCATCCCCCGACATGTTCGCGTCGCGCAGCGTCGCGCTGAGCGTGGTATCGCTCGTTTCGCAACGGGAGCCCAGTCTGGTCCCGGAGCGCAGGGTCGAGCTCGAAGGCTGCCACGACCGCGGCGAGGCCAGGAGGCGGCGTGGCCGGAAGCTTCGAGAGCAGAGCCTCCACGCGCGCAAGGTCGGCGGGAACGTCGACGGTCAAACGGATCCAGGAGAGGTCGCGATCGCAGGCGACGCGCACGATGCGAAACAGGTCGGGCCGCTCGCGCGTCAGAGCCGTCACGTGTTCGCGCAGGTAGTCCGCGTTTGCCTCCGCGTCAAGACGCTGCAGGCATGCATCCGTGAAGACCTCGCAGTCATATCCCTCCGGAAACGTCGGCGGCTCAACGTTGCTCGCGTAGTCGGCGTCATCGCGGCTTCGGGCGCTGATGACCGAGTCCACCACGGCCGGATCGGTCAGCGGACAGTCGGCGGTGATGCGGACGATGACGTCCGCGTCGTGCTCGCGTGCAGCCATCACATAGCGGGTCAACACATCATCCTCGGGTCCGCGGGTCACGCCGGCACCGGACGCGCACGCGAGGGTCGCAACCTCGTTATCGATGGTGCCATCGGTCGTCGCGACCACGACTCGGTCGACAAGCGTTGCGCGCGAAACGCGTTCGATGATGTGGGCGAGCATCGGCCGGCCCTGGAGCGGCGCCAGCACCTTGCGCGGGAAGCGTGTCGACCCACAGCGCGCCTGGATCACGGCAACTGTGGTCATGAGCCGGCTCGAGCGGCGACGAGGTGCCGGATCGCATCAGCGACTCGCGCGGCGCCGCACCCATCGACAAGTGCGCGACCGCGAGCTGCCATCTCCATCCGCCGTGGAAGATCATCGAGGAGCGCAAGGCACGCGTCCGCGAGGTTCGCCGCATCCACAACAACGGCACAACCCGCGGCTTCGAGCGCCGCAGCCTGCGCGGCCTGGTTGCTCACCGCAGCAGTGATCACTGCGGGGCACCCGACGCACGCGGCCTGCACCGCCGTTGTTCCCGCGGCGCCGACATAGACGGTGGCCGTGGCGAGACCGTCCGCGAGATCCGGCGGTGCTTCCAGCAGACGCTCGCGCAGCAACGCCCGCTCGTCCATGTCGAGTGAGTCGGGCCCGACGACCCTGGTCACCTGCACGACGGGGTCGCGCTCGAGGAGTGTGTGACTGACCGAGCGTCCGAGATCCGTGGGATCGGTTGCGCCAGTCGATACCAGGACAGTCCTCGGTTCGCGGCCGTGCCGCAGTGCCAGCTCGCGAGCCTCCACAACGGACTCGCGGATGAGCGCGTACGCCGCGCCACCGAGAAAGGCGCCGGCGCCCTCGGGTCGCAACGCTCCGCCGCCAGGAGCGGGGTTCACCGCCAGGTCGCAGGCTGCCGGGAGACAGAGGTCGTCGACGACCGAGAGCGGTGCGCGATCGCGAAGCCGGCGCTGCAGCGCCACGTCGAAGACGTATCCGTCAAGTACGACCACATCGAAGGGCACGGACGCGCCGGCAACCGCGGCCACGCGTGCCGGCGTGTCTCCTGCAGCCTCCAGTGGCGCATGACCGCGATCGGCGACGCGCTGCCGGATCACCACGTCACCCTGCGGGATCAGCATCGAGACCTCCACATCAGGTTCGAGCGCATCCGCGAGCGCGAGCATCCGCTCAAGATGCCCCAGCCCGACGCCCCGGCCGCAGTCAGCGGCGAGCAACGCCCGCGGGGTCACGACCTGACCGCGCCGCCCGCCGCCCACACATGGATCCGCTGCAGGGCGAGCACGACATCATCCTGATCCGAAACGGTCATGGCGGGGTAGAGCGGGAGCGTTACCAGGCGATCGCACAGCTGCTCGGCGCGCGGCGCCGTGCATGGAACGCCGCCTCGCTCGCGGTAGAGGGTGAGGAGATGGACCGCGGGGTAGTGCAGCGTTGCCTCGATCCCCTCCGCGCGCAGCGCGTCGATCACCGAGTCTCGATCGCAGCCGAACGAGTCGGGGTCGATCTCGATCGGATAGATGTGCCACGCGCTTCGACGCCCGGCCGGACGAGGTGGCAGGCCAACGCCGGGAAGGTCGATGAGGATCGCGTCGTACCGGTCGGCAATCTCGCTCCGTTCCGCGACGACGCCTTCAAGGCGGCGCAGCTGCGAGATGCCGAGCGCCGCCTGGATGGCGGTCATCCGGTGGTTGTCGCCGAGCATCGTGACGTCGTACTTCCAGAGCCCGCCGATGCGCTCGTCGGCGGTGCTGGTCATTCCGTGGTTGCGCAGCTTGCGAATGCGATCCGCGATCTCTGCGTCGTTGGTCAGGCACGCGCCGCCTTCACCGGTGGTGATCTGCTTCACCGGGTGGAAGCTGAGCGTGGTGATGTCGGCGAGGCCGCCGACCGGGCGGCCATCCAGCGACGCGCCGAGGGAGTGAGCGCTGTCCGCGATCACCGGAAGCGGACGTGGCAGCGCTGCTTTCAGCGCCGCGACATCTGAAGGGAGTCCCGAGTAGTCGACGGTGATCACCGCCTTGGTGCGCGGTGTCACCGCGCGCGCGACCGAATCCGGGTCGAGGCAGCGGTCCTCGCCGACGTCCGCGAACACCGGGACGGCACCGGTGCGAAGTACCGCGTTCGCGGTGGCGACGAACGTCAGCGGCGTCGTGATCACCTCGTCGCCCGGTCCGATGCCGAGCGCAAGGACGGCGAGATCGAGGGCCACGCTGCCGTTGGCGACTGCGACAGCGTGTTCCACCTTGCACCTGGCCGCGAGCGCGTGCTCGAAATCGGCGATCAGCGCTCCACCCGTGAGTGTCCCCGAGCGCAGCGCCGCGACCACCGCGGCAATGTCGGCTTCATCCATCTGGTGGCGGCCATAGGGAAGCGGCTGGACTCGTATCGGCGTGCCGCCGGCAATGGCCGGCGGACTGGTGACGCTCATCCGACTGGTGCCGGCACCGTCGTGGTCGCGTGCGGCACCGTGGCGAGCAACCCGCGAAGCTCGGCGATGTCCAGCCATTGCGTGTTGCGGTCGCTGCTGTAGACGAAGTCTTCCGCAACGGGTGTCCCGTCGCCTGTGTCAAGCGGGCTCCAGAAGGCGTGTTCCGGCTCGACGACGTAGCACCAGCCCTTGTCGACCGTGTGGCGCGCTTCTTCGGGAGTGATCAGCGATTCGTGCAACTTCTCTCCGGGACGGATTCCCGTGTAGCGGATCGGCAGTCCCGGGGCGATCGCCTCGGCGAGATCCAGCACCTTGGTGCTCGGGATCTTGGGCACGAACACCTCACCGCCGGACATCGCGATGAAGCAGTCGGCGACGAACTGGACCGCCTGGTCGAGCGTGATCCAGAAGCGGGTCATGCGCTCATCGGTGACGGTGAGCTCACCGGCGCCGGAGGCGGACTGGTCACGAAAGAGCGGGACCACACTCCCGCGTGAGCCGACGACGTTGCCGTAGCGCACGCATGACAGGCGGGTGGCGTGCTTGCCGGCGTACACGTTCGCCTGGACGAAGAGCTTCTCCGCGCACAGCTTGGTGGCGCCGTACAGGTTCACGGGGCTCACCGCCTTGTCGGTACTCAGCGCGAGTGCTCGGGGCACGCCCGCATCGAGGCAGACCTCGGCGACGTTCTGGGTGCCGAGGATGTTGGTCTTGATCGCCTCGAACGGGTTGTACTCGCAGACCGGCACGTGTTTCAGGGCGGCCGCGTGGATGACCACATCGGCGCCCTCGATGGCGCGGCGCAGCCGATCCCGATCGCGCACGTCGCCGATGAAGAAGCGAAGCCTCGGGTCGTCGAACTTCCGCTCCATGTCGGTCTGCTTCAGCTCGTCGCGGCTGAAGATGCGGATGGCCGCGGGATTCCACTTCTCGAGCGCGGTACGCGTGAAATGCTGGCCGAAGGAGCCGGTGCCCCCCGTCAGCAGGATGGTCCGGCCCTCGAAATGATTCACAGTCGATCCTCTTTTAGCGCCCGCATGCCTCCGGGGTAGCCTAAGGGACGCCAGCCGGAATGCGCAGAACGCCGTTTTGCCTCAGTCCACTAGCCTTTCATACCTGGGCCGCCGTCCTCGACGAGCCACCCGCCCCAGCCCGCACGCGCCACTTGCAGGAGCCACCTGATGGAACTCGCCCTTCACTTCATGAACTTCACACTTCCAGGGGGGAGCAAAGCCATCGGTCCAACGCTGGCGGCGACCGCCCAGGCCGCCGAGGAATCCGGCTGCTCGACCTTCACCATGATGGATCACTGGTTCCAGATGGAGGGGTTCGCAACCGCTCAGGACCCGATGATGGAGGGGTACACCTCACTTGGCTTCGTTGCCGGGAAGACCGAGCGGATCACCCTCTCGCTCATGGTCACGGGGGTGACGTACCGCTACCCGGGTCTGCTCGCCAAGACCGTGACCACGCTCGATGTTGTCTCCGGCGGCAGGGCGATGCTCGGGATCGGGGCGGCGTGGTACGAGCGTGAGCACCTCGCGCTCGGCGTGCCCTTCCCCCCGATCGCCGAGCGCTTCGAACGGCTCGAGGAGACGATTCAGATCTGCAACCAGATGTGGAGTGACAACGACGGTCCGTACGACGGGAAGCACTACCACCTCGCGGAGACCCTCTGCCACCCGGCGCCGGTTCAGCAGCCTCGTCCGAAGATCCTCATCGGCGGTGGCGGCGAGCGCAAGACCCTGAAACTCGTGGCCCGCTACGCGGATGCGTGCAACCTCTTCGCGCTGGGGCCGCAGGAGGTCAAGCGGAAGCTCGACATCCTGGCCCAGCACTGCGAGAACGAGAACCGTGACATGGCCACGATCAAGAAGACCATCCAGGGGGCGGCCGACCCCATCAAGGATCCCGACGGCTTCCTTCGCGAGATGGAGGAGTACGCAAAGCTGGGGATCGCGATGGTCGGAGTCCGCAATACATCACCCGACCCTGTGGCGACCGCACGGGGCCTTGCGGAGCTCGTTCCCCGTCTCGCTCAGATCGGGCCGTCATAGGGATTCGCCCGGCAGACACTCGCCGGAAGGTTCCCAGTACCAGTGCGCATGGTTTTTCGTCCCCCCGACGCCGGGCGGTAGGAATGAGGCGGTGACGGACCAACGCATCCGGGCCTTCGACACCCGTGCGCTCTACTCGGCGCTGGACGGCAGGCGGACCGAGCTGGGGCTCAGCTGGCCCAGGGTCGCCGACGAGCTATGGGAGCTGTCGTCGGAGCTGAACGCTCGTCGCAGGGACCATCCGATCAGCCCCTCGACATTGACGAACATGGCGACGAACCCACGGACCTCGTGCCAGCACGCCCTTTTCATGCTCCGGTGGCTCGGGCGGACTCCAGAGAGCTTCCTCATCGGTGCACCAGGTGAGGAAGCGCGCTTTGCGCTCCCCGAGGCTGGTCGCGACCGCCGGCTGCGGTGGGCGCTGAAGCCCATGTACGTCGCGATGGACGAGAAGCGACGGGCGGAAGGGCTGACCTGGTCCGATCTCGCCGCGATCCTGCGTTGCACCTCGAACCAGCTCACCGGCCTGCGCACGGCGAAGTTCGCCACCGGCATGGACCTCGCCATGCGCATCGTCCAATGGCTCGGCCGGCCGGCGGCCGACTTCGTCTACACGGCGATCTGGTGAGTCAGCGCCCAGCGCGTGCCGAAGGCGGTCAACTGGCCGTGCGTCGTCAGAAGGCGAGGTACTGATGGACGGATCGCACTGAGGCCGAGCCCTCACCCACGGCAGCGGCCACCCGCTTCGTGGATCCCGATCGCAGGTCGCCGACGGCGAAGAGGCCGGGGTGGCTGGTCTCGAAGGGCAGTGGCAACCGGGCCAGCGTCTGCCAGGTCTCACCGAGCTGGTCTGCACTGAGCGAGAGGTCCGTCAGCACAAAGCCTCGGTCGTCAAGGGCTGCGCAGTCGGTGAGCCAACCCGACGAGGGATCCGCGCCGATGAACGAGAACAACCCGGCGCATGGGACGACGGCCTTGCCGTCGGGACCATTGAGAGTCACCGTCCGCAGGGTCTCGTCCCCGTCCACAGCTTCGATGGTCGTACGTGTCCGCAGGGTGATGTGCGAGTCGGCCTCGATCCGATCGGCCAGGTAGCGCGACATGTCCTTGCCGAGATCTGTGCCTCGGATGGCGAGCGTGACCGGGCATCCGCCCTGGCTCAGGAAGATGGCCGCCTGGCCGGCTGAGTTGCCACCCCCAACGACCACAACAGGCGAGAGGCCGCACATGCGTGCCTCCACCTCCGTGGCGGCGTAGTACACGCCGTTGCCTTCGAAGTCGCTCAGCCGTGAGGCCTCCAGACGGCGGTAGGACGCGCCGGTTGCGGCGATGACGGCCCGTCCCGCGACCTCGGTTCCGTCGCTCAGCCGCGCCACGAGATGCCCCGCGCGGGTTCCGAGCGAGACGACCGTGCACGGGGTGGTGAGGCTGGCGCCGAACTTCTCTGCCTGGATGATCGCCCGCGTGGTGAGGTCCGCGCCGGAGATGCCCATGGGAAACCCCA
>PKXZ01000034.1 GCA_003132525.1 Candidatus Dormiibacterota bacterium | reverse complement strand
GAGGACATCGGGCTTGCCGATCCCCACGCGCTGAGTGTCGCGGTTGCGGCACAGCAGGCGGCGCACTTCATCGGGATGCCCGAGGGATTCCTCCCGCTCACCGAGGCCGCGCTGTACCTTGCCGCGGCGCCGAAGAGCAACAGCGTGCTGCGCGCCTACGTCGCCGCATCGGCGGACGTGGCAGAGACGCTGCACCAGCCGGTGCCGCTACATCTCCGCAACGCGGTGACCGGTCTCGGCCGGGCCATGGGGTACGGCACCGGCTACCGGTACGCCCACGACCATGAGGGGGGAGTGGTGGAGCAGGAGCACCTGCCGGAGTCGCTCCGGGGGCGCCGGTATTACGACCCCTCGGATCACGGCGCGGAGGAGACCGTCGCCAAGCGGCTCGAATCGAATCGGGAGGCACTGGATCGGCGTCGAGAAGGGTCTTAAGACGATTGGCCTAGCAACTTCGGGATAGCCCCGGGCTGACTATCGTCGCGACGGGAATTCACCTCTTTCGAAACGCAAGTCCCCCTGATAGGCGGGCGGGCGCCGACCCAGTTCAGTGGTTTACCCTCGCGGGCTCCCCCTCCCCGCGGCACCGGGTGTATCGCGGTTCTGCTGGGTCGGTGCCACCGCCGACTTCTTTCTCCAATACGCGAGATATCGGTTAGGCTGGGCTTTGACTGTGGATGTTACGCAAACCACTCCCATTCGAGTGCTCATTGTCGATGACCACCCATTGGTGAGGCGAGGGCTGACGTCCCTCCTCAATGGGACCACCGATATCAAGGTCGTCGGCGCGGCGTCGGACGGCGAAGAGGCGGTGGCGTACGCCGTCGAGGAGCACCCGGACATCGTGTTGATGGACATCTCGATGCCGGGAATGAACGGCTTCGAGGCGCTGCGCCGGATGCTCAAGGCCGTGGCCGGCACAAAGGTCGTGATGCTCACGTCGTACTCCGAGCACGACATGGTCGTCGAGGCGATCGACAACGGGGCGGTGGGCTTTCTCCTCAAGGACACCGAGCCGCAGGAGCTCCTCAACGGAATCCGCTCGGCCGCGAAGGGGGACACGCCACTGTCGCCCAAAGCCGCGAAGGAGCTGCTCCGCGATCGGATCAAGCGCCGCCCGCTCGACGATCTGACCCAGCGCGAGCTCGACGTGCTGACCCTGGTCGGTCGGGGCATGAGCAACAAACAGATCGCCTGGCGCCTCGGGATCAGCGAAAAAACCGTCAAGGCCCACCTGGGCTCCGTGTTCGATCGCCTCGGCGTTGAGGACCGCGTTCAGGCTGCGCTCTGGGCGCAGCGCCACGGGATTATCTAGGCCGGCTTTCCGGGCCGGAGCGGTGCGGGCTAGGCGGGGGTCGACGCCGCGACGATCGCCCGGCTGAAGGCCGCCACCGACTGCTCGAGGTCGGCGATCGTGTGCACCGAAGAGCAGAACGCGCTCGTGTTCAGGATGTCGACTCCTTCGGCACGCATCGCGTTGGCGATCCGGGCCTGCGCGCTGGACTCGCCCAGGAAGATGTGGAGGATGCTCGAGAGGCGCCGGATGGTTCCGGGGATGCCCGCGGACGCGAGCGCGGCGGCCCACTCGGTGGCGAGGCTCATCGCGTACGCGTCAGCGGTGCGCTGCGGTCCGCCGTCGCCAACCAGCCGGAGCGTGGCGATCCCCGCGACGGCGCTGAGCGGGTTGGCATTGAAGGTGCCCGGGTGGGCGATCGTCGTCGCCAGCAGCTCGAGCAGGTCTGCCCGTCCGGCAACCGCACCCGACGGCAGGCCGCCGGCCATCACCTTGCCCAGCACGCTGATGTCCGGGGTGATGCCCAGCACCTCCTGCATGCCGCCGGGCGAGACACGGAACCCGGTCACCACCTCGTCGAAAACGAACACCGCACCCGACGCGGTGCACGCGGCGCGGGCCGCGGCGATGAATGCCGGATCGAGCGGCAGCTGACCATAGTGGGCGCCGGACGCCTCCATGATCACGGCGGCCACGTCACCGCGGGCGAGAGTCGCCTCGAGATCGGCAGGGTCGTCCGTCCGGACGACCCTGGTGAGCAGCCCGAGCGCCTCGGGCACGCCGACGGGCGTGTGCGTCCGGCCTTCCGCGTCGAGGTACGGGCTGACCACGTCGGACCAGCCGTGGAAGTGGTCCTGGAGCTTGACGATACGGTCCCGGCCGGTCGCCACCCTGGCCACTCGCAGGGCGAGCATCACTGCCTCGGTCCCGGAGGCCGTGAACCGAACCTTCTCGGCCGACGGCACCAGCGACACGATCTGCTCGGCCCATTCGACCTCGAGCGGATGGGCCGCTCCGTAGTGCGTCCCGCGGGAGACCTGCTCCTGGACCGCCGTCACGACGGCCGGGTGCGCATGCCCGAGGAGCAGAGCGCCGTGACCCATCGTGTAGTCGATCAGCTCGGTGCCGTCGATGAGCCACTTCCTTGATCCGCTGGATCGAGCGACGTAGATTCGCGGATCGTAGGTGCGCGAGGCGTGCGTTGCACCGCCCGGGAGGACTCGGCGCGCCCGCTCGGCCAGGTCGGCGTGGGCACGCGTGTGCACAGCCTCGGTCACAGACACGCCGTGAGGATACCCGGCATTTGGAGGCGACGGTGGGAATCGAACCCACGGTCAGGGTTTTGCAGACCCGTGCCTTACCACTTGGCTACGTCGCCTCGAAACCTGGAATTCGACATTGTCGCCGAAGGAAGCACGCGCGCACCCTCACGTGCTGGATCAGACCCACCGGTGCGTTGTGACATGACTTGTAGAGTCGAACGGGTGCGGAGAAGGCGCCAGTGAAGCGACGCAGGCTTGGACCGCTCGAGGTATCGGCCCTCGGGCTCGGCTGCATGGGCATGTCGGCCTTCTATGGCTCGGCCGACGACAACGAATCGATTGCGACCATCCGGCGTGCGCTGGAGCTGGGCATCGACTTCCTCGATACAGCGCAGCTGTACGGGCCGATGACCAACGAGGAATTGATCGGTCGCGCGATCGACGGCCACCGCGATGAGTACGTGATCGCCACGAAGTTCGCACGCCGGATCGAGCCGACGACGAAAGCGGGCGACCTGTCGACGCTCGGCCCCCTTGACGGATCCGCCGAGCACGTACGAACGTCGATTGAAGGGTCGCTGCGCCGGCTCAACACCGACCACGTCGATCTGTATTACCAGCATCGCGTTGACCCCAACGTCCCGATCGAGGAGACCGTCGGTGCGATGGCGGAGCTCGTCCATCAGGGCAAGGTTCGCCATCTCGGCCTCAGCGAAGCCGCGCCGGACACGATCAGGCGCGCGCATGCAACGCATCCGATCACCGCGGTACAGACCGAGTACTCCCTCTGGTCGCGTGACCCGGAAACCGAGGTGATCCCCACCTGCAGGGAGCTGGGCATCGGGTTCGTCCCGTACTCGCCGCTCGGACGCGGGTTCCTCTCCGGACGGTTCAGCTCACCGGACGAGCTTGACGAAGGGGACTTCCGGCGGCACGGGCCGCGCTTCACCGGCGACAACCTGGCCGCGAACCTGCATCTCGCAGCGAAGATCGCCGAGATCGCGGGGACGAAAGGAATCACGCCGGCGCAGCTTGCTATCGCGTGGGTGCTGGCGCAGGGGGATGACCTCGTCCCGATCCCCGGAACCAAGCGTCGGAAATACCTCGAGGAGAACGCTGCCGCCGCAGACGTCCAGCTCACCGCGGACGACATTGCGCGCATCGAGGCCGAGCTGCCCACCGTTGCAGGAGAGCGCTACGACGCTGCGGGGATGGGAGCGGTCAACCGCTGAACCCGGTGACGCGGCTCGTTCCTCTTCCTGTTGGCCACTCGCAGTTTGGTCAAGGCGCTCCGGTTGCGCCTCACGGTGGGTACGATTCGGTCCGCGCGGGGTTTTGACAGGAGGCGGCGTGGTCTGTTCGAACTGCGGTGAGAGCAACGCTCCGGATCGCAAGTTCTGCGGCGAGTGCGGGGCGCCGCTGGCTCGCGTCTGCGCGGTCTGCGGTGCGGCCAATGCAGTGGCCGCTAAGTTCTGCGGGGAATGCGGCGCGCCAATGCCCACCGCGCCCGTCGACCCCGCCGCAGGAGCAGCGGGCAGCGTGTTCGCGCACGCTCAGCCGACGACAACCGTCGTGGCCGAGATCCGGCTCATCTCGGTCCTGTTCGCGGACCTGGTCGGATTCACGGCGCTTTCCGAGTCACGGGATCCGGAAGAGGTTCGCGAACTGCTCTCACGGTACTTCGATGTCTGCCGCGGTCTCATCGAGCGCTACGGTGGCACGGTCGAGAAGTTCATTGGTGACGCGGTCATGGCCGTGTGGGGAGCGCCCGCAGCGACCGAGGACGATGCCGAACGAGCCGTTCGGACGGCGCTGGAGCTCGTGGCCGCAGTCGCCGCGCTGGGCGCCGAGGTCGGCGCTCCGAACCTTCGCGCTCGGGCAGGTGTGCTGACGGGCGACGCCGCGGTGACCCTTGGTGCGACCGGCCAGGGAATGGTCGCCGGGGACCTCGTCAACACGGCGTCACGCCTCCAGGCGGCGGCCGAGCCGGGATCGGTGCTGGTCGGCGAGGCGACGATGCGTGCCGCGAGTCAGGCGATCGCCTTCGCACCGCTCGACCCTCTCACGCTCAAAGGCAAGGCAGAGACGGTGCCGGTCTGGCGCGCACTTCGGGTCGTCGCCCAGCGCCGCGGCGTCGGACGAGCCGAGCGAGCCGAGCCTCCGTTCGTGGGGAGAGAGGAGGAGCTGCGTCTGCTCAAGGATCTACTCCAGGGGACCATCCGCGAACAGCGGAGCCGGGTCGTCTCGGTGACCGGCTTGGCAGGCATTGGCAAGAGCCGCCTGGCCTGGGAATTCCTCAAATACGTCGACGGTCTGGCCGCCACCGTGTACTGGCAGCAGGGCCGCTCGCCCGCCTACGGCGAGGGCATCACCTTCTGGGCCCTCGGCGAGATGGTGCGCATGCGAGCGGGGATCACCGAGGGCGAGGATCCGAGTGCAGCGCGAAGGAAGCTCACCGCGTCAGTCGCGGAATTCGTCACCGAGGGGGAGGAACGGCGGTGGGTCGAGCAGGCGCTCGCCTATCTGCTCGGGCTGGCAGAAGCGCCCGGAGGCGACCGCGAGGAGCTCTACTCGGCGTGGCGCACGTTCTTCGAACGCATCGCCGATCAGGGTCCGACGGTGATGGTCTTCGAGGACATGCAGTGGGCAGATCCCGGACTCATCGATTTCATCGAGTCGATCGTGGAGTGGTCGCGCAATCGAGCGATTTTCGTGCTCACGCTCTCACGTCCGGAGCTGCTCCAACGACGTCCCACATGGGGAGCCGGCCAGCGTTCGTTTACGGCGCTGCACCTCGAGCCACTTGACCAGGCGTCGATGGCCACACTGCTCCGTGGCTTCGTTGCCGGCATTCCGGAGTCCCTTGTGGAGCAGGTTTTGCAACGCGCCGAGGGCGTGCCCCTCTACGCGGTCGAGACCATCCGGATGCTCGTCGACCGGGGCCAGTTGACCGAGCGGGACGGCGTGCTCGCGGTCACCGCAACCCTCGGTTCTCTCGAGATCCCCGCCACCCTCCACGCGCTGATCGCGTCACGCCTTGACGGCGTGTCTGCGGGTGAGCGCTCACTGCTCCAGGACGCTGCCGTGCTCGGCCAGAGCTTCTCGGTCCCCGCGCTGGCTGCGGTGTCGGGCCGAGAGCCCAGCAGTCTGGCGGCGCCACTTCGAGACCTGGTGCGCAAGGAGCTGCTGGCGGTGGACAACGACCCGCGGTCGCCGGAGCGCGGCCACTACGGCTTCGTGCAGGGACTCATCCGGGAGGTCGCCTACGGCACCCTGGCAAAGCCGGACCGCCGGGCCAAACACGTAGCGGCTGCCGGCTATTTCGAGGGTCTGGACGACGAGGAGTTGGTCGGAGTGGTCGCGACTCACTACGCGGAGGCGCAACGCGCCACCGCTCAGGGGCCAGAGAGGGACTCCCTGGCCAGCCAGGCCCGCGAATGGCTGACGCTGGCCGGGCGACGTGCACTGGCGCTCGGATCCCCGGAGCAGGCGCTCACCTATATCGAGCAAGCCCTGGCTCTGACCGAAGATCCTCTCCAGCGAGCCGCGCTGCTGGATACGGCCGGGGACGCGGCCTTTCGCACGGACGCGTTCGAGCGGTCGCTGGAGCACTACGAGGCCGCCATCTCGATCCAGAACAACGCGGGCGATATCGACACGGCCGGACGGCTCACCGCTCGGCTCATCGGTGTGCTCGGCAACGGTCTCGCACGCGTGGCCGATGCGACCGCACGGGGAGAACGGGTCTTCGCGGAGATTGCGGAAACCGCGAGCGATCGAACCCTGGCCGACCTGGCATCTACCCTCGCCTTTCTGCAGAGCAATGGCGATTTGCATCAGGCGCTTGCCTCGGCGGACAACGCCTGCACCCTCGCTGAACGCGTGGACGACATCGAGCTGCTCGGAAGTGCGATCGGGGCCAAGTCGGTCGTCCTCTATCGGATCGGACGCCACCGCGAAGCGGTAATACTCGCGCGCGGGCGGATGGCGCTTGCAGAGGCCGCCGGCTCGCTTGCCGAGCAGGCGGGGGCGAGCATGTACATCTCCATCCTCGTGCTCGACGAGGATCCACACGAAGCCATCCGACTCCAACTCCAGTCAGCGGAGCTGGCGCGCCGCGCGGGAGTCCGCAGCATCGAGACCACAAGCCTGCTCAACGCCGCAGAGGGGGCAATCGGGATCGGTCAGTGGGAGGAGGCGCGAGCGGCGCTCGCCGCGCTACGACAGCGAGATCTCCCGGGTCCGCGCCAGGCGCAACTTGCGCTCTGCGAGGCGGTGTTGGCGTCGCTGAGCGGCGACATGGTGCTCGCGTTCGAACGGCTCGAGTCGACCGCTGAGACAGCGCAGAGCGAGAACGCCGTCGCGCGGTCGAACTACCAGCTCATGCGCGCGACCGTTCACCTGGCGGCGGGCGAACTGGAGAGTGCATATGAGTACGCGACTGCATCGCTCGCCACCGAACCATCGGGGATCAACGCGCCTGCAGCGCTGGCGGTCCAGCTACGCGCGGCGCTCTGGCTCGGTGATATCGCAAGAACCCGGAAGACGCTCGCCGATATGTACCGCTTCCGTGGCAGCTGGATGGCAGCGGTGGTGTTGACAGGGGAAGCTGGGGTTGCAGCGGTCGAAGGGCGCCACGATGACGCCGCGGCAGGCTACGTCCGCGCACTGCAGGCATGGCGATCCATCGACTCGCCCCTTGATCTCGCGTTATGCGGTCTGGATCGCGCCATCCTTCGCGGCTCGGTGGCGACCCCGGGTACCGACGACGATGAGGCACGCGAGATCTTCAGCAGGATCGGGGCGACACCACTGCTCGCGCGTCTCGACCGCGCAGCCACCGCGGCGAGCAAGGCGGGCTGAGCTTCGATCCTCGCGCTTGCACCTTTTGGCGCGTTCGGTAATACTGTGATGACGTGGCGCGGGGGCGCCGGAAGGGACTGATTCGAGCGGGGGGTTCGGGATGTCGACGTTGTCGACCGGTATCCGTCGTCAGCGCCGGATGCGCGCGGTTGCGTCTTTCGGAGTCACCCTCGTGACCATCGCGCTGATCGTCCTGGTCGTGGAGCTCGTCGGCCATGAGGTCGGTCAACTCTTCGCGAAGGTCAGTCAGGGATTGGCGAACTGACAGCCTGGGTCAGGCTTTCGGGATTCGTCTCGATAGACCTGGCGACACTCACCGGACTCTCGTCGTGAAAGCGAATCGGGTTTCCGGAGACCCCGGGCATCACCTCGGCTGCCTCGGTGAATGTCAATGCTTCCGGCCCGGTGAGGTTGCACGTCTTGCCAACGTGGCCGTTTCAGAGCAGGATGGCAACGGCGCGCTGCGCAACCTCATCGCGGAGCGCGGCGGCCACACGGACGGCGCCGGCGAGACGGGAGCTGGTTCTCTCGGTCCCGACCGCGGTGTGGATGAAGCCCATGTCCAGGGATATGCGCAGAAACGTGCTCGGGATGCCGATGCAGCGGATCAGTTGAAACGCGGTCGGGAATCAGGCGGCTGACGTCTGCGCCGTGCCATCGGCGCCTGGCTCGGGCGGCATGACGAAGCCGACCTCCAGTGCGCCTGCCAGCGCGCGAAGCCGTGCATAGAAACCCGCGGTGTGCGGTGAGCGCGGAAGGCGCAGCCCCGCGAAATCATGATGGTGCTCCCATTCATGGAGCAGCGTGTTGAGAAAGACCTTGGTGGTGATCACCTGCTGACGCACCGCGGTCTTGTGGTAGATGCGGATGCGAGCGCTCTTCACCGCACCGTCCGCAAACGTGCACCGGTAATACCCGTAGGTCTTGCTCTGCAGTCGCTGCCCGTTGTGCGAATGGACCTGGGCGCGATCCGCCACCACGAGGTCGCAGTGGGGGAGGCAGGCGAGCGAGTCGAGCTCATCGATGAGCAGCTGCCCCACTCGCCTACGCTCGACGGGGTCCTCCGACGAGTCGATGATGCGCAGCGCCAGTCCGCGGGCGATCGGGCTCGGCTGCACGGGAAGCCCGGTTGCAGTCTGGCTCCGTCGGTAGGTGGCGTCGGGGCGTCGACCGAACATCTGCTCCGGGAGTATACGGCCGTCCCGGAGTCCGCAGCCCGGACAGTCCAGACCCGGGCCGGACACCACGCGGACCCATAGAATCCGCGTGCCGGGCTGGCGAAATGGCAGACGCGGCGGTCTTAAAAACCGCTGGGGGGAAACCCCCGTCCGGGTTCAATTCCCGGGCCCGGTATCCGGAAACCCTTGGTATGCGAGAAGGCGCACCATGAAAGCGCCATGGGGCCATGCCCTAAGTGCGGAGCCGATCGGCTTGTCCCTCTAACCTTCCAAGCGGCGCGGACGAACGCGGAAGACTTGGAGCGGCCCGAGGTCGTGACCATGCGTCCGATCGCGAAGTGCGGCGGGTGCGGAGCGCGAATCTACGCTGACAGAGTCACTCAACGAAACGATCCGAGCGAGACGTCCCGATCAGACCCATCCACCATCGAGCCATCGGACGACTGACCCACGGTGGCGCCCTGGCGGACGGGGCCGCGGGTTCAGCGGGTTGAGTGCGCGTCGCTGATCGCTGCGCCCCATCGCCGGACGGGTTGCGGGTGGCCTGCCGACATCAAGCGAAAGGCGCCGGATCAGTGATACCCCGCAGACGGACAATGACCACTTCACATTGCGCTTGTCGGTCCGCCAACGTACTGACGGGACACGGTGGGGCGCGCAAGGTACCAAGAGGCGCTCCACGTGCCTTTCGGCATCCGCGTCTGAGAAGAACTAGGAGGCCGAGCATGGGTCTGGGAGTTGGAATCTTTTTGCTGGCGGTTGGTGCCGTACTCGCCTTCGCCATTCACGTGACGACGAACGGGGCGATCAACGTCCAGGTGGTGGGCTACATCCTGATGGCAGCCGGAGCTCTCGGGATCGTGCTCTCGATGGTGTTCTGGTCGTCCTGGGGTGGTTTCTCGCGGCGTCGTGAAGTCGTCGACCCGGTTGGCGGAACGCGCACGACGACCATCGATCAGCGCTAAGTCATGCCGGCGTCTGTGCGGGCGGGTTGTTGCATCGCCAGACAGATTCCAACTGTCAGCGGACGGATGATGCCGGCGCTCGCCCGCTAGGGGCGACCGACATCAGCCTCGCCGAGGTGACGCGAGGCGTAAATCAGCTCGCCGCATGCCACGCACTTCGCGGCAGCTCTGGGCGGCAGGTCAGTCGGGTCGACGTCCGGGGCGAGGCCAAACGTCAGGGGGATCAGCCGGTCTGAGCCGCAGTTTGGGCAGCCCACCATGGCGATCGCGATGCTCTCAACTGACGGCTGGTCCCGTCGGTCCGCGAGAAGACCGATCGCCGCGGCGGGCTACCCAAGCACTAGGACGTCTTGAGCTGTCGTGGACATCTGGGTGACACCACGGTTGACAACTTCAACCGGCGAGTTTGCGTTGGCCGTGTTACCTGTACCAATGCCGTAGTGGCTGCCCTGACCCCAGGCGTAGACAGCACCGGTTGGCGTGACGCCGTACGAGGTTGCGCCGGCGACTCCAAGCAGGCTGTAGCTCACACCGCTAGGTGGAAAGATCTGCACGGGAAACGCCCGATTGGCGATGCCGGCGTCGCCGAGCTGGCCGAGAGAGTCAGCGCCCCAGCCCCAGTACGAACCGTCGCTCAACTTGACGATGGTTGATCCGTTGCCGGTGTTGTCGCCGCCGGCAGCCACCTGGACGACAGACGCACGCAACGGTACAAGCACCGGAATGTTGGACTGCGACGGCGTGGGCCCAATACCAAGTTGATATTCGGTGTTGGCGCCCCAGTCGTAGTAACTACCGTTGGCGAGCAGCGCGCCGGAGTCAACCGACGACGCAACCAGGGCAACGACGTTCTGGTTCTGCATACCGGTGACGGGGACCGGTCTGAACGACAAACCCGTCTTGCCATTGCCCAGAGAACCGTTCTGAAAAAGACCGCAGGCGTAGATGGAGCCATTGCTGTCGAACAGATCGTGGCCGCTTGCTCCAGCGACAAGCGTCACGTTGTGCAGCGGCAGCTCGACTGGCGTCGTGTACTGCTGTGGATTGGTTCCACCCTGGCAGAGCGCGCCGGTTCGATTATTTCCCCAACCCCACACATTGCCGTTGGTGTCGATAGCCAGTGCAGCGTTGTAGGGCATGGCATCCGTCGCCAACGACGCGATTGTCACGCCGGCAGGGAACGCGACCTCAACGGGTGTCGTCGCAGTTACCGTGGTTGATCCGTTGCCGAGCTGGCCCATCGAGCCGAGACCCCATGCCCAGACGGTTCCATCGGTGAGCAACGCGTACTCGGTGGAGTTGGATGTGCCGACTTCAACCACCTGCTCCGGCAACGTAATTGCCGTTGGTGTCTTGTACGTCGCGACATTGGGGATGTTGAACATCGTCCCCCACGCGAGAACCGTGGGGCTCTGCGCGTGCGCCGTCATCGGAATTGCGATTGCCGCGATGGCGCCAAGTGAGACGAATGCCTTCTTCAAGATGAACGCTCCCTGTTCCCTTCCGTGAGTACATCCGGCGATGTGCACATCAACCGTCGCACCCCAAAAACGGCACCACCATACGCAACTGAGATGTCGGTTCGTATCGGTTCGCCAGCGAACACATGGAACAGAAATCTCATGGAATAATCCCGGGCGCGTTGATCCTTTGCGGCCGTTGCGGGGCCGATCGCCTGATCCCGCTGACCTTCACCGCGTCTCGTCGCGATGACCGCCACCGCGACGGCTGGCCCGACGCCTCAGGCCGGCCGCTCTTCAAGTGTCTCCAGTGCCGGAGCCATCTCGACCGGGGGACGATCACCCGTCCGCGGGCCCCACAAAGGCCGACGCCGAGCGCTATGCTCGAGCCTCGCGCTCCGGATCGCGTGGTCCGTGAGGTGGGTCCGTCGGGCTAATGGACCCCGCGGTGCTTGATCCACATCGCACCGCCGCGTCACACCCCTGGCCGCTCCCTCGTGACTTTGTGCATGATTCAGCCGGTCATGGACACGAAGACCAAACTGGTCATCGCCGGACTGCTGCTGCTGGTGCTCGCCTTCCTGGTCATCGGCGGCATCATGGCGATCGCGAGCCCGCCTGACGCGTGCTGCTGATGGTCGTGTCAGTCCAGGGAGGAAGCGACTCATGTTCCTAGGTTTGCGAACCGTCATCTATCCGGCACCGGATCTCGCCGCCGCCAAGGACTGGTACGCGGCGCTGCTCGGTCAGGCACCGTACTTCGATCAGCCCTTCTACGTCGGCTTCAACGTCGGCGGCTACGAGCTCGGTCTCGACCCCAACGCCGACGTCGCCGTTGGTCCGGTTGCGTACTGGGGCGTCACTAACGCCGATGACGCGTTTGCGCAGCTCCTCGCTGGCGGCGCCACCGAACACAGCAAGGTCCAGGACGTCGGCGACGGCATCCGCGTGGCCGCCGTTCGCGACCGGGGCGGCAACGTCGTCGGGATCATCGAGAACCCGCACTTCAAGCTCCCCTGAACGATCCAAGGTCGCTGACCGCCCTGCTCGCCAGGGAAGGGTTCATCGCTGCCGCGGAAGAGGCGGAGGAACTGCTGGCATACGCAGCGGATGATCCCGACCGCCTCAACGCAGCGGTTCGACGTCGCCTCACCGGCGAACCGCTCGCCTGGATCACGGGGACGGATTCCTTCTGCGGCGTCGCAATCCACATCGACCCCGACGTCTACGTCCCTCGATGGCTCAGCGAGCCACTTGCACGTCGAGCGATCGAGCGCCTCCCCGCCACCGGAACGGCCATCGACATCTGCACCGGCTCAGGAGCAATCGCCGCAGTCCTCCACATACATCGCCCCGAGGCCCGCATCGTCGCCTCCGACGTCGACCCAAGAGCCGTCGCATGCGCGACCTCCAACGGCGTCGACGCCTATCTGGGCGACCTCTTCGGCCCACTGCCAAATGATCTCCCGGGCAGCGTCGACGTGGTCGTCGGCGTCGTCCCTTACGTCCCAACCCCGGAGCTGCCCCTCCTGCAGCGAGACACGTTCACCTTCGAAAGACCGCTCTCCTACGACGGCGGCCCCGACGGCACCGACATCCTCCGCCGCGTCCTCCGCGACGCCCAGCGCTATCTGCGACCCGGTGGAGCACTTCTGCTGGAGCTTGGCGACAACCAGGCCCAGCTGCTCGCGGACGAGCTGAAAGACCTCGACTACGTAGACGTCAGGATATTGACCGACGAGGACGGCGACGCTCGCGGCATCGAAGCGACCCTAGGCCCGTCGTGAGTTGACCGGAAGGGGGATGGGGAGGGCGTGCGCGGAGGCGGGTATCTCGCAGCCCCGGCTACCCCCCGGGGCGAGAGTAAGCGGCGGGACGGCAAAGCCGTTCCGACCGCGGCCCGCCGCAGCACACGTCCTCCCCATCCCGGCGCACAGCGCCCGCTCACGATAGCTCCGTGCCGCTACCATCGCCGGGTGTCCATGCGCTCGTCCTCGCTCGCCCTGGCCAACCTCGCGATGATCGTCGCGGTGACGGGAGTGACCCTTGCGGCGGTGGGAGCCGGCCGTCACACCGACTTCACGGCTCAGGCGAAGACGCTCGAGCAGCGCTGGTCGGAGATGAGCAGCGAGGGTGTGGGTCCTGGCGCGCTGGCTCCGCTGGAGACCGCGCTACGGACGTCGTCGTACGAGGCACCGTGGTGGTCTCCCGGCTGGTGGAACGATCCAGGGACGTCATTTCTCCAGAGCCTCAAGGACGGTACGCAGGCCATCTGGGACCAGGCGATCAGCGACGCACGCGCATACGCCACTTCGGCGCTGGTCGGGTGGGACGTGATGGTGGAGCACAACGCGGCGGTGCTCGCGGCGCCCACGGTCGCAACGTCGTCGACCTGGGAGGCACGCATCGCGACCGCGACGACACCGGCAGCGATCGACACGCTGTCGACGGAGCTCGTGTCCCAGACCGCCGCAGAGAACCACGCAGCCCTGCTGAGCGCAACGGCGGACGTCGCTGCGCTCCCAGCCCGCCTGCGTCAGCTCATGCTCAACGCGGACCAGGCAGGCGCGGAGGCGATCCCGGGAGCCACGTCGTACCTGGCGACGTACCAACGGCTCGCAACCGCCGTCGCTGCCAAGCCGAAAAGCACGGCCCTGGCGGCGTTGAGTGTGCAGGTGACGGCGCTGCAGTCCACCGTGAGTTCCGCGCTGCGCCGCGACGCGTGTGGCCATGCCGTGCCGTCCGGCAAAGCGATCGTCATCAACCTCACCCTCCAGGAGGTCGTCTTCTATCAGAACGGGTGCGCGCTCCAGGCGACTGCGGTGACCAGCGGTCGCCGCAACGAGCGCACGCCCACCGGCACGTTCCACGTGTTCCACAAGGATTCGCCGGTGCTGTTCACCTCATGGGCCCCACGCGGCTCACCGTACTGGTATCCACCCGAGCGAGCCAATTACGCGCTCGAGTTCACCGTCGTGCGCGCCGGCATCTTCCTGCACGACGCGCCCTGGGAGCCGGGTGGTGCGTTCGGGCCGGGCAGCCAGAACACCGCCAACGCCAGCCACGGCTGCGTCCACGCGCCGACATCGGTGATGCAGTGGGCCTACTCGTGGGCGCCGCTCGGCACCCCGGTCATCGTCGTCGCCTGAAGCTACCCGACGGGTTGCGCCGTCAGGCTGGTGACCGCTTCCTCGATCACGCCGATCGCCCGGTCGAGCTCTTCCTCGCCGATCACGAGCGGCGGTTGAATGCGCACCACGTTGCCGAGCGACCCGCCAACCCCGATCAGCACCCCTCGCTCGCGACAGTGCCGCTTTACCGCCGCGGCCTCCGAGGTGGCGGGTTCCTTGGTGGAACGATTGCGGACCAGTTCGACGCCGATCATGAGCCCGCTGCCCCGTATCTCGCCGACCAGCTCCGACTCCACGGCAAAGGCGTCGAGTCGAGATCGCACCATGGCCCCGACACGGGCTGCGCGTTCGGGCAGATGCTCCTCGAGGAGCATGTCGATGGTGGCCACGCCCGCTGCGCAGGAGACGGGGTTGCCACCGAACGTGCTCATGTGATCGCCCGGTTCGAATGCGTCGGCGATCTCGTCGCGCGCGATGAAAGCGCCGAGCGGGAAGCCGCTGGCGATGCCTTTGGCCATGGTCATGATGTCCGGCTCGATGCCGTATGCCTCCACCGCGAACATCCGGCCGCTGCGCCCGAACCCGCTCTGCACCTCGTCGGCGATGAGCAGGATGCCTCGCGCGTCAAGGATCTCCTTGACACGCTGGAGGTAGCCGTCGGGCAGCGGGATGATGCCGCCCTCACCGATGATCGGCTCGACGATGAAGGCGGCGACGTCATCACTCGTGTCGTAACGGATCACATCATCGACGGCGTCGGCGCAGGCCAGCGAGCACGAGCCCGAGCACATCCGGCAGCGATACGGGTATGGCGTGGGAGCAAACGCGATCCCGGCGATCTGCGCACCGCCGCGGTGCTTGCGCAGCGCGTTGCCGGTGATCGCGAGCGCGCCCGCCGTCCGTCCGTGGAACGAGCTCTGCAAAGCGATGATCTCTCGGCGTCCCGTGAAGACACGAGCGAGCCGGAGCGCGCCTTCGACAGCCTCGGCGCCGCTGTTCCCGAAGAAGGTCTTCTGGAGCCGCCCCGGGGTCACCTGCGCGAGGCGTTCGGCGAGGTCCGCGACGACGGGGACGTGATAGACATACGAGCAGGAGTGCACGACCTTGTCGATCTGCCGCTTCGCGGCTTCCGCCACCTTGGGGGGCACGTGCCCCGCGTTGACGACGCCGATCCCCGCATACAGGTCGGTGTACTCGGTGCCATCGGTGGCGGTCACGGTCGCGCCGCGAGCGCTCTCGACGGTGATCGGTTCGACTCCGGCGAGCGCGCTGGTCGTCACGTAGCGGCGGTACTTCTCGACCGTGTCCATGGCTGCGCGCTCCTCTTAGAAGGTGGGCGGGGTATTGACCCAGAACAGCCGGGTCGTGTCGCTGGACTGGTTGACCCATCGATGCTGTTGGGGACTGTGGAAATACAGCGTGTCGCCAGCCTCGATGTGGTAGTGCTCGGTCTCATCGAGCCAGATGTCGAGCTCGCCGCTGAGGACGTAGACCGCCTCCTCGCCGTCGTGCGAGTACGCGCCACCGCTGCCACCGCCGGGCGCGACGTTGAAGATGTCGATCTCGAGCACGGCGTTGGGAAAGGTCACGAGGTCCTCGATCTCGACACGGTCGAAGCCGCTCAGACGCCGTCGTTCTCCGGTGCGCACCAACTTCGGTCCCTCGGTCCCCGCGGGCGCTGCTCCAAAGAATTCGAGCAGGGTGCCGCCGTATGCCGAGGCGACCCGCTGGAGGAGCGACACCGAGGGTTCCGCCAGTCCTCGCTCGACAAGGCTCAGGTACGACGCCGAGATGCCGGCGCGCGCCGCGGCGCCGCGCAGAGACAGGCTCCGCTTGGTGCGTGCCGCGCGCAGGCGCGTGCCGACAACGTGGTCTTCGGGGATCACCTCACCGGCAATCAGCGATTGCAGGGCGGGCGGGGCGAAGCCGCGCGTGAGCAGTGCGCGCACGTCGTGCAGACGCGAGATGTCCTCGGCGGTGTAGCGGCGATGGCGGCCACCGGCACGCAGCGGGCGCACCAGCCCTTTGCGTTCCCACGCCCGCAGCGTGGACGGGCTCACGCCGACTCGCCGGGCGACCTCGCCGATGCGGATGTCGTCCACTCGCAGACTCCTCGACACGACCCGAGCCGGGCAGCAGGTACGCTGTCCGGCCCAGTCGAACTTGTCACCGTTGAATAGATTATGAGCCTCTGGTCGCCCCCCGGTCCTCCCGGCAAGCGCGTCGCGCCACTTGCCGAGGACTATCGCGAGACTCCCCTGTGGTGGGACGACACATCCTTTCCCGTTATTGCGGAATCCCCGCTGCCGGCGAGCGCGGATGTCGTCGTGATCGGCGCCGGATTCACCGGGCTCGCCGCTGCCGCACGCATCGCTTCGCACGGAAAACACGTGATCGTGCTTGACACTGGCGCGCTCGGCGAGGGGGCGAGCGGCCGCAACGCCGGAATGATTCATGCGGGCGTGCGGCGCGATGTCGCGTTCCTCGAACGCAAGCACGGGGCGGCCGGCCGCGCGCTGCACGACGCGAGCGTCGAGGCCTACGCGTTCGTCGCGAGGACGGCGGCAACGGCTGCCCCCGACGCGATGTACTCCCAGTCGGGCTGGCTGCACCTTGCCCACCGCGCATCGCGCATGAAGGGACTGCGTAAGGACGAGGCGGAGCGCCGGCAGCGGCTCGGGGAAGGCACCGTCATGCTCGAGGAGGACGCGCTCGAGAGCGAGACCCCGTGCCGCGGGTTCCACGGCGGGATGCTCACCGACAACGGCGCGAGCATCCATCCCGCGCGCTACCTCGCCGGACTTGCGCGGCTCTCGCTCGCCAACGGCGCCGCGCTGCACCCGCACACGCACGTGACCTCGATCGTGACGGCTGATGCCGGCTCGCTCGTCCACACGTCGCGGGGCGATATCACGGCCGGCGACGTGCTGGTCGCCACCAACGGGTACACCGATGCCGCGGCCCCGTGGGCGCGGCGCCGGGTCATCCCAATCGGCAGCTACATCATCGCCACCGAACCGCTCGGTGATGTACGGGCTGCGGATGTCAGCCCGCAGCGCCGGATGATGAGCGACACGCGAAACTTTCTCCATTACTGGCGCCTCGCACCCGATGGGCGGCTGGTCTTCGGCGGACGGACCAGCTTCGCGCCGGTGAGCGTGCAGACCGCCCGCGACCGGCTGTACGCGGCGATGATCGGCATGTACCCGCAGCTCGCCGGCGTGCGGATCAGCCATGCGTGGACGGGCAACGTCGGGTTCACGCTCGACCAGCTGCCGCACCTCACGCGGACGAACGGCGTCACCTATGCGATGGGCTACTGCGGGAGTGGCGTCGCCCTCGGGAGCTATATGGGAACACTCGCCGGCGAATGGATTGCCAGGGGTGCCCAGCCGGCGTTCTCGGAACTCCGCTTTCCGCGGATCCCGTTCTACCGGGGGCACCCCTGGTTCCTCCCAATCGTCGGTGTGTACTACTCCTTGGTCGACGGGCTCTGAGCGGTCGGGTCCTCGGCCACGGCCTCGGGGGTCACCTGTGCACCCGGCGTGGTGACACTCGCACCCGCAAGCTCCATGTTCCCGCCCCCCACCAGCGCGGCGACGAGCTGTCCGTTGCGCCGGATATAGGAAACGGTCTTCTCATGGAAGAAGTCAGTCTTGGTCAAGAGCGCGGCAATGGCCGTGAGGGGGATGCCGAGAATGAAGGTGATGCCAATCGGCAATGAGTCACCCGGGTCGCTGGCGATCACCTGATACCCGATCCAGAACAGGAAGATGCCGCCGGCGAGCGGTAAAAGTCCGGCGAGCAGGAACAGCGACGGGGACGTGAAGAGCACCTTGCGGAACGCCCAGGCGCAGGCAATGCCCGTGATGCCGTAATAGAAGGCGACCAGCACACCGATCTGCAGCACCAACTGAGAGAAGGTGGTGCCAATCGGACCCCAGAAGGTGGAGATGATCACCACGATCGAGAGTGCGGTCGTAATCAGCGTGCCGACCCACGGCGTCTGCCAATCCTTGTGGACGATACCGAAGATCTTCGGAAAGACACCGTCTCGCGCCATCGAGAAGGACAGCCGGCTCGACGGCAGCAGGGTCGTCTGCACGGTGGCAACCGTCGACGAGAGGACCGCGAGCACCATGAGGTAGGTGATCGGCGCGCCGCTCAGTGACTGAGCGAAGAAATACAGAATGTCCCCGCCGTTGTTGCCGATATTGTTGAGGTTGGACGCTGAGGTCACCATGTCGATCGCCGTGGCCGCGAACAAGAAGAGGATGAGCAGCACGACCATGCTGATCAGGCCCGCGTAGCCCGGCGTCGTCTCGGCGTCCTTGGACTCCTCGTTGACGTTCGCGGCGGTGTCCCATCCCCAGAAGAAGAAGACACCCAACGCAGCGCCGGCGGCGAGCCCGCTGATGTTGTGCAGCGACAGCGGGTTGAACCAGCTTCCCTGCACGGGTTGCGCCGCCGGGTGACCACCAAGCACCTTCACGACTGCGGCGATGCAGAAGCCGACGACGATGAAGTACTCGATCGCGAGCAGCACCCACTGGAAGTTGGCAGTCAGGCGAATGCCCTTGACCACCATGTAGGTGACGAACAGCAGCCAGAGCACCCCCGCGACGGCCTGCCAGAAGGCGCTCGCTGCGGCGTCGGCGCTGATCCAGCCGAAGCTGTTGAAGAGTTGCAGCGTGTATGCGCCCGCGACAATCGGTGCGGCCGCACAGAAGAGGACGTTGGCGCAGAGCTGCACCCAGCCGCCGAGCCACCCGATGTAAGGGCTCAGCGTGCGGCTCACCCACGAATATGAGGCGCCGCAGTTGGGGTCCTGGCGGTTCAGGTAGTAGTAGGCGAGCGCGATGAACATGACGGGGAAGAAGCTGACGAGGATGGCCGCGGGCGACGCAGCTCCGACGGCAACGAAGAGCACCGCGATGGTCGCCGCAAGACTGTAGGCCGGCGCGACGCTCGACGTCGCGATGATGGTGGCGTCGAAGAGATTCAGGGTGTTGGTCTTCAGTTGAGAGACCACCTGTTTCCCAAGAACGATTGGCTCCGCTAGCGTCGCCATGTCTTCCTCCTCACCGTGTCCTCCTGCGTCGAGCCTGGTTGGTCAGGCTTCGATATTGCTCATCACATGCTTGATGCGGGTGTAGTCCTCGAACCCGTACATCGAAAGATCCTTGCCGTAGCCCGAGTGCTTGTAGCCCCCATGTGGCATCTCGGAGATCAGCGGGATATGCGTGTTGATCCAGACGCAGCCGAAGTCCAGCGCACGAGCCATGCGCATGGCGCGGCTGTGATCCTTGGTCCAGACGCTGGCGCTGAGGCCGTATTCGACGCCGTTGGCCCACTCGAGCGCCCTCGCCTCGTCGTCGAATCGCTGCACGGTGATCACCGGCCCGAAGATCTCTCGCTGGATGAGATCGTCGTCCTGGCGCAACCCGGCGATGACGGTCGCCTCGTGAAAATAGCCACGCTCGCCGACGCGATGCCCACCCGCGACCACATCGGCGTGTGACGGCGCAGTGCCCACGAGCTCGCGAACGCGATCGAGCTGCCGGGCGTTGTTGAGCGGTCCGAAGGCAACCTCATCGTCATCCGGCGCGCCGGTCTTGTTTGCCGCGGCCTGCTCGGCGAGCGCGGCGACCAGCTCATCATGGATCGATGCCGATGCGAGGACTCGCGTCGCCGCGGTGCAGTCCTGCCCGGCATTGAAGTACCCGGCCATGGCAACGGCCTCGGCCGTTGAGGCGACGTCGGAATCGTCGAAGACGATCACCGGCGCCTTGCCACCGAGTTCGAGATGGACCCGCTTGAGGTCGCCTGCGGCGGCACGTGCAACCTCCATCCCGGCGCGGACGCTACCGGTGATGGACGCCATCGCGGGGATCTTGTGGGTCACCAGCGCGGCACCCGTGGTGGGATCGCCGCAGATGACGTTGAAGACACCAGGTGGCAGGAACTCGGCCATGATCTCGGCCATCAGGAGCGTGGTCACGGGGGTCGTATCCGACGGCTTGAGGACCACGGTGTTGCCCGCCGCGATCGCGGGCGCCCACTTCCAGATCGCCATCAGCATCGGGTAGTTCCACGGCGTGACCTGCGCGCAGACCCCGAGCGGTTCGCGGCGGATCATCGAGGTATGGCCGGTCATGTACTCACCGGCGCTCTTGCCTTCGAGGATCCTCGCGCAACCGGCGAAGAAACGCACTGGGTCGATCAGCTGAGGGATCTCCTCGCTGCGGGTGAGCGAGATCGGCTTGCCGGTGTTCTCACATTCGAGGGTGACGAACTCCTCGGAACGCTTTTCGAACGCGTCGGCGATGCGCAACAGAGCGAGGCTCCGTTCCCTCGGGGTGGTGTCGCGCCACCCGGCGAACGCACCGTGGGCAGCTTGCAGTGCGGCATCGACATCGGCTGGGCTCGACACTGGGGCCCGGGCGAATTCCTCTCCGGTGGCCGGGTTGATGAGCGGTGTCGAAGCATCAGAGCTTGCCTCGCGATATTCACCGTTCACGAAGTTGCGCAAGGTGCGCACCGCGACCGTGCTCATGCCTTCAGATCCCGCGCCAGCTCGCGGAAGTTGGTGACGTACCGCTTCACGTCATCCGATGAATGCTGCACCGACAGCGTCCAGTTCTCCTCGGCACCTGGCGCCATGAGGACGCCGCGGTTGGTCTGGTAGAGCCAGGACACGTACGCAAGCGACTTGTCCATCGCCGCGTAGTCGCGGTAGTTCCGCACCGGCTTGTCACGGTAGGTGACGCAGCCGCGGGCGCCCATCGACACGACGTGGAAGGGCAGGCTGTACTCGGACATCACCTCGCGGAGACCACCACTCAGCTCCTCGGTCAGCGCGTCGAGGTGGGAGTAGGCCTGGCCGGTGAGCACCTCGATCAGCGTGGCCCGCGATGCCGCAGTGGTCAGGGGATTGCCGTTGAAGGTACCGAGCTGGGCCACCTTGCCATCACTGATGGTCCCCATGATGTCGGCGCGACCACCGACTGCACCGCAGGGAAGCCCGCCGCCGATCGCCTTGGCCAGGCACACGATGTCCGGAACGACGCCGAAGCGCTCGGTCGCCCCGCCGGGAGCGATGGTCACGCCCGTCTTGACCTCGTCGAAGATCGCGACGGCGCCATGCCGGTGGGCGATTTCCACCAGGCCGGCGAGGTACCCGTCCTCGGGTAGCACGAAGCCGATGTTCATCATGGCGGGCTCGACGATCACACCCGCAACCTCGCCTGGATGAGCCACAAACGCTCGCTCCAGCGCGGCGAGGTCATTGAATCCGACGACGGTGGTGAGCTCGACGGTCGATCGCGGGATGCCACCGGTCATCGGCACGGAATTCGGGAAGTCGGCATCGCCCATCGCATCCACCGGTGGTTCGACCGACACCAGGAGCGCGTCGTGGTGGCCGTGGTAGGAGGCCTCGATCTTGATGATCCGCTCGCGATCGGTGAAGCCGCGCGCGAGGCGGATAGCGTCGAGGGTCGACTCCGTGCCGCTGTTGGTGAAGCGCCACTGGGGCTGATGAAAACGCCGCGCCAGCTCGCGTGCGACGACGATGTTCTCGGCGACCGGCTGGGCGAAATGCGATCCGCGATGCATCTGGGCATCCACCGCGGCCACGATCGCGGGGTGCGCATGGCCGACGACCATCACGCCGAAGCCATTGTGAAAGTCGACGTACTCGTTCCCGTCGACGTCCCAGACCTTGCTGCCCTGGCCGTGATCGATGAAGACCGGCTGCGGCGGCGTGTCCTGGAAGGAGCTCGGCACACCGCGCGGGATGTACTCGGTCGCCTCCCTCCACAAGTCTCGTGAACGGGTACGTCGAGACCGGAACTCGGCTTCCTCGCGAGCGGTCAGCGACGCGACCCGTTCCGAATCGATGTCACCCATGTTCGAGCCCATCGACCAGGTCCCTCCAGTAGCCCTGTGGATGCAGAAATTCTACTGAACGCCTGTAGAATCAGGCTACGTTAGACGCAAACCCTGGGGACCGTCAAGCAACAGTCAGCGCCAGTCGACCTGGGTGACCTGACCGTCCAGAATCTCGATGGTTTGGGCGACGCATGAACCGGCCTCCAGGAGGCTCCACGTCCCGGCATCGAGGGACGGAAACAGAGCGACCGCAAGCAGCTCGCCCCGCATCGGCCGCGCGTGCACCCCGGTGTGGGTTCGGGCCCCGGGCCACCCCTCAGGGCTGACCTCGATCTCGGTGTGGAGGAGCGCCGCCGGCACGATCACCAGCAGCGCTCCCGTCCCCCCACCGATGTCGAGGACCGCCGGCCCGCTGGGAGCGGGACCGGCGGACTCGATCTCGCTCAACTCGGGGTGTCGAATCCGTTGTGAGGCGTGCCCAGGTACGGGAAGTGGTCGATGTACCGGTTGCTGCCGGGCACCGAACCGCTGCTGAACTGAGCGGACGAGAAGTCGCTGACCACGCTGGCGGCGCCGTCAGGTGTGTAACTGGTATCCACCAGCGGGATGGTTGCACCGGCGACGGCGCGGATCTCGATGGTCGCCACGTCGTCGAACACTCGGCGGCCGTTCGGGAAGCCCGCGAGGTCCCCGCCCAGGATGCCGTTGATGCTCGGGGACTTTGCCGGAGGGATCGCCATGTTGAGGCGGAGCAGGTCGGCCGGGGTCGATCCGGTCGAGTTCTGGAAGCCGGCGATGACCCCCGAGGGAACGCCGGTCAGCAGGATCGCCTCGAGGTCGGCACGCGCCTTCGTGTAGGCAGCCAGGTGCGGGAAGACACCCGGGTAGAGCACCGGCAGCAATGCGGCGAGCATCGGATGCGCGTAGTCGGCGACGAACTGGGCGTCGTGGTCCGGCTTGGTCGAGTTCCAGTAGTCCTTCCTGCCGATCGGGATGATCACTTCGTTGATGAGCGGCATCCCGAGACGGGAAACCTGGACCCACGGTCCCACGTCGGTGGTCCGGCCGCCGCCGTCGAGCACGGTGGACTTGCGCCGGCTGGCCGTGGTGTACACGCCGATGACCGAATCCGCGTTGGTCGGATCCGTCGGCGTCTCACCGTTCCTGGTGAGGTGCGTCTTGGGAACCTGGATCGCGATGGTGTGGACGTTGAGCGCCTTGGTGGAATCGACACCACCGACGGCGGGAAGCGGAATCAGGTGCAGGTTCTGGAAGGGACGGAGCGCGCCAAGATCGAAGATTGACCCGAGGTCGACGTAGAAGCCCTCACGGCGCTGGCCGGCGAACACCCATCCACCATCGAGGGGATGGATCGCGGCACGGGCGAGCGCGCCGTAGTCCGGGGTGGAACGGACGCCGACGTTCACCGGCGGGCACGCGAGCCTGCTCGCGAGCACCTCGGACTTGCCGTGCCGGATCCGGGTCACCGAGTAGAACTGCCGGACGTTCCAGGTCGAGCTGGTCAGGCTGGTGATCGGACCCGTGTTGTACAGGAAGGTGTTCGGGTCGGTGTACTCCGTCGTGAACTGGAACTGGTAGGTGATCGCGTCGGCGACGGTGCCGCCATTGGTGACGGTGATCTCGTAAAGCACGTCGTCGCCGAAGTTGTAGAAGTTCGGGCCGCCGTCCGGTCCCTCGAGCGGAATGTAGTTGGCGATCAGCGTCACCGTCTCGGGGTGATCGGGACTGGTGAACGCGTAAAGGTCAGTGCTGTCAGCAACCGGGTCTTGCGAGATGCCCGGTGCTTCACGATGCGAAGACATGTGTACCCCTCGTGAGGTTGTGGATGTTGTTCGGTGCGCGTCAGCGCGTCGCGCGCTGAAGACGCCGGATGAGCTGCGGGTCCTTGGTCACGACCTCGCGATGACCCACCATCACGGAGATCTCGCCGGTCGCCGCGTCGCGAACGTATGCGGTCATCGGCTCGCTCGACATCGGACCGTCACTCGCGTCCGCGACGTTCTGCGCCGCCTCCACGAGGGTGCTCGGCCCGGCGATGAGCCCCATCGCCGCAACGCCGCCTGCTGCCCCCACGGTTGTGGACAGAAACGTCCGCCGTGTCACCTTGGCCATGTGTACACCTCTCTGGGGCGGTCGTTGGCGATCCGGTTGGCCGTCTTGTCACCGCCCAGTCACCGCTTGGTACGCACGGCTCCGGGCGCCGGATCACTGACCGGTGCCTCACCGGTCGAGAGAGGGAAGGCTCAGGTCCAGGAGGCGGGAACCTGTACCTCGACGTTGTCCGCGTTCACACGTGTCGCGATCGCCGGCAGCGGGTTCAGGCGGTAGTCGCCAGGGTTGGCGGCACCGGTGAGGTTGAAGCTCATTGGATGGCAGGGGCAGACGAGCCGGTTCTGCCCGGACTCGGGGATCAGCGTGCAGCCCTGGTGGGTACAGACCGCGCTGAGCCCGCGGATCTTGCCGTCGAGCGTGAATACGACACCCTGGATGCCACCCGCTGAGAACTGCTTGATCTTCCCCGGGGTCACCTCGTCCAGCGTGGCAACCGCCACCCACGTGCTGACGTACGGCTGAATCGTGCCGCTGCCACTCGCCGGTTCGGTGAGCGCCTCACGAAGGCCCTCGAGACCGACCCCGGCCGCAACCGACGCCGCCACGGTCGCGAGACCGCCGACCAGGAACCGGCGCCGGCGGATTCCGGTCTCGGCCCAGGTCGGATCCTCACCGGGCGCCTCGCGCAGTTGCCGAGCGAGGTTGTCGACGAAGGCGGGCGATGGCGTCGATCCGCCGGGATGGGCGGCCCGAAGTCGCGCGGCGACCTGCATCGCGGCGGAGTCGTCGCCCGCGGGCGACCGCGGTGGCCGGCGGTTGGCGATCAGCGCGTTGATGAAACGCGTGAGACGGCGGTCAGCCTTCGACATAGCTGGCCCCTGTTGTGGCAGCGCGGCGCAGCGCGCGGAGTTGCAACACCTTGGCGTTGGCGACGCTCACGCCCATCGCCGCGGCGGTCTCGCGGATGGAGTACCCCCGAAGGAATCGGAACTCGAGCACGCTCCGGTAATTGTCGGGCAGCCCATCAAGGATCGGGGTGACATCGACGTCGCGCTGCTGCTCCGGCTCCGGAGAGGCGTCGCGCTGCTCATCGAACTCCATCAGGACCGTACCGTGCCGCTGGCGCCAGACATCGGCGAGCACCGTCCGAGCCGTGGTGCGCAGATAGGCGCCGATCTCCGCCGACGAGACATCGGAGCGCAGCCGCGGCAGGGCTCGGAGGAAGGTCGTGGAAGTCACATCCTCGGCGTCCGGGGTGTTGCCGGTTCTCGAGTAGACATATCGATAGAGAGGAGCCACGTGCTCCTGATAGAGGGACTCCCAGTCGCTCTGACGATCTGGGGTGCCCACCACACGAAGCGGGGGCGGCGATTCCGGCACAGCCACGTTCGATGATGTTCTACGCCATTGAGTTACGCAATCGGCCCATGGGGGCATGATTGACGGAGAGGGTTTTTGCCATGAGTTCCGAAACGTCCCACGACCGCCTCATCGGCAGGGTGTCGCTGATCCTGGATCGAATGGTGCACGTCCGCCTGACCGCCGTCGGGATCACCCGGCCCGAGACCATCGATCGCGAGCCGGTGGACTCCGCCGCGTTCTGGGAGCAGAGCCGGGTCAGCGATCCACGGGCGATCCAGGTGCACCGGGAACGGGAGTCGCTTGGTGGTCCGCGCTGGCGTGAGCTGGAGCTCGAAGGCGACAGCGAGGGCCCCGGGGGTCACTGGGGCAGCCGCCACCTGCTCGCGACCGCGCATGTCCGGCGCAAGCCAGGGCCCGCGCCCTTTGTGCTGCTCCTGCACGGGTACGCAGTACCGCAGACCACCTACGACCGCTGGCTGGCCAAGCAGATGCGCATTCGGGGGGCACACACGGCCCGGCTCGATCTCCCGTATCACCTGCGTCGCACGCTCCCGGGACAGCGCAGCGGCGACGGCTACTTCAGCCTCGACCCGGCGCACATCAGGGCGGTGGTTCGCCAGTCCGTCGAGGACGCGGCAGCGGTGATCGCCTGGGCTCGCGCGGAGGGGAGTCCCCACGTCACGGTGGTTGGCGTCAGCCTCGGGGGGCTGATCGCCACCCTGCTCGCCACGCAGCTCGACCTGGACCGGGTGATCGCGGTGGCGCCGTTCTGCGACCCTGCGACAACGCTCTCACAACGGCCGCCGACCCCATCGCTCCGCCACCTCGGCATGATCGGCGAGTTCAGCGGGTCCTGGGGGCCGGATCGCGCGAGCGCCGGACGCTTCCTCGAGTCGACACTGGCGCCGTTGGTCGCGCGCAACTTCACCCCGCGGACGCCGGGAGATCGGATCACGCTGGTTCGCGCCATGCAGGACCTGGTGGTCGGACCCGACCCGGTCACCCGGCTCAGCGCCGAGTGGCAGACGGATCTCTGGACCTACCCGCACGGTCACATGACCGTGATGAGCGCCAGCGGGATCGCGCGGCGGATCGCCGACCGCGCCACCACGATCGAGGACGATCCCGGCCTCTCCGTCGCCGTATGACGGCAACCCAACCAGTGCTTCGCCGCGAGGGCGTCGCCCGAAATGGGCACCCCTACCTGATCAGGCCCTCGAAGGATACCGACGCACCGGGCCTCGCGGCCCTCATCGACGCCGTGGCGGGGGAGGGGGAGTTGCTCGCCGCGGTGCCCGGTGAACCGGACACCATCGAGCAGAGCATGCGCCTGGTGTCGATCATGCTCGAGGGTGGGCTGACCCTGACCCTCGAGGTCGACGGGGCACCCGCAGGCCACGTCATGGTGCAGCGACGCGCGGGGAACCACTACGGGCACGTCGGAGAAATCGCCATCCTTGTCAGCAACGCAGAGCGCGGCGCCGGGCTCGGACGCATCCTCATGGAGATGGCCATCGCCTGGGCAGGCGCAGTCGGCCTGGCCAAGCTCAGTCTCCGCGTCTTCCCCGACAACGGGCGTGCAATCACCCTGTACCGCTCACTCGGCTTCGAGGACGAAGGGCTGGTGAAGGGCGAGGTGCGAATGCCCAGTGGCGACCGGGACATGCTGCTCATGGGGCTGGCCCTCGGCGGGTCGGGCTTGGCTCGCGCCCCTGCTATCCTGCGAAACGAATGAGCGACTCGCGCCCCATCGGCGTGTTCGACTCCGGTGTCGGCGGCCTGACCGTGCTCCGCGAGATCCGTCATCAGATGCCTGCTGAAGCGCTGATCTACGTGGCCGACCTGGAGCACTTCCCATATGGGCCGCGTTCGCAGAGCCAGGTACGCGGCCTTGCCCTCGACATCATCGGGACGCTCGCGGCGATGGACACCAAGCTCGTTGTGATCGCGTGCAACACGGCGACGGCTGCGGCCCTCAATGCCGCGCGGGAACGCTTCGACATCCCCGTGGTGGGCGTCATCGCCCCGGGCGCGCAGGCCGCGGCGGCGGGGACTCGCAATGGCCGCGTGGCGGTGCTCAGCACCGAAGGAACTCGCGCAAGCGGCGAGTACGTCCACGCCATCCGTGAGGCCAACCCGGGGATCGCGGTGCTCAGTGAGGTTGCGGCAGATCTCGTCGAGATCGTCGAGGACGGGGACGCCGGCACGCCGAGGGCGGAGGCCGCGCTGAGACCGGTGCTCGAACGCATCTTCGACTGGCGGGCCGACACCCTCGTCCTCGGATGCACCCATTACCCGCTGCTGCGCCCCACGCTTGCGCGCCTGATCGGGACCCGGCGGCTGCGTGTCGTGGACAGCGCGGACACCACCGCAGCGCGTGTCAAGCGCATCGTCGCGGTGAATCGGATCGGCGCCGATGCGGCGCCCGCGCCCGACTCGGAGAGCCTGGCGATGCGGACGGAGCTGCTGGTCACGGCGGCCCCGGCACGCTTCCGGACCAGTGCGGCCCTGATCTTCGACGAACCGCTCCCTGAACCCCGCACGGTGCGGCCGGTGCGCCAGGTGATTCGAGTGGCATCGGGGTCGTGAGCATCGCCGCCGAGGAACTCCTGGAGCCGATCTCCACGGAACTCATCGAATTCGAGCGGCGTCTCGACGCCGAGATCGCATCCGACCTCGGTCCCATGGCGAGTGCCATGTCCCACATCGTCAAGGCGGGTGGGAAGCGCCTCCGTCCGGCGCTGGTCATCCTCGCCGCCCGGCTCGGCAATGCCGATGCCAACGACGTCTTCAACCTCGCCATGGGGATCGAGTTCATCCACACGGCGACGCTCGTGCATGACGATCTCATCGACAAGGCACCGACGCGGCGCGGGATCACCACCATTCACGAGGCGCTGGGACCGGACCCGGCCGTGATCATCGGTGACTATTATTTCGCCAAGGGCGCGTACCTCCTGGCCGAGATCGGGATGCCGGCCATCGACTCGGCGATCAGCAACGCGGTCATGACCATCTGCATGGGCGAGCTGTTGCAGATGACCAGCCGCAACGAGTATGACCAGTCGCTCGCCGACTACCACCGCAAGATCGGCCGCAAGACGGCGACGCTGGTCAGCACCAGCTGCTACGGCGGGGGCCTGATCGCGGGGCTGGACACGGCATCCGTCGAGAGCCTACGCCGCTACGGGCACAGCCTCGGCATGGCCTTTCAGATCGCCGACGATGTCCTCGATTACGTCGCAACCACGGCCGAGGTGGGCAAGCCCGTCGGCGCCGACCTCCGCCAGGGAACGGTCACCCTGCCGCTGATGCTGGCTCTCAAAGACCGCGAGGTCGGCGCCCGTCTCCAGCGGATTCTGGCCAAGAATGACCTCAACGAAGAGGACTTCGACATGGTCGTGAGCCTGGTTCGCGGCTCGGATGCGATCGCGGCGGCAGAGCGCAGTGCCCAGGAGTTCGCGCGCGAAGCGGCCACGGAGTTGAAGGATTTTCCGGAGTCGGATGCCCGCGAAACCCTCGAGCGAGTCTGCGACTACGTCGTCGAGCGCAGGATCTGATCCGCGGGACTCCCCTCCGTCGACGGGCCGCTCACAGCGCGCCGAGCCGGCGCACCTCCGAGCCGAATGCGCGAGCCCACACCGCCAGCACCGCGGCGGCGACGACATACCCCAGGGCCTCGACCACGGTTGCGGGCAGGGTGGTGAGCAGTTGCGGGTCGGCGGACGGCCCCGCGGCGAGGCCCGCGACCGTGCGTGCCACGTCGACCGCGGCGAACAGACACACCACCAGGAGCGCGGAGCGAACGATTCGATACTCGCGGCGCAGACCCGCGCGGAGCTGGGCGAGGGTCTGGTGTTCGACCGAGGTGCGCCCGGCGGGTGGTTCGGTGGCGCCGCGGCGGAGCCGCAGCACGGCCGCTGCGAAGCACACTGCCGCCACCCAGCCGGGCCAGAGCGTGCGGACACTTGATCCGGTGGCGACCAGCGTCTGCAGCGGGTTGAGCGCCGCGTGCGCGGCGAGCTGGGCGGCCAGCGACTGGTGCAGGCGCACGAGCAACGTGCCGGCAACGCCGCAGGCGGCCGCGACGACCGCAACCGCGACACAGCGCAGCGCGATCGGACCACGGTCGAGGAAGACGAGCTCGGTGAGATGTGCGTCGCGCTGTGGCTGCACCGTGGCATTGTAAGTTCGGTTGATGTCGCGAGCCAGAAAACCCACACCGCGCAGGATTCGCGTCGCCACATACAACATCCTGCTTGGTGGCGAGCAGCGCGGCGAGCTGGTTGGCAATGTGCTGCGACGCATCGACGCCGATGTGGTCGCGCTCCAGGAGGTTCGCGAGGTGGATCGCGTCCGCGATCTTGCCGAAGACCTCGGCATGGAGATGTTCCTTGGGGAGCCAAGCGATCCGGACTCGCCGATGCACACCGCCATCCTCACGCGGCTGCCGGTGCGCGCATGGCGCAACCGCCGCCACCACGGCAGGATGTTGCGCTCCCACCTTCACTGCGACGTCGAGACGGGCGGCGGCGAAGTCCCTGTGGTCGGCATTCATTGCCTGCACCTCGCGGCCCGCTTTGGCGACCGGAACAAGGGAGAGGCACGGCGGATCCGCGAGATCGGCGCGGTGCTGACTGACATCGCCGACGAGCCGGCGTTGCCTCACATGCTGATCGGCGACTTCAATGCGCTCTCCCCGGGCGACGACATCCTGGCCACCTCGTTCTTCCGGCGGATGAACGACCTGCGCCGCGCCGGTCTGCTCGTCGTGGGATCGAACGGCATCCTCACCCCGCTGGCTCCCCACGACGAGGACGGCAACGGCCTTGCGGATCGCTGGCGTCGCGCCGGGGTGGACCCACGCCTGCTCGGCGGAATCCCCGCGCTTCCGCGCGTGGTAGCGCCGTTGACGGTCGGGCTCCCGGTGTCGCGCGCGATGGACCGGTTCCTGGGACGCCTCATCGAGCGCTGGACCGTCGAGCGCCTGCTCGAGGAAGGCTATGTGGACTGCTACCGCGACGTGCATCCGCGTGCGCGCGGCCTCACCTGCGCGACCTGGCAGCTCTCCGCACGCGTCGACTACGTCTTCGCGACGCCTGACCTTGCCGCCCACGTGGTCGGCGCCGATGTCGTCGGAGGCCGGACGTGGCCCGATCCCGACGCCGCCGTGGCGTCAGATCACTACCCCGTGGTGGCCGACTTCAGCGTCTGACCCAGCCCGGTACGGGCCTGAACACCGTCCGGCTCAGTGCCCCAGGACGCCGAGCGTTGGAGTGACGGAATTGATCGCCGTGTACACCACGGCGAGGAAGAGGATCGTGATGACCACCGCGACGATGCCGGTCACAACGCCGGTGATCGCCATGCCCTTGCCGCCGCCACCATGTGCGGTCGCGTGGCGGATGCCGAGCGCACCGAAGATGATCGCCAGGGCGCCAAGGATGATGCTGATGTAGTCGACGAACGGGATCCAGCAGAGCACCACTGCGACGATCCCGCAGACCCCGCCGGCGATGCCCAGGCCGTTACCCGGCTGGGCGACCGCGTATTGCGGTGGCTGCTGGTAGTACCCGTAGGGTGCGCCCTGCGGTGGGTATCCCTGCTGGGGCGGATAGCCTTGCTGGGCGGGGAACCCCGGCGCCTGCGGAGGATTGTCGGGTTGGGGCGATCCCCATACCGGCGGCTGCGGGGTCCCTGGAGCGTCAGACATGTGGGTCTCCTCCCTGCGATCCGCGCCGGCTATGTGGTGGGCGGAGGCTGTGGTGCCGCAAGCGGCGGCATGGCCGGTGGTGGAGCCGGCGTCGAGGACGGCTGATACGAGCTCAGCGGCCTCGTCGCCGGCTGCGGATCGCTGTTCATCAGGTACCCGCCAACACCCACGGCTGCCGCGGTGATGACCCCGAGGAAGACCCCGATGCTCGGTCCCGAGGAGTACCCGGCGAGAGTGGCGTACTGGTCGTACACCGATCCGTAGCCGCCCCCGGTCACGAGCCAGAGCAGCGCGCACACGATCATGACGACACCAACACCAAGGTAGATCGTCGCGTCAGTGAACGGGAGTGCCGGGATGCTTCCTTGGACGAAGGTGCGCACGGCGAAAAGCGCGATCCCCACCAGGACCGCCAGGAAGAAGAGCCAGCCCGACCAGTACCCGAGGGCATCGTGGCCGCCGGTGGCGCCCCCGAGCGCCGCCGGAAACGTCGTGGTGTGCCACGGCAGGAACGTGTCGACGAGCCCGACAACGAGGCCGCCGGCGACCACGACGGCGCCATTGGACACCTGCTTGCCTGCCACGTTCAATGGCACGTCAGGCCTCCCTCACGGAACTGAACGGATCCTGGTGGGTGCTTGATCCAGGCCTCAGGCGCCTGGAGGTGGAGGAGGTGGCGGGTTGTAACCGCCCGGAGGATTGCCGTACCCACCGGTCGGTCCGGCCGCGACGAGCGGGGTCTCACCGGGAAACCGGCTGATGACCACCACGTACCAGACGATCGCGTAGACGATCACGTCAATGATCAGCCCGACGATGGCACCGCCGTACCCAACCCCGAGGAGCGCGTATCCGGCGTAGAAGATGATCGTGCCGATGGTGCTCACGACGCCGCCGATGAATCCGAGCGCCAGCCCGTAGATCACCAGACGCTTGCCGTCACGGTTGAGCTGATACATCTGGTAGGCGCCGTAGGTACCGACGCAAATGCCGACGAGTCCGATGATCGCACCCAACAGCCACAGGATTGGGAACCCGCAGCCCCCGAGAGTGCAGGCGCCGAACGTGGCCGTGAGTCCGAGGATTCCGAAAATGATGCCGATCACTCCAAGGATGAGCAGCACCAGGCCCAGTGTCTTCGCGGGTATGTTCAGCTTGACCGGCGGGTCTGCCGCAAAGGGCGGGTCAGTCAGGATGTTGGCCATTGGTTCGGGTGTTCCTCCCAGCATGAATGAGCTGCTGTATGTGGCATCTGCGTGGGCCGGGGGCGCCACGTCCCCCGAGCGCGGTCGCTGGATTATGGAGTAATCAGGCCCTCTTGGGAAAGGCCTTCGCGAACTAGTCGACGACGATCTGGATGCAACCGGCGCAGCACGGCTGCGGTGCAGAGTCCGGCCGCCGCAATCACGGCCAGAAAGATCCCGATGCCGAGCGAGCGTCCGGTTGCTCTCGCCAGGATCAGCTGAATGAGCACGCTGCCCATCGCAACTGCGGACGCGGTCGCATACGCGGCGCTCTCGGGAATGTAGGGCGTCACGACGTCATCGACGAACCCGCGTCCGATCAGGAGCAGGAGGACCACCGCGGCGATCGCGACGAAGAAGAGGTCGCCGAGCACTGACGCGCGAAACGCGTTGACGGAAACGTGCGAGGTGCCCGCCGAATAGGCGTACCACGGGAGAAAGGCGACGAGGATGCCGACGGCGGCTGATGCGACACCGATCGCCTCGGCCCTGTTGATGTGGCTGGGCATCGCGTTGTCCTCGAGATGAACCGGGATGAGTGACCGAGCCGCGTCGACGCGAACCGGTATGAATGTGGTTGGTTCGAGCTGATGGTATGCAGCGCTGGGCGTGCTGTCAACGCCGCCGGCGCGGTCGAGGGCTCGCGGTGGCGCCTTGTGCGGGTCCACCGGGCGGCACGACACCGGCGTCCGCTGCGAACGCGGGGGGCTTCCCGGCCACCAGAAGATCGCCCAGCGTCGCCCAGTTGAACCGCTCCGCGCCGCGGCGCACCAGCTCGACAAAGCACGCGGCGGTTGCCTCGGCGTCAGCAAGCGCGTGATGCGGCTTGCGATGCACCACCCCGAGCTCGCGGCACAAACGCTCGAGACCGATCGTGTCCTTGAGATCAAAGAGTTTGGCAGCGAGCCGTGTGGTGTCGACGTTGTCCGCATCGAGGCTCGATCCGATGGCGCGGCCGATCAGCCNNCGCGTGTCGAAGGCGTCAGCACTGTGTTCCACGAGCACCGCACCTTTGGCGAAGCGCTGAAACCGGTCCACCACCAACGACACCGGCGGCGCCCCATTGAGGGTCGCGGCGTCGATGCCATGAATCCGACGAGCGTATGGGTTGATCCGATCGTTGCTGTGCACCAGCGTCTCGAAGCTCATCAGGTGATCGCGCATCGTGAACGCAACCGCTCCGAGCTCCACCAGGTGGTGCGGGGATTGGCCGGTCGTCTCGCAGTCCAGGGCCACGAAATGCAAGGACTCGATGGGCGT
>PKXZ01000111.1:50393-50579 GCA_003132525.1 Candidatus Dormiibacterota bacterium | reverse complement strand
AGGAACCTCCGCCCCGATTCAGCGGCAGCGGCTCCGGTCGTGCCACTTCCCGCGCACCAGTCCACGACGAGATCGCCTGGACGCGACGACGCGGCCACGATGCGGCGCACGATGCCAAGCGGTTTCTGGGTTGGATACCCGGTGCGCTCGCGAGATGACGTCGGCACGATGGTGTGCCACCACACG
>PKXZ01000111.1:0-50372 GCA_003132525.1 Candidatus Dormiibacterota bacterium | reverse complement strand
CGCGCGCCGTAGTCATACGCCCACACGATCTCGTTGAGAAAGCACTCCCGCCCAAAGATCTCGTCGAGCAGCACCTTGCAGTAGTGCGACTCGCGCGGGTCGATGTGGAAATAGAGGCTCCCCTGCGGCGCGAGGATTCGCCGCGTCTCCTCGAGCCGGGGTCGCAGCCACCCGATGTAATCGTCAAAGCGATCGCCGTAGCGAGCGCCGTCCTCACGCTCCACCCGATAGTGCCGCCCGGCAAACCCGAGCCGCGACGCGGTCGCGTCGGCGGTGGTGCTCGTCTTCACCGCCTTGCGTGCTCCGCCGGTATTGAAGGGCGGATCGACGTAGACGAGCCCCGCACACACGTCGGGCAGGGAACGGAGCACCTCGAGCGCTTCGCCCTGGACAATCGTGGCGGTGGCGCTCGACACGTCGGGACGGAGTCGCTTCGCAGCCACGTAGAGTAGGTTGCATCATGGACACACGGGCACTCGGCGCCGCGACGGTACTCGACCCTGAGGGCGAGCCCGTTCAGCTGGCCGATGAATGGGCCGATCGCCCCGCCGTGATCGTCTGGCTCCGGCATTTCGGCTGCGTCTTCTGCCGCGAGCAGGTTGCGGAGATCCGCGCTGCACGCGGTGACATCGAGTCACGCGGCGCGGGGATCGTGTTCGTCGGCAACGGCACCGCCCGCGCCGCAGGCTGGTTCCAGAAGCGGTTCGCGCCAGACTCGACGGTGCTCACCGACCCCGACCTCGTCTCCTACAAGGCGATCGGCGCGCGGTCAGGTCTTGCGTCCACCCTCGGCCCGGCGGCCTGGGGCGCCGGCATCCGCGCATTCCGTTCCGGAGCCCGCCAGACGACGACCAAGGGCCATCCCTACCAGCAGGGCGGCCTCGTGGTCATGGCGCCTGGAAACAAGGTCCTGTATCAGCACATCAGCCGCGTCGCCGGGGACCATGCGCCGGTTGCGGATGTGCTCGCCGCCCTCGAGGCCGCCAGGACGCTCCCCGTCGGGGCCTGACCGGCATGCAGTTCGGCCGTTACTACGAGGAGTTCGACGTCGGAGCCACGTACAAACACTGGCCGGGCAAGACGATCACCGAAGCAGACGACCATCTCTTCTGCCTGCTCACCATGAACCACCATCCGCTCCACACCGACGCGCACTACGCTGAAACCAAGACCGAGTTCGGGCGCAATGTCGTCGTCGGGAACCTCGTGTACAGCCTCGCGCTCGGCATGAGCGTCGCCGACATCAGCGGCAAGGCGATCGCGAATCTCGAGGTTGAGTCACTCAAGCACGAGAATCCAACGTTTCACGGCGACACGATCTACGCGGAAACCACCGTGCTCGATAAGCGGGAGTCGTCGAGCAAGCCCGACCGCGGCATCGTCACCGTCGAGACGCGGGCATTCAATCAACGAGGCGAGCGCGTCTGCATCTTCAAGCGCCGCGTGATGGTGCCCAAGCGCGAGGCTGGCGAGCTGCAGCCGGCGGATATCCCGGCCGGCGGGAGTTGACGTGGGCGCGGGGAGCGCTGAGGCCGCCGCGCGTTACAGCGTGCGGCCGCTCCTGCCCGGGCCTGCCGACGCGCTGCGCGACGCGGTGCTGCGGCTCGGCCTGCCGCCGGAGCGGCTCACCGTCCTCGCGCAGCGTGGCGCCGTCGAGGCGCTGGCGATTCGTGGCCTGAGCTCAGACCAGATCCGGGTCATCGAGCGGCTCGTGGCGGAAGGCGGCGGAGAGGTGCTCAGCAACGAGAACGGCGACCGGGCTGTGCTGCTCATGCCGCTCATGACGGCCGGAACCTTGCCGATGCAGCTCGGGGCCTGGAGCGACAACACTGGCGAGGTTGGGGCGGCGATCGCCTCGGTGATGATGGCGCGCGGTGCGCCACCGCCACCGCTCGAGCTCCGGGGGCAGCGCCTCGAGTTCGGCAAGCGAACGCTCGTGATGGGGATCGTCAACGTCACCCCCGATTCGTTCTCCGGCGACGGAGTGGGAGACGACGGCGCCAAGGCGGTGGACCTGGCTCAAGCGCTCGTCGCGGAGGGAGCGGACATCGTCGACGTCGGCGGTGAGAGCACCAGGCCGTCGAAGAGCCGTGAGGAGGTCTCGGCGGATGTCGAGATGGCACGCGTGCTGCCGGTCGTCCGCGAGCTGGCGGGACGGCTCACGGTCCCGATCAGCATCGACACGCGCAAGGCGAAGGTCGCCGCGGCGGCACTCGATGCCGGGGCTGTGATCGTCAACGACGTCTGGGGACTGCGTGGCGATCCAGGCATGGCCGCCGTGGTCGCCGCCCACCCCAACACCGGAGTGGTCGCCATGCACAACCAGCACGGGACTGACTACGGCGACCTGATGGAGGATGTCTGCCTCGGACTGCGCGAGAGCCTGGCCATCGCCGAGAGGGCCGGTATCCCTCCTTCCCAGGTGATCATCGATCCCGGCTTCGGGTTCGCCAAGACCCCGGCGCACAACCTCGAGCTGGTGCGACGTCTTGGAGAGTTGCTGGGCATGGATCACGCCGTGCTGATCGGTCCATCGCGAAAGTCCACGACCGGGTTGCTCATCGGCGAGAAGGAGCAGACCCACCGGCTCGAGCCGAGCCTGGCGCTCGCGGTGCTGTCGGTGCAGGCGGGCGCCCACATGGTTCGGGTTCACGATGTGGCCGAGACGGTCCGCGCATTGCGTGCGGCGGATGCGGTGGTTCGGGGCACCCCCGAGGCGTTGCGCGACCTACCGATTCCCGGCCCGACCGGGTGATCGCGGGCACTGTTTCGACCGACAGCGCATGGGTGTCCCTGGGTACGAACATGGGTCACCGCGGCAGGAACCTCGCACGGCTCCGCCAAGCGCTCACCAGCGACGGCGTCTCGATCACCGCCGCGTCACCCGAGATACTCACCCGACCGGTCGGGATTACGGCGCAGGGTGACTTTCACAATCAGGTGGTCCGGCTGCACAGTCCCGCGCCGTGGCCCCCGAGGCGGTGGCTCGAGCACTGCAGGGACGCGGAAGTTGCCGCCGGCCGGCGCACGACATACCGGTGGGGGCCGCGAATCGCAGACGCCGACATCCTGCTGCTGGGAGACAACGGCGAGATTCAGGTGGACGAACCCGATCTCACGGTCCCGCATCCCGAGTTGGGCAACCGCCCCTTCGAGCGAGATCTGCTCCTCGCTGCCGGCTTCCAGCCCGCCTGACCTGTTCGGGGAAAGAGCGCCCCTAGATCGGCAGCCGGTCTGCCAGTTGCGGCACGAGCTTCAGCGCCGCGTCGATCTGCTTGGCGAGCGTCGCGAGATCGGGCTGCTTCTCGAAGTCGAGGAACCACGAGTGCTCGGCCGTGAACTTCTCCACCAGCGTCGTTGTCCCAAGCACGGCGATGCCGACGTGCACGCTCGGCTTGTCGTCCTCTGAGAACGCCTTGCCCAGCAGGTTCTGCACGGTTTCCACCCAGCCTCCAACCTCGTCGAGATCGTGGAGCTCGTATCCACCGTCGCCGAGGACGAACTCCGCTTCGACGTCGACGAACGCCTGTGGCGTGATCTGCTGGTGCGGGCAGTCCTGCGCCTCGTCGTCATCGTGGTACAGCTCGCAATCGGCCCCCGGGCCGTACGCGGAGATGAACGTGAGCAGCGCGTCCCACGTGTAGCTCACGTGCACGTGGTAACGAGGCGGCGGATCGCCGGTGAGACGGACGGTGCACTCGAAACGGCGCTCACCGAGGCCGGGCTCGAGGTGGTGGCGGACGTCTTCGATGCTCAGTCCGACGGCGTCGATTGCCTCCAGCAGGTCCGAGGCGAACTCCTCGTACGACGGGAACGTCGGACGGTCTGCTCCTGCCGGCTCAGATCCCGCCTGGCCGGCGCCGGGATGCTCCGACATCGGTCAGCGCCCCGGGCGCACGTGGCGAACGGTCCACCGGAGCACGTTGGCGCCGACGACAACCACGAAGAAGAGGGCGATCGCGATGACCAGCGGCAGCTCCACATTCGGTGTCGAGTACGTGTACGTCGCAAGGAACGCTGCCACGAGGAGGGCGACCCCGATGACCGAGAGGGCACCGATGGTCATCGCCGACACCGGGTCGTGACGGCTCTGGACGGCCGGCTCGCGAGGATCGAGCATGGGAGGAGTTCGCACGATGCCGAGTGTACTTTGCGGCCACCTCACATCAGCGAGGGATCGTCAGCGTCTGAGCCCCGCGAAGCGGTACCCGATGCCCGGGACGGCCAGGATATGGCGTGGTTGCGCTGGATCCGGCTCGATCTTGCGCCGGAGATTGCGCACGTGGACATCGATGACCCTTGTCTCGATGGGATGCTCGTAGCCCCAGACCGCGCTCAGGATCCGTTCGCGGGAGAGCACCTTGCCGGCGTTCGATGCGAGGTACGAGAGCAGATCGAATTCGGTGTGGGTCAGCACGATGTCCTGGTCCGAACGGGTCACTCTGCGCTCCGCGGTGTCGATGACGAGGTCGCGGAAGACGAGCCGCCCGTCAGCGGGCTTGTCGTCGCCGCGCAACTCCTTGGCCCGGCGTAGCTGCGCGCCGATCCGTGCCAGCAACTCCCGGGCTCGGAACGGCTTGGCGACGTAGTCGTCCGCTCCGATCTCGAGGCCGAGGACGACGTCGATCTCATCGTGCTTGGCGCTCAGGATGATCACGGGCATGCGGTACCCCGCGCGCCGGATCTCGCGGCAGACGTCGAAGCCAGAAAGATCGGGCAGCACGACATCCAGGACCACGATGTCCGGATGGAAGACCTCGAGGCGGGCTAACGCCTCGCTGGCGCGCTCGGCCTCCTGGACTGTGTAGCCCTCGGTCTCGCAGGTGAGACGCACGGCTCGGCGCACGAGCGCGTCGTCATCGACCACGAGCACCCGCACTTGCTGTCCATCCACACCAATTCCTCGAAGTGAGCTCGCGTCATTCTGGAGTATCGAACCTCGTTCGGAACGGTGAAGGGTTGCTACTATACGGGCCGACTCCAATTCGGACCGCCCCCTCGGGGACGGTCTTCCTTCACAAAACTGGAGACCCGCACCCGTGCAGACCCAGGGTTCCCTCCGTGACGGCGGGCTCGCGACGCTGCTGCAGTCAATGCAGGCAGAGCGAGCCACCGGCACCCTGACCATCGACAACGGGGGCGACAGCGCGTCGCTCTACTTCCTCTTCGGCCACCTGTTCCACGCCAGTGGTCCCGGCGGGCAGGGCGAGGAGGTCGTGATCGACGCGCTTGGCTGGGAGGACGGTTCATATCAGTTCGATCCGCGCGCGAAGCTCCCGGCCGAGGAGACCATCAAAGCTTCCCCCGCCGAGTTGATCGCGGCCGCCGAGAGCCGCACTCCAGCCGCCACCACCTCGGCCGGCGCCTCCACGTGGCCCGATGCCGCGCCGGCATACTCGGCGCCCGAGACGTATTCACCAGCGCCGGCGCCGAGCCTCCCCGAGCCCATCGAGGAGCCTGCCTACGCGGTCGCGGCGGCGCCCGCTGCGGAGCCTGCGGCCGAGACGTATACCCCGGCCGCTGCCGAACTTGAGCCCGCCCCGATGCCGGAGTTCACACCGGTTCCGGCGACCCCGGCACCAGAACCCGTCTCGTACGCGCCGGCACCCGAACCGGTGTCCTACACGCCCGCGCCTGCCGCAAGCGCGCCCGCAGCATCACCGGACCGTCCGGTCGGGCCCGCGCCAGGCGGATCCTCAGCGGGCGCACCTCAGGTGCGCGTCTACCCGCTTCCCTCCGGACGCGCTCATTACGAAGGCTTGAAGAGCGCGTTCGTCGACTTCCCGCGCCTGCTGCGCACGCTGCGGTCCGATCGCCACACCGGGTACGTGAACCTGAGCGGCAACGGCTACAGCGGCGTCATCCTCCTCAACGACGGGCAGGCACTCCAGGCGCTGTGCAGCAATGGCACGGCAGTCCAGGGCGAGGCGGCGTTCCTGCAGATCCGCCGGCACATGGACGCGGGGGACGGCGTCATCGACGTCATCGAGCTGGAGGGCGAGACCGTGACCGCGCTCGCCCAGCTGTTCACATCGCCGTACCTGTACAGCGGCCTACTCGGTCGCTTCGTCAACCTGGAGGCGCTGCTCGAATATCTCGCCGAGGAGAAGGTGAGTGGGTCCGTGGTGGTGCAAACGCCGAACGAGGCGGGGATCATCCTGCTTCGCGATGGCGACATCCTCGGCACCTACACCGAGTCCCAGCGATCCCTCGACAAGGCCACCACGGCGGTGGCAGCACTGGCCACCGACCGCCAGTCGGTCATCGAAGTCAAGGGTGGGGACGGCGAGATCGCAGCCATCGACGTCGACGCCGCGCTCAACCGCGCGTACTAGCCCGGCCGGGCGCACCCGTCGGCTCGCCTTCGGCGCACGCTGGGCGCTGGCAGGCGTGATCACCGCGTCACTCTCCGGGTGCTTCAGCAGCCCGCCGCAGATCATTCAACTCACCCCCAACCGCGGCGCTGTCGGCGTGCCCGCCGACGCCCCGATCACCGTCGAATTCGACCGGCCCGTGGTGACGTCGTCGGTCAGGGGTCGATTTTCGGTGAGCCGCCCAATCTCCTCCTGCGACCTTGACGCGGCCTTCGGAGCCGGATCCCTGGCGCCCTGCCGGATCGTCTGGCTCTCCGGGGACACGGGCTTCACCCTTCTCCACCCCCGAGCGATCTTTGCGCCGAACACGTCGTACACGTTCACCCTCGCGGCGGGCATCGCCGATCCCAGCGGGGTCGCGAACTCGGTGGACCACCACTGGACGATCACCACGGGACCGGCGCCGGTGATCCGGTCAGTCCAGCCTCCGGATGGCTCCAAGGGAGTACCTGTCGACACGTCGATCTCGGTCACCTTCTCGACTGCGATGGACGCGACCGCAACCGATGCGGCGATCACGCTCGATCCGCCGGTCCCCGGTACCCGGGTGGTTCGAAACGCACGTGATCCGAGCCGGTTTGTCGTCCTGCCGGGAGCGATCCTCCAGTCGGGCGTCACCTACCGGCTGCTGGTGGCCGGCACCGCCACCGATGCCGACTTTCAGCCGCTGGTCGGAAGCGCCACCTCGACGTTCACCACCGGCGGCATGTCGTCGGGTCCTCACGTGGTGGTGCTTGCCGCGAACCCCGGCGAGGGTGCGACGACGGTGCTCGTGTCTCCGCTGGCGCCTGCTTTTCCCGGCGAGCCGATCTCGACGGAGGCGGTGCTGGTCGCGCCACGCTGCCCGCATCCCTCAGGCTGTGGCACCGCCGCCTACGAGGCACCGCTCTACACCTACGCCGGAGCAACGCTGGCGCCGGGTGGAGGCCTGATGGCCGTGGTCGAGGTCGACACGACGGTGAACACGGCTCCGTCCGTGCTTCTCGTCATCGATCCGGCAACCGGGACGGTGGTGACCAGCTTCGCAGACTCGTCGTTGCCGTCGTGGTCGCCCGACGGATCGACATTGGCGTTCTCGCGGGCCGGCAGGATCTCCTTCTTCAAGCCGGTGACGGGAACGTTGACGAACCTCCCGACCGGCGATCCACTGGTCGCCCCGGCGGTGTGGAGCCCGCTCGGTGAGCAGCTCGTTCTCGACGTCGCGGGCACCTCCGATGTCGAGCACCTCGAGCTCGCGGACTCGGTGGTGCTTGCCCGATACCCGATCCCCGGCGTGATGACCGGCGCATCGAGCGACCCGGCGATATCACCAGACGGATCGCAGCTCGCATTCCTGCGATCGGCCCCCGGGGTCCAGGGAACATGGATCGAGGGGATCGGCCCTTCCTCCACGGCGCCTCGGTTGCTCGACCCCCTGCTTCAGCCCGTGGGCTTCACGGCGACCGGCACACTGCTCGGCATCAGCCGGCCCGCGGTCGGCGCGCCGACCCTCGTGCTCGTCAGCGTTGCCGGTGATGAGCAGATCGCGATCACGTCAGGACCAGCGCCCGGCTCGCTTGCGACCGTGGCGGTGACACCATCCGGACGGCAGCTCGTGTATCTGAACGCTGATGCCGCCGGCATCGTCCAGGCGTATGTCGAGAACGCCGACGGCAGCAACGTCCAGGTCATCACCGATTTCACGCCAGGCACGCTGGTCGCAGCGGCGGTGACGGTGAGCTGATGAAACGGCTGCTCTTCCTGATCGCCGACACCGGCGGCGGCCACCGGGCCGCGGCCACAGCTGTGGAACGCCAGATGGACGTCGCGATGCCGGGCGAGTTCGAGATCACCATCCTCGATCCGTTCACGAGCGCCAAGCCGAAGGTGATCGGCGGTACCGCGGGTCTCTACGGTCCGATCACGCGCCATGCTCGCTGGCTCTGGGGTGGCCTCTATCACGGGACCAACAGCCGCGCTGCCGTCGCCCTGCTCGAGACGACGGTGCTTCGTTCCGTGACCAACGCAGTCGTTGCGGCGATCGAGCACATCGATCCGGATTGTGTCGTCTCCTTCCACCCACTGCTCAACCACATCAGTGTTCGGGCGGTGCAGAGCCGCGCTCGCCGCATGCCGGTGATCACGGTGATCACCGACCTCGTCGACATCCACGTCGCATGGGAATGCCCGGACGTGGATGCGGTGGTGGTCCCGTCACCGGGCGGCCTCGACCATTGCCGCCGGGCGGGCATCCCGGCATCCCGGTGCCACGACTTCGGCCTCGCGGTGGACCGGAGGTTCACCGAACTTCCCAGCGATCCAGCCGGAATCGCGGCGATCCGCGAGCGGCTGGGGCTGCGCGACGACGCCTTCGTCGTGCTCGTCTGCGGCGGCGCCGACGGATCCGGTGGCCTGGTGAAGCATGCCCGAGCGATCGCGGCAGGGCCGTCTGACGTTGATGTTGTGGTGATCTGCGGACGAAACCAGCGCGCCCGGTCGTCGCTCGCCGGGTTGCACACCAATGCCGGGCGTCCGGTTCGAGTGCTCGGTTACGTGACCAACATGGCCGAGTGGATGCGGGCGAGCGATGTCGTGGTCTCGAAAGCGGGTCCGGGAACCATCGCCGAAGCGCTGTGCTGCGGGCTGCCACTGCTCCTGGTCTGGTATCTGCCCGGCCAGGAGCGGGGTAACGTGGAGTGGGTGGTGGATATCGGGGCGGGACGCTATGTTCCGCGTGACGAGCAACTGGTCGACGCGGTTGCCGAGCTCGCCATGCCCGGATCCGCGGCGCTCACCACCATGCGCGCCGCCGTGAGGGCAGCCGCGAGGCCCGACGCCACCCGGCGTATCGCCGAGTTGATCGCATCGATGGCCGGACGCGCGGCGTGAGCGTCGACGCGCAGGCAGTGGACGCCGCCTCGGAGCCCGTCGAGGTCGGTGCTCCACGCTGCGCGATCGTCCGTCTCCGGGTGCACTGCTTTCGCAACTACCCGGAGGCGACCGTGCATCTCGGTCCCGGACTCAATGTCATTCATGGCCAAAACGCACAGGGCAAGACCAATCTGCTCGAGGCGATCGCGACGCTGGCGCTGACGCGCTCACCGCGCACCACGACCAGCGCCGACCTCCTGCTCTGGAACGAGGACGCGGCACTCGCCGAGGCGGATGTCGCGCGTCCTCCCGCTGACGTCACGCTCACCCTCCGCTTTCAGCGAGACCCCTCCACCGGCCGGGTGTCTCGGGTCACCGCGGTCGATGGGAAACCTCGTCCCGCACGAGCGATCCTCGGCGTGTGCCCGGTCGTGCTCTTCTGGCCGGAGGACCTCGCGCTCGTACGCGGCGGTCCCGACGGGCGCCGGCGGTTTCTCGACGTGATCCTCGCGCAAACCGACCCGCCGTCGGTCGCGCACATGTCGCGATATCGCCGCGTGCTCGAGCAGCGAAATGCCCTGCTTCATCAGCTTCGGCTCGGCGGCGGCGCTCGCGACTCGCTCAACAGCTTCACGAGTGAGCTCGCGCAACACGGCGCCTGGCTCGGGGTGGCCCGGTCGCGGCTCGTCGAGTCGCTGGCGCCGCTTGCCGCGTTGTCGCTCCACGACCTCAGCGGTGAGCGCGAGCGCATCTCGCTTCGCTACGCGCCCGTGCATGTCGCGTCAATTCCGGAAAGCGTCGAGGCCGCGGAGCAGTCGCTCCTCGACACGTTGCGTCAACGCGCCAGCGAGGAGGTCGCCCGCGGGATGACCCTCGCCGGCCCGCATCGCGACGACGTCGCATTCGACCTCGACGGCCGCGCCGCGCGTGGCTCCGCTTCGCAGGGTCAGCAGCGAAGCATCGTCCTCGCCTGCAAGCTCGCCGAGGTCCGCTACCTGCAGGACACAGCGGGTGTTGCTCCGGTCATCCTTCTCGACGACGTGCTCAGCGAACTCGACCCCGAGCGACGCGGACGACTCCTCGCCCTGCTCGCGGAGGGCCGCCACCAGGTGCTGGTCACGACCACCGAGCCGCTCACCGAGGTGGCCGGCTTCGCCGACGTGCTCCATTTCACGGTGCGCAGCGGCGTGGTCACACAGGACGAGCGCCCGTGACCGAACAGCGGCTTTCCGACCTCATCGACCCCGCGTTGCGTGGCCTGGGAGTCCGCGTCCAGGTTCGTGAAGAGCGCCTGCGCATCGCCCTCGCCGATGTCGTCGGTGATGGCCTCGCTGCGCTCTGCCGTGCCGAGCGACTCGATCGAGGAGTCCTCGTCATCGCCACGGCCAACAGCGCGCTCGCCCATCAATTGCAGATGGACGCGCCCCGAGTCATCGATGCGCTGAACCGGCGCGTTGGACAGGACCTCGTGCGTCGCATCCGATTCAAGGCGATGTGAGCAGAAGGGTCAGGCCACCCGTACCGGCATGATGATGCAGAGGTAGTCGTCCCTTCCGACTGGGCGAATCACTCCCGGTTGGAGCGATCCATTGAAGGACAGCTGCACCTCATCGGAGTCGAGCGCCGACAGTGCGTCGAGCATGTACCTCGCGTTGAACGCGATCTGGACGTCGTCCCCCTGCACGGTCGCGGTCAACGGCGCCTCGTCGTCTCCGACCTCCGCCGTCTGCGCAAGCAACGTCAGGGTGCCCTCACCGATGCGCAGGCGCACGGGGTTTGCCGCGTCACGCGCGAGCACCGCGGCGGTCTTCGCCTCACGCAGCAGTGAGGCCGTGGACAGGCTCACCGTCGTCGTCGACTCGCCCGGAATGACCTGCGTGTAGTTGGGGTAGGTGCCCTCGATGAGTCGCGACGAGATCTCGACGTCCTTGAGCGTGAAGAACACCTGGTTGCGTGCGTGCGCGAAGGCGATGCCAACCGTTGGACGGTTGGGATTCACCGCGCGCGCCACTTCGGAAAGGTGTCGCGAGGGGACGATCACCGACGTGACCGGCGGCGTTCCGTTCACGGTGACGTCGATCGTCTTCACCGCGAGCCGGTGACGATCGGTTGCAGCAAGCGTGAGGCGATTGCCCTCGATCTGGAGCAGCACGCCGGTGAGCACGGGCGAAGCCTCATCGGAGCTCGCCGCCATCACCGTCTGCGTGATGGCGTTCTGCAGCGTTACGGAGTCGACCTCGATGGAGGTCTCAGCATCGCGCGCAGGGAGTGGCGGAAATTCCACGGCGTCGATGCCATGGACGTTGGCACGATGCACTCCACCGGTGAGCTTGAGCACCTGCGTCGTGGGTTCCAGCTCCATGGTGCACGGTGCATCGCCAAGCGACGAGACGAACTCACTGAGGAGTCGCGCGGGCACCGTGATCCTGCCCTCTTCGAGCACTGTCGCCGGCACGACAACGGTGATGGTCAAGTCGAGGTTGGTCGCGGTCACGCGCAGGCCATCAACGCCAGTCTCGAGCAGGACGTTGCTGAGCACAGGCAAAGTTGATCTCGGCGATACCGCACGGGAGACGAGCCCGAGTGCACCACTGAGGGTGGAGGACGAGACGGTCGCTTTCATGGACGGTTCCTCTCTGGGGGCTGCGTTATCACCAGACTCGATGAGTATGACCTGCAGAGTCTAGATACCAGTAGACGATGTAGTAGTGGGGACATGGGGGATAACCCGAAGTGCGATCTCATCGGAGCTCCGTTAGCGTTGCCGGCCTGTGCGCAAGTGGCACCGGATGTCCACCAGTTGTGCACCGGCGGAGGAGTTGCGCACTTTGTCCACATGCCGTCCCGGGGTCCAGCAACAGGGTTGTCAACGGTTGTGGAGCTGCTCGCGAATCGCGCGCACCTCACCCTGGAGGCGGACGTCCTCGCGCATCAATTCGGTGATCTTCTCGATGGCGTGCAGCGCGGTGGTGTGATCCCGTCCGCCGAACGCGGTGCCGATGATCGGGAGGGATGACTCGGTCTCCTCACGGATCAGGTACATCGCAACCTGACGTGGGAACACGATGTTCTTGTCGCGGCGCTTGCCCTTCATCTCCTCCACCGAGATGGCGTAATGCGCGGCAACAGCCAGCTGGATGGTCTCGATGCTGACCGGTGTGGAGTCCTGGACGGGGATGACGTCTCGGAGGATCTGCTGCGCGGTCTCCAGGGTGATCTGCTGGCCGTTGATGGACGCGTGGGCGAGCACACGGATGAGCGCGCCCTCGAGCTCGCGGATGTTTTTCTGGATCCTGTGCGCGATGAATGAGCAGACCTCATCCGGGACGAGCTTGCTGTACGGCCCGAGTTTGGTGGTGAGAATTGCCAGCCGCGTCTCGAAATCCGGTGGCTGGATGTCTGCCATGAGCCCACCCTCGAACCGACTGCGCAGGCGATCCTCGAGGGTGGGAATGTCCTTGGGAGGCCGGTCGCTGCTCACCACGATCTGTTTCTGGAATTCCTGCAACGCGTTGAATGTGTGGAAGAACTCCTCACGAGTGTGGTCCTTGCCGGCGAGGAACTGGATGTCGTCGATGAGCAGGACGTCAACCCCTCGATAGCGCATCCGGAACTCGGCGGGCCGGTTTTCGACGATCGAGGCCACCATCTCGTTCATGAACTTCTCGGAGGTGACGTAGGCGACCTTGGCGTTGCGGTGCGTCTCGCGGACGGCGTGACCGATCGCGTGCATGAGATGGGTCTTGCCCAAACCCACGCCGCCGTACAGGAACAGCGGGTTGTACGCCTTGCCAGGCGCCTCGGCGACGGCGCGGCAGGCGGCATGCGCGAACCGGCTCGAGTTGCCGACCACGAAGGTGCTGAATGTGAAGGCCGGGTTGAGGCGCGAGTCGTTCGCGCCGTCCTCCGGTTCGCTCACCTGCGCATATGTCGGATCCGGAACCTGCGCCGGCTCAGGCGGCGGCAAGGCCTCCGGATCGACCGTGATGATCACCTCGCAATCCCGGCCGAGTACCCCCGAGAGCGTCTCGCGGATCAGCGGGACGTAACGCTCGCTGACCCAGTCGCGGGCAAACATCGTCGGCACACCCACGGTGAACGTATGTCCATCGGAGTCCACGAGCACGGCGTTCGCGAGCCACGCCTCGTACCCGGGACGGACCACCTGGAAGCGAAGCTCTTCCTGGGCGACCTGCCAGAGCTGCTGTGGATCCATGCTCGCGGTCGAGTTCCCACTCTCCAGGGCAGGCTCGACGCGCGGCGCCTGATCACCGACGACTCCGACACCGACTGTTCGATCCACTCGTTCCTCGCCTTGGCCTGCCGATCACAGCGCAGTTATCCACAACTTGTGCACATCAGTGGATAAATGCATGGCCGCTGGTGGCCGGGGGGCTTGGTGAGACGTGTGGAAGGGCTTCCCGCTCCCGCTGCAGCCTGCGGAGTCTAGCAATGCGCAGCCCGGGTCACAAGCGGAGCGAGCGCACCACGGTCTGGTGATCTCGTGACGGCAAGTCCCGCCCATGAAGGGCGGTCGACCGCCGCCTTGGTATACTCGCGACGCAACCCCGTCGGGCTCAGCGGTGCCCAGAGCGCCCCCGACGCGATCAGTGTCTCGGAGAGACGGCCATCAAGCGGACGTACCAGCCCAAGAAGCGCTACCGGCGTAAGACGCACGGCTTTCGCATACGTATGTCGACGCCGGGCGGACGCCAGGTGCTGAAGGCACGCCGTCGAAAGGGCCGCAAGCGCCTGACTCCGGCTCCCACGCGATGAACCCGCGGCATCGCCTCCCCGGGCGACGCCGGATTGCGGCGGTGCGGGAGTCCGGGAGCGAGGCACGCTCGGGTGCAGTTCGTCTCCGTGCCCTTCCCGGTGAATCGACCGTGTCCCGCGTCGCGTTCGCGGTGCCCGGTGCCACCGGCGCGGTGAGCCGGAATCGCGCCCGCAGACGCCTGCGTGCGGCGATCGGTCCGATGCTCGCCGAGCAGCCGAGCCTGGACATGGTCGTGAGCCTTCCGGGCCGTGCCACCGAGATGCCCTTCTCGAGCCTGCGGAGCGCGCTCTCGGCCGCGCTCGCATCGGCTGCAGCCCGGTCGAGCCCTCAGGGAACCCGGACGTGAGACGCGCCAGCCTGGTGTTCATCCGGACGTATCAGGTGACCATCGGGCCGCTCTTCGGGATGATGAGTTCCTGCCGTTACGAGCCCACCTGCTCGCACTACGGCTACGAGGCGATTCAGCGCTTCGGTGCTCGGCGCGGCTGGTGGCTCGCGGTCCGTCGCATCGCCCGCTGTCATCCGTTCCACGAGGGTGGCATCGACCCGGTCCCGGAGACGTACATCAGTTGGCGTGCGGCGCGGCGAGTGCACCGTGAAGCGACCCAGCACGGCAGCGCCGCATGATCGCCGCAACCACCACGACGTCGTCGGGCGGGTTCAATCCGCTCTCGATCTTCTCGATCCTGCAGTACCCGTTCGCGTGGGTGCTGCGAGAGCTGGTGAGCGTCTTTACACATGTGGGACCGCTGAGCGCCATCGGGGCTTTCGGGCTCGCGGTCATCTGTCTCACGATCGGGATCCGCGCCGTGCTCTTCCCGGTCTTCGGCTGGCAGTTGCGAACGTCACGACGGATTCAGGCGGAGCAACGCCTGGTCGCACCACAGCTGCAGGAGCTCCGCAAGAAATACAAGAAAGAGCCCCAGCGCCTGAGCCAGGAGATGAACGCGCTCTACAAAGAGCACGGCATCAGCCCATTCTCGAGCCTCACCGGTTGCATTCCCGCGCTCGTGCAGATGCCGGTGCTCATCGGCCTGTATCAGTCGATCAAGGCCGTCACCACCACGCTGGCGAAAACGGACCGGCATTTCCTCTGGATCCCCGATGTGACCCAGTCCGCGCAGTCGGCATGTTGCTCCCTGCCAGCTTCGCACGCCGGGCTCGCCGGGCTGCTCACGCAACCACAACTGTTGATCCTGCCGATCATCGCCGGCGCCTTCACGTTCGCGCAGTCACGGATGATGATGCCGCCCTCTCGTCCGGACATGTCCGACCAGGAACGCTCGATGCAGGGCGTCACCAAGCAGATGTCGTTCATCTTCCCGGTGATGATCTTCATCTTCAGCTTCCTGTTCCCGCAGGGGCTGGCGATCTACTGGGCGACCGGCACGATGTTCATGGTCGCGCAGCAGTACCACCTCCTCGGTTGGAACGGTCTGGTCGTCCCCTCCTGGTTCCCCGGCGCCAACCGAGTCACAGCGCTGACCATCCCCCGCACACCGGTCAAGACCGGCGCGGGCGCGGGCGCCGCCAAGAAAACGACAGTTGTAGTCACACCTGGCAAGAACGGGACGCGCAACGGGACCAAGCCGGCGAGCGCCAACGGCGCGAAGGCCGACGTCTCTGACGAAGAGCCACCGGTCCGATCCCAGAGCGCCACCGCGCGCTCGCTGGCGCGACCCAACAGACCGAATAGACGGAGGCGGCGCCGCTGAGCGCGGCGTCTTGGGAGAAGTGGTGAGCGAGAGTAGGGTTTCGGCGGTTGAGGCAGAGACCGAGGACGGTGTCGAGGCGCGCGGAGCGACCATCGAAGAGGCTGTCAGCGTTGCGCTCGGGCAGCTTGGCGCCAATCGTGAGCAGGTGGAGGTGCAGGTCCTCTCGCCGGAGGGCAGGGCGCTCCCGGGTGAGCGTCTGTCGACGGGCGAGCGCCGAGTGCGCGTGTACCGGATCGACGAGCACGCCGCGAACGCGCGGGCGCTCCTCGAGGAGCTGCTGACGCGGATGGAAGTGCCCTGCAGGGTCAGCGTCCGTCGCGGCACCGGGACGGTCAGCTCCTCGTCGGGAGGTCCAGTGATCCTCGACATCGCAGGCGACGACCTCGGCCTGCTGATCGGGTGGCGTGGCGAGACGCTCCGCTCACTGCAGACCGCTCTCAACCTCATGCTCGGCGAGGAAGGCGTGGAGTCGCGCCGGGTCATCCTCGATGTCGAGCGTTACCGGGCTCGCCGCGAGGACCAGGTACGCGAGCTCGCCCTGCGTCTTGCGCTTCGCGTCAAGCGGACTGGCGAGCCCTACACGCTCGACCCGATGCACGCCTACGAGCGCCGGGTCATTCACATGACCCTCGCCGACGATCCGGACGTGACCACCGAGAGCACCGGCAGGGAGCCGGCGCGCAAGGTGGTCATCAATCCGACCGGTCCCGCGCAGGGCGGACCGCCGGAGCGCTTTGAAGGAGCCCGTCCGGGCCGGTCGTCCGGGCGCTCGTACTGACCGAATTCGGCGTCGAATCGCTGTCCGGCGGGACCAGGCTGACAGCCGTCCCGCTGCCCGGCCGAGCCTCGGTGGCTATCGCGTTCATGGTTGCCGTGGGATCGCGCTACGAGACGGAATCGGAGAGCGGGATCAGCCACTTCGTCGAGCACATGGTCTTCAAGGGTGGCAAGCGATTTCCCACCGCCCGTGACGTGAGTGAGGCCATCGAGGGCGTCGGCGGCGTGCTCAATGCCGCCACCGATCGCGAGGCGACCGTCTTCTGGACGCGTGTCCCAGTCGCGAAGCTCGGGCTCGCGGTCTCGGTGCTCAGCGACATGCTGCTCAGCCCCGGCCTGGACCCCGACGAGGTGGTCAAGGAGCGTCAGGTGGTGATCGAAGAGCTGCGCATGTACCAGGACAACCCGCAGGACTACGTGCAGATCGCGTTCGATGCGCTGATGTGGCCGGACCATCCGCTCGGGTGGGACGTCGCGGGCCGCGAGGAGACCGTGCTCGCCTTCACCGCCGCCGACTGCCGGCGTCATCTCGAGACCCACATGCTGCCTTCGACCTTGGTGGTGAGCATCGCCGGTGGGTTCGCGACCGAGGACGCGATGAGGGTGATCGACGACGCTCTTGGACCGTGGGCCGCAGGCCGAAAGGGCAACCCCGCGCCGCCGGTGCCCGCGACGCCGCCGTCGGGTCCGCCACTCAGGGTCATACGGCGCAGCGCCGAGCAGGCGAATATCCTCGTCGGCGCTCGGGCGCCTTCATACAACGACCCCGAGCGCCACGTCGCCGAGATTCTCAACGTGATTCTCGGCGAGGGCATGTCGAGCCGTCTCTTCCTGGAGCTTCGTGAGCATCGCGGCCTGGTGTACGACGTGCACTCGTTCATGAGCCGCATGGCGGACACCGGTGTGCTCGGCATCGGTCTCGCGTGCGAGCCACGTCAGGCGGCGACCGCGCTCGAGGCTGCGGTCGTCGAGCTGCGCAAGCTTGCCGAGCAACCCGTCGGGGAAGCGGAGCTCACCAAGGCGCGCGAATACGCGAAAGGCCGGCTGCTGCTCCAACTCGAGAGCACGTCCGCGCTTTGTGAGTATGCGGGCCAGCAGCTCCTGCTCCAGGGCAAGATCGTCGAGCCCGATGAGCTGGTGGCGCGCCTCGAGTCGGTGGACGCCGCGCAGGTCACCGAGCTCGCCGCCCGGTTGCTCGGCGCCGGGCTCCGCGCCGCGGTGGTTGGACCCTTTCGCAGCGAGTCCCGCTTCGAGAAGGCGATCGCGGTCTGATGGCCAAGTGTCAGACTGCGCGCCGTGAGCATTGAACGAACCCTCGTCCTGGTGAAGCCGGACGGCGTGCAACGCCGCCTCATCGGCGAGGTGATCACGCGTTTCGAGCGCCGTGGCCTGCACCTGGTGGCGCTCAAGCTGCTGCGCATCGATCGCGTGCTCGCTGAACGCCATTACGCGGAACACCAGAGCAAACCGTTCTTCGCCGGACTCGTTGAGTTCATCACCTCGGCGCCGGTGGTTGCGATGGTGTGGGAGGGCGACGATGCGGTTGCGCAGGTGCGCTCCATGATGGGCGCCACCAATCCCTCGGCAGCAGCGCCGGGAAGCATCCGCGGCGATCTTGCAGTCAGTATTGGCAATAACGTGGTGCACGGCAGCGATTCGCCNNGCTGAGCCGACCGGCTCGCCGCAGCGGGACGACCTTGGGGCGGCGCCCTTAGTCGAGAGGTTCGGTGCTGACCTGCTCGGTGCGCGCGGCTGCGAGCCTGCGCATCCTGCGGCGCCTCCAGCGCCACGATTCGAAGCCGGCAATCACGAGCGCCGGAAGCGCGAGTGCCGCATTGGTCACGGGTTCCAATGAAGGCCCCGCGCCGAGTCCTCCGAAATGGTCGAGCGGCCAGATGCGCAGGATCGCCTTGGCGAGGATGTTCTTGCGCGGGACGAAGCCGAACACTCGCGAGTCGCTCGAGAAGTTGCGGTTGTCGCCCATCACGAAGTATTCGTTGGCCGGGATGGTGACGGGCTGCGGGGTCGAGGTCGCCATCCCGGTTGACGTGCAGCAGTACTTCAGCGTCGTCCAGGCCTGTGGGAGAAAGGGCTCTTTCAACACCTGAAACGGCCCCTTTCCATCCGGCTTGATGAGGACCTCGGTGGGGTTGTGATCTCCGTCGATCTCGATGACGTCGCCCGGAAGTCCGATCACCCGCTTGATGAAATCCTGGCTCGGAATCGTCGGAGGGATGAGGATGACGATGTCGCCGCGTTGCGGATTGCCGCCGAAGTCGTAGGAGATCTTGCTGGCGAGGAGCAGATCCTGGTTTTGCAACGTGTTCATCATGCTTTCGCCATCGACGCGCACGGTTTGCAGCGCGAACGCGATCGCCACGTACAGGATCACTGCGATGAGGAGCACCTCGATGGTGTCTCGGAGCCATGATCCTCGCCACCAGGGATTGCTCGTGGTCGTCGCTTCCGGGGGCGGGAGTACCTGAGCCACTCGGGCCGATTATGAGGGGAACCGCCGGGGACACCACGTCTGTGGCCGGGACTCGCTGCTCCATCATGAGAACGTGACAACGGGGGTTCGTCGATTCCTGGCCGTGCTGGCCGCGATCGTGGCGGCCCTGGCGATCCCGCTCGCCGCCTCGGCACACGCGCTCCTCGCCGCGTCGTCACCGCCCGCGGGCGCCCATCTCGGCACGACCCCGGGGGTGGTGACGCTCGAATTCGATCAACCCCTCAACGCCGCGCTGTCGTTTGCCTCGGTGATCGATCCGACGGGGCGCGTGTGGCAGGGTCAGGTCGACAGCGCCCAGGAGATCCGCATCCCGCTCGCAACCAACGCGACGGGCGTGTACAAGGTCGACTGGACGACGGTGAGCGCCTTCGACGGCCACAAGGTCTCCAGCAGCTTCACCTTCGACGTCGGTGTTGCGGGACCCGGCTCTTCGGTGGTCGCTGCAAACTCGGTTCCGGGCCCCGCGGCGTCCGATATCGCGATCGGTGCGGTCAAGTGGATCGAGGCGCTTGCTTTGCTGTTCCTCGCGGGGCAACTGTTGATCAGCCGGCTCGCGCGCCAGTCGCCGTCGCTCGACTGGGTCAACCCGGGGTTCCGCGCGTCGAGCATCGCGCTTTCCGCAGGGCTGGTTGCGGTCTGGGCTGAGGCGACGGTCGGCTCTGGAGGCCACAGCCTCAGCGAGTACCTGGCGTTTTTCAATGGGCTCTCCGGGGCCGCGCTGATCGCCCGTCTTGGCTTCGAGGCGCTGACCCTGGTAGCCGTCATTCTGCGTTCGAAGACGGTGCCGATATGGCTCGCCGGCGCGCTGGTGATGCTCGCAGCCGGCGGTCACGCCGCAGGCGTGAACCCTGTCTGGTACGGGATTGGGCTCGACGCGGTGCACCTCCTCGCGGCCGGGCTCTGGGCAGGAGGGATCGCGGCGCTGGCGCTCGTCCATCCTCCTGGCGGCTGGCGTTCCAGCGAAGGTCGCGTGCTGCTCGCTCGGTTCACGCCGGTCGCGCTTGCGGCGTTCGGCGCCACGGTGGTTGCCGGCGGCCTGGAGGCGATCACCCAGCTCGGATCCATCCAGGCGTTGTTCGGCACGGCGTACGGACGGGTGTTGCTCGTGAAAATGGCCCTGGTCGCGGTGATGCTGCCGCTGTCGGCAATGGCGTGGCGTCTCAAACGGCCACATCTGCGCATCGAGGCGGCGCTTGCCGTCGGGGTTGTGGCCGCGGCAGCGCTGCTCTCGTCATTTCCGACACCGCCGACGGCCGCGGCGCGGCAGGCGGCCGAGGAGGCTGCCGCGACACCGACCGCCGGCCTCCCGACCGGTGACGAGCTCACCATGGCGGGGGCTGCGGGCACCGACCTGGTCGGGTTGAGCCTCTCCCCAGGTCTGCCGGGGGTGAATCGAGCCACCGTGTACCTCGTCCCGGGCACTGCAGGCGCGACAGCGCAGGGGCTTGCCGCGAACATCGCGGTGAACGGCGTCTACAAAGCGCTGGTGCCGTGCGGTGACACGTGCCGCTCCGCGAACATCGACATCAAGTCGGGCGACAAGGTTTGGGTCGACGTGCTGAACTCCGGCGGCGGCGAGGCGCAGTTCACGATCCCCGACCTCCCCGCCCCGTCCGGCGACACCCTGCTGGCGCAGCTCGAATCCGCGATGAATGCGCTGTCGGCGTACCAGGTCAGCGAGGTTCTCAACTCGGGCACGGGGATCGTGCAGGACACGTTTTCGGCGGACGTCCCCGACCGGGAGTCGTGGACGATCAACCAGACGAGCCGCACCATCTGGATCGGCAAGACCTTCTACACGCAGGAGGCCCCGGGCGATCCCTGGCACGAGGAAGAGTCGGTGACGGCAAACACGGTTCCGTACTTCGTCTGGGACCAGTTCAAACCCCTGACCAACGCGCACGTGATCGGTCAGGAGATGCTCGATGGCGTCCCAACCACCGTGGTGGCCAGCTTTGGGAATGCCATCGCCACGCCGATCTGGTTCACCTTCTGGGTCGAAGCCACCGGACGTGTGCGCCAGGTGACGATGGACGCGCCCGAGCACTTCATGACCGACACGTACACGAGCTACAACAAACCCGTGGAGATCGTTCCGCCGACGGCGTGATTCGCTCTGCGGGATGCCGTACCACGCTGGCAGAATGTGAGGCGAAACCAGCGTTCCGGACCCGCTTGATACACGAGGCACAAGATGGCCCTCCTGACTCAGACCCCGTACAAGGCCAAGACGTTCGACCTCTCCGGGCTCACCGGCATCTCCGACAACACCCTCGAGGTCCACTTCGGACTTTATGCCGGTTATGTCAAAAACACCAACCTCCTCAACGAGCAGCTGGTGACGATACAGCAGGCGGGCCAGGGCCTTTCGACGAATCCGGCGTACTCGGAGATCACGCGCCGGCTCGGCTTCGAGTACAACGGCATGGTCCTGCACGAGTGGTATTTCGGAAATCTCACCAAGGCGAGCGGCGGCGGCATCTCGTCATCGTCGGCGCTGGGTCGTGCGCTGGGAGAGTCCTTCGGCGACATCGACACGTGGCGCAAGGACTTCACCGCAATCGGCGGGATGCGCGGCGTCGGCTGGGCGGTGACCTTCCTGGACACCGCGACGGGACGGTTGAGCAACCACTGGATCACGCTACACGAGGACGGCAACATCGCCGGCTTCAAGCCGATTGTCGTGATGGACGTCTGGGAGCACGCGTTCCTGCTCGACTACAAGCCGGCCGATCGTCCGAAGTACATCGAGGCCTTCCTCGCCAACTTCGACGCTGATGCGGCCGAGGCGCGTCTCACCGGAGCTGCTGACCGACCCGTCGGCTGAGTCTGGCCCGAGGCGTTCTAAAGCGGCGGTCCGCCGAGCTTGCGGTAGAGCGCGTCCAGGTCGTCGTCCTCGGCCCAGTCGATGACGATCCTGCCGCCACCACCCTTGCGGCGCTGGAGGCGGACCGTCACGCCGAGTGCGTGCTCGAGTCCCCGACGCAACGCGACATCGTCAGGGGAGGCCACCTCCGGCGTTGAGGCGGTGCGCTGGCGCGTCCGCGTCGCTGCCCGTGTGATCCGATCCTGGACCGCGCGCTCGGTATCTCGTACATTCAGTCCCTCGGCGATCACGAGCGCCGCCACGGCCTCCTGATCCGCCGCCAGCGGCAGGACGAGCAGCGCCCGCGCGTGGGACGCCGTCAGCCGCGCGTCCGCGACCGCCTCCTGGACGGGAGCCGGCAGATCGAGGAGGCGGATCGCGTTCGAGATGCCCGAACGGCTTCGTCCGAGGCGCAGCGCGATCGCCTCATGGGTCAGACCGAAGGCGTCTGACAGGCGCGCGTACGCGGCGGCCTCCTCCATCGGGTTCAGATCGGTTCGAAGCAGGTTCTCGGTGAGTGCCATCTCGAGCTGGTGGCGGCTCGATTCCGCTGCCGGGCGAACGATCGCCGGGATGCTCGACACCCCGGCCAGTTGAGCGGCCCGTAAGCGGCGCTCGCCGGCCACGAGACTGTACGTGTCGCCTTCGCGCTGGACCACGATGGGATGGAGCAGCCCGTGGAGGCGAATGGAATCGCCCAAGGCCGCGAGGGCGTCGGGCTCGAAGGCGCGGCGGGGCTGTTCGGGATTCGGTGTGACCGTTCTCGGGTCCAGGCTGATGAGCGGCGACCCCTCCTCGGCCTCAGCCTCGTTGGTGAGGAGCGCGTCGAGCCCACGGCCGAGCCCGCGACGCCGGAAGGAACGGGGCGGGGATGGCTCGCTCACGCCGGGCTCGGGATGCCAGAGGCGGTGAGGACCGCGCCCCCGTGGATGCGCGCATCGAGGTTCGCGCTGAGCTCCCGGTAGGCGATCGCGCCGCGGCACGTCGGGTCGTACAGGGTTATCGGCATACCGTGGCTCGGCGCCTCACTCAGGCGCACGTTGCGGGGGATGAGCGGGGTGAGCAACTGGTCGCCGAAGCGGGCGCGAACCTCATCCACCACCTGGTGCGCCAGCGCCAGGCGGGCGTCGAAGAGGGTCATGACGATGCCGGCGATCTCCAGGGTGGGGTTGAGCTCCTTGCGGAGCAGCGCAAGGGTATGCATCAACAGGCCCAACCCCTCGAGGGCATAGAACTCGCACTGGATCGGGATGAGCAAGGCGTCGGCTGCCACTACCGCATTGATGGCCAGAAGACCAAGGCTGGGTGGCGAATCAATCAGGACGTAGTCGTCGTCGGAGGTCAGAGCCTCTAGTGCGTACTGCAAGCGGCGCTCCCGGCGCGCGAGATCCACCAGTTCGATCTCAGAGCCGGCCAATGCGATGTCCGACGGGACCACGTCGAGGCCGGGCACCGCCGTGTGCAGGCGGGCTTCGTCGAGCGACCTGCCCATCACGATGACGTCGTAAATGCTCGTTTCGACGCGAGCACGATCGACGCCCAGCCCGGAGGTGGCGTTGGCCTGCGGGTCAATGTCGATCAGAAGGACCTTGCGGCCCATCTCGGCGAGCGCAGCGCCCACGCTGACGGCCGTGGTGGTCTTTCCGACACCGCCCTTCTGATTGGCGACCGCGAGAATGCTAGGTGGCACGGTTAGCGGCTGATTATGGCTGGATCGTCCTGGCCGTCAGCGGACGGTGAGTTATCCCGGGTTTCCCCAGGCTCAACACCGTGCGCCAGCGCCGATCCCGAGTTGCAGATGCCTTCCTTCGAAGTTGGCTTGTGGAAAACTCCCCAGGCTCGATCTCACCCGTGGTCGCGATGTTCCGCGCACAACTTGACGGTGAAACAAAGGCATGGCTACCCTGCGACTTGTGGATGCTGAAGAGTCGCCAGGCAACATCGAGCGGAACCCGTCGATCGCTCCCCCGTCCTCCGACCTGGCTCTGACGACCATCCAACGATCCGGGACCTCCGACGAGAACGATCTGTCGATAGGGTTCCTGCTGGGCCTCCTGGTCGGCGAGGGCCACTTCGGCGGCGACGGGCGGCAGCCGCAGGTCACCTTGCGGATGCACGTGCGCCACGAGCAGATGTTCGATTGGCTGAAAAGGACGTATCCCGGCAGCGCCCTCTACGGTCCATACCACCACGGCGGCCGTTCCTATTACCAGTGGTCGGCCCGGGGCCGGTATCTCCGCGAGCACCTCGCCCCGCTCGTGCAACGCCACCGCGAGCTCCTCGATACCTATACCGCGGCACGATTCGACGCCATGTGTGAGCGGTATTCGATCGATCTGGGCGCGCCCGCCATAGCGTCGGAGGCCTGAGCGCACCCCGCTACAATCCGGGGCGATGCTGGCTCGTTCCGCGCACACCTGGCGCCTTCTCTCGGCCGCCCCGCCACGCGAGGTGTTCGCGATCATGGAGCAGATGATCGGCACGACGCCGTATCGCTTCGAGGTCATGGGCGTCAGCGAGGCGCGAATCGTCGAGCATCGCCGCCGCGGTCTCTTCGGGCAATGGGGTCGCCCCAAGGTGCGCATCCGCTGGGTTCGATGCCGCGCCATCACGAGCACCGAGGGAACGCAGGTGGAGATCGAGGCCAGCTCAGGCGGGGGCTTGATCTCGAAAGCCATGGGCAAAGCCGATCGCGGTCCGAGCACGCGGGCGCTTCAGGTGATCCGGCTGCTCACCGCCGGCGCGGCGGATTCGCGCACGGTCTATCGGGACCGTCGCATCCCGCCCGGGCCGGTGACTTTGGTCGCCTCCTGGGCCGGCACTCCGTACCGCCTGTTCACCGAGCCCCGTCACGACGCCGCGCGCGGCCGCGACATCCTGACCGCCACCGAACTCGTGGCGCTCGATGAGCGCAGCGGGCAGTTCGTGAAGGTACGCGTTGCCGGCGCCGACGAGGGCTGGGTCGAGAGCGACCAGATCGTCCCGTCGCCGGCCGTCTCGACCCGTGCGGCACAGGTGGAGACGGCGCGTTTCACCTAATGAAGCCGGTGATTGGCTCGGGCCGCGGCTGGGCCGCGGTTAGCGCAAATGCGTGGAGAGACCGCCGAGTGCGACGGTTTGCGCCTCTCTCCGAGTGGTGACCAGGCTCCCTGCGGTCAGCTCTCCACCACTGCGCTGGTCGGGAAGGAGGGTGTACTCGAAGAATCTGTCATGGGCTAGGTTCCTCCTTTTGCCTGAGTGCCACGGCACCGCGTCCGCATGCGTCGTTTTTAAGGCGGGGCGGGTCCGGGCCGAGAGACGCTCCCCAAGTGTATCCCGGTTCGGGCGCGCGGCGTGACCGAGTCCGACCGGCTGCCCAGCCGCGCGCTCGACCTGAGCCTCGGCGCATCGGTGCATACCTCCGACGGACAACACGTCGGAACGCTGGAGCGGATCGTCGTCGACGTCGAAAGTTGGGATCCCCACGCGCTGATCGTCCGAGAGACCAACCGGTTCTCGGGGCGGAGCCTCGCGCCGGGAGCCGGGATGATGGTTGCGGAGGTGATCGTGCCGCTCGGCGCCATCGCCGAGGCCGGGCCCGAACGCATCCAGCTCACGCTCGACCGCCGAGCGACCCGAGCCCTGCCGCCATATCTCAGCTACCAGTACAAGCCTCTCGAACGTGGTGACGGCCTGCGCTTCGCCGCAGCGCTTGCCGGCGGCTCGCTCGGCGTGGGTCCGATGTTTCCACTCCTGGCGGAAACCGCCGATAAGCCGGACGGGGACATCGAGATCCGGCGCGGCGAGAACGTGATGATCGGGCATGGCGGCGAGAAGCTCGGGACCGTACGCGACGTGCTCTTCGACGACGGCGAACTGGTGGGTATCGTGATCCGCGCCAACGGGTTCTTCGGGCACGACGTGGTGGTGCAGATCCGCTTCCTGGACAGGAGCGACGACATGGCGCTCTTCGTGCGCATGACCCAGGAGGACGTCAAGCGCCTCTCGGAGGCACACTCCGAGACCTGAGCCGGCGATCAGAGGGGCAGGCGACCCATGAAGCCCGTGTCGCGGTCATGCCAGAAGCCGATCCGCTCCTCGCCGAGGCGCCAGCAGAGATACACCGGCCTCCCGTCGCGGACCGCCGCAAAGTCGACGAGCCCGCTGTCGGGGTCACGCACGATCACGCCGAGTTGCTCGATCTCCATCGAGAGGTGCTGCGCCTCATGGAATGGCCCTGACGCCTTCATCGCCGCCGCGGCCGAACCATTCGACGCCACCGGCGTGTACTCACTCTCCGCCGTCTCCTCCATCGCCGCTCGTTGCGCGGCCTGAAGTGCGGTAAGCAACTCTGTGAGCCGCGGCAGCAGCTCGGTGGCCTCGTCGTGAGTGAAGATCCGCTCCATTCAGCACACGATGCCAGACCGGGACTGTGGGGACGAGATCAGTAGATGCCGAGTTCGAGCTGAGCCTCTTCCGAGGCCATTGTGCGCGGGTCCCAGGGCGGCGCCCACACCAGGTTGATGTGCACGTCACGCACGCCGGGAAGTGGCGCGCAGACCGCGTGCGCCTGGGTCTCGATGATCGGTCCCATCGGGCAGTACGGGGTCGTGAGCGTCATGTCGATGGTGAGCAGCCCGTCATCGTCGATGTTGGTGCCATAGATGAGGCCGAGCGAGACGATGTCGATGCCGATCTCGGGGTCGTACACCTCGCTCAGCGCCGCGCGAATCAGGGCGTCCGAGGCCTTGGCCTCCTTCTGACCGGAGGCAGGTTGGGCCGGCGAAAGCGGTTCGGTCGTGCTCATTTCTCGATCCTCGTTGCTGAAGCCGGCGCGGCGGCGGTTGCGGAGAGCCCCTCGAGGAGCGCGTTCCAGACGAGCGTTGCGCACTTGACCCGCACGGGGTAGGCCCGTACGCCACGGAGTGCCTCGAGGTCGCCGATGTCGTCACCGTCAGCGGATGACGCACCGTCGCCGGTCAGCATCGCGCGAAAGCGCTCCGCGAGCGATGCCGCTCCTTCCACGCTCATGCCCGTCACCGCCTCACAGAGCATGCTCGCCGACGCCTGGCTGATCGAGCAACCGCGGCCGATGAAACCGATCGCCGCGACCGTCCCGTTGTCGAGCCGGTAGCTCAGGTCGATCTCGTCGCCGCAGAGCGGATTGTTCGCCTCGATGACACGGTCCGCAGGATCGACCGAATGATGATGCCGAGGATTGCGGTAGTGGTCGAGGATGATCTCGCGGTAGAGGTCGTCATCGACGGGCGCGGAGCCGAGTGCCATACGACCATCGTAGTCCAACGGTTCGCGCCCAAAACCTGAGAATGGAGCACATGGCACGCATCGACGTCCTTGCGCGCACCGGAAAGCGGAGGGCCGACCCCGCCTTCTGGCTGCTGGTGGGCCAGCTGATCATGTTCACGGGCGTCGCCGCGGTGTTTCCGATCGCCCCGCTGTACGTCGCCCATCGCGGCGGTAATTCTGTTGCGGTGGCCATCTTCATCGCCGGACCGCTCGTCTCCAACACGCTTGTCCAGGTGCCTGCTGGACGCCTCTGCGATCGCTGGGGCCGCAAGCCGTTTCTCATCGGCCCGCGCCTCGTCTACGCCTTTCTCTCGCTGTTCCTGTTCTTCAACATCGGGACGCTGCCGGTGCTCACCGCGATTCGCATCGTGATGGGCGCTTGCGCCGGCGCATACGTGCCCGCGTTGCGAGCGGCGCTCACTGACCTGAGCACGCCCGAGCAGCGAGCCCAGCGTTTCTCGCAGCTCCAGGCGTATGAGATGGTGGGATTGCTCGTGGGTCCGCTGGTTGGCGGCGCAGCTGCGCTCTGGCGCGATTCAGCGGTATTCGGGATCACCGGTCTCTCCATGTTCATCGGCCTCGGACCGATGCTTCGGGTGCCCGAGACACGCGCCGAGCGCACCACCGCGGTGGTCACCAAGGAGCGCTTCCGCTGGTGGCGTATCCGTGGAATCGTGGTGCCGATCGCGGCGCTCTTCGCGGTCGGGACGATCTGGTCGATGTACGACGTCGTCTGGCCCCAGTACCTCGCGGCGCGCGGCCAGGATCCGCTGATCATCGGGCTCTCCGTGAGCCTGTTCGCGCTGCCGATCCTGGTGCTTGCACGTGCGGGAGGCCGGCTTGCGGACCGAGCCGACCGGCGAAAGCTCGTCACGGCCGGGCTCTGCGTCGTGGCGGCTTGCGCCGCGACGTATCCATTCCTGCAGATCCTGGCCGTGATCCTCACGGTCGGGGCCATCGAAGCGGTTGCCACGGTGATCCTCGAGCCGAGTCTGTTCGCGGTCATCGGCGACAGCACCCCGGAGGCCATGCGGGGGCGGGCAATGGGCATCGGGGGCCTGTACCAGTTCAGCGGCATGGCTTTCGGCGCAGCGGTGCTCGGCTCGCTGTATGGCGTTAACACGGGGCTGCCCTTCTGGTGTGGGAGCGGCATCCTGCTCTGCGGTGCCCTGGTCTGTGCCACCTGGCTGCCGGGACGCCCGCCCACTTCGGCACACACCGTCCAGCCGGCCGCCTTCCAGATTCTCGAACGTGAGCAAGCGTAAAGCCGCCGGTCGCGTGCTCACGGCAGGGCCGCGCCTCCTGCTCGGGCACGGAGCTTCGGGAACTGCGGAGTCGATGCGACCGTGGGTGACCGAGCTCGCCAAACACGGGATCGACGCAACCGCCCTCAACCTGCCGAAGTCCAACAACGATCGAGCCATCGACGTGTTTCGCGGCGCGCTCGATGGGCAGCCCGGCGCCGGTATCGGCGGACACTCGTACGGTGGGCGGATGGCGAGCCTGCTCGCTGCGCAGCAGCCGGTGAGTGCGCTCGTGCTGCTCAGCTATCCGCTGCATCGACCCGGACATCCCGAGGAACTGCGCACGGCGCACTGGTCGAACATTGAATGTCCCGTCCTGCTGCTCTCGGGCGATCGCGACCCGTTCGCCACCGTCGACCTCCTGCGCCGCGAGGTGCGGTCGCTACGGGACGCGGAGCTGGTGATCTATCCGGGTCAGCGCCACGGGTTGCTCCCGGTTCGCGTCGATGCCGCGGCGCGAATCGCGGCGTTCCTGGTCAGCCGGACCTAGACGCGAAAGACCCGGCGCACCTCGCCGAGCCCTTCGCCGAGGGCGTCGATCTCTTCGTGCGTCGTGTAGAGGTACACCGACGCGCGCGCCATCGACGGCACGTCGTAGCGTGCCATCAGCGGTTGCGCGCAATGGTGTCCGGCGCGAACCGCGATGCCGCGTCGGTCCAGGATCGTGCCCACGTCGTGGGCATGCACGTCGGCGAGGTTGAAGCTCACAACGCCGCCCCGTGCCTCGAGGTCGCGCGGTCCGAAGACCGTGATATCGCCAACTTCGTCCAGAACATCGAGAAGGTGGCGGGTGAGCGACAGCTCGTGCGCGTGAATGCGATCGCGGCCGATGGCATCGATGTAGTCGCATGCGGCGGAGAGGCCGACGGCGCCGGCCACGTCCGGCGTCCCTGCTTCGAACTTGTGGGGCACGGTGTTCCACGTGCTCCGCTCGAGCGTGACCCTGCTGATCATGCTGCCGCCGCCGAGGAAAGGCGGCATGCGCTCGAGCAGATCCGGGCGGGCCCAGAGCACGCCGATGCCCATCGGTCCGCACATCTTGTGGCCGCTGAACGCGACGAAGTCGCAGTCGAGGTCGCGGGCCGAAAAGCCCATGTGCGGCACCGACTGGGCGGCATCCAGGCACACCAGCACGCCTGCCGCGTGGGCGCGCTCGGTGATCGTGCGGATGTCATTGACCGTTCCGAGCACGTTGGACTGATGACCGATGGCAACCAGGCGCGTCGGCGCCGCGAGCAGCTCGTCGAGCGTGCTCAGGTCGAGACGTCCCTCGTCGTCGATATCGATCGCCGCGAGCTGCAGGCCGCGACGCTCCGCGGCAAGCTGCCACGGGACCAGGTTGCTGTGGTGCTCCATGACTGTGACCAGAATGCGGTCGCCGGGCTGGAGCAGCTGCGTCCCGTACGACGACGCGACCAGGTTGATCGCCTCGGTGGTGTTGCGTACGAACACCAGCCCATCGGCCGGGGCATCGATGAAGTCCGCCACTCGAGCCCGCGCCCGCTCGAAGGCGTCCGTCGCGTCATTGCCGAGCGTGTGCACGCCGCGATGGACGTTGGCGTTGCTGGTGGCGTAGTACGCGTCGATGGCGGCGACGACCGCACGCGGCTTCTGCGACGTCGCCGCCGAGTCGAGGTACACCAGAGGATGACTGCCGATCTCGCGCTGGAGGATCGGGAAGTCAGCCCTGATGCGAGCGACGTCGAATGCCGGCTCGGTGGCGACGGATGCGCTCATTGCGCGGTGACCTCGTCCGCGAGTGCGACTCGGAGCAGCCCGTCATCGGTCACCTCGACGCGATGGACGCGCACCGGCTCGACCGCGGGCAGCGAGAGCGGTTCCCCAGTACGCAGATCGAAGCTGGACCCGTGCAGCGGGCACTCGATGACGCAGCGATCGGCGTCGAGGTCGCCTTCGCTCAACGATGCCTCGGCATGGCTGCAGGTGTCATCGAGGGCGTAGAACGTGCCTTCGACGTTGAAGATGGCCACCGGCGTGTCGTCGATCTCGACCCGAGCAGCGCATCCCGGCGGGATGTCGCTGGTGCGTGCCACGTCGACCCAGCCGTCGCTCATGACGTCTCCGCCGCGACCCCGGTCACGGATCCACCGGCAATCTCCGCGTCGAGCAGTGTCCCGGCGAGCTCGGCGAATCCGCGGTGCGGGATTCGGTCGAGGACGTCGTCCATGAAGCCGCGCACGATGAGCGCGCTCGCCTCCTCGGGCGGCACGCCGCGCGCCATGAGGTAGAAACGCTGATCGGCGTCGACGTGCCCAGCGGTGGCGCCGTGCCCGCACTTCACGTCGTTGGCGCGAATCTCGAGGCGCGGGATCGAGTCGGCTTTCGCCCCCTGGCTGAGCAGGAGGTTGCGGTTCGCCACGTAGCCGTCGGCATGAATCGCCGTCGGCGCCACATCGATCATGCCGCCGTACACCGATCGGGCGCGGTCGCGGACGGCGACCTTGAGCAACAGGTTGCTGCGCGTCTCCGGGCCGACATGCGCCTGGAGCGACTGATGATCGAAATGCTGCGTGCCGTCGCCGAAGCAGATGCCGAGAATGTCGGCCTCGCTGCCGACCCCCTCGAGCAACACCTCCCACCACACCTTCTGGAGCCGGGCGCCGAGGGTCACACCCATGAAGCGGAGCTTCGCGTTGGCGTCGAGCACCGCCCGCTGCAGGCCGACGTGCCAGACGCCCTCACCCCATTGCTGCACGGTGTCGTACTCGAGTCGCGCATCGCGGCCGACGGAGAGAATCACCATCGCGTCGCTGAGCAGTGCCGCCGGGCCCGACGCCGAGGCGTAGGCGTCGATGACGGTGAGGGCCGCTCCCTCGTCGAGGACGACCACGGTGGAAGGGAACACCGCACCGCCGTCGCCGCCCGCGGGGTGTGCGATCCAGACAGGGACAAGCGCCTCGACGCCGCGCGGGACATACACGAAGACGCCGCCACGCCAGAGCGCATTCCAGAGCGCGACGAACTTCGATTCATCAGCGCGGACCGAGGAGAACGCGCGCTGCACCAGCTCGGAATGCACCGTCGCCGCCTCCGCAAGGGTGGTGACGATGATGCCCTGCGCGTGCAGCGTGTCAGCTCCCTCGATCGCCTCCGCCACGGGGGAGTCGATCACGAATGCCGCCGTGGGGGCGGCGGCGTCGCGCTGCGCGCGCATCGCATCCACCACGGCCGCGTCGACACGATCGATGGGCGTGAAACGCTCCGGGTGCAGCGCGGAGATGTCCGTGCGCCGCCAGTCCTCATCGCGCTGCGAGGAGGGCATCGGAAGCGCCTCGTACGCGTCCCACGCGATGCGACGGCGCGCTGCGAGCCACGCCGGTGATGCGTCGGCCCGTGCTGCCGCGACCTCTTGCCCGAGCGTCCCTGCGGGCGAATCGGCCAGCGGGGTCGTCACCCGATCGCGCCCTCCATGGAGAGCGCGAGCAGACGGTTGAGCTCGACCGCGTACTCCATCGGCAGCTCCTTGGTNNGTCAGGTAGAAGATCTGATCCTCGCCGACCTTGCTGACGCTCGCCTCGTGCCCGATCGTCACGTCCGGGTTGTCGATGTCCATGTACGGATACGTGTCACTCCGCGACTCCTCGTCGAGGAGGAGCGCGTCACAGCGGACGCTGACCTTGACGTTGTGCGCCTTGGGAAGCACCTTGATGTGCCCGCGGTACGACGTGCGCCCGGTGCCCTTGCTGATCGAGCGGGACACGATGTTACTCGTGGTGTTCGGGGCGACGTGGATCGCTTTGCTCCCCGCGTCCTGGTGCTGGCCGTTGCCCGCGAACGCGGCGCTCATCACCTCGGCNNAGGTTGCCGTCGATCCACTCGACGGTCGCGTTCTCGTTGGCGATGGCGCGCTTGGTGACCAGGTTGTAGACGTTGTCCGACCAGTTCTGGATCGTGGTGTAGCGGATCTTGGCGCCCTTGTGGGCCACCAGCTCCACCACCGCGCTGTGCAGCGAATCGCTCGAATAGTTCGGTGCCGTGCAGCCCTCGATGTAATGGACCGACGAACCCTCGTCGGCGATGATCAGGGTCCGCTCGAACTGCCCCATGTTGTCGCTGTTGATGCGGAAGTAGGCCTGAAGCGGGATGTCCACCTTGACGCCCTTCGGGACGTAGACGAACGATCCGCCCGACCACACGGCGCTGTTGAGCGCCGCGAACTTGTTGTCATTCGGCGGGATGACGGTGCCGAAATACTTGCGGAAGAGCTCCTCGTGCTCGCGCAAACCGGTGTCGCAATCACTGAAGAGCACGCCCTGCTTCTCGAGGTCCTCGCGAATGCTGTGATAGACGACCTCGGAGTCGTACTGCGCGCTCACGCCGGCGAGGAACTGACGCTCCGCCTGCGGGATGCCGAGGCGATCGAAGGTGTTCTTGATCGAATCGGGGACGTCGTCCCACGACCTGCTCATCTCCTCGACCGGCTTGACGTAGTAGTAGATGTTCTCGAAGTCGAGCCCGGAGAGATCCGCGCCCCACGTGGGCATCGGCCGCTTGCGGAAATGGTCGAGAGCCTTGAGGCGGAACTTCAGCATCCACTCCGGCTCGTCCTTGTGCTGGGAGATCGAGGCGACGACCTCGGGGGACAGGCCTTTCGCGGTGCGGAAAACGGACACGTCGACGTCCGAGAAGCCGAACTGGTAGTCCTTGGTCAGCTCTTTCGCTTGAATCGCCATCGCGGATCTCCTACGCGGTGGCGGCGGCGGCCGCTCCGAGAATTGGTTCGTAGCCCTCGCGCTCGATCTGTCGCGCCAGGTCCGCCCCGCCGGAGGTGACCACGCGCCCGTCGTGAAGGACGTGCACGCGATCCGGGTGAAGGTGTTCGAGGATGCGGGGGTAGTGGGTGATCACGAGCACACCCATGTCAGGCCCGCAGAGGCGCATCACGCCGTCCGCGACGGTCCGCAGCGCGTCCACGTCGAGGCCCGAGTCGGTCTCGTCGAGAATCGCGAGCTTGGGGCGCAGCATGGCCAGCTGGAGGATCTCCATACGCTTCTTCTCGCCGCCCGAGAAGCCGTCGTTGATGTAGCGGGAGCGGAAGCTTTCGTCGATCTTGAGTTCCTTCATCTCGGTGCTGAGACGGTTGAGGAACTCGCGTGCCGGCATCTCCTTCTCCTGGGCACGAAGTGCCGCGCGGAGGAAGTTCACGGTGCTCACACCGGGGATCGCAGTCGGGTACTGGAAGCAGAGAAAGAGACCGAGACGCGCCCGGGCGTCCGCCGTCAGCGGCAAGAGATCCTGGCCGTCGAAGGTCACCGATCCGCCGGTGACCACGTACTTGGGATGCCCCATGAGGGTGTACGCGAGCGTGCTCTTGCCCGAGCCGTTCGGACCCATGAGCGCATGGATCTCGCCCTGCGCCACCTGGAGATCGACGCCCTTGAGGATCTCCTTGCCTTCCACGCTGGCGTGGAGTCCGGAGATCGAAAGGACCGCCTGCGTCATGGGCACGGCTCCGCGGACGCGGGTGCCATCGAGTCGATGAGCGACTGATCGGCCACGAGCTCGGCGAGTGTGGTCTGACTGAGGACGGCATCGATGCTCTGCTTGAGGCGCATCCAGAGCCCCCGCGACGCGCACTCGCCCTCGCGCTGGCAGGTGCCTGTCACGTAGCCATGGGACACGCACTCCACAGGCGACACCTCACCCTCGATCACGGTCACGACGTCGAGGACGCTGATCTGCTCGGCCGGGCGGGTGAGCGAGTAGCCGCCGTGCACTCCGCGAGTGCTTTCCACGAGGCCGCCGCGGCGAAGCTGCGAGGCGAGCTGCTCCAGGTAGGCGAGCGGCAGATGCTCGACACGCGCCACCTCGGCGATGCTGAGAGGACCGGCGCCGTATGCCTTGGCGAACTCGGTCATCATGCGCAGGCCGTAATGAGCCTTGGAGCTCACCCGCATCGAAAACGAGGCGGCGGGCGGTGCGTTGGGATCGGTGGTGTGCCGGTGCGAGGCGCCCCGCGCCGTATTCGAGAGAATCCCGACTGTCATGGTCAGAATTATACCCCGACGCGCCGCTGATCCGAGAGGGGACCGGCCATCGCTGAGATATTCTCGGCAGGCGCTGATGCCATTCCCCCATGCTCGCTTCACGATCCTCCTCGCCGTCGCGGGTGCCCTGGTCGTGGGCTGCGGGGGATCGAGCAGCCCGACATCCCCGACCCCGACCCCACTCACGACAGCCCAGATCCAGGCCCGCTACACGGCTGCGGCGACGCGGTACAACCAGGGCGAGGCCCAGGTCGCCGCGACCGAGAACGCCTCCTGCGATGCCACCAGCGCCACGGTGTCGCTGGGCGCCTGCCAGTCCGCGCTCAGCTCGCAGCGACAGCTCACGATCACCTACGACAACGCGCTCCGAGCGATTCCGTTCACCGCGCCCGCCACCACCGACGCGACGCATCTCCTCGGCGACGATGCCGCCATCGAGAAGCTCCTCGAGCAGGCTGCGACCGCGCCGGCGATCCCTGTCATAGCAACCCTCCAGGAACAGGTGATCCCGCTGCTCGCGACTGCCGCAACCGACGCCACCTCCCTGCGAACCGCGATCGGCCTGCCGGCCCCGGCCTGACCCGCGAGGTCAGCCGCCCACGGCAGCCGGATGGGCGCCGGCTCGGTCGCGGATTCGCGCCACGGCGCTCGCAATGACTTCCGCGGCGGTCGCGATGTCCTCGAGCGTGGTCGATCGTCCGGTGGTGCAGCGCAGCGCGGCTGCCGCGAGCTCGTCCCGGTAGCCCATCGCACGAAGCACGTGCGAAGGCAGGGGTGCGCCGCTCGCGCAGGCAGACCCCGCTGACGCCTCGACCCCGTCCATGTCCAGCGCGGCGAGGAGGACGTCGCTCCGGACCCCCTCGATCGCGAAGGTCGCGAACCCGGCGGCCTTGGTGGCGCCGGACGCGGTGACCATCGCGCCTGGAACCCGCGTCTCGACGGCGGTGACGAGGCGTGCACACAACGCGGCCTGGCGCTCAGTCTCTTCGGGACGCACCCGCTCGGCCAGCTCGGCGGCGGCGGCAAATCCGACGATCCCCGCCACGTTCTCGGTGGCGCTGCGCCGGTTGCGCTCCTGGCCGCCACCGGTGTTCTGGGCGGCGAGCGCCACCCCGTGCCGCACCCAGAGCGCGCCCACTCCCTTGGGGCCGTAGATCTTGTGCGAGGAAAGCGAGAGCAGGTCGACCCCGAGGGCGCCGGGTTCGAGCGGGATCCGCCCAAAGGCCTGCACCGCGTCTGTGTGCACCAGGGTTCTCGGGTTGCGACGATGCACCGCCTCGGCGATCGCGGCGATGTCCTGGACCGCGCCCGTCTCGTTATTGACGGACATGACGGAAACCAGCACGGTCTCGGCGGTGACGGCCGCGGCCACTGTGTTGGGGCTCACGCGACAGTCGGCGTCGCAACCGGCGACCGTGAGCGTCGCCAGACCGGTTGCCTCGAGATGACGCGCCGTCTCGAGGATGGCGTCGTGCTCGATGGCGGTCACCACCAGGTGGCGTCCATTTTCGGCGCCCCAGCGCTCGAGGACGCCGCGCACCGCCAGGTTGTCGCCCTCGGTGCCGGATCCCGTGAAGACGACCTCGCGCTGCGCGCAGCCGAGCACCGCGGCGATGCGATCGCGGGCGGCATCGACGGCCGAGCGCGCCTCCCGTCCCGACGCATGCACGGACGACGGATTCCCCTGCGTTGTCGTCAAGTACGGCAACATCTCCTCGAGCACCTGGGGTGCCAGCGGGGTGGTCGCAGCGTGGTCGAGATGGATGCGGGTCACCGCGATGCTGGAGATGTCGCCCTGATGGCGGTCCGGACACGTTCGATAACAGCGTCGGTGAAGGCGGTGGTGGACGCCTGGCCGCCGAGGTCGGACGTGGAGATCCCCGCACGCAGCGTCTCGAAGACGGCCTCGCGGATCACCCTCGACGCGATGCGGCAGTGCGGAACCGGCGCGAACCCGAGCAGCGCGGCGGCCGCCAGGATCATCGCCATCGGGTTGGCGGCGTTCTTCCCCTCGAGGCTCGGCGCGGTCCCGTGCGGCGCCTCGGCCATCACCACCGACGGGGTCAGCGGATCGTCGCCGAACCCGAGCAGCAGCGACTCGGCGCCCGCGATGCTGCCGAACAGGGGAAGCACCAGGTCGCTGAGGCAGTCGCCGTCGCGGTTCAACGTCGGGATCACGAGGGCGTCGGCGGTTCGGCTGAAGAGCAACGCGTAGGTCGCATCGATCAACTGCGGCTCGTAGTCGACCTCGGGGTGACGCCCCGATGCGGCATCGAGCTCCTCCTTGAACATGCCCTCGTAGATCCTCGACACGGTGAACTTGGGACCGCCGAAGACCCGAGCACCGGTGCGCGCCGCATGCGTGAAGGCGAACTCGGCGACCGCGCGGCAGGTCGCGCGCGAGATGTGCTCGGTGCGGTACGCGACCTCGTCGTTGACGCCCTGCTCACGCCACTCCTTGGCGTTGTAGGCGTCGTCGACCGCCATGCGCACGATGCTGATCGGCGCGCTCACCCCCGCGATCCCGGCCACGCCGGGAATGCGCCGGCCGGTGCGCAGGATGACCCGGCCGCCGACCCGCTCGCGGAGCACCGCGTTGGGACTGCCGACGTCGCCGCGATCTGTCGGCGTGACCGTCGCAGCCTTCAATCCGAACCCCGCCACGCGCATTGCATCGGCTGCCTCGATCACCACCGCGTTTGCGGTCGCACGCCGGTTGGCGAGAGAGAGGTCGAATGTCTCCAGCTCCAGCTCGACGCCGATCACCTCCGGATCGATCACGCGCAGCGCTTCGTCGAGCAGCTCCTGTCCGGTCTGGTCCCCGCGGAGAACGACAATTGCGGTCACCGCCAAAGCGTACGTCTCCACCCGGACGCGGCGACCGCCGGTGCGATGGCATCATCGCCGCGTGCCGAACTCAGTGACCGCGCGAGACGACGAGCAGGAACGCCGCCCGGGCGCGGTGCTGTTCGTCTATACGTGGGATCTCGCGCTGGCGATCCTCGCCCTCTTTGGTGCTTTGGCGCCCTTCGCCGGAGGCGTGGAGACGGGCTCGGGCAAGACCGCGAGCATTCCTCTGGCGGCGCAGGTGATCGAGGCTGTGTCCTCGGCCTCCTACGCGGCGACGCTGATCATCGTCGCCGCTCTTCTGACCCGTAAGCGAGCGTGGGTGCGCCAGACGCAGATCGGCACGCTTGCCACGGCCATCGGCCTGGCGGCTGTGTCCGTTCTGGTGGGCGCGATCGTCGGCAACGGCGTCGACGCTCCGGCGCTGATCGTCACGCTGATCTTCGTGCTCCTCGACGCACTCGCCATCGTGATCATGACCGAGCGACGGGTGGTGGGCTTTTACAGTCAGGCCGCCAGCGTGCCGTTTTACGTGTGGGCGACGCTGGCTCTCTGGGTCGCCGGCAGCGTGATGACCATCATCATCGACGCAGTCGCGCACTGACGCCACGGCGTCGACGCTCAGATGTAGGTGAGCAGGTCCTCGACGATCTCCACAAGCTCGTCATTGCGCACCGGTTTCATCATCACGGCTGCGGCGCCGAGCTGCTGGGCACGCTCGCGGGCACCGACATCGCCGGCAGCGGTGAGGATGACGACCCCGGCGCTCGGATGCTCCGGAGCAAAGCGAATCGCCTGAAAAAGCTCCAGCCCGTCGGTGTCGAGCGTCGCGTCCAGGATGAGGACGTTCGGCTCGAATTCCTTCAGCTCGGCACGCACCTCGCGGACCGCTTTCGACCAGTGCACATCGTGGCCCAGCAACGTGAATCGGTTGATGATCTGCTGGGCGACGGCAGCCTCATCCTCAGCGATCAGGATGCGGGCGCGGGCTTGCGGCATGACCGCGCATCGTAGGGAACAGACCCGCCCGCCTGCCTGCCTTCATCGCCACGACGCAGGCGCGTACACTGGCGCCGGCGATGCCGCTGCCACCCCACGTCCTGATCGGCACCGAACGTCCCCGGCGGGGCCGTTTCGACGGTAGCCGCTTCACTCGCTGGCTGCACCGTCCCGACCGCCACCCCGTGGGAGTGTCTCCAGTCGCCGAACCACAGGCGCCGCGTGTCACGCAGACCGACCCGGCAACCCGTGCGTTCTGGGCCGGCAGCGAGACCGCCAATGTCACGTCGCGTCGCGCCGCGGCGCTGGTCGATGCCCACGAACGCGGGCGCGCGCCACTGGGCAGCCGCCCGCCCGGCAACCCAGCCTTCAGTGAGGCGCTCTTCGTTGAGTTGATGCGTGCCAACCAATATCGCCGCGCTTTCTCGCTGCTGAGCGAGGACTGCCAGCTCAGCTGGGGATCACCCGAGGCGTTTGCGGAGGCGCAGGGTGCGTCCGCGATGCGCCGCCTCCGCGGTGTGAGCGTCAAGGAGGTCCGCTACCTGCCGGAGTGGACTGAGACCTCACGCGGCAAGACATATCACGACGTTGCGGAGCTCGATGTGGAGTACGAGGTCGGCGACCCGGAACCCGTCGCGCGGATCCGCCGGGTGGTGCATCTCATCCCCGGCGGCGGCCGCTGGCGATCGATTTGCTACCCCGTGTAACAGCAGTCAACCGAACTTCGCAGGCTCAGCCGCGCGTGGGACAATCCCCGGATGCACGCCGCAGCCTCGCGCTCGCAGCCCGGTCCGATGGAGCGGACGTGCCTGGAAATCGCCCGCGTCGAGCGTGAGGCAGCCTTCCGCCGCGAGCGCATCTCACGCACACGGCTCCGCGTCCGCGAGGCTGATGTGCTCATCGATCTCATCGAGGAATGCCGTCTTCGTTCCTTCCGCCTGATCCCCGCATCGTTGTGGAGCGCAGTGGTCCGCGCCGTCGGCGCCGTGGACCCAGGGTTGCGGGACCGCCTCGGCATCGACCGCGACCCGGACCACGTTGCCGACATTCTCTTCGAGGCCCAGGAGGTGCTCCTCATGCGCGCGCTGGAGTCGCGGCGCCCGAGGCTGGCTCCGATCATCCCGCTCTTCGGCGGCCGGAACCGTACCGCGGCTGCGGGCTGAACCCAGTCCCCAGGTGACCTGGGAGGTCGCGGTCGCCGGCACGCTGCACAGCGACGACGTGACCACTCCCGCGGGCAGGCGTGACGTGCTCGGCGGCTCCGCTGTGTATTTCCCGCTTGCGGCGGCGCGCTATGCACCGGTCCACATCAACGGGATCGTCGGGTCCGACACGGCCGCCGAGTATCGCCGCATCCTCGCCAACCCCAACATCGACCTCGACGGCATGGTGGTGAGCGACACCCCGACGTTCCGGTGGCACGCGGTGCACGACTTCGAGCGCTGGGTGACGTCGCACGAGTCCGCCGAACCCGGGGCCGACCCGGAGTGGCAGCCCTTGCTCACCGATGCTTCACGCCGCGCGCAGGTCTTCTTTGTCGGGAGCATGGACCCGAGCCTGCAGCGAGCCGTCATCGATCAATCCGGCGCAACGCTGATCGGTGCGGACTCCATGACCGTGTTCATCGATGACCGCCGCGACGAGGTGAGGTCCGTGGTGGAGCGGGTCGACGTGCTCTTTCTCAACGCAGCTGAACTGGAGGCGCTGACGGGTTCGTCCGGCTGGCGCGAGGCGGCAGCCGGGCTCTGCGGCGCCGGGCGACTCCGTGCGGTGGTGGTGAAACGCGGACCCGCCGGCGCCGCATGTGTCACCGCCGCCGGAATCGTGGAGCTTCCCGCTGCGCCCGTCGCCGAGGTGGTCGATCCGACCGGTGCCGGAGACGCGCTGGCGGGCGGGTTCCTCGGGTATCTTGCGCATCTCGAACGCGCCGACGCAGCGATTTTCGCGGCCGCGCTTGCAGAGGGTGTGCAGTGCGCGGCGGGCGCCATCGCGGCGTTCGGGACGCGTGGGCTTCTCGGGACGGGCGCCGTATGATCGCGGGCTAATGGCTCAGCGGCCGCGCGACCTCGGGACCCCGATCGACCGCAACCTTGCCCTCGAGCTGGTCCGGGTCACGGAGGGGGCGGCGATGGCCGCGGCGCGGCACATGGGCCGCAACCAGAAAGAGACTGCCGACCAGGCTGCCGTGGACTCGATGCGTCGGAGCCTCGGTTTCGTCGACATGGACGGGGTCGTGGTCATCGGCGAGGGTGAGAAGGACGAGGCGCCGATGCTCTACATCGGTGAGCAGGTGGGCAACGGCAATCCGCCCGCGGTCGACGTGGCCGTCGACCCGATCGATGGCACCCGCCTGGTCGCCAGAGGCATCCCCGGGGGCATCGCCACCGTCGCCCTGGCCGAGCGCGGCTCGATGTTCCACACGCACCTGCACTACATGGAGAAGCTGATCGTCGGCCCGGCCGCCGCCAAGGTGATCGATATCACCGCCCCCGTGGCGCAGAACCTCAAACGCATCGCGAGGGCGGAGGATCGCCGGGTCGAGGACCTCACCGTGGTGGTGCTCGATCGTGAGCGTCACGAAGGGCTGCTCGAGGAGATCCGCTCGGCGGGTGCCAGGGTGAAGCTGATCATGGACGGCGACGTCGCCGCCGGTCTGATGGCGGCGATGGAGCACCGCACCGGCATCGACGCCCTCATGGGAATCGGTGGCGCTCCCGAGGCGGTGCTCGCCGCCTGCGGCATCAAGTGCATCGGCGGTGGCATGCAGGCGCGGATCTGGGTCGGGGAGGCCGAGCGGGGCGTGCAGGAGCGCGAGGGCAAGCACGCCGGCGATGTGCTCGAGCTGGACGATCTCGTCGCCGGCGACAACGTCTTCTTCGCCGCGACAGGGATCACCAGCGGTGAGCTCCTCGAGGGGGTTCGCTTCCTCGGCGAGGATCGCTGCCATACCCAGAGCCTGGTGATGCGTTCGTACTCGGGAACCGCCCGGTACATCGAGGCCGAGCACAACCTCGCGAAGTTGCGACGGCGCCGCGACCCGGTGGAGCTGGCGTCGAAGGGAGAGGCCCGGCCGATTCCAGGCGGCTGAAGACTCCGTCCATCAAGGGCACGTTCGAGCCGAAGTGCCAGAATCGGGTGGCGGTATGAAGGTACGAATCCGCCCGAGCACGAACCTGATGCGCTGGTTCACGCCGGGGCTTCACGTCAAACGCTGGCTGCTCCTCCTGTTCGTGGCGATCGTGATGATCAGCCTCGCGGCGGGCTACATCCTGCGCGACCTGTACAGCGCGCCCTTCATCTTCCCGTCGTGGGTGGGCGACCTCACCCTCCAGTTCCTGCCGCGTCTGGTCCGCGCCCTGCTCTTTGCGCTGGTGGGCGTCGGCCTCATCGCGCTCAGCTTCTACAAGCTCGGCCAGTCGATCCTCGGGCCGTTCCTTCCGGGCCACGGCAGCACCGACCGCGGGCTTGCCGAACAGCTCTTCAAGTTCCGCTCCCTGGCCAAGGGCCCCCGCCTGGTGGCGATCGGCGGCGGCACGGGTCTCTCAGCCCTGCTCAGGGGTGTGAAGAAGTACACGGGCAACATCGTCGCGATCGTCACGGTGGCCGATGACGGTGGTTCCAGCGGGCGGCTGCGCGAGGAATATCGGGTACTGCCACCGGGCGACATCCGTCAGTGCCTCACCGCCCTCGCCGAGACCGAACCGCTGATGACCGAGCTCTTCCAGTACCGGTTCGGAGGTGAAGGTGCCCTCGCCGGCCATTCGTTCGGCAACCTGTTCATCACCGCGATGGCCGAGATCACCGGAGACTTCGAGCACGCCATCCGCGAATCCGGCCGGGTGCTCGCTGTGCGCGGTCAGATCGTCCCGTCCACCCTTCGCGACGTGGTGTTGTGCGCCACGGCGGGCAGCGAGGTGCGAGTCGGTGAGTCCAAGGTGCCCTACGGTGTCGACCACATCGACCGCGTGTTCCTCGAGCCTGCCGACGCGGAGATCAACCCCGAGGCCGAGAACGCGATCCTCGCGGCGGAGCTGATCATCGTCGGCCCCGGTTCGCTCTACACGTCGATCCTGCCCAACCTCTTGATCGAGGGAATGGTGGAGGCGTTGCGCGCAAGCCCGGCAGTGAAGGTGTACGTGTGCAACATCGCCGGCCAGCCCGGCGAGACGATGGGCTTCTCGGTGAGCGAGCACCTCAAGACCATCGAGGACCACGTGGGCGTGACCCTCTTCGACTACGTGATCGTTAACAGCAATACCGGCCTTCCACTTCCTCCGTCGGCGGTGGAAGCGGGCGTCACCCGGGTCGGGTTCGACCGCGACCAGGCAACGCTCCAGCCCGTGAACTACATCCTCGCCGACGTCGCATCGTCGCAGATCTCAACCCACCACGACCCCGAGAAGCTGTCCAAGGTGATTATGAAAAGGATCTGGCGCTAGCGGCGGGTCAGTACAGGAGGTCGTGCCGGACGCGATACGCCCACTGGTGCGCGGCGCGCTCCGCGACGGCATTCCACGCGGCGAAACGACGACGGCGGATGGGCAGGTCCCATGTGCCGACGTACTCGGTGATCCGCTCGCTGAATCCGGATTTGAATCGATACAGCCCGAACAGCGGGTGGGCGGAGGTGAGCTCGGCGGCAGGCGGCACGGCCACCAGGTCATAGGCTTCGACGCCGCGTGCCTTGAGCCAGCGCATCACCTCCCACTGCAGCAGATGTGGCGCCATCACCGCGGCATGCTCCTTGGTGGAGCCGCCGTCCTTGTACCAGGCCTTGCTGCCGAGGTAGGTGGCGAAGACGCCGGCGAGCACCTGACCGCCGAGCGACGCGAAGAACAGCTGGCCCTGCCCGGCAGCGGCGTGGAGACGCCAGTACTGCGAGAAATACGCCTTGCTGCGCAGCGTGAAGCCCGCGCGGTCTCGGGTGGACGCCATGAGCGAGTACATGGTGTCGATGCTTGTGTCGTCGAGAGGCACTGGTGCCACGGTCACGCCGCGCCGCTCGGCGAGGCGGATGTTGTAGCGGGACTTCGGCTTGAACGACGCGAGCATCGCGTCCTCGTCCGGGCGAAGGTCGACGATGATCGTGGCCCTGCTGATCTGCACGTCGTGACGCGACTTCTCGAGCCCCATGTCGCGCAGCGCCGAGGCCGCCGCGGCGTTCTGCTCGATCTCGGGTTCCACCTTGATCGCGAAGGCGGATCCGGCGGTCGCGCGGAGGCCGTCGAGCACTGCGGGCAGTTGCGCGATGTCGGCAACGCCGGGACCCTTGGGAATGTATCCAAGGGCGCCGAGCCCGGGAACCGAATGGCGCAGCACGAGCACCGCGATCTCCGGACCTGCCTCCGACAGCAGGTAACGCGGCGCCCATCGGTGTGCGCGCTTGAACTCGCCCCACGCACGGGTCTGAAGAATCTGCCCGCCATCGGGATTCCTGATGACGAAGTCGTCCCAGCGCCCGAGCTCCTGCGCTGTGGCGGATCTCATCGGCGAACGCGGACGGCGGTGCGATACAGCCCGTAGCGCAAGGATCGAACGCCGAGATCCCACGTGCCGGCACGCTCAACCGCCACGCCGCCAAATGCGCGCTTGAACTGCGAGAACCCGTCCCACGGATGGCGAGCACCTCCGGAAGCCTTCGGATCGCCGGGGCTGATGCCCCAGAAGTCGAAACGCTTCGCGCCCATCTCGCGTGCGTCGAGGAGCATCTGCCACACCAATGGCACGGCCGCCTGGAGCTTGCGGCCGGTCTCGGGGTCGGAGACCGCATGTGCGTAGTAGCGGGTGCCTGCGAAGTCAAAGCAGAGCGCGGCCGCCACAGGTGCACCGTCAGCTTCCGCGATGTAGAGCTCAGCCGCGTTTTCCGGCATCAGCGTGCGAGCGACCGCGCGGTGATATGCGTGCGCCTGTCCGCGAAATCGCCCCGCCGCCGCTGTGCGCTCCTGGAGGGCGAGGAACACCTCGATGTCTTCGGGATCGTTGCTCCTCCTGAAGCTGAGCCCACGTCGCGGCGCCGCATTGATCGCGCCTCGATGCCCCGCGCTCAGCCCTCTGCGCAGCTCTGCCTCATCGGGTGTGAGATCGAGAATCCACGTCCAGCGTGGCTGGATCGCCCTGCCCGGATTGGCACCGGCCGCGATCAATGCGGGCAAGGCGGGGTCTCCAGCCGGCTCGGCGCGGACGAAATCGAGGGAACGCTCCCGGGCGGCCTCGACCGACCGTCCGAGCGCGGTTGTCATTGCATCGGTGGTCGACGCCGTAGGACCGTGCGGGAGGTACACGTAGCGAGGAAAACGACCCGCACGTATCGCGCCCGCCCACATCCACTGCTCGTCGCGGGCCCAGATGACGTCATGGCCGAGCGCGGTCTGGACACGCTGCCACAAGGTGCTCTGCAGGAAATGGCCGCCCATGCGCTGCAGCGCGAAGTCCCACTCCGCAGCTGCGACGCCGGCGTGCGCCGACGACACGTTGTGCGACGCTAGCACAGCAACCGACACGATCGATGTTGAGAAAGCATGTCGGTTTTCCTTACAATCGCGCCCGTTTCCACGTCAAACTCTTGGAGAGAACGAATGGCCACAGTCGTCACACGCGATGTGCTCGCAAAGCAACTCGCAGATCGTGCAGAAATCACCGTCACCGCCGCACGCGACGAGGTGCGCTGGTTCTTCGACACGATCGCGCAGTCGTTGGAAAAGGGCGACGAAGTTCGCATCCACGGCTTCGGCAACTTCAAGACCGCGCAGCGCGCAGCGCGCCTCGGTCGCAACCCGCGCACCGGCNNGGGACACGCCGAGCCAAGGCCTGATCCGGCAGACCGCGTGAGATGACGCCGCGTGAGCGGCGTCGTCGTGGGTAGGCACGCACGCATGCTACGGGCAGTGGCGCGTATACAAGCCTGATGGCTGGGACGCGGCGCACGTGGTGGGTGTGGATCGTGTTCACGGCCGTGATCGGCGCGATGCTGATCACGGCAGCCACGGTTGTCGCCGTGCGTCTCACCGCGCCTGAGCCGGCGACCGTGAACGTCCATGTCCAGGCAACGCTCCTGGTGGACGGAAAGGCACCCCCGCCGATCCCTGTTCCGGCGCAGGGGAGCTTCGCGCTCGCGACGAGCCTCGACGGGATGGTCGCCAATCGCGACGCCACCGCGGTCCGGCCGATCGGGTCGGTGGCGAAGGCCATGACCGCGCTGGTCGTGCTGGCGGCCCATCCCCTGGAACTGAACGCATCGGGTCCGTCGATCACGATGACCAACACGGACGTCCAGCTGTATCGACAGGCGGTGGCCGAGGGCGGTTCGAACCTGCCGGTGCATGCCGGCGAGGTCTTCACCGAGCGCAACCTGCTTCTCGCACTCCTGCTGCCGTCAGCCGACAACATCGCGGAGTCGCTGGCGCTCTGGGTCTCCGGCAACCGGTCGGCATTCATCGCGCGTCTCAACGCAACGGCCGCCGCAATGGGTATGCACCACACGCATTTCGCCGATCCGAGCGGCCTGAGTGACAGGACAGTGTCCACAGCGGCAGATCTGGTCCTGCTCGCGAGGGCCGTCATCGCCAATTCCGCTCTGGCGAGCGTGGTGGGCACGGTCACCACCGAGCTCCCCGACGGGACCGTCCTCAAGAATCTGGACATCCTGCTCAGTCAGCAGGATGGATGGCTGGGCATAAAGACCGGCTGGACCGGGGCCGCAGGCGGCTGCCTGCTGTTTGCCGACCAAACCTTCTACGAAACCGGACAGGTCATCACTGTGTGGGGCGCGGTGCTCGGCCAGCCGCCGGACAGCGACGCCGACCCGGCGCACCCGGAGCTCGGTGAGGCGTTTGCGTCGGCGCAAAATGCGGTCGTCGCCGCGATCGCCACCTACGCGTCGGTCGATATCGCGGCATCTGCTCCACAGGTGTCCGGATCGGTTTCGACGAAGTGGGGGGCCAGCACGCTGGTGCAGCTCTACAGCCATGCGCCTGTTTTCGCATTTGTTCGCGCGGGGACGGTGCTTCGACTCCACCTGAGCGTCCTGACGCTGCGAGCGCCGCTGAGCGCCGACGCCACCGTGGCGCAGATCACCGGCGTCTTGAACCCCAAAACATCCGTCACCTGGAAGGTGATCAGCGGCGCCGCGGTCGCCGGGCCCTCGGTGTGGTGGAAGCTGTTCTCCGGGTGAGACCCCGACTACCAGGCGGAGTCGGTTCGCTCCGCGGCGTCGTGCAGGGCTGCGAGGACTTCCGTGTCATGTCCGGCGAGATCCGGCGCGACTCGCAGGCTTTCCACGCGCTCCTTGGCGGTGACCATCTCCAACTCGTGGAGTCCCAGGTTCGTCTTGGTGGTCAGGTGGCCCTTGTACGCGGCGAGTGGGGCGCGCCACCTTTGACGGAGCGCGTGCGGGGAGAGCTCGCCGGCTTTCACCGTGAAGGCGTCGCCACCGCGAGCAGGGAACAGCCGGAAACGGAAGGCATTGCGTCCTGCCTTGGCACACTGTTCGCAGCGACCGTAGCGCTCGTCCGGGATCTCCGGGCGCTTCATGCAGACGCGGCACATGCACCGAGGATAACGTGAGCCATACGCCGGACGAGATCACCCTGCACACCGAGCGGCTGCTGCTCAGACCTTGGCGCCGCGAGGACCGCGCGCCGTTCGCCGCCCTCAATGCCGATCCGCGCGTCATGGAATGGTTCCTGGCGCCGCTCAACACAACCGAGTCGGACACCTTCGTCGATCGGATCGAGGAGCATTTCCGGGTACACGGCTGGGGGCTCTGGGCAGTGGAGGTTGCCGGCGCCGACGCTTTCATCGGCTTCGTCGGGCTGAACCCGGCCGACACCACGCTTGGATATCCGTCAGTCGAAATCGGCTGGCGCCTCGCCGCCGCGCACTGGGGCCACGGCTACGCGCCCGAGGGCGCGCTCGCCGCGCTGCAATTCGCTTTCGGCCAGCTCGGCCTCGATGAGATCGTGTCCTTCACGTCGGTCGGCAACGAGAAGTCGCGTCGCGTCATGACCAAGGTCGGCATGACGCGCAACCCGGAGGACGACTTCGATCATCCCCGCGTTCCGGCAACGTCGCCGTTGTCGCGGCACGTTCTCTATCGGATCAGCGCCGAAGCCTTCTCGGAACGCGACTGACGAACAGGCGATATAGCCTGCGGCGGTGACTGCCTCTGTGCACCGTCGCCGGAACGACACCGTCCGGCTTGCCGTCGCCGCCGTACTCAACTGGATTCTTGCCGCCCTTGTCACACGGAACTCGTGGAGCAGCGGAGCAACCGAAACGCTCGAGGCGGCGGGCCTCTTCGTACCGATCGCGATCGTCAGCTCGATCGGGTTGGTGCTCGCCCGCAAGCAGTCCATCCACAGCAGCGCCCTGGTTGCGATCTCCTACGCGTGCGTCGGCGCGCCGCTCTTCTGGGTGTTTGTCGTATTCCTCGCCGTCTGACGGCTGACCGCTCGTTTGACACCATCGCGTGCAGCACCTAACATGACCGCTCGTTCGTTCAATCGCGCAGAGGAGCGCTACTGGTGACAGCCACGCAATGCATCCTGGCCGGACTCACACCCATCGAGGGACGAGTCCGCCCGTCGGGGGTCGCTCCTTGAGTATTTGAGCATCGAGTAGCTCTTGCTCGCAGGATCGTGCGGCCCGGCCGGCACGGTCCTTTTTGTTTGTCAAGAAACAACAGCAATGTGAGCAGGAGAAATCGGTGTTCAGGGTAGGTGACGGCGGCATCGCCGTCGAAGTGACAAAGCTGGTGAAGTCCTTCCGGCGCGAGCGCCGGGGACGGCCGTGGAAGCGGCGCGAGCAATCGAGCCGGTACAAGCGCGCCGTCGATTCGGTCGATCTGCGCGTCAACGACGGGGAGATGGTCGCCATCGTCGGTCTCAACGGCAGCGGCAAGTCGACATTGCTTCGCGTCCTGGCAACGCTGACCATTCCCGATGAGGGGACGGCGCGTGTCTTCGGCCACGACGTGGTCGATGACGGCCATGAGGTCCGCCGGCATGTGAACCGTGTCTCCGTCGAGGCGAGCTTCTTCAAAGAGATGAGCCCGTGGGAGAACCTCTCCTACGCGACGCGTTTGTACGGCCAGGGCGGCAAGGGCACCCGAGACGCGGCAGTCGCCGCGCTCACGCGTCTCGGTCTTCCCCGCGACACGGTAGACAAGCCGATGAAGCAGCTGTCGCGCGGACAGCAGCAGAAGGTTGCGATCGCGCGCAGCCTGCTGACGAGCCCGTCGCTGCTGCTCATGGACGAGCCGACCACCGGCCTCGATCCGCGTTCGAAGCGCGAGGTGCAGGGATTCGTGCGTGACATCCGTGAGCAATCCGGCGTCACCGTGCTGCTGAGCACGCACGATCTCGAGGAGGCGGAGCGCCTCTGCGACCGCGTGATCATCCTCGACCGCGGCCGGATTCTCGCCGAGGGATCGCCGGCGGAGTTGCGCGCGCAGCACAGCTTGAGCGGCGATGGCGCGTCGCTGGAAGACGTCTTCCTGCGACTCACCGGCGAGACATTTGACGACGACAGTGAAGCCGAGCAGGAGGAGGAGTCATGAGTACGCAGATTCGTGATGTCGAGATGCCGTCTCCCGGTCTGCGCTTCGAGGCGAACGCGTTCCTCGGGTTCTTCGAGCGGCAGCGCAACCTCTACAAGCGCTACTGGATCTGGGAGGTCGTCTGGCTGGTCTACAGCATCGTGAGCACGCTCAGCATCGGTTACCTGGCGTCAGGGCTCGGATCGTTCAGCGGGTCGAACGCTCATGTCGATATCGCTCGGGCGCAGCTGTACCTGCTGATCGGCTCCTTGCTCTGGAGCTATCTGTCGCTGATGTTCTTCGACGTGTCCTTCGCCATCGCCTGGGAGCGCTGGGAAGGAACCATCGAGTACACGTTCATGGCGCCGGTGAGGCGGATCACCCACCTCCTCGGCATCTGCTCGTTCGCGATCATCTACGCGCTGCTGCGCAGCGTGATCATCATGATCGCGATCGCTCTCGCCTTCCATCTCGACCTGTCTCACGCGGACGTCGGCTCCGCGTTGCTGGTGCTTGCCGCGGCGACGTTCCCGGTGCTCGGTCTCGGGATCTTCACCTCGATCCTGCCCCTGCTGTCTCCGGAGAAGGGAGAGCAGATGGCTGTTGCGGTCCAGGGCGTGCTGCTGCTCGTCTCGGGCGTGTACTACCCGATCACCGTTCTCCCCACCGTCCTCCGGGTCGTGGGTCAGGCGTCGCCGCTCACCTACACGCTGAGCGGCATCCGGTCAGCACTCCTCGATAACGCAGGGATTGACTCGCTGCTCGGAACGGTGCTCGTCCTGCTCGTCATGGGTGCGGTGCTCATCCCATCCGGCGTCTATGTTTTCGCCCGGGCGGAACGGCGCGCCAAGCGACTGGGCCTGCTCAAGCGCAACGGCTAGATGTCGAGGTGATGGGTGTACGCGGGGAACACGCTGACGCTCCCGCCGGTCATCCCTCCCTCGAGCTCGCCGTCGCGGGCGAAACCGAGCCGCTCCGCCACCGCCAGGCTGCGGCGATTCTCCATGCCGGCGTGAAGGATGATTCGGCGCGCGCCGAGCGTTCCGCGTGCCCACTCGATCACGGCCTGAGCGGCCTCGGTGACGTACCCCTGTCCGGTTTGGTCGGTCGCGAGCCAGTAGTGGATCTCGTACTCGGACTCGCTCTCGCGTATGAGCCCGATCACACCGATGGCCACTCCGTGGTCGACGATCGCGAACGCGGGCGACCCGGCTTCCCATTCCGGGGCCGCTCGGTCGGCATAGTCGGACTGAGCGTCCGGCGACAGGTCGACTGCCCACGGCATCCACGGGAGCAGCTCCGCTCGCGAGGCGATTGACGCCTGGAAGAGATCGGCGTCGTGGGCGTGCGACACCGGCTCGAGGATGAGCCGGGCGGTTCGCAGCGGCAGGCGCGGGGCGTTGCTCACACCCGACGGTGTAGCAGATGCCGAGGCCGCTGTCCCGAGGTGGGTTAGTTTGGCGTCGTTACGACCACGAATGTTGCAATCGCGACGACTAGATGTAATGCCCAGACACGTTGTT
>PKXZ01000028.1:3360-45436 GCA_003132525.1 Candidatus Dormiibacterota bacterium | reverse complement strand
CGCCTTCGCCACTGGTGTTCCTCCCGATATCTACGCATTTCACTACTACACCGGGAATTCCACCTTCCTCTCTCGCACTCAAGCCGACCAGTATTGGAGGCAGTTTCAGAGTTGAGCCCTGAAATTTCACCACCAACTTTGTCGGCCGCCTTAACGCGCTTTACGCCCAGTAAATCCGGATAACGCTCGCCCCCTACGTATTACCGCGGCTGCTGGCACGTAGTTAGCCGGGGCTTTCTTGGAGGGTACCGTCATTGTGTTCTTCCCCTCCGACAGAGCTTTACAACCCTAAGGTCTTCATCACTCACGCGGCGTTGCTCCGTCAGGNNCCTCTCAGACCAGCTACCCATCATCGCCTTGGTAGGCCGTTACCCCACCAACAAGCTAATAGGCCGCGAGCCCGTCATTGAGCGGCTTGCGCCTTTACTCACATCAGGATGTCCTGTTGTGACCACATCGGGTATTAATCCTGGTTTCCCAGGGCTATCCCCAACTCAAAGGTAGGTTGCTCACGTGTTACTCACCCGTTCGCCGCTAGATGTGAATTGGGTTACCCCGCATCACACCGCGCTCGACTTGCATGTTTCATGCACGCCGCCAGCGTTAATCCTGAGCCAGGATCAAACTCTCCATGAATACGTCTGTGTCCCGGTTAAACCGGGTCGTAGACATGCTTGACGAGGCCTACGCCGGTCCGTGCTCGATCGCACGAGACCCAAGGCCGTCGCGGAAAGTCGTCTCCACTCTTCAAGTGTCAAGGTTCATGGCGCGCCAAGTCCACGATGGAATCCCTGGCAACGCGGCCGTCGGGAGCACCCCCGAGCGGGCAACCCCCGGAGTTTACCGATCCGGAGGGCTGAGGTCAAGTTGAAGGGCGCTAGAGATCCTCGGTATCGATTGTTCGGCCCCGTGCCGCCTCCGCGCTCTGGTAGGCCTCGACCTGCCGGCGCACCGCGGGCGGGAGGTTACCGGAGACCAGGTCAGCAATAGACACCCGCTCGAGGACTGATCGGAGACTCGAGCGCACCGCCATCCAGACGTCGCGGAGCGGCTCGGCGGGGCCGGGATACCGGAGGGTGGCGACACTCTCGTCGTGCACCGAGACAAGCGGGCCGTCGATCGCACGGATGACATCCGCAAGGTTGATCTCTGATGCGGGACGGGCGAGCGAGTACCCGCCCTGGATGCCGCGCTGGCTGATCACCAAGCGCGCATGGCGCAGTTCGTTGAGGATGCCCAGCAGGAAGCGCAGCGGGATCTCCTGCGAAGAGGCGATGTCCTCAGCCTTCATGGCGTGGTCCCCGTCCGCTCTCTCGGCGTGACCGGCCGCGTGGGCGCCGAGCTCGGCCATGGCGCGCAGCGCGTAATCGGACTTTGCGGAAAGACGCATGAACCCATTCTGCTATGAGTCGATGAACTTCATGCGATAGGTCAACTTGGCCACCTCCCGCCGGGCGTCGATCGGCGCGGCGGTGGGGCCAGGAGCACGAATCGCATTTCAACTTGCTCTATCGAAAAGATATAGTTATGCTGATCGGCAGTCTCACCTGGGTGCCTGGCACCGAGGGTCGAGGCGGCATGGCGCTCACAGGGGGTGGAAATGTCCGTCGGGGGGGTAACCAAGGTCGTCGTCGTGGGCGGCGGCTGCAGCGGCACGCTGGTGGCCAAGGAGATCATCGCGAGGTGGGGTGACCAGGCCTGCGAGGTGCTGGTCGTCGACCCGGCTGAGACCCCGGGTAGGGGGGTCGCATATGCAACGTCGTGTCCAAGCCATCTGCTCAACGTGCCGGCTGAGCAGATGAGCGCGCACCCGGACCGACCCGGGCATTTCGCCGCCTGGGCGCATTGTCGCGACGCCGGCGTGGACAACGACAGCTTCGCGCCTCGCATGCTCTACGGCGACTATCTCGAGGATGTCTGGCGCGATGCCCAGCGAAGCGTGCCCGCCGCTTCGTCACTCGCACATCACCGGAGTCGCGTCGTATCGCTAACGGCGGCGCACGACGGCTCGAGCGTGCGCGTCGGCCTCGAGCATGGCGACGCTGTCGCCGCCGACCATGTTGTGCTCGCGATGGGCAACCTGCCTCCCAGCGTTGGGGCAGGTCTGGCGCCTGGAATGGCGAGGAGCGCCAGGTACATCGCCGATCCGTGGCGCCCCGGCGCCCTCGATGAACTCACCGGCTCGGTGCTCCTCATCGGGACCGGACTCACGGCCATCGACACGGCACTCGCACTCGTCGACCGTGGCATCATCGGGCCGATACGCGCGCTCTCGCGCCACGGTCTGCTCCCGAGAACACATCGACCGGACGCACCCGCGGTCTGTCCCCTGGTGTCGGCACCCGCGGAACGCACCGTACGGTCGCTGATTGCGCTCCTGCGTGGGAACGCTGATACATACGGGGATTGGCGCCGTGCGATCGACGAGTTTCGACCGCACGTGGCAGAGGTGTGGCGAACCATGTCCGACATCGAGCGTCGCCGTTTCCTGCGCCACGCGGCCCGCTTCTGGGAGATCCACCGGCATCGCATGGCGCCTGAGATCGCAGACCGCGTCGGCAACCTGATCGCAGCAAGCCGTCTCAGCGTGCGAGCCGGCGTCATCGAGTCGTATCGCGAGTTGCCCGGCGCCCTCGAGGTTGTGATCCGCCGGCGGCACTCCACTGGGACCGCGCTGATCTCGGTGTCTCACGTCATCAACTGCACCGGACCCCAACTCAGGGTCAGCGAAGCCGGAGATCGCCTTGTCGATGATCTCCTTGGCTCAGGGACGGTGCGACCGGGGCCGTTCGGCCTTGGCCTCGACGTCGCCGAAGATGGAGCCGTCATCGACGCACAGGGTGTCCGGTCGCGGCGCGTCTGGTCGATCGGGCCGCTCCGTCGGGGTGCGGAATGGGAGACCACTGCAGTACGGGAGATCCGTTCGCAGGCGGTATCCCTCGCGACACGGTTGCTGGCCGTTGAACGCTCCGAGCAGTTGCCGGTCCACGTCGAGGTTCAGGACACCCTGCCGTCGGCCTTGCTGACCACGATCGCCACCGCCGTCGCATCCCCGGGAGTCGAACGCGCGGGGGTCATCTCATGATCGACGTCTACACGCACAAGGTTGCCGGCCTCGGCAATCGTTCGTATCTCGCGACCGACGGGACTGCTGCCGTCGTCATCGACCCACCGCGAGATGTCGATCGCACCATTGCGCTGGCCGGACGTTATGGAGTTGAGATCCGTCTTGTCCTCGACACGCACGTCCACAACGACTATGTGAGCGGCGGTCTCGAGCTGGCGCGGACCACCGGTGCGCGCTACGCGCTCGCCGCCGGCGAAAGCGTTGCATTTGAGGCGTCGAGGGTCGGCGTGAGCGAAGGTGACGTGATCCATGCGGGATCGATGGTGGTCACCGCGGTGCACACGCCGGGACACACCGACCATCACTATGCGTACGTGCTGAGCGACGCCGAGACGGGCGAAGTGGTGGCACTGTTCAGTGGAGGTTCATGGTTACCGGGCACCGCGGGTCGCACCGACCTGGTTGGCGCCGAGAACACGGACCGCCTCGCGCGCGCGCAATGGAGTTCGCTCCGGCGTCTGGCCGCACTCGTCCCCGACGATGTGCGCCTCTTTCCCACCCATGGCTTCGGCAGCTTCTGTTCGCCGCAAGCATTCATCAGCGTTGCCGATCCCACTGTGGGCAGCGAACGAGCGCGACATCCGGCCCTCATACAGACTGAGGACGTCTTCGTCGATGCGTTCACGCGTGGATTCGGCGCGTATCCCCGGTACTACACGCGGATGGCTCCGATCAATCGGCGAGGTGCGGATCCCATCGACCTCCGCCCTGCGGCCGAGGCCGCCGGAGAGGAACTGACCTCATGCATCGCCCGCGGCGACTGGGTTGTCGACCTCCGCAGCCGCAATCAATTCGCCACCGCCCACATCGACGGGTCCATCAACGTTGAAGCCGGGGATGCGTTCGCGACGTACCTCGGCTGGCTGCTGCCGCATGGAACGCCGATCGCACTTGTCGGTGAGTCACCAGAGGAGATCGCGGCCGCGCAACGGGCGCTTGCCCGTATCGGAATCGACCGGCCGATTGCGCAGGCCACCGGGGACTTCGCGACCTGGGCACAGGACCTGCCGGCTCGAAACTATCGCGTTGCCTCGTTCGCCGATCTCACGGCATCTCGCGCCACGGGCGACGCCGCCGTCGTGCTCGATGTCCGAGGCGACGAAGAGTGGAACGCCGGTCACATCCCCGGTGCGTATCACTGTCCGATCGGCGAGTTGCACCAGCGCATCGAGGAGATCGCGACATGGTCGAACGGCAGGACGGTCTGGGTGTACTGCGCCGCGGGCTTTCGTGCGTCCATCGCAGCATCAATCCTCGACCGGCACCGCATCCCGGTCGTCCTCGTCAATGACGCCTGGCATGAGGCGACACTGCAGTCATAGTGCCGCCATCACCATCCCGGCGCCGATGAGCGAGACACCCCACGGCAGGTCGAGATTCACCCACGCTCGGCGCAGGATTCCGACGCCCACGGTCTGGTAGACGATAACGGCGATCACGGTCGCCACGACGAGCATGGCGAGCGTGTGCAGCGCAACCTCCAGCACGCCAATCGTCAGCGGCTGAATCGTCCACCCCAACGTGAGGACGTGTTGGTTGGGGATCTTCGCGTATACGATGCCTGGGGGCAGTCCAAGCAGGATTGGCGCCAGCATCAGGCCGGCACCGTGCGCCGTGGCCATCAAGAACGACCACACCACGANNGAGCCGGAGCTACAACGACGTTCGCGACTGGCTCGACGTTGAAAACCAGCCGGGTATGCCGGGCTGGGAACGCTCTAATGCAGCGGACAGATCGCGCTGCCGCACTGGCCGTTGTCGAGCCAGAGGCGGCGCACAAGTGTCAATTCGGCGGCGGCGATCACGGGTGCGAATGCTACCGAATGTCTAGTGAATACGTCAACTTTCTAGACAAACGCTCTGATGGGACGCGCCGGGAGGCCACCAGGACTGGATCGGCGCCCGTCAGACGTCGTACCAGGGGAACTGATTGATCGCATGGGGTTGCCTGGCGGTGATGCGGGCGAACATCCGCTCACCGCATCCCGTGCATTTCGCCATCGGCCTGCGGTAGATGACTTCCGGGCCGGCCTCGCGCCGGTACACCGGGAAGGTGAGCGGTATCAGGCGGTCTTCCCCGCATGAGGGGCAAAGGATCATCAAGGTGAGACGCATGGTCCCACGTCTTCCAACCTTTCATGTGTGCGTTGGGAGACCATTGCGGGTCGTGGGAATCGTCAATTCGTCTGCGATTTGGCGTTGGAGGCAAATGGAAATGCCGCCTTGCGGACAGACGAACTTTTCTCCGCATGGCACGAAGCGCCGGCGCGTGCCGGCCGGCTTCAGAGCGCTCGACGACCAGCGAATGCGCGCGCCATGGTGAGCTCGTCCGCATACTCGAGGTCGGACCCTGCAGGTAACCCGTGCGCGGGACGGGACACCGTGACTCCGAGGCTCGCGAGCCGCTCGGCCACGTAGTACGCGGTCGCCTCGCCTTCGACGTCGGGATCGGTGGCAATCACCACCTCGCGAATCTCCCCCTCCGCCACCCGTCCTTCGAGCTCGCGGATACGCAACTCGTCAGGGCCGACGCCGTCCATTGGAGACAGCGCCCCGCCCAGCACGTGGTAGAGGCCGTGAAACTCGCCACTGCGTTCGACGGCCAGAACGTCGAGCGCTTCCTCGACAACGCATAACAACGATCCATCGCGCTTTGCATCCGTGCATATCGCGCAGAGCGGTCCGTCGGCAATGAAGAAGCACCGAGAGCACGGACGCACACGTGTGTGCAGGTCGGTGAGCGCTCCGGCGAGGCGCTGGGACATGTCCGCGGAGGCGCGCAGGCAATAGAACGTCAGGCGTTGCGCCGTCTTGGGGCCGATGCCGGGGAGCCGTCCGAACTCCGCGGCCAGGCGCTCGACAGCCTCAGGGACGAGTGGCACGACCCTCCTCCGACATCACGCCGCGGCCCGCTCCCGGTCAGAGCAGGCCGGGAGGAAGCCCCAAGCCGGCGGTCAACTGCGACATGTTGGCGGCCGCTGCAGCGCGCGACTTCTCGAGGGCGTCGTTGCATGCTGCCATGACCAGGTCGGCGAGCAGTTCCGCACCCTCTTCAAGCGCCTCAGGCTCGATGGTGACCGCGAGAACCTTCTGATGCCCGTCGGCGGTGATCGACACCACGCCGCCACCGGCGGTCCCGGTCACCGTCACGTCGTTGAGCTCCTCCTGCATTTTGGCCATGCGGGCCTGCACCTGCTGGAGCTGCTTCATCATCTGCTGCTGGTTCTTCATCTCAGACCTCGTTGGGCAGTCTACCCACCGTTGACCGATCGCGGCGCTCCGAGCCTCGTATCGTCGTGGAGGCGCGTGGCCGTGACCCGGCTGCCGGCGAAGGTATCGAGGACGGCCTGCGTGATGTCGCTCACCGCCCCGGAAGACCCGCGCGGGCGTTCCTCGCCGGTGAAGCGGGTCAGCACCTCTACGGGACGGCCGCCGATGGCCGACAGCGCCTCGGCAATGACGCGCCGTTTCTCCGGGTCACTGATCTGCTCGTGGTGAAAGCGGCCGTTGGTGCCGATGGTCACGCTGGTGGCGTCCGCATCGACAGGCTTGCAGTCGCGCAGGACCCCGGCAAGGCCCTTGTTCTCCCGGGCGACAGCCTCGATGGCAACCGGCCATTCGGCGGTCCACCCGTCGACGGTGGTGAGATCTCGCCTGCCGATCGCCTCGACAGTCACCTCGCCGTCCTCCGGCGCCACCGCGGCCGGCGCCGGAGCGGCGCTCACCGGCTCCGCGGCCTGATAGTCACCGTCTGTGGCATCAGCCGAGGCCACAGGCGAGTCCATCAGCCCCGGCGGCGCCTGCGCTGGACTTCCACCACCGGCGCCCCCGCGCTCCAGCGCGGCCACGCGCGCCGCCAGCGCGGACATGGTCGCCGCCTCGCCGTCGGCGGCCGGCGGACGGAGGGCTCGCAGCAGGCTCACCTCCACGAGCAGGCGCGCGTCAACCGACTGGCGCAGGTTCATCTCCGCCTCCGCAACCAACTCGAGCAGGCGCAACCACAACCCGGCCGGCGCGATTGCGGCGAGGTCGGCGGCGAGCGCGACCTCGTCCGGACCGACCGACGCACCCTCGGGGTAGCCGAGCGCGACGAGCTCCGCGGCTCGAGCGAGACGCGCGACATCGCGAAACAGCTGGCGCGGATCGGCACCGGCGTCGAACGCCGCCGCAGCCGCGCGCAGGGTGCCCGCGGGGTCCGCGCCGGCCAAGGCGCGGACCAGCCCGTGCAGGATCGACGGGTCGGTGAGTCCGAGCGAGCGCCTCGCGACCGCGACAGTCACCGGCCGCTCGCCCGCCCCGAGCGCCTGCTCGAGCAGGACGAGCGCATCTCGGAGGCTTCCCTGGGCCGCGGTGGCGAGCAATGCCAGCGCGTCGGCGTCGACGCGTTCGTCCTCTTTGCGCGCCACGTCGGCGAGCAAGTGCTCGATCGCCGGCGCCGGTACGCGCCGGAAATCGAACCGCTGCACCCGCGAGCGGATGGTCTCGGGGACCTTGTGTGGTTCGGTGGTCGCGAGCACGAAGAGCACGTGTGGCGGTGGCTCCTCGAGGGTCTTGAGGAACGCATTCCATGCGTCCGGGGTGAGCATGTGCGCCTCGTCGATGATGTAGACCTTGCGTCGGAGCGAGGCAGGCAGATAGCCCACCCGCTCGCGAAGCTCGCGCATATCGTCGATGCTTCGGTTGCTCGCGGCGTCGATCTCGAGCACGTCCACCGCCGCCCCACTGAGGATCTCGACACACGGCGGGCACACGTTGTCGGGCTCGCCGTCGACAGGAGCGTCGCAGTTCACGGCACGGGCAAGGATGCGAGCGGTCGATGTCTTGCCCGTGCCCCGGACCCCGGTGAACAGGTACCCATGGGCCAGCTCACCGGAGCGCACCTCGTTGACCAGGGTCCGCGCGACCACCTCCTGCCCAACCAGGTCGGCAAAACGCTGAGGCCGGTAGCGGCGATACAGGGCGAGGCTCACGACTCCTCCACGATAGCCACTCGCAGGATGGTCACCCGGGGCGGGCGGCATGGTCGCAACGACGGCGCCCGCACATGAACGGCGGACCGCCGTGGAAAACGGGGGTAGTCGCGCACCCCATGTCGTTGGCACGCCACCAGCGCTCACCCGTACGACCGGCTCAGACCAGGTGTCCCCACGGCACCCCCGGGAGACCGTTTACCGCTGCTTCCTTCCGGACCTGACGGGGTTCACGGGCCCGAGCTGCGCGGGACCCAGTCGTCAACGCCGGCGCGTCCGGAGCAGACCCAATGACGCGCCCCCTCGATGGGGAATTCAGCCCCGCTATAGCGGATTGCGGGTACAGGGCACCGCTAACGCCCCGCCTAGCGCGACCACCCTCATTGTACCGGCAGCGACGACGCCATCGGACCCTCGCTGCGCACCGAAGCCGCTCCGTCTGCGTGCTCCGGCCAGCGCAGCGACACGCGCGTGCCGGACCCGAGCAGGGTGTCGACATCGATGGTCGCGCCGTGCGCCTCGACGACGCGTCGCGCTAGGGCAAGGCCCATGCCGGTGCCCCCGAAGCGCCGGGTCGCGGTGTTGTCCGCCTGGTAGAAGCGCTCGAAGATGCGCGGCACGTCCTCCGTCGCGATCCCGATCCCCTCGTCGATGACCTCGACGAGGACCGTGCCGGGCTCAGCCGGCGCCCCGCGCACGAGCACCCGACCGTGACCGTCGCTGAACTTCACGGCGTTGTCGATGAGCGCACGCAGCACCTGTCCGAGGCGATCGGAGTCCGCGCGCAGCGTCACCCCCGGAACCACGTCGACCTCGACCGGGACCGGCAGGCCACCCTTGTGCCGCTCCCCCACCACCATGGTCGCGGCACGAACGGCGTCCTCCAGAGGCACGTCGGCCATGGCGAGGACGAGCGCCTCGCCGTCGCCCACCGAGAAATCGATGATCGTCTCGACGATCCCGTCGAGATTCCGAGCGGCAACCTGGATGTCACGCAGCGCGTCGAGCTTCGGGGCATCCTCCCACCTCGTCCAGCACATCTCGATGAGGTCGCTGAGCCCAAGGATCGCGGTGAGCGGCGTGCGCAGCTCATGCTGCACGGTCGACAGAAAGTCCGTCTTCATGGTGTCGAGCTCACGGAGGCGGCGCACCGACTCCCGCTCCATCTCGTACAGGCGCGCATTCTCCATCGCGATCGCCGCGTTATTGGCAAGAATGGCAAGAACACCTTCGGCGTCTGCCTCGGGGGTGGCAGAGTCGGCGGGCGATATCACGGCCAGCGCCCCGACCACCTTGCCGAGGTATGACATCGGCAGCACCAGGAGCGACCCCCGGCCGGGAATCACCCGCCGGACACGCCGTCCGGCGATCACGTCGGGCTCAATCTCCCAGGCGTCGAATGCGTCCGGCATCGCCACATGCGGATCGACGAACCTGACCCTGAAGCGCTTACCGTCGCGAAGTGCCAACGCCGCCGTCGCCCCATCACCGGCGATCGACGCCGCGGTGCAGACCACCTCGCGCTGCAGGTCGGCGACGCCATCGGTTGTGCTCGTCAGCGCCCGGGCAACGGCATTGACCCGATCAACCGGGCTCTCGACAGGCGCGTGCGGGTTCCGATCGCCCTTCATGCTTCGATCATACGGACGGTCGGACCGGCGTCCGTCGATGAGTCAGTGACGACCGCCAAACAGACGGGTGGACACCTGGGGCTCCTCGCCACGGGCGATCCGCCGGATATTCGCCGCATGGCGGACGACCACGAGCGTCGACGCGAGCGCCGTGAACACGAACGGCACGGCGTCGTGGCGCCGCGTGCTCTCCAGACCGGCGCCCAGGATGGCCGTTCCAGCGGCGGTCAGCGATCCCACCGACATGGTCCGGCTCAGTGCGAGCGCGCCGATACCGCCGACGGTCGCCCATGCCGCCGCCTCGGGCGACACCATCAGCAGGCCGCCGAACGCGGTGGCAACCGCTTTTCCCCCGCGGAACCTGGCGAAGACCGGCCACGAGTGGCCGACGCAGGCGGCCAGCCCCGCCGCGGCCTGCGCTGTCGGGTCGGCACCCGCCCGTCGCGCAATGGCCACGGCGCCGGCTCCCTTGGCGACGTCGAGCGCGAAGGTGATCGCACCGGCCCTGGCGCCGACCGTACGAAGCACGTTGGCGGTGCCCATGTTGCCGCTGCCGAAGTCTCGGACATCGAGACCGCCGACCGTCTTGCCGACGATCAGCCCGAAGGGCACCGACCCGATCAGATATCCCGCGGCGCAGCTCGCCACTGCAGCCGCGTTGCCAGCCATGCGGCGACGAGTCTAGCCCTGCACGACATCGGGCGACAGCACCGCGACCCCGGGCGAGGGCTCGAGCAGGAAGGTCTCCCCGCCGCCGCAGGCTTCGGCCATCGCGCTCCGGCATGCCTCGGCACTCCCCATGGTCACGAGCGCGGCGACGGTGCCGCCGAATCCGGCGCCGACCATCCGGGCGCCGAGGCAGCCTGGCACGGCTTCGGCCGCGCCCACCACGGCGTCGAGGGTCGGCGTGCTCACCTCGTGCAGGTCGCGGAGCGACCGATGACTCGCCGACATCAGGCGACCGAGCGCGGCGACGTCTGCCCGCCGCATCGCCTGGGCGGCCTCGATCGCGCGACGCGACTCACCCATCACGTGCCGGAGGCGGCGCTCGACCACGGGGTCCAGGTGTCCCGCCTCGATGCCGGCCTCAGTCAGTTCCTGACAGCTTGCAACGCTCAGCGCGGCAAGACCCGACTCGGTGTCCTCGCGCCTGCGCCGGTACTCCGCGCCGCCGACGTCGTGTTGGGTCCCGGTGTCGCATGCCACCAGGATGGTGTCCGGCCACGGCCACGCCACCGGCGCGCCGGCCCCGGTTGCGCAGTCGAGCAGCAGCGCACCATGGGCGGGGGCATCCACGACGGCACGCTGGTCGAGCGGTCCGCACGGAATCCCGAGCACGTCCCGCTCGGCCGAGAGGGCCACGGCGGCGAGTTCGCGCGCCGTCAAGGTCAGGCTGAGGAGACGAAGGATCGCGGTGGTGACGGCCACCATGAGAGCCGCCGACGAGGCGAGGCCGGCGCCGGGTGGGAGGGTGGCCGCGACACCCACCTCAACGGGTGGAACGGAGACGCCGTGTGCACAAAGCGCGACCACCGGTGCGAGGACGCGGTCACCCATGTCGCCCTTGGGCCCGGCTCCCGTACGGGTCACCACGGTGTCGCCGCTCGTCACCAGGAAGCGCTCGCTCCCGCTCACGCGGACGGCGGCCGCGATACCGAGGTGCATCGCGACGCAGAGCACCTGGCCGCCGGCGTAGTCGACGTGTTCGCCCACCAGCGTGCAGCGTCCAGGCGCCCATGCGGTCGACGCAGCCGGTCCGGCCCCAGCCGCGTTCTCGAGTGCCGCGCAGGCGCCGAGCATCAGATCGCTCGGTTCACCAGTCGTCATAGACGTGGTGGAACGGATACCACTGCTCGGGGTGCGCACGGATCGCCGGCTCGACGGCCGCTGCGACCCGCTCGATCACCGCCGTGTCGTCACCCGATAGGTCGATCGGCGGATGGATCTCGAGGACCCACCCCCAGCCGTCGCGCCGGCACGTGACCGGGAGGATCGCCGCTCCGGTCGCGGCCGCGAGCCGCGCCGGCACCGAGCTGCACCGCACCGCGCCGCCGCAGAACGGCACCACGACAGTCGGCCCCGCCTCGGGCACGTCGAGCATCAGGGCGACCGTGCGTCCCCGTCTGAGAGCGCGGAACAACCCCCGCGCCGACTGCCGCACCGTGAAGATCTCGAGCCCCTTGCGCTGACGCGAGCGCATCACCATCTCGGTGATCCCCGGGGACACGACCGGCGCCATGACGGTGCTGAGGTGCAGCCCCAAACCGAGCGATGCGCTTGCCGCCATATCCCAATTACCGAAGTGCGGGAGCACCACCATCGAGCCGCGGTCGCCCACGTTGAGATGCTCCGCGCCGCACACCCGAAAATGCTCGAGCACCTGCGCCGAATCCAGCGGTTCCGCCCACATCGAGTCGGCGATCATGCGGACGTACTCCTGGTACGAATGTCGCGCGAGCGTTGCGGCTTCACGGTGGTCCAGGAGCGGGTTCATGCGGTGGTGGTTCGCCGCCGCCCGAACCCGGTCCTCGCGGCTCAATCGCGCGTACCACGCCGCACCGATCGTTGCCGACACGGGGGCGCGCAGCGGGCCGGCGGTTCTCGCAGCGCGGGTGAGGACGCTGAGCAGCGTCGCGGGCACGTCGCGACGCCCTGCTCCTCCCGGGGGGATTTCCGCGTCCGTCAGCGCAGTGTTCCGGCTCCCGCTGTCGCCACCGCGAGCAGCGGCTGAATCAGCACCACCAGGCCGATGCCGGCAATGCAGGCTGCGCTCGCGACAATTCGAGAGACCAGCGGGGTCGCGCCGAGTGTGAACGGCACCTCATCACCGGCGTCCGCGTACACCGTCGCGAAAAGACGGACCGCGGCGATGATGGTCAGCAGCGTTGCGCCGGTCGCCAGGACCGCAAGCCAGCCGTAGTGCGTGTCGGCCGCGCTCGCGATCAGCAGTGCCCGCGAGAGAAAACCGGCGAGGGGCGGAACTCCTGCGAGGGTGCCCAGCGACACGGTCAGCAGCAGCGCCGCCGGCGCCGACCGGTGCGCGAGGCCGCGCATATCCTCGATCGCGTCCCCGATGCCGGCCACCTGGAGCATCGCGAGAACCCCGAACGCAGCCAGAGTCGCGATCGCGGTGATGCCGAGGCCGCCGAGGAACGCGGTCATGCCGTAGGCGGGGAACCCCCGCGAACCGTTGCCGAATGCGAGCAGGCCGAGCAGCAGCATCGCTGCCTGCGCGCTGACCAATTGCCCGATGAGCCGCGAAACCCGTGTCTCGCGCAGCGAGCTCAGCGACGAGTACCCGAGACCGATCGCGGCGACGATCGGGACAAGCCATCGCCAGATACTGACGTCCGGACCGAGGCCGGAGATGGTCACGCGCGCCAACCCCGCGCCACCCGCGACGACGCTCATCGCAATGATGAAACCCGCCGTGCCCGCGGGAACATGCGTTGCGACACGCCCGACCCACTGGCGCAACGGGAACACGCCGAACACTGCGCAGAGGCCGAGCACCACCAGTGCCACGCCGATGGCCACGGCGCCGGGTGCACCACTCACCGCTCCCGCGACCACCGTGAGGTTGGTGCTCCGCGTGGTCCCGTAGAGCAGCACCAGCCCATAGAGGACCGCCGCGAGGCCGGCGCCGCCCTCGATGAGATGCTCGAACGACGACACGGCGCCGCGTGGGTTGGTCTTGACGAGCGCGCCGAGCGTAACCAGGCAGAGCAGCATTGCGGCCAGCGCGACGAACAGCGTGATCATGTCGCGCTCCGCGGCGATCGCCTCCGCCGCTGCCGTCGACACGAGAATCAGCGCGTAGTAGGCGCTTGTCCGCGACGGAATCGTCCGCACCGCCGAGTCCGTGATCAAGCAGGTGATGAGTGCCGTCACGCACGCGAGAATGGCGATGAACAGCGCAAAGCTGTCGACCACGAATCCACCGCTCAGCACGTCGACCGCGATCCCTGAGGGATGGTAGCGGAGGCCGAGCAGCACCAGTGCGCACGCGGCCAGTGAACCGAGGAGCCCGATACAGGCGATCCATCGATGAATATCTGGACGGAGTCCTGGTCTGACCACCGCGACGACCATGGAGACAAATGCAGTCCCAAGGAGCATCGCCTCGGGAAGCAGGGCCAGGGTCATGGCGTGTGTGGAATTCACCGCTAACCCCCGGTGATCCGCGTGGTGATCTCGAGGACGCCGTTGGTGATCACCGGGACCACTGCGCCGGCACGAACGCCGAACAGCACGACTGCTCCGACGAGCGGGATCAGCACGGTCAGATCGAGCAGGGTCACGTCACGCACTCGGGCGAACTGGTCACGCACCGGGCCGAAGAAGACCCGATTGGCGACCCAGATGAGACCCGCGGTGGTCACGATCACGCTCGCCATCACCAGCAGCGTGGCGACGCGATGCTCGGGGAATGAACCAGCGAACACCATGAAATCGCCGGTGAATCCGGCGAGCATCGGGATGCCGATGACACTGGCTGCGGCCACGAGGTAGAAGCCCGCAAGTCGCGGTGCCTGCGAGACCAGTCCGCCCATGGCGCGGATGCTCGTCGTGCGGGTGCGCTCCTCAACGGCGCCACTGACCAGCGTGAGCATCGCCGAACCGAACCCCTGCCCCGCAAGCAGCAGCACGGCGCCGACCAGCGCGACCGATGTCTGCGCGCCGATTGCGAGGAGCACCAATGACATCTGCGCGACGTTCATGTACCCGACGAAGCGGCGCAACTCGTCCTGGCGGAGCGCGCCGATGCTGCCCCAGAAGGCGCCCACGACCGCGAGACCGGTGATGACGAACGAGTAGTAGTGAGCCGGTACCGGGAAGACGATGAGGCTGATCCGCATCATCCCGTAGGCGCCGAGCATCAACATGGTTCCGGAGAGCACCGTCGCCACGCCCGCGCTCGCTCTGCTCTGCGCTTCGATCATCCAGCTGTGCACCGGGAAGATGGCCATCGCGATGGCGAAGGCGATGAAGCTCAGCCAGAATCCGGCGGTTTCCGCCGTGACCGAGAACGTGGTCAGGTCGGGATTCATGTCCGAGGTCTGATTCCCCGCCTCCACCACGACGATCACGGTGGTCGCGATGATCAGCGCGAGTGACACTGCCTGGAACCCTGCAAACCACGCCGCTGCTCGCCGTGCACCGTCACCTCCATAGATGCGGATGAGCAAGTACATCGGGACAAGCAGGAGACCCCAGAAGGCTGCGAAGAGGACGAAGTCCGACGAGCAGAGCACCCCGGTGACACCGGTCTCGACGAGCAGCATGAGGATCACGTACAGGCGCACCCGCTCGTGCACCTTCCAGGAATGGAACATCGCGCAGCCGAAGATGGTCGTGACCACCACCAGCAGCGGCAGCGTGATGCCGTCGGCGACGAGGTCGTAGTGCGCCTGGAACAGGAAGTTCCAGAACCACGTGTGGTTCTCCTGATACGCCGATGCCAGTCCGCCACCTGCGCCCAGCCCGATCTGGCCGAGGATCGCGAAAAACGTCGTCACGAAGAAGCTCACGCCGGCTCCGGCGAGCGCGATCGTGCGCACCCGGGTGCGTTCCTCGTCGTTGCGCTCGGGGAGGAACGCCGCGATCAGCGCGAAGAGCAGCGGTGACCAGATGATCGTCGAGAGGATGACGTTCATGCGAGGTGCACCCACAGGTGTCCGGTCGCGGCGAGCACCGACAGCAGCGCGAGAATCGCGGCGACCACAAGCCCGCCGGCGAGATACCGCGCAAAGCGAGCGTTGCGAAAGAACGCGAGTCCCGCGGCCGCGGAGTCGACGCTGTCGCCCACCGATGTCTCGATGGGAGCGGTCACCTCGTCATCGAAGCCGGCGACGCGAGCGGCGATGGCGAGGATCGGCTGCGCGGCCAGCTCGGTGAGACGCTCGACGTAGAAGCCGTCCGCGGCCACGCGCAGGGGCAGAACCGCCCGCTCGGCAAAGTCGGCGCCGCGGCGAGCCGGGCCGAACCAGAGATACGCCGCGCCGAGGCCGGCCGCGAGAGTCAGCAGCGCGATCACCGCTGCCGTCCCGTCGACACCGATCGCCTGGTGGTGACGCCCGTCGAAGACGAAACGCATGAAAGGTTCGAGTCCGGGCAGCCCGATCACCGCGGCGACCACAGCGGCGAGGATGGCCAGCCAGAGCACGCGGCGGAGCGTGCTCTCGACCTCGGTCACCCGATCGTGCTGGAAACCTCGCCTGCGGGCCACGACACCCGTGGTCACGGCGAGCAGCACGCGGCCGGCGAGCAATGCCATCAGCACAGCGCCGATCACGGTGACGATGAGCACCACGACGCGCTCGAGGCCGCTGAACGTTCCACCTGCCGGGTCGGTGCCGCTGAGCGCGGAGGCCATTGCGTAGTACGCGCTCAAACCGATGCCACCGGCGAGCACCGTCCACACCCCGAGCGCCACGCTCGTGGTGCGCAGCTTTGCCCACGCGCCGCCCATCTCCGCGATGTCGTCGGTGCGATAGACGCGCACGAGGTTGCCAACCGCCAGCAACAGCAGAGTCGACGTGAACATCGACGTGATCGCGATGAAGAGACCAGCGCTGTATCCACCCATGCCCAGGGCAACGATGCCAAGCCCGAGCTCGGCCGCCACCGCGCAAACCGCGATGCGCGTGATGCTCCGCTGGGCGATGCCCGTCGCCGCCGCGAGCACCACCGTGATCCCACCCAGCAGCGCCAGCACAGGCAGGGCACGCGGAGCGTGCGCGACGACCGGGTAGATCCGCGCCACCAGGTAGATCCCCAGCGGCGCGACTGTCGCCGCGACCAGCGCGGTCACCGGGACCGCTGACGCCGCGGTATCGGTCAGCCAGATGGTGAATGGAAACAGCCCGCTACGGACGGCGGCGGCAACCAGGAACACGATGCCCATGACCAGGAGTGCACGCGGTCCCGTGCTGGCCACGCCATGGTGCAGCGTTGCGATGACTCCTTGCTGCACGATGCTGAACGAGAAGGGATCAGCGAACGACTGTCCGGGGGGTGCCTGCAGCAGCGATGAGAAGACACCGAACTTGATCCACGCGAACAGGACTCCGAGGGTGAGCGCGATGTCGCCCGCCGTCACGACGATGATGGCGCGCATCGCGCGTCGCGCGAGGTCGGCGCGCTGCCAGGACAGTGTGATCAGGATGTAGAGGCAGGCCGAGGCGCCCACCCACATGATCAGCGAGTCGAAGAGGTTGGGACTGAGCACGAAACCCGTGGTGCAGAACGCCAGAACCGACGATCCGCAGAAGAAGCGCCGGTAGCCGTTCTCGCCGCGCATCGCGGTGACGCCATATGCCTGGATCACCAGGGTTGCCAGGGCGATCGCTACGGCGAAACTCGCCGACAACGCATCGACATGCACGCCGACCTGCGCCTGGAACTGGGTCGCGAAGGTCGAGCCTTCCGGCGGGCTCATGGCGAAGAACGTCAGCAGCGAGTCGAATTGCGCGCCGGTCGCGTGTGTCAGGCGGACGACGAGCACGACCGCGGCGGTCAGAAACGACAGGCCGGTGAAGAAGACGCAGAGCTGCGCGGCGCGTCGTTGCGTCTCCACGCCGAGCGACAGCAGCGCGCCGAGCAGCGGCAGGAAGGGAATCGCCCAGGCCGCGTTGTAGATGGCCATCCCTATCCCTCGACGTCGCCGAGGTCGTCGATATCCGCCCGACCGGTTCGCCGCCAGAGCAGCATGATCAGCGCGAATCCGAGACTGCAGATGCAACTCGCCACCACGATGGCGAATGCGGCGAGAGCGTCGCCGAATGCGGGCGGACCCTGGATCGCGTGCGTGAATCCGACCAGTGCGATCACCGGTGCGGCGAAGAGCAGGCCGATCGCCATGGTGACCCCAAGTGGATGGCGGCGCGCCAGCACCCCATAGATCCCGATCGCGAACACTGCCGCGCTCAGCACGGCGAACGAACCCGGGCCGACGTTCATGGGTCGCTCCTTGCGGGGCGTCGCCGGCCCTGCTCGCGATCGAGCCTGCGTCGCCTGGCAAGCTCCTCGCGCTGCCGCCGTTGCTCGAGCAACTGATCGAGCGTCTGCTCGTCGGCGCTCCTCCGTCCGATCACCAGGACGGCGCCGATGGTGAGCACGACCACAACAACGGCGATCGCCAGGGCGTATGGCGTGCGGTAATGCAACACCGTGACCAGGGCGGTGTCGATGTGGAACGCCGGGAGCGTGACGATCAGTGTCCCGGGGTACCACCCGCTGCCTGCGGCGGCCAGGGTCACCACAAGGACCGCAGCGAAACCGATCGCGATCGGAGCGGCTATCCAGAAGCGTTCGGGAAGGGCCGGTGCAGTGATGAGGCCCCCGTACGCGTCGCGCCTCAGCACGAGCACGACAACGCCCGCCGCGACACCGGGCACCACAACCTGGATCACGGCGAGTGCGTACGCCCCTGAGATGAGCTCGAGCACCGCCATGAGCACGATCACCGCGGCGCCCCCAAACCCGGCATGGCGCAGTGAAGGGAGCCCAACTGCGGCCCCGGCGGCAAGCACGATGAGCACGGCGACGGCGTAGAACGCGACTGCGTTAGGGGTCATAGGGGCGCGGGCGGCATTGTAGTCAGCGCAGCCTCAGACGGAATCGTCGTCTTCAAGCCGCGACGCGGGCGTGGGGGCCGCCGCACGGACTGTTCCGGGGATGCGCTCGAAGAGCAGGACAAGGCTCAGACCGACCGCCGCCACGAGCAGACCGACGATCGCCACCGGGGTCACCTTGATGCCGATCAGCGGCAGCGACACACCCGCGTCCCAAGGTCCGGGCGCCGAGGTCGAAGCAGCGGACCCATAGCGAGCGATCGCCGCTGGACTGGGAAACACCCGCTGCCCGATGACACCCGCGACGAACGCGAGGCTGCCCATCGTGCAGATGTAATAGAGCCAGTTCCCGGTCTGGCGCCCGGCGTAGACGGAACCGGTCACGGCCAGGCAGCCGAAGAGCACCGCGAGGATGCCGATGACAACCTGCTCTGGGGTCGGGGGCACCGCCGCGGCGCCTCAGGCTGCCCGGCGGATCAGGCCGCCTCCGAGAACTTCGTCACCGCGATAGACCACCAGCGACTGCCCGGGCGCCGCCTGGTCGACCGGGCTGTCGAAGCGGACGAGCACCTCGTGATCATCGACAGCCTCGATCTCCGCCGGGTAAGGCTCGCCATGGGCTCGCATCTGTGCCTCACAGCGGGTACCGGGCTGCGGAGGTGGCCCCGCGACCCACCGGAACGAGGATGCGACGGTGGTGCTGCGGCGGAGCGCTTCGCGCGGGCCGACCACGACTGTGTTCGAATCGGGCACCAACCGAATGACGTAACGCGGCGCGGCGTCGGGCCGCGAGGGCGGGATCCCCAGGCCGGCACGCTGACCCACGGTGAAGAACGGCAGGCCCTGATGCTCGCCGACGACCCCGCCCTCGATGTCGGTGATTGCGCCGGGGGCAAATCGGCCGCCCAGCCGGACTCGCAACTCGGTCTTCAGGTCTGCGTCGACGAAGCACAGGTCCTGCGACTCCGGCTTGGCCGCGGTCGCCAGGCCGAGAGCAGCGGCCTCGGCACGGACCTCAGCCTTGGACTCGTCGGCCCCCAGAGGGAAGACGGCGCGCCGGAGCTGGTGCTGATCCAGCCGGTGCAGCACGTAGGCCTGGTCGCGGCGCGCATCCCGAGCCCGGTGGAGCGTGACCGATGAGCCCCTGCGCCCAGTGCGAGCGTAATGGCCGGTGGCGACGTGCGTGGCGCCCGCGGCGCGAGCCCGCTCCAGGAGCACCCCGAACTTGATGCGCTGGTTGCAGCGGACGCAGGGGTTCGGGGTGATCCCCGCCGCGTATCCTGCTTCGAAGTCACGCACCACCTCGTTCTCGAAGTCGCGCTCGAGATTCCAGACGTAGTGGGGCAGCGCCAGGGCCGTGGCAACGCGCCGGGCGTCATCCACCGCATCGATCGAGCAGCAGCCGCGATCGCGGAGGGTCTCACGGCTGCCGGCCCACATCGCCAGCGTGATGCCGAAGGCTCGCAGGCCGCTCGCCGCGACGCGCGCGGCGGTGACGCTCGAGTCCACTCCACCTGACATTGCCACGGCGATCACGGCCGATCGCGGCAGCAGATCCAGCGGACGGTCAGCGGGGACCGCCACCTCCGGCAACGGCGGGGACGATCGATACCTCGTCGCGGTCGGCGATGGGGGTGTCGAGACCCTGGGCGAAGCGGATATCGGAGTCATTGACATAGATGTTGATGAACTGCCTGAGGCTCCCTGACTCGTCGTAGAGACGATCGTGGAAGCCAGGATAGGTTGCATCGAGGTTGTTGAGGACGGCGCCGACGGTATCGCCGCCAACGCTCACCTCGGCGCTGCCTCCCGTGAGGCGGCGAAGAGGTCCGGGGACGCGAACGGTGGTTGCCATTGAGGGCCGAGTATACGGAGGGTCACTGCTCGGAGTGCCGCGCTGGTCGACGGGCGTCGGAGACGGCGCGCAGGCCGCTCGGGCGCAGACGTCCGGCCCGGCGGAGTTCCTCGGCGCGGCGCAGGTTCCCGTCGGTCCAGTTGCTCTTGGGGCGTCGTGGCGTGAAACGGAGCATGTAGCTGGCGTCGTCGACGCGCCTGACGGTGCTGTCGATCCAGCCGTTGCAGAGCGACTCGTCCACCGCGTCGGCATAGGTGATGCCCGGGCGTTCGAACCCCTTTTTCCAGAAGCCGATCCACAGTTCGGGGGCCGACGGGTTGGCAGCGAACCAGGCGGCAAGATCGTCAGGCGAGAGGAAGAACTCGGGATGCGGCGGTTGGGCCGTGGTCACGGCTCGGGTTCGAGGTCGACCACAAGCGGGCTCTTCTCCACCCGCGTCTGCGCGCCGGCCACGAGGTCGTCGAAGACCAGCTGCGACCAGGACTCCATGCTGAGGTAATGGCGACGCATCGCCTCGAGCGAGAGCGTCTCGCCCTCGAGCTTCTCGATCTCGCGCACCTCGACGACACCACCTTCCGGCTCCACCAGGAAGACGAGGCCGAGGTGCACGCGCGACACGGGGCTCGAGTCGTCGTTGAGCAGCGCGACGAGGCTGGCTCGCGCCGGCGCATCGCAGCGGATCTCCTCCGCCCACTCGCGGCGGAGGCCGCCGACCACCGGGTCCTCACCCTCGCCGTCACCGGGGTTGACGTGCCCGCCGATCCCAAGTGAGTACAGGTGATGGAGGCGCTTCTCGCTCGATCGCCGCAGTCGACGGGTGAGCAGGTACGTATCGTCATGGGAATGGTGGACGACGCAGTACGGGATGATCTGCTGCAGCTCAGGGTCGTCCTCGATCTCCGCGCGCGGCCGGTACTCGGACGTGGCATGGATGGTCCGGAGCACGCGCTCAAGGCCGCGCGCGACCAGGCCGTGCCACGCACCGTCCGGAAAGATCGTGGATCGGGGCACGCAGAGGACGTCCTCCGCCCCGTGCGCACGGCTCCGCCGCGGCCCGACGGCACGCGGACCAGCCACGCTTCTCGGCACCGGGCGCATTCTTTCACCCGCGATGCCTGAGTTGCCCGAGGTCGAGGCCCTGTGCCGGTCGTTCGACGCCCGCCTGCGCGGTCGTGTGGTGTCCCGAGTCACCGTCCGCTCGGTCGCCGTCCTCAAGACGTTCGACCCGCCGCTCATGGCCCTGGAAGGCCGGGCCTTCGACGGCTGCGTCCGCCGGGGCAAGTTCCTGGATCTCGCGATTCCGCCGCTGCACGTGGTGGTGCACCTTGCCCGCGGCGGGTGGATCAGGCTCCTCGACAAACCCACCAACGCCCGCCCTTCGCTTCGCGGGCCGCTGGCGGTGATGGTCACCCTCGAGGACGGTGGCAGTCTCGAGATCACCGAGCACGGCACAGACAAGCGCCTCGCGGTGTCGGTGGTCAGGGATCCGGGCGACGTCCCCGGCATCGCCCGCCTTGGGATCGATGCGCTCGATCCCACTCTGTCACCGGCGAAGCTCGGCGCCATCCTGCGAGATCAGCGCGGAACGGTCAAGAGTGTCCTCGCCGACCAGTCGGTCATCGCCGGGATCGGCAACGCCTATTCGGACGAGATCCTCCATGCCGCCCAGATCTCGCCCTTCCGGCATGCCGACGCGCTGAGCGCCGACGAGCTCGAGCGGCTCGACGCGGGGATCCGCGAGGTGCTGACCGAGGCCGTGGCGCTCGCAGTCGCCTCGGATCCTGGGTCACTCAAGGACGGGAAGCGGCAGTCGATGCGGGTGCACGGCCGCACCGGCCTCCCGTGCCCCATCTGCGGCGAGACCGTTCGCGAAGTCTCGCTTGCGTCACGCTCGTTCCAGTACTGTCCCGGATGCCAGACCGGGGGACGCGTCTTCGCGGATCGGCGCCTGAGCCGGCTGCTCCGATGAACCCGGTCGAGACCCGCGAGGGTGACGCCACGGTCACCCCGTTGGCGCTGGAGCGAGCGCTCTGGGCGTTGCGTGCATACGACACCACCGCGCTCGCCACCGCCAGCCAGGCGGGACCTCACGTCGCGGGGGTGTTCTTCGCCCCGGAGCGCACCGCGACGGGCATCAGCCTGCTGATCGCTACCCGGGGCGGCTCACGCCTGAATCGCGAGCTGGAGGCTGACCCGCGCGTCGCGTTCATGTGCTCGCCGGGCAATGCCTCGCGATGGATCCAGGGCGGCGGCGTCGCCACCTCCGTCGACGATCCAGCGATGCGTATCGACGCGGCCAGGCGACTCATCGAGCACGCGGCGGGAGCCCAGGCCTATGTCCGGGGACCGGATGTGGTGCCGGTCACAATCGCGGTGGGCTGGCTGAGGGTCGTCGAGGCCCGGGACGGCCCTCATCTCCTGCTTCGCTTCGACCCCTGAGATTCAGGATGCGAGCAAGGTCGCCAGGTCGGTGAAAAAACCGGGATAGGACACGGCGGCGGCGTCCGCTCCCTCGATAACGGACTCTCCGGCGCCGGCCGGCACCAGCGCCGCGGCGATCGCCCAGGCCATGGCGAAGCGGTGGTCTCCCCCCGCGTCGAGGTGCGCGGCGCGCAGTCGGACCGGGCCGTGGATGGTGAGCGTTTCGGCGCTGCTCTCGCACGAGACGCCGAGCAGCCGCAGGCCGGTCTCGAGCATGGCGATGCGGTCGGACTCCTTGTTGCGCAGCTCGCCGGCGTCACGGATCTCGGTATCACCCTCCGCCTGGCTTGCGAGCACCGCGATGATCGGCAACTCGTCGATGCATCGCACCGTCAGCGCCCCCGAGATGATGACTCCGTGGAGTCGGGTCCCCCGGACCTCGACGTCGCCGGCGGGCTCCACTCCGCCGGCCGGATGACCCTCATCCACCATGACGTGCGATCCCATGGCCTCGAGGACGCTGAGGATCCCGGTGCGGCCGGGGTTGAGGCCGACGCCAGGGCAGCGCACCCGCCAGCCCGGGCGTGAGGCGGCCAGCGCCAGGAAGAATGCCGCCGAGCTGAGATCGCCCGGGACCCGCAGGCCGAAGGGCTCGAGCGTTGCGGGGCGGACGGTCACCACAGCGCCATCCGAGTCCACGTTCACCCCGCACATGCGCAGCATCCGCTCGGTGTGGTCGCGAGTTGGGAGCGGCTCAACGACGGTGCTGGGGCCGTCGCCTGAAAGTGCCGCGAGCAGGATCGCCGATTTCACCTGCGCGCTTGCCACCGGGGAGCGCCAGGTCAACCCTTTGAGCACCTGGCTGCCGTGCACCCGCAGCGGTGCGGTGCCGTCCGGCGACGCGTCAACTTCGGCACCCATGGCGCGCAGCGGAGCAACCACGCGCAGCATCGGTCGGCGGCGGAGCGAATCATCGCCGTCGAGGATCGCCTCGAAATCGTTGCCCGCGAGCACGCCGGCGAGCAGGCGCATGCTGGTGCCCGAGTTGGCGCAGTCGAGCACGTTGCCGGGAGCGCCGAACCTGCCGACGCCGTTGCCGTCGAGCGCGTATCGGGCCGGTGGAAAGTCGCGCACCCACACGCCGCAGGCGCGGAGGCACGCAGCGGTGGCGAGGACGTCAGCCGCCGGCGATGCGTTGCCGATGTACGTCCGGCCTCGAGCCAGGGCTCCGAGGATGAGCGCCCGGTGGCTGATCGACTTGTCGCCTGGGACGTCGATCTCGCCGTCAACGCGCTCGGCGGGCGCCACGCGTTCCTGGGTCACCCGGCTCGCGCCGCCCCCTCTCCGATCATCGCGGTGAGGAATGCCTCGGCTACAGCCACCGGGTTGTCGGGATCCTCACCGATGCGGTCGAGCAACGCGGAACCGACCACGGCAGCCTCGGCGTGCCCGCACAGGGCCTCGAGGTGCTCGTGGTTCGAAAGTCCGAAGCCGAGCGCACGCGGCAGCGGGGTCAGTTCGCGGACTCTGTCGAGCAGGGCGATCGCGTCGTCTGCAACCGTGCGGCGGGCACCCGTCACGCCGGTGACGCCGACGCAGTAGACGAACCCCGCGCCAGTCGAGCAGATGCGGGCGAGACGATCCGTGGTCGTTGTCGGGGCAACGAGTGGGATGACCGCGACCCCCGCTGCATGCATCGCCTCACGGACATCACTCGCCTCGTCGAGTGGAAGATCCGGAAAGATGGCGCCGTCGATCCCCGCCGCCGCTGCAGCACGAGCAAACGCCTCGAGCCCGAAACTGAGCACTGGATTGACATATGTCATCACCGCGAGCGGCAGGGTCACGCCGAGCGCACGCGCGTTGCGCACCTGCTCCAGCGCCAGGGCAAGCGTCATGCCGTTGCCAAGCGCGACCTGTCCGGTGCGCTGAATGGTGGGTCCGTCGGCGAGTGGATCGCTGAACGGAATACCGACCTCGGCGGCGAGGCAGCCGCAGCGCTGCGCGGCGAGCAGCAGTTCGCCAAGGTTGTCGAGCTTTGGGTAGCCGGCGGTGAAATATGGGATCAATCCCGGCGGCGCTCCCGGTGTCCGCGCGGCGAACGCGGCGCTGAACCGCGTGTCCGGTACCTGCGCGCTCATGCGCGATCGAACTCGCGCACAGTGTCGATGTCCTTGTCACCGCGACCGCTGAGACAGATCAGCACCACGTCCTCGGGCTTCTGATCGCGGGCGACCTTCGCGGCGACATGGACGGCGTGGGACGACTCCAGCGCGGGGATGATGCCTTCGAGCAGACACAGCTCGTGAAACGCTGCCAGCGCGTCGGAGTCGGTGGCGGCGTGGTATTCGACGCGCCCGCTGTCACGAAGCGCGCTGTGCTCTGGGCCGACCCCCGGATAGTCGAGACCGGCGCTGATCGAATGCGTTGCCATGACCTGGCCGTCGGCATCCTGCATGAGGTAGCTCAGCGCGCCGTGCAGCACCCCCGGGCGTCCGCGCGAGAGCGGTGCCGCGTGCTCGCCGCTGTCGAGTCCGCGCCCGGCCGCCTCGACGCCGACAAGGCGCACATCGTCGTCGAGAAAGGCGGCGAACATGCCGATTGCGTTGCTGCCGCCGCCGACGCAGGCCACCACCAGGCTGGGGAGCCCACCGAGGCGGGAGAGCATCTGCGCACGCGCCTCATCGCCGATGACCCGCTGCAGCCACCGCACGAGCGCCGGGTACGGATGCGGTCCGACGGCGCTGCCGATCACGTAATGGGTGGCGCGAACGTTGGCGACCCAGTCCCGGATCGCCTCGTTGGTCGCGTCCTTGAGAGTCGCAGAGCCGCTGTCGACAGGCACGACCTCGGCGCCCAGCAGACCCATCTTGTAGACGTTGAGCGCCTGCCTGCGCATGTCCTCCCGCCCCATGTACACGACGCACTCGAGACCGAACGCCGCGCACGCCGTGGCTGTCGCGACGCCGTGCTGCCCGGCACCGGTCTCAGCGATGATCCGGCGCTTGCCCATGCGCCGGGCGAGGAGCACCTGTCCGAGAGCGTTGTTCAATTTGTGCGCGCCGGTATGCAGCAGATCCTCGCGCTTGAGCCAGATCTGCGCTCCCTGATGCGCTGCACTGAGACGGCGCGCGTGGGTCACAGGGGTTGGACGACCGGCGAAATCGGCGAGCCACCGATCCAGCTCAGACGTGAATGCCGGGTCGGCAAACGCGGAGGTCATCTCGGCTGCGAGATCCTCGAGCGCGGGGACGAGCGTTTCCGGAACGTACGCGCCGCCATAACCGTCAAACCGGCCAGGTGCCACGGCCGTCACCGCCGCGTGTCCTCCAGGTCCGCAGCGGCGGCACGCGCGGCCAGCACGAAGTTGCGCACGAGCTCGGGATCCTTCTCCCCGGGCGCACGCTCGAGCCGGCTCGACGCATCGACACCTGCGGGGCGGACCGTCGCGATCGCCGTGGCGACATCCTCCGCGCCGAGGCCCCCGGCCAGCAGGATCTCGCGATGACGCGCGATGCCGGCGGCCCAGTCAAGGGGAACCCGGTGGCCGGTTCCGCCAGGGAGCGCGCCACGGTCGGGCCGTCCGTCGAGCATGACCAGAGTGTCGGGCGGCCACTCGATGGTGCTCGCGGCTACGCGATCCTCCACGTTGAAGACAGGGATGACAGGAACCGAGCAGGCGGTCACCAGGTTGGCGTCGAAATCGCCGTGCACCTGGACGGCGGCGAGACGATAGCGAGATGCCGCCGCGTCGCACTCGGCAGCGCTGGGCTCGACGAACACGCCGATCAGGTCCGCCCGTGCGTGGACGGCGTCCACGACCGCCAGGGCCGCTGCGTCGTCGGCCCAGCGCGAACTCTTCGGCACGAACATGAGGCCGATCCAGTCGGCTCCCGCCTCGATGGCAACCTCGGCGACCTCGGGAGTGCGGACGCCGCACACCTTGACGATCACGGCTGCCGCGCCGCTCGCGCAGCGGTCACGATTGCGGTGCACATGGTCTCCGGGGAAGCAGCTCGCATCAGCAGCTCGCCGACGAGGACCGCGTCGGCGCCCTCCTTCACCAGGCGAGTGACGTCCTCCGGGCTGCGAACCCCTGACTCCGCGATGCAGACGATCCCGTCGGGGATCGCATGGCGCACCCGTTCGAAGGTGTCGAGATCGGTGGTCAGAGTCTGCAGATTGCGGTTGTTGATCCCGATGCATTCCGCTCCAGCGGCAATCGCGACGCGCGCCTCGGCGACATCGTGCACCTCGACTATCGCCTGCGCGCCACTGCGCGCGACACCTCCGAGGCAGTGGTCGAGCGTATCGGCGTCGAGCATCGCCACGATCAGGAGCACCCAGTCCGCACCTGCCACGCGCGCCTCCGCGATCTGCACGGGGTCGAGCGTGAAGTCCTTGCGCAGCAAGGGGATATCGACCGCTTGCCGCACCTGCGCGAGGTCATCGAGCGATCCCCCGAAGTCCGGCCCGTCGGTGAGCACTGAGATCGCGGCAACGCCGCATGCAGCGTAGACGGTGGCGATGGCGAGGGGATCGAGCGTGGATCGGAGCACGCCGCCACTCGGCGACCGCCGCTTCATCTCCGCGATGATCGCCCCACCGCGAAGTGTTGCGGCGATGCCCCGCGCAGGAGGCAGCGACTCCGCTTTCGCCCAGAGCGCGGACTCCGCGCAGCGAAGCTGATCGACCTCGCCACGCTTTCTCAGCGCGATGGCTTCCAGCGCGCCCGGCGCCGTCATGCGCCCACTCCGACCGCGACGCCGGCGGTCTCGAGGAAATTGCGCAGCAGCGCATGCCCTGCGGGTGTGCCCACGGACTCCGGGTGAAATTGCACGCCCTCGACGGAAAGGGTCCTGTGGCGCATGGCCATGACCAGGCCGTCATCGCTCCATGCCGTGGCCTCGAGCGCGTCGGGAAGCGAGTCCGCTGAGACCACCAGCGAGTGGTAGCGAGTCGCCATGAACGGGTCGTCGAGACCGCGCAGCACCCCCGCGCCGCCATGGTGCACGGGCCCGACCTTGCCGTGCACCACCGCCGGTGCACGCACCACCTTGGCGCCGTACGCCACGCCAATCGCCTGGTGGCCGAGGCAGACGCCAAGCATCGGAACATCAGCCCCGAGCTCGCGGACGAGGTCGACACAGATGCCGGCCTCCTCGGGCGTGCGCGGGCCTGGCGACATCACGATGGCCGCGGGGCCGGAGCGCGCGATTGCGGCAATCGAGACCGCGTCATTGCGTTCGACGGTCACGGTCGCGCCCAGCTCGCGCAGGTACTGCACGAGGTTGAAGGTAAACGAGTCGTAGTTGTCGATGACCAGCACCTGACCACTCAACGTCGCGCCCACGCGTTCGCCTCCTCGACGGCAAGGATCTGAGCGGCCACCTTGTTGTCGATCTCCACAGTCTCCTCGCGGACTGACGAGTCGGCCACGATGCCGGCCGCGGCCTGGACATACGCGGTGCCGTCGCGAACCACGATTGTGCGGAGCGCGATCGCCGTGTCGAGGTCGCCGCCGTAGCCCACGTATCCGATGGCACCGGCATAGGCCCCTCGAGCCTCGGCCTCGAGCTCGGCGATGATCTCCATGGCACGGATCTTCGGCGCCCCGGTCACCGTACCGGCGGGAAAACACGCGCGCAGCGCGTCGATTGAGTCGTGCTGGTCGTCGAGGGTTCCCTCGATGCTGCTCACCAGGTGCATCACGTGCGAGTAGCGCTCCACCTCCATGTGCTGGGTCACGCGCACGCTGCCGGTGGCGCACACCCGCCCGAGATCGTTGCGCCCGAGATCGATGAGCATCAGGTGCTCGGCGGCCTCCTTGTCGCTGGCTCGAAGCTCGCGCTCCATCCTTTCGTCGTCCTCCGGGGTGCGTCCGCGGCGCCGAGTTCCAGCGATCGGGTGATACCGGACAAGCTGCCCGGTGACCTGGACGAGCATCTCGGGCGACGCGCCGACGAGGGTGCACTCCGGGGTGGCGATGTAGATCATGTACGGGCTTGGATTGATGGCCCGGAGCGCGACGTACACATCGAAGGGATCCGCCTGCAGCGGCAGGGCGAATCGCCTCGATACCTGCACCTGGAAGATGTCGCCGGCGACGATGTAGTCGAGGGCGCGCCGGACTCGGTCCTGGAACTCCTCCCGCGAAAGATTGGCCTCGTGGTCGTGCGCGGCGACGTCGACCGGGGCGCCCGCAAGCGCCACCACCGGCTCGGGCGCCGCCCCGCAAATGGCCTCCAGTAGCGCGTCGATCCGCGAGCGCGCCCGCGCGTGCGCAGCTTCGAGGCCTGCCGGCTCATCGCGGTGCACACAACTCGAGAGCAGCAGCCGGTGCTGCGCGTGGTCGAAGACCGCGACGGTGTCAAAGACCGCGAACCACTGGTGCGGCAGCCCGAGTGGGTCTCGTGCGGCCTCGGGCAGCCGCTCGTATCGCCCGGCCGCCTCGTAGCTGAGGAATCCGACTGCTCCGCCGAGCAATGGCGCAGCCAGCCCCGGTGAGCACGCCGCGGCGATCGACGCGATATCACGGTCGATCACGTCGAGCGGATCATCGCCGGCCCCGCTGTCACGGATGACGCGCGAAGGTCCGTGGCCGAGCATCGACCAGCGCGCGACGGCACCGCTGCCTTCGACCGATTCGAGCAGGAAGCAGCTCGCCTCGGTGCCGAGCGCTCGCATCGCCGCGACCGGGGTCGCCCCACCGATCGGAAGCTCGAGGACCACTGCGACGACGTCGTGGTCAGTGAGCCGCCGCCGCGTCTCCTCGATGCCGGGAAGCGGCTGGTTCATCGGTTCCGCGCCATGGAGGGGTCATCCGGATACCCCGGCGCCGACATACTGCGCGATCCGGCGCGCCGCCTCCTCCAGGTTGGCGATCGATGCCGCATAGCTGAGACGGATGTGCCCCGCGCCCTCGGGTCCGAAGGATTGTCCGGGGAGGACGGCAACGCCGACCTCGTCGAGCAGGGAACTCGCCAGCTCGCGGTCTCCGAAGCCGGTCGCGGTGATGTCCGGGAAGACATAGAACGCGCCGGCCGGGCTGTTGCATTTGAAACCGGGGATCGCGTTGAGCAGCTCGACGATCCGGTCGCGACGATGGCTGAACTCGGCGACCATGCGGTCCACAGCCGCGTCCGACTCCGGGGAGTCGAAAGCCTCGACGGCAGCCCACTGGGTGAACGCCGCGGCGCACGAGGAACTGTTGATCATCAGCGTGTCCATCTTCTTCGCGATCGACACCGGCATCGAGCCGAAGCCGAGGCGCCAGCCGCACATGGCCCACGCCTTGGAGAGACCGTCCATGTAGATGGTGCGCTCCGCCATGCCGTCGATCCCGTACAGGGAGACGTGAGCGCCGTCATAGCTCAGCCGGTTGTAGATCTCGTCACTCAGCACGATCAGGTCGTGTCGGATCGCCAGCTCGGCGATCGCCTCGCAGTCGGCGCGGGTGAGGATGCCGCCGGTGGGGTTCTGCGGCGAGTTGACGACGAGCATCCGCGTCCGTGGGGTGATGAGGCTCGCCAGTTCGTCGACGTCGGCGCGGAAGTCGTTCGTCTGGCGCAACGGCAGGGAAACCGCCTTGGCGCCGATGAACTCCACCAGCGAGCGGTAGATCGGGTAACCGGGATCGGGAACGATCACCTCGTCGCCCTCCTCCACCAGCGACAGCAGCGCGAAGAGAAGGAGATTCTTCGAACCCGGGGTCAGCACGATGTTCTCGAACTCCACGGGGACACCGGTGTGGCGCGACACGTACGCGGCGGTCTTCTCGCGAACCTCGCGGATGCCGCTCGCCGCGGTGTAGTGCGTCGCCCCGTCGCGCATGGCGCGCACCGCGGCGTCGATGATGTTGTCAGGAGTGGCAAAATCAGGCTCGCCGATCTCGAGGTGGACGATGCTGCGTCCCTCGGCTTCGAGGAGGCGGGCGTGGGCGAGCACCTCGAACGCGCTCTCGGTGCCGAGCCGGTTGAGGCGTTCGGCGAAACGGATGGTCATGACGCCACCATCATGGCGGGAAGCTTGCCGGTCGGTGCGAAATACTCGACGTCGACACGTTCCACGCGCGCGTGGAACGGCCCTTCGCGGAGCAGACCGAGCACTCGGTCCACCTGGTGCGCCGGCCCTTCCAGCACCGTCTCGACGGTCCCATCCGGCAGGTTGCGCACGGTGCCCGACAGCCCGGCATCGCCGCCGTGGCTGATCACGAAGGCGCGAAACCCCACCATCTGCACGCGCCCGTGCACGACAGCACGCACACGTACCATCTCTTCACCCATCGCCGCCCGATTATAGGTGGGGCGGCTTACCGGCTCAGGCAGCTGCCGGAGCGAGTTCCTTGGCCGCGGTCAGCTTGCGCACCAGCGGCGGGATCTCGCGGAGATTCTTGATCTCCACGCCGCTCAGCTCGGAGAGCAGGGCGAGAATCCGGCGTTGCACCGGCGCCTCGTGATCGCGTCCCGGGAGGTACCAATTCAGCATCCGCGAGATGTACTCGGGGTCCTCGACCTTGCTCACCACCGAGGGTTCGGTGATGGTGGTCGGGTGCTTGGGCGCGTCGTTGGTGCTGCGCATCATCCAGAGCGACATCTTCAGGATGTCGGGCAGGACCTCCGGTTTGTTGGCCACCGCGCGGCGCATGTACTTCGCGTAGCAGGCCGCATGACGCAACTCGTCCGCGGCGAGGATCTTGAAGATCTTGCGCATCACCGGCTCAGGTCCCTGCTCGCTGAACGCGGTGTACCAGTGGGCCAGGCGCTGCTCGCCGCAGAAATGCATGGTGAGCGTCTCGATCGCCGGCCCGGGTGCGAAGGTGAGCCGCAACTCGGGGAGCTTGGCCTCGTCGAAGGTCTCGCCGCACTTCTCCAGGTACTTGCGCAACGTCAGGTGATGCTTCATCTCCTCGTAGAACCAGATGGAGATGAAGCTGCAGAAGTCGATGTCCGTGTAGAAGTCACGAATGAACATTTCCGTGGCATACAGCGCGGACAGCTCCGTCAAGCAGATGTTTCGGAGGTCGCTGATCCACTGAGGGCTCAGCAGGCTCGGATCGATGTCATCGAAAGGGATGTCCGTGCTGAGCGTCCAGCGGGCGCGCTCGAGGCGGATGAACATGTCGTCGTAGAGCATCGAGAAACAGCATACTTTCTTCGCCCGGCACAAAGGGTGGCCAATGTCATGCGGCGTACAGGCCAGTATTTGTGCAAAAGGGACAATATGGCCCAATTGACCAAGGCGCCCGACCTCAGGTTGTCCGTGGCGGCCACTCTGCCGCCCGAAGTGACTGTCCTGTTGCTCTCGGAAGTCGACGTGATCGCGCGCCGGATGACCCGGCACATCCTGGCCGGGATCTCGCTTCCCGACAGCCGCTTCCGGACGCTCGGCTACTTCCGCACGGTCACCGCGGCCTGCCGGGACGCGCTCCGCACCTTCGTCCGGCTCCTCCGCGACGGACGCGGGCTCCGCGCCGGCGACCTGGAGCGGCTCGGCTCCATGGGTGCGCAGCAGGCCGAGCTCGACGTGCCACTGGAATTGGTGTTCGGCGCCTACCGCCTCGCCGCCAGGGTGCTGTGGGACGAGGTGATCGGCCAGCCCGCGATCCTCAACGACGTCCCGCCGAGCACGGTGATCGGGCTGACGAGCACCGTCCTCGAGTACTTCGACGAGATCAGCGCGGCGGTGGGCGGCGCCTACCTTGAGACGCGCGAGCGGTTGCTGCGCCAGCGCGACCGGGACCGCGATCGCATCCTGCAGCGGTTGCTTGCCGGTGACGCGTCGGCGGAGCTGCGGCGCATCGCGGTCTCGGCCGAACTGACCCTGCTCCCGCCCTACACCGTGGTGGCCTGCTCGGCGCCCACCATCGAGGCGGAGCGCGAGCTCGAGGAGACGTGGCGAGCCGAAGGTGCGCATCTCATCGGTGACGAGCCGGGTCTGTGGATCGCGCTCGTTCCCGAGGGACGTGACCTCGCCAAGCTGTGCGCGGCGGTCGGTCCGGTCGTCTTCGGAGTGGGTCCGGTCGCGACCACCCTCGATGCGGTTGCCCCATCGGCGCAACAGGCGCGCCGTGCGCTCGAGGTGGGCCGGACGCTCTACCCGGAGCGATCGGTGCACACGGACGCCGAGGTCGGGGTCTTCGCAGCCCTTGCCGACGACCGCGAGGCGATGCGGACCTTCGTGGAGCGGGTGCTCGGACCGCTCGCCGAGGGCACGCCGAACCGGCGTCTTGAACTTGTCGCTACGCTCGAGGCGCTGCTCGACAGCCGCAGCATCGGTGACGCTGCTGACCGCCTGGGCGTCCACCGCCACACGGTGGTCTATCGGGTCGGCCGGCTCCGGCAACTCGGAATCGACGCCGACGACCCCGAGCAGCGCCACCAGCTCTGGCTCGCGTTACGCTGCGCCCGTCTCCTCGAGGGCTAGGAGCGCGCCGCTGGGTGGAACCATCGTAGAAAGAGATGGTTCCTATTGACTGATCCTCATTGACGCGAGTTCGGGGCGCCCTGCAAAATAGAGCAATCGCGCCAGAGAGACCAGCGGGGGTGACAGAGAGGGTAACAGGGGGTGGGCTGACTGAGCAGTCGACGTGACCGCTTTTGTCGGGGCAGACAGGGGATGCCCGACGGCTGCCGTGGGGCACACTAACGTTTACATGAAGGGATGATTCCGTTCCAAGCAAGCTCCTTGCTTAATGGGAGCTTGAGGACGCAGAGTCAGCCCGACGACGTGACAAAACCTGGGTGGGAGACCCTGGGCGGGTGACAACAATTCGATCAACAGAGGCCGATCGAGAGGGGGCCTCGGGAAGAGAAATCGGTAAAGGGGAGACAAGGAATCATGTTTGGTAAATCGCTTCTACGCTCGTCGGCGCCGCGGCAGGGTGGCACCCGGCGCGCGGCCACATCAGTTGCTCTGCTGGCTACCGCCGTGGTCGTCGGCGCCTGCGGTTCGAGCACGGGAACTGGCAGCAGCACCAAGCCGCAGCCCGATCCGTCGACGTTGAATCTCGGGTATCTCGTCAACTTGACGCATGCTCCAGCCCTCGTCGGCGTGTCGCAGGGCTTCTTCCAGGGTGCGATGCCCAAGGGCACCACCGTCAAGACGACGACGTTCAGCACTGGCACCCTCGAGAGCGAGGCGCTCCTCGGTGGCACGCTTGACGCGGCTTTCGTGGGCCCTGGACCAGCGATCAATGCGTTCCTCAAGACCAAGGGCAAGGTGCTCATCGTCGCCGGCGCCGCATCCGGCGGAGCCGGCCTCGTGGTCAGCTCGAAGATCGCCAGCGGCAACTTCCCGGCGGACCTCGCCGGTACGACGCTGGCGACGCCGTCGCTCGGCAACACTCAGGACATCTCGCTGCGCGAATGGCTCTCGACCAAGGGCCTGAGCACCAACATCAATGGCGGCGGCCAGGTGAACATCGACACCACGTCGGGAAACTCTGTGAGCCTTCAGAACTTCGAAGCCGGCAAGATCGCCGGTGGTTGGGTTCCTGAGCCCTACGAGTCCGAGTTCATCCTCCAGGGCAAGGGCACGCTCGCCGTTGACGAGGCGTCGCTCTGGCCGAACGGCCAGTTCCCGACGACCGTGCTCGTCGTGACCCAGAGCCTCCTCCAGAACCATCCTGACATCGTCAACGACCTCCTCAAGGGGCTCGTCAAGTCGGTGAACTGGATCAACTCGAACGAAGCCGCAGCCCCGGCCGCGGTGAATACCGCGCTTGCGGCAACCACCGGTGGCAAGCTGCTCAAGTCCAGCGTTCTCGCGCTGGCCTGGACTCACCTGAGCTTCTTGCTCGATCCACTCGCGGCGGACCTCCAGACAGACGCCAACAACGCCCAGAAGCTCACGTTCAACACGAGCGCCAACATCAAGGGCATCCTCGACCTTGGACCGCTGAACGCGATCCTCAAGGCTCAGGGTGACGCGACGATCAGCGCCGGATCGCTTGGCTGATGAACCTCGCGCTCGCTCCACGGCCATCGCTTGTAACGCTCGAGGCAGATGAGGCCTTCGTGACCCTGGACGGGGTCACGAAGGTTTTCGGCCACGGCAAGAGCGTGATGACGGCCCTCGAAAGCGTGACGCTCGATATGAGCAAGGGAGAGTTCGTCTGCATCCTCGGCGCGTCCGGATGCGGCAAGTCGACTCTCCTTTCGCTCGTCGCGGGCCTCGACAATCCCACCTCCGGAACGATCGAAATCGCCGACGGTCGCCCGGCGGTGATGTTCCAGGAGCCGGCGCTCCTCCCCTGGCTGACCGTCCGTCGCAATGTTGAGCTGCCGATGCGCATCCACAAGCTGGACGCCGCTCAGCGCAATCTGACCACCAACCGGCTGCTCTCCATGGTCGGGCTGATGGACTTCGCAGATCACCGCCCGCATCAGCTCTCCGGCGGCATGCGCCAGCGCTGCGCGCTGGCACGGGCGCTCGCACAGGATTCCGAGCTCCTCCTCATGGACGAGCCCTTTGCGGCGCTCGACGCCATCACCCGGGATCAGCTCCACGATGACCTGAACCGGATCTGGCAGGAGACCGGCAAGACGATCATCTTCGTGACCCACAACGTCCGCGAGGCGGTGCGCCTCGGCGATCGCGTCGTGCTCATGACGCCGCGTCCGGGCCGGATCGCACAGATCTGGGATGTCGAGATCACCCGGCCCCGCGAGCTCGATTCGTTCGAGGTCTCAGGGCTCGCGAGCGAGATCACCGCCCGGCTGCGCGCCGGAGGAGCTCCGAGCGATGCAACGCAGTAGGCTCCGGAGGATCCTCCACGGCGCCTGGCCGCGGTTGCTCGCCATCGGGATCCTGGTCGGAATCTGGCAATTGCTCGTCGTGATCGGCGTGAGCACTCCTGGAGGTCTGCCGCTGCCGGGCCCCGGAGACACCCTCGCCGAAATGGGCTACCTTATTCACATCGGCGTGCTCCTCCCCGCCCTTGCGCAGACACTCGAGCGCGCCGCGATCGGCTACGCTCTCGCTCTCGGTGTGGGCACGCTCGTCGGTCTCGCGGTCGTCCGCGTCCCGGTGCTGCGGGCCGGCGTGGGCTCGCTTCTCGCCGGGCTACAGAGCCTTCCGTCGGTCGTCTGGGTGCCGATCGCGGTCCTGTTCCTGTCCTTCGGAGGGCAGGTCGAGAACGCGATGTACTTCGTGGTCATCATGGGCGCCTTCCCGTCGATCGCGATGGGCGTGATGTCCGCCTACGACAACATTCCGCCGCTGACCTTCAACCTGGCGCGCTCCATGGGCGCGCGCGGACCGCATTTCTACCGGCACTTCGTCTTCTCGGCAGCCCTGCCGGGCTACGTCGCCGGCATGAAGCAGGCCTGGGCCTTCTCCTGGAGGTCGCTCATGGCCGCCGAGTTGATCATCGGGTCGGTTGCGAGCAGCGGCCTTGGTCCGATCCTCGACGACGGCCGGAACTTGCTGGATGTTCCGGAGATGTTCGCCGCGGTGGTCACCATCCTGATCGTGGGCGTCGCGGTCAACGACTTGATCTTCGCGCCGATGGAGCGCGGACTCCTCCGCCGTCGCGGACTGGCGCCGGCCTAAGCCGGACTGCTCGGTGTCTTCCCGTCAGCCTCGCGGCGGCGCTGTCCGCCCGAGGCGACGGTGGCGCCCTGCTCGGCCTCGCGTGCGAGCATGAAGAGCAGGTCCGAGCACCGATTCAGGTAGCGGAGCACCTCGGGGTTCTCGACTCCGCCCTCGCGCTGCAGTGAGACGGTCCGGCGCTCGGCGCGGCGTACCAGCGTCCGCGCCAGGTCGATCGCCGCACCCACGGGTGTTCCGCCGGGGATCACGAAGCCGCCTGGAAGGGGCACCCGAGCTTCAAGGTCGTGGATCTCCTTCTCGAGTGCGTCGGCCATCGCGGCGGTGACCACGTTGAAGTGGCGCTCGAGGTCGGCCCTGTGTCCTGGACCTGTGGCCAGCTCCGCGCCGACCACGAAGAGCTCGCGCTGGAGCTCGAGGATGCGCGCCGCGCGCTCCGGTGAATCGCTGAGCGACCGGGCAAGCCCGAGCGCCGAGATCGCCTCGTCGAGCGAGCCGTAGGCCTCGGTGTGGAGGTCGTCCTTCGCGACGCGTCCACCGTAGAGCAGTCCGGTCTCTCCCCCGTCGCCGTGCCCGGTGGTGATGCTGCTCACCGAGGTGCTAGACGGCGCCGTGCAGAGTCGCTTCGACGAGCTCCGGAGGAGTGTCGTCGTGGCCGCGCCGCCAGTCCTCGATCCATTTGCTCGCTGCGATCGTCGCGGTGGTGGCGTCGCCGACTGCAGTCGTGATCTGACGGGTCAGCTGGCTGCGCACGTCGCCGGCGGCAAAGATGCCGGGGATGTTCGTCATCATCGTCATCGGGTCGGTCTTGTAATAGCCAGCTTTGTCATGATCGATGTGGGCGTCGACGAGCTGGGTGTTGGGGATGAAACCGATGAAGATGAAGATGCCTCCGACGTCGAGCACCGATCGGCGCTCGGTGTCCAGGTTGCGCAAGGACAGGTGATTGACCTTCTCTCCACCGTCGATGCTTTCGATGATGGTGTCGACCATGAACTCGATCTTTGGGTGCTTGCGCGCCTCGTCGAGCAGGATGGGTTGCGCCCGAAACTCCTTGCGCCGATGGATGATCGTGACCTTGCTCGCGTAGCGGGTGAGGAACAATGCCTCCTCCACCGCGGCATCCCCGCCACCTGCGACGGCGAGGTGTACGTCTTTGAAGAACGCCCCGTCGCAGACCGCGCAATACGAGACCCCGCGGCCGGCGAACTCCTCCTCACCAGGGACGCCGAGCTTGCGCGGGTTGCCTCCCGCGGTGATGATCACCGCCGGTGCGAGGTAGTCGCCGTCGTAGGTTTCGACGAGTTTCATGCCGCCCGGGAGCATCTTGACCGCCTTGACCTCGGTGCGCACCAGTTGAGTGCCGAAGTGGGCAGCCTGCTCCTCCATCACGGTGGCGAGCTCGCCGCCGAGGATGGAGAGGAAGCCGGGGTAATCCTCGATAAGCTCGGTATTGAGGAGCTGTCCGCCCGGAGCTTTGCCCTCGAGGAGGACTGCGCGCTCGCGGTTGCGACCGGCGTAGAGCGCGGCCGTGAGCCCGGCGGGACCGCCGCCGATGATCGCGATGTCGAATTCGTGTGTGGGCACAGTGGTTGTTGCACTCCTCGGGGTACGTCTGTACGTCCCGTTACTGATGACGATACCCAATGCGGGCACGATTCATCCGGCCGCGACCCATTGATTCAGCATGGAGAGCACCCGGCTGATCGGGATCGCGTAGGAGTCCGCGGTCGAGGGGCTCGCCAGGGTGATGATCCCGATCACCTGCCCTGCCGCGTCGAGCACGGGTCCACCGCTGTTGCCCTCGTAGATACGGGCGCCTTCCAGGTGGAGCATGTCGTCGTACTCCTGGGGCAGCGACTGGCCGGCCTCGATACCGGTTCCCTGCAGCGGAACATCGTCGTCGAGGCCGATCAGGGTCTCCGCGGTCATGTCTCCGTGTCCGGTGGCCCGGCTGGAGGCCAGCGTCATGACGCCGGCCGGGACTGCGGTGAGCGTGCGGGCGTCGACCGGCAGCGGTGTCCCGGTCAGCGTGCCGGTGACGCGCAGCAGGGCCAGGTCGCTGCTCTCGCTGCTCTGCACGAGGCGGGCGACGTAGATGTGACCGGTGCGATCGGTGACCCGCAGAGTGTCGTCGCCGTTGATCACGTGCGCATTCGTCACCACGTCGCCGAGCTTGTCGAAGATCCAGCCGGTCCCCAGCGACTCCTCGGCGCCACTTTCCAGCTCGGCCTCGACGGTCACCACGCTGGCGAGGTCATCGCGGCCGATGTCGGTGAGGAGCGGTGGCGACGGTGTCGGAGCGCTCGCCGGCGGGAGGCTGACCGGGGCCACCCTGCCCGGGTTGACCTGAGCAACCTGGTTTGCGACCAGGAATCCCGCCAGGCCGGCGGCCAGGAGCGCGATGATGGCCGCCACGGCGCGGGCCACTGCGCGTGGCTGGAACGTCGACTCGGTCCCTCGGTCCACAAGGAAACATTGTGGTTGTTCGACAAGGTGGGGTCACCGTTGTGGGTGGCGGCGGTGGTGCACTCGGGAGTGCCGTGGTGCGCCGTCTGGCAGCGTCGGGACGTCGCGTCGTGGTCCCCACGCGTCATCCGGGCCGGACGGGCCCCGTCGAGGGCGTCACCGAGATCGAGTGCGACCTCGATGACGCCGAATCGGTTTCGCGACTGCGGATCGATGTCGAGGCCATGGGCGCATGGGACGGCATGGTGAGCGCGTCCGGCGGGTACGCCGGCGGTCGGGCTCATGAGGTCGAGGACGATGTCATCCAAGGCCAGATCGCAGCCAACCTGCTCGGCCCCTGGCGGCTCGCACGCGCGGCGGCAGCATCCATGGTCGCTGGAGGGGCGGGTGGGAGGATCGTGATCGTCGCGTCGCGCGCGGCGGTGGACGTGACCCGCGGGCAGGCCGCCTACCAGGTGAGCAAGGCAGCCGTCCTCAAGCTCTCCCAGGTCATGGCGGCAGAGCTCCAGGGCCATGGCATCACGGTCAACGCAGTGCTCCCGGGCACCATGGACACGCCCGCCAATCGCGAGTCCATGCCGAAGGCGAACCGCTCGTCATGGGTCACCACGGACTCGGTCGCCGAGGTCATCGAATGGCTGCTCTCCGAGTCCGCCGCGGTGGTGACCGGCGCCGCGATCCCGGCCGGCTGAACCTCAGACGAATGGAGGCGGCTCGAACACTCCTGATTCACCAAGCCGGGCGAGAGCCCTCGCTCTATGCGAGACCCGAGCCTTGTCTTCCTCGGGGGCTTCAGCGAAGGTGATCCCGAGATCCAGGGAGAGGAAGCCCGGGTCGTAGCCGAAGCCGTTGGTCCCGCGGGTGGGTGACACGATGGAACCGAAGCATTCGCCGTGGGCGGTCACCGGATCCGTCCCGGGCCTGGCGAGGGCGGCGACGCAGACATAGCGCGCACGGCGATCGTCAGGCGTCCGGCGTTCGACCTCGGCAATCAGCCCCACTAGCCGGTCCTCGTCGGTTGCCTGGTCGCCCATCCAGCGCGCCGACAGCGGCCCAGGCCAGCCGCGCAGGGCGTCAACCTCGATGCCGCTGTCATCCGCGAGCGCCGGAAGGTCCGTCGCTCTGCAGACCGCCACCGCCTTGGCGAGGGCGTTCTCCGTGTAACCGGGTCCCGGCTCCTCGAGCACCTCGTCGAAGCCGAGGTCGTCGAGCGAACGGAGCTCCAGCGTCCAGGCGCCGAGCAGGCTCCTCAGCTCGCGAACCTTGCCGGGGTTACGCGTTGCCAGAACCAGGATCTCCCCGGTCACTTCGCCGCGCTCAGCACCTCGGCCTGGAGGGCAAACAGCTGCTTGAGTCCCGTATCGGCAAGTCCGAGGAGGGATTCGAGCTCCTGACGCGAGAAGGGCTCGAATATCGATACCGCCGGAGCCTGGCGCTACCAAGCTTGGGCCGCGGTACCCCAACTCGCGAGCAAGCACAACGTCTCTCTCGCAATCACAATGCAACCCAGCCGCTTGGCGCAGAACCCTACGAGTGAAATACCTGTAGGCGGCGCTTGGCGCCGCATGCAGGGTGAGGTCGTTGCCCCAGATTGACACGAAAAAGGGCTCAGGTCGGCGATGCATGATCGGCTCGACCAGGATCGCTTCGTACGGTATTCTGAGCGCATGTACGATGTCAGGTTGGAAGTCATCCAGCGCGCGCCGTGTCGCGGCCCCGACCAGAGCCCGGAAGGGCAACTCGCACGCGAGCCGCAATTCACGCATCGCAACACCCGAGCGTGATTCAGCATCGGACGCGGTCTCGGATACATGACGGCTTCGGACTCGAGGGAGGCGTGACGGAAAGCGCGGCTGGGCCTGTGCGCGTCGCACACGGCTGACGGCAACCGGAAGAGTCGGTAGCACGACGACAGGGCTGTCTGCAATTGATAGATCGCGAATTGGATAGGTCGACAGAATCTGGATGGTGTGGCCGCAAGCGATAACGGCATCGAACCAGCTTTGGGCGATGGGGCTCCGGGCGTCGGCCACGAGGCTGATGCGCAACGGGCGCGGGATGTTATCCACGGCACACTGGTCTCCGCAATCCTACCGCCGCCCATGCACTATTGGTCGCTGAACACCAGCCAGCGCGGTGTTGGAATAGGCGGCCATCTATTCCCTGGGGTCGCCCAAGTTAAGTCTAGGTGACGCACCGAAGGCAAAGATCGGCCAAACCGCGGTGTGCGTACCTACCGGCCACGGTCTTCTCTCGCCTAAGTCACCGCGTAGTATCCGCCGCTGCCAGCGCGCGAGTCCACACAACAGACCTTGGCTCACTCCGACAGCCTCAACGGCATCGGGTTGGCAATCGCCGCTGCAAGTATCGTGACCNNTGACCAGTCGCACCGCCGCGTGTCCATCCCACAGCGGAATGACTGGCGCGTTGCCGACCGGGGCGTCGAGGCAGGCTCGGAGCGCGGGGAGGATTGCCCGAGGGTCCTCCCCCACCATGCGGTTCGTCCCGAGCCGGATGGTGACTGGACGCTCCGTCGAGACGCGCAGCGTGAGGCATGGGACGCCAAGAACGCTGGTCTCCTCCTGAATGCCACCGGAATCAGTCAGCACCGCCGAGGCATGCTCGACAAGGTCCATGAAGGCGAGGTAACCAAGCGGCTCGACGAGCCGCATCCCAGCGATGGGCGCCTCCGAAAGTCGCGCTCGTGTTCGCGGGTGGACGGGGAAAATGATAGGCAACTCAAGACTGGCACCGCCGAGCGNNNNAGGCCCCCTGCCACTTCGGCCGCAGGCGCACAAGGCTGTCGATCATAACGTTCCCAACCTTGTGAATTCGAGCCGGGTCCACGCCCTCGCGGAGCAGATTCTCGTCCGCCTCGTCAGAGTGGGTGAAGAGAATATCCGCGAGACGGTCGGTGATCACGCGATTGACCTCCTCGGGCATCCCCGCATCGTGAGAGCGGAGACCCGCCTCGACGTGAGCCTGCCGAACTCCCGCCTTGGCGGCGACGAGCGCGGCAGCGACCGTCGAGTTCACGTCGCCCACCGTAAGCATCATCGCCGGGTCAGCCGCGGATACCAGCATCTCTAGGCCCCGCATGACGGCTCCGGTCTGGTCAGCATGAGTACCAGACCCAACGCCAAGATTGACGGGTTGGTGACTGATCTCTAGATCGTTGAAGAACACGCCGGACATCGCGGTGTCGTAATGCTGTCCGGTATGAACCAGCAACGGCTGAAGCCCCCCGCTCGCGTCANNTTGGGCCGCGCGCCGACAACGCACATGACCACCGGCCTACTGTTCATCACCGGCAAAAGACTCTGGCGGGGTTGCCCAGAGTAAGTCCGAAGACCACATTCGAGGGCCCGTGATCAGATCAGGCGGCCCGAACTCGACCACCATCGCGTCGTAGCCGGGCCACGGTTCCCTCGCGCTATAGCCCACGGCCTCCTCGTTACCATAGCTGCCTGCCCAAT
>PKXZ01000028.1:0-3340 GCA_003132525.1 Candidatus Dormiibacterota bacterium | reverse complement strand
ATTACGAAGGCAGCCGCCAGCGGCAGATAAAGTTCAACGTACGCAGCAGAGACTCGGAACCGCCACCGAGCCACCTGATCGCCCTCCTCCCGCCAGACGTCGGATGGCTCGCCGCCCCAGTGCCACCAGGCTTGGACGTGATGTCCCGACGAATCTTGGGTGGTTACGTCAACCTCGTCCCAGACCGTCAGCGCATCAGTTACTACGTCAAGTACGACACAGCGCTCGTGACTCGGACGACCGCGAAGCCGGCGAAAGCCGTCATGCGTCGTGGAGACGCTTTGGAATCGATGGTTCCGCGACCAGGCGACACGGCTACCCCGGGTAAATGGCGGCATGAAGAACGTGTCGGTTGGACGGAACGGGCTCACCTCTATTCCGTCGAGAGTCAGAGTCGAGTGAGCGCCAGTAGCACGCAAACGGTTCCGAAGCTCCAGGTTGCCGACGTATACGCCCGTGCCAGGGTCTCGCAACACGTGTTCGCCGCAACACCAGACGTCGACGCTGTTATGGTCGGAGTGGCCATGTGCCAGCATGGACGGAGACGCCGGATTCCTCGACCACAGAGTCACATGCCAACGCGGAGTGCGCAGAACATGGAGGCCCGTGCGGTTGAAGCTCTGGCTGCCGGCGGGGCTGGTATGACGTGAGGCGAGGGCCCGGAGGCGCGCCGGGGCGTCCGATCCAATCAGCCAGGCGGCCATNNGGCTGCAGCGGAGGCGAGCTCCGAGTCGCCAAGCAACAGCGCCGCGAGCGAGCAGATCTCTCGCACAGCCGGCTGGTTACCCCATCGGTGCAGGCGTCCAGAGTCGTCGTCGCCCAGGATCGGTATGCTTCCGTCCGGACGCGCGATCGCTGCGGCATAGCGGCTGGCAACATGAAGGCGTTCCGCCACCTTTTCGGGAACTCCACTCCCTGGCCGCGAAGAAGGAGCGCGGCGCCGAGTACGACATCAAGCGTGAAGAGGTGGTAAGCAGTGGACTGCTCGTACGAGCCGCCGTCTCGGTGAAACTGACGCAGGATCTGCGTATGAAGTATCCGCTCGCCTCGCTCGGCCCATCGATTTGTGCGAGGGAGTCCGGGTAACAGGCGACCGATGTAGAGGAGGCCAGCAGCGTGCGTAATCAAATGGTTGCCGCCCAGCGGGATCTCGTGGAGACGACGCTCGATCAGCGCACCAGCCCCAAGGACCCACAATGCGAGTCTCCGCATCTGGACAGGCGTAAATGTGGGATCACTGGTACGGAAGCGCGCAATCTCCAACCAAGCAATAGAGCGAAGTGCCGCCTCCATCGGGTTGGGGAAAGGGGAGTTGAGTGCCAGGTCGAATCGGCGATTGATAATCGCACTTCGCTGATCATCCCAGCCTTTGCGGATAGCTTCGATGACAACTACTGGCAAGTCCTGGTCACGCTCGCGCTCCCAACGGAGGCGCGGATCCCCCCGGAAAGACGGGAGCACGGTCACCCGACCGTCGCCGATGCGCGGCAGTTCGGGGCCGCTCGCTACCTTTCCGTACGGCGGGTGATAAAGCACCGGAGGGTGGTCTCCGAACCAGCGTTGGAGGTCTGCCGAAGTGATAGACGGGTGCCACTCGCGACTAACGACGCTAGTCGCCGCGGTGATAGCGGTCCACCCGAGCAATCGCACCCGGTCAGCGCTCGACAGGGCCCGGAGCCGGCTTGGCAGATTCGTTGCTCGCCTGAGCGATTCGGCGCGTCGACCCATCGGGTGAGCGTCTCCGCCAGCAGTCAGAGCGGGTCAGGGCAGCGAAACATCAAGAGTGGCAGTATAGCGACGGCGTGTAGCCTACCCCCCCACTGGCGCGGATGTGCGCCAGAGTCCGCGCATGCTACGTTTCGGGCGTAGGGTGAGAAACTAAGGGAGCAACAGGACGTGTGCGGCATCGCCGGACGTGCAAGTCGACGGAATTTGCCACCGCTTGGCCCGGCTCCCATGGACGCTCTGAGGCACCGCGGCCCAGACATGCAGCGGAGTCAACAGTGGTCCGGTGGCAGAGGAAACTGGGACCTCGCCTTCACTCGGCTTTCGATCGTCGACCTATCCGATTCGGGCATGCAGCCGATGTTCAACGAGGACGGTTCGCTTGTCATGATCTTCAATGGGGAGATTTACAACTCTCCGGAGTTGCGTGTCGAGTGCGAACGAGCGGGACATCGCTTCTCCTCAACGATGGATGGCGAGGTGATCCTGCATCTGTGGGAGATGGAAGGGTCGGCCGCCCTCGATCGGCTGAATGGGATCTTCGAGGTGGCTATCGCCAGTACGGTCACTGGCGAGGTCTTCATTGCACGAGATCCCTTAGGAGTGAAACCGCTCTTCTACTCGATCTCCCGCGATACGCTATGGTTCGCGTCTGAGATCCGTGCATTGATCGCTGCGGGAGCGCCGGCTGGCGCGTACGACGTCGCGGCGCTTGCCCAATTCTTGACCTTCCTCTGGATCCCGGATCCGAGGACGCCATATCTTGGCATTCGCTCCATCGAACCCGGCCATGCCCTCCACTGGTCCTCAACGGAGGTCCGTCAATTCCGGTATTGCGCACCCTTCGTCCCCGCTGACGACCCAGATCCGATCTCTCCGCAACATGCATTGCGTGAAGCTGAGGCCACTATCGTGTCAGCGGTCCGGCGGCAGCTTCTCAGCGATGTCCCCATCGGACTCATGGCATCTGGAGGAATCGACAGTTCGCTGCTTTGGTGGGGTGCAGGCTCGAGGATTAAGAGAGCCTTTACGATTGGGTGGTCGGATGAAGGCTCAGGCGAAGGCCTCTGGGAAGACGCCGCAACCGTAAGACTTCTGCAACAAGCCTTTGGCACGCCAGTCGAGTACATCGAGCCGGAGGCCGCTCCGGAGGTGCTCGTCGAGAGCGGCGACCTCTTTGCTGACCCCGCACATGGGCTCACACGCATGATTGCACGAGCTGCTTCATCCGAAGGTTACAAGGTCTTGCTGTCGGGGCAGGGGGGCGATGAGCTCTTCGCAGGTTACCGACGCCACCAGGTCGTGCCGTTCCTCGCGCACGCCCATCTCGGCAGCTTGGGTCACACCCTCGAGGGAATACTTATCCGTTACGGCGGCGATCGTCTCGAGGTCGAGTATCTTGCACGCCTCACCCGCGCGCTCGCCGAGCGCGACCCGATGCGCCAGTACATGCAGCTCTGTAGCTACAGCACCTCACTCGACCGGGCTCGGGCGCTCGGGTGCACACCCAGCGAAGCGTCGGACGACGTCGTGTGGCAGCGACATGCTGATGTTTGGGATTCCTTGCCAAGAGGCATCTCCCCATTGCGCAGAGCGATGACCGTGGACCTCAACG
>PKXZ01000007.1 GCA_003132525.1 Candidatus Dormiibacterota bacterium | reverse complement strand
CGCCCTCGTGGACCTCGCCCATCTTGTGGATGCGGCCGGTATAGAAGAGGACGCGCTCGGTCGTCGTGGTCTTGCCCGCGTCGATGTGGGCCATGATCCCGATGTTCCGGGTCTTCTCGAGGGGGAATGCGCGCGCCGCCACAGCAACCGACATATCAGTACCGGAAGTGCGAGAAGGCTTTGTTCGACTCGGCCATCTTGTGGGTGTCTTCCTTGCGCTTGATCGACGCGCCCACGCCGTTGGCGGCGTCCATCAACTCGCCGGCGAGCTTCTCGGACATGCTCTTGCCGCCCCGGCCCCGCGCGTAGCGGATGATCCAGCGGCGCGCGAGCGCCTGGCGCCGGTCGTGGCGGATCTCCACGGGCACCTGGTACGTGGCGCCCCCGACCCGCTTCGGCTTGACCTCGAGGATCGGGGTCACGTTGCGGATCGCCTGGTCGAACACGTCGAGCGGCTCCTTGCGCGAGGAGCGCCGGATCTTCTCGAACGAGTCGTAGACGATCTTCTCGGCGATGCTCTTCTTACCGGCGAGCATGATGCAGTTCACGAACTTCGCCAGCCCTACGCTCCCGTAGATCGGGTCGGGCAGGATGACGCGTTTCTGAACGCGGGCACGACGTGGCATGGGTTTCTAGCTCGCCTTTTTCTCGCGCTTGGCGCCGTACTTGCTGCGCCCTTGCTTGCGATTCTTGGTTCCGGCGGCGTCCAGCGTTCCCCGGATGACGTGGTAGCGAACACCAGGGAGGTCGCGGACGCGACCGCCGCGGATGAGCACGACCGAGTGCTCCTGGAGGTTGTGGCCGATGCCAGGGATGTAGGCGGTGACCTCGACCTTGGTGGTCAGCCGCACGCGGGCCACCTTGCGGAGCGCCGAGTTGGGCTTCTTGGGTGTGGTCGTGTACACGCGAACGCACACGCCGCGGCGCTGCGGGCATCCCCGAAGCGCGCGGGCCTTGGTCTTGTGTGTCGGCTTGGTGCGGCCCTTGCGGACCAGCTGCTGAAAGGTAGGCACGACCGTCCGTTTATTGAGAATGTGCGCCCTGCCACGAAACAGCGCGCGCGAATACGAGGAAAGCTCGTGGAGCGAAGCGAAAGCCTACCAGACGTTGAGTTCACACGTCAAACCGCGGGGCGGGCCGCGACGGCGCAACCTCCCGACCCCGTCGCGCGACCGCGACGAGCGGGCTACGCCTGATACGCTGTCGCCCTTCGAAAAGACGACTCGCCGTCGTCCGTTCGCCAGAGACCGCAGGCGCGGGGCAGTCCCGCTCAATACCCTGCGCAGGTGGGCAAGGCTGCCGGAATGCGCCGAAGGGCGCGCACCGGGGGCCGTGATCCCGCCAGCGGCGGAGGCACGGCGCCGACGGAGGCAGCAATGGCAACAACCAGCACCGACAAGCCCCAGGTGACGAGGGCTGGAGCACGCAAGGTCGCGGCGGTGACCCAACTCGCCGACATGCTCTCCCGGTCCACGTCGGCGGTGGTCACCGACTACCGCGGGCTCACGGTCCGGCAGCTCGAGGACCTGCGCGGGCGCCTGCGCGCCGAGGGCATCGATTACATCGTGGTCAAGAACACGCTCGCCAGGCGGGCGGCGGCGGATGCCGGGGCGGGAAGCTTCGCGGACGTGCTGAGCGGACCGGTCGGCCTGGCGATCGGCTACGGCGACCTCTCGGCGCCCGCCCGCATCCTCTTCGAGCACTTCCGGAGCACGCGGACATTGCCGCTCGTCGCCGGCCTCGCCGAGGGACGGGTCCTCAACGGCAACGACGTCCGGACCCTCGCCGAGCTTCCCCCGCGCGATGTCCTCCTCAGCCGCCTCGCCGCGGCCCTGCTCGGACCCCTCTCCACCCTGGCAGCAGCGCTCGATTCGCCGCTCTCCACCCTCGCGGCGACCCTCGAGGCCTACCGCGACAAGCGCGCCGCCTAGCCGGCACCGCCCCGAACGGATTCCAAGCCCTTCAAGAGCTATTTAAGGAGAACCAATGGCCACCAAGACACTGACCCCCGAGGAGTTTGTTGACGCACTCGAAACCTGGACCGTCCTCGACGTCGTCAACGCGGTGAAACTCATGGAGGACAAGCTCGGCATCAAGGCCGCCGCGCCCGTTGCCGCAGCAGCCGCGCCCACGGCGGCAGCCGATGCCCCCGCCGAGGAGCAGACCGAGTTCACCGTCATCCTCACCCACGCCGGCGACGCCAAGATCAACGTCATCAAGGCGGTTCGTGAGATCACCGGTCTCGGCCTCAAGGAAGCCAAGGACCTCGTGGACGCGGCTCCGAAGGCCATCCGCGAAGCCGTCCCGAGGGCGGAGGCCGACAGCACCAAGGCCAAGCTCGAGGAGGCAGGCGCCACCGTCGAGGTCAAGTAGCTCTCGTCAGAGCTCACCGAGCGAGGCGATTCCGGCTTCCCGGAGCCGGACGCTTCAAATCGGGCATGCGCGGGTAAAGTCGAATTACCCAGTTCAAGCCCGGATCAAAAGCGCGCCAAGCGTTCCGAACGGGCTGCGAAGGCCGATATCCGCCGGTTTTTGCTACGATACGGGATTGTGCCCGTCGCCGCGCGTGCCCGCGCGCATTCCTTCTCGGGGGAACTTTAGCATATGGTCCTTTCTCTTTCCACTACTGCCGCCCGCAAGTCGTACGGCCAGATTGCAGACAAGCTCGAGGTCGGAAACCTGATCCAGACCCAGCTTGATTCATTCGAGTGGTTCAAGAGAGAAGGTCTCCGGGAGTTGTTCAACGAGATCAACCCGATCACGGACTACACCGGAAAGAACTACGAGCTGCGCTTCCTTGACTACGAATTTGGGGAACCCAAATACGACGAAGAGGATTGCCGCCAGCGGGATATGACCTTCTCCGCCCCACTTCGGATCAACACCCGGCTGCACATCAAGACCGGCGAGAACGCCGGCGAGATCAAGGAAGCCGAGGTCTTCATGGGCGACTTCGCGATGATGACCGGTGAGGGAACGTTCATCGTGAACGGGACCGAGCGCGTTGTCGTGTCGCAGCTGGTTCGCTCGCCCGGCGTGTACTTCACAGCCGCCGAGGACCGCACCACCGGCCGCCTGCTCTACGCCGCCAAGTTGATCCCCAACCGCGGCGCGTGGCTCGAGGTCGAGACGTCGAGCAAGGACGTGCTCACCGTCAAGATCGACCGCAAGCGCAAGGTCCCGGTCACCACGCTGGTGCGCGCCATCGGCTACGCCAGCAACGACGACATCCGCGCCTTCTTCGCGGACGTTGACGAGGACCCGGAGCACCAGTACATCGCCGCCACCCTCGAGAAGGACGGCAGCACGAGCGTCGAGGAGGCGCTCGTCGAGCTGTACCGGAAGATCCGGCCGGGCGATCCGCCAACGGTGGAGAACGCCCGCAACCTGCTCAACTCGCTGTTCTTCAACGCACGCCGCTTCGACCTCTCCAAGGTGGGCCGGTTCAAGCTCGACAAGAACCTCGGCATCAGCGAGGAAGAGGCACGCGAGCGCGCATGGGACAAGGACCGGCGCGTCCTCGACAACCAGGACTTCGTGTCGATCATCCGCAAGGTCATCCAGCTCAACAACGGCCACGGTGAGGCGGACGACATCGACCACCTCGGCAACCGTCGCGTGCGTGCCGTGGGCGAACTCCTGCAGAACCAGTTCCGCATGGGGCTCATCCGCATGGAGCGGATCATCAAGGAGCGCATGACCATCAGCGACTCGGGGACGATCACGTCCGCGAGCCTGATCAATGCGCGGCCGGTGGTCGCGGCGATCAAGGAGTTCTTCGGGTCCAGCCAGCTGTCGCAGTTCATGGACCAGACCAACCCGCTCGCCGAGCTGACTCACAAGCGGCGCCTGTCGGCGCTTGGTCCAGGCGGACTGTCTCGCGAGCGCGCCGGGTTCGACGTGCGAGACGTGCATCAGAGCCACTACGGCCGCATCTGCCCGNNAAGGTCCGAACATCGGATTGATTGGATCGCTGGCAACCTTCGCGCGCGTCAACGAGTTCGGCTTCATCGAGACGCCGTTCCGCCGCGTGCACAAGGACGACAAGGGCACGCCGTGGGTCAGCGACGAGATCGTCTTCCTGTCCGCCGATGAGGAGGACAAGTACACCGTCGCGCAGGCCAACGCGCCCGTCGACGAGAAGGGTCACTTCGCGGTGGCGCACGTCGCCTGCCGCACACGTCATACCTTCAAGGACCTGCCCATCGGCGACGTCGACTTCATGGACGTCTCGCCGAAGCAGATCNNGAGCACGACGACGCCAACCGGGCGCTGATGGGCTCGAACATGCAGAAGCAGGCGGTGCCGTTGCTCGTGGCCGAGTCGCCGATCGTCGGCACCGGCATGGAGGGACACGCCGCGCGCAACTCGGGCGAGATGGTACTGGCACGCAAGCCCGGAACCGTGGTCGGTGTCGGCTGGCCGGAGCCGGCGGACAACGATCGTTCGGTCGAGAAGATTCTCAGCGGACAGGACAGCGGCATCGGCATCCTGGTGCGCCCCGACGACGGTGGCCCGGACCAGTGGTACGGCGTGCACAAGTTCGTGCGCAGCAATCAGGGAACGTGCCTGTCGCAGCGCATCACTGTCTTCAGCGGCACCCACATCGCCGCGGGTGACGTGCTCGCCGACGGTCCGTCGACCGAAGGCGGTGAGCTCGCGCTCGGCAGGAATCTGCTGGTCGCGTTCATGCCCTGGGAGGGCTACAACTTCGAGGACGCGATCCTCATCAGCGAGTCAGCCGTCCGCGAGGACAAGTACACCTCGATCCATATCGAAGAGTTCGAGATCGAGGCGCGCGACACCAAGCTCGGTGCCGAGGAGATCACACGCGATCTTCCCAACATCAACGAGGAGTCGCTGAAGAACCTCAACGAGCGCGGCATCATCTACGTCGGCGCCGAGGTGCATCCCGGTGACATCCTCGTGGGCAAGATCACGCCCAAGGGTGAGTCCGAGCTGTCCGCGGAGGAGCGCCTGCTGCGCGCCATCTTCGGTGAGAAGGCGCGTGAAGTGCGCGACTCGTCGCTGCGCGTCCCGCACGGCGAGCGCGGCATCGTGGTCGACGTCAAGGTGTTCAGCCGCGAGAGCAACCACGAGCTGCCTCCGGGCGTCAACGAGCTGGTACGCGTCTACGTCGCGCAGAAGCGAAAGATCGCCCAGGGCGACAAGATGGCGGGCCGCCACGGCAACAAGGGCGTCGTCGCCCGAATCATGCCCATCGAGGACATGCCGTACCTGCCGGACGGAACGCCCGTGGAGATCGTGCTCAACCCGCTCGGTGTGCCGAGCCGCATGAACCTCGGACAGGTCCTCGAGACCCACCTCGGGTACGCGGCCCACGCGCTCGGGCTCAAGGTCGCGTCGCCGGTCTTCGACGGTGCGTCGGAGGAGCTCATCGAGAGCGAGTTGGCGCGTGCCGGCCTGCCGAGCTCGGGCAAGGAGCGCCTGCGCGACGGACGCACCGGCGAATTCTTCGACCGGGAGGTCACGGTCGGCTACATCTACATGCTCAAGCTCCATCACCTCGTCGAGGACAAGATCCATGCGCGCAGCACGGGTCCCTACTCGCTGGTCACGCAGCAGCCGTTGGGCGGCAAGGCGCAGTTTGGCGGGCAGCGATTCGGCGAGATGGAGGTCTGGGCGCTCGAGGCTTACGGCGCGAGCCACATCCTCCAGGAGATCCTCACCGTCAAGAGTGACGACATCGTCGGACGCGTCAAGGCGTACGAGGCGATCGTCAAGGGCGAGAACACGCTCGAAGCCGGCATCCCGGAATCGTTCCGCGTGCTGGTCAAGGAGCTGGAAGGGCTCGCGCTCGGCGTGGAGATCCAGTCCGACGACGAGCACCAGATCCTCCTCGGTGAGGAGGACATCCCCGACATCCCACTCGATCTTGGTATCCACCTCGAGCGCGACGAGCGCGACGACGTGGACGACATTCGATAGCAGCAATCGGTAGTTAGGACACACATGCTGAAACTCGAAAACTTCGATGCGCTGAAGCTGTCGATCGCCAGTCCGGAGATGATCCTGTCCTGGTCGCACGGTGAGGTCACCAAGCCGGAGACCATCAACTACAGGACCCTGAAGCCGGAACGCGATGGTCTGTTCTGCGAGAAGATTTTCGGTCCGACCAAGGACTGGGAATGCCACTGCGGCAAGTACAAGCGGTATCGGTACAAGGGAATCATCTGCGACAAGTGCGGCGTCGAAGTGACCCGCGCCAAGGTGCGTCGCGAGCGCATGGGCCACATCAAGCTGGCATCGCCGGTGTCCCATGTCTGGTACTTCAAGGGCATCCCTTCGCGCATGGGATTGCTGCTCGACATGAGCCCGCGCAACCTCGAGAAGGTGCTGTACTTCGCCAACTACATCGTCACGTCGATCGATGAGAGGGCACGCACCGAGCTGCTCGCCAAGCTCGATCCCAACACCGACGAGCGCGTGGTCGCGCTCAAGGAGCGGATGAGCTCGGGCGGCGCCGACGAGCGCCCCGAGATCGAGGCACGCATCGCCGAGCGCGAGGCGGAGCTCGCCGCGCAGCGTACGCGTCTGGAAGAGGAGCTCGAGAACCGCGTCACCAAGCTTCGCGAGTCGGCGGCCGACCTCGACTCGCGCATCCAGGAAGCCAAGGGCCACAAGGCCGTGGCCAACTTCACGCTGAGCGACTCGGTCATCGCCGAAGTCGTTGCGAAGAAGGGCGTGATGCTCGAGGAAGACCTCGCGGTCGAGGTGCAGCGTCGTGCAACCGAGCGTGAGGAGGAGCTGCGCGCAAGCATGGCGCAGCGCATCCAGGAGGCCGAGGACGCAGCCGGCGCCGAGATTGCCGGGCTCCGTGCGGACCTGCAGGGAAACCGCGCCGAGCGCGAGGTCAGCGCGCAGGAAGAGCTCGATGCGCTTCGTGCCGATGTGCAGAAGCAGCGCGATGAGCTCGAGTCGCTGACGGTTCGTGACCTGCTCACCGATACGCAGTACCGCGAGTACGTCGAGAAGTTCGGCAAGGTCTTCAAGGCGGGCATCGGCGCCGCGTCGATTCGTGAGCTGCTCCAGCAGATCAACCTCTCCGACGAGGCAACGCGGCTTCGCGAGGAGTCCAAGTCCACGAGCGGCCAGCGCCGTCAGAAGGCGATCAAGCGGCTTCGCGTGGTCGAAGCGTTCCGGAAGTCGTCCACGTCACCGGCGTGGATGATCCTCGACGTCCTGCCCGTGATCCCGCCGGAGCTGCGCCCCATGGTGCAGCTCGACGGCGGACGGTTCGCGACGAGCGACCTCAACGACCTGTACCGCCGCGTGATCAACC
>PKXZ01000110.1 GCA_003132525.1 Candidatus Dormiibacterota bacterium | reverse complement strand
GCCGCGGCGGCTGCGAGGTCGAAACTCCCTGCGAAGATCGACAGCCGGCCAAACAGCAAGCGTTCCTCGTCGCTCAAAATGGCATGGCTCCAGTCCAACGACGCCCGCATTGTTTGGTGTCGAGGATCCAANNGCGCGGCGGCCAGTTCGATGGCGAGAGGAATGCCGTCGACCCGTCGAACAATTGTCTCGATGGTCTCAACGATGTCGTCGCTGAGTTCGAAGCGGGTCCGAACCAGGCTGGCTCGATCGGCGAACAGCCGGCCCGCATCGGAGAGCCCCCTTGCCCCACCGTCGCCCCGACTTCGCATGGACAAGGCCGGGACTGTCCACACCAACTCTCCTGGGATGTCAAGGGCGGAAAGGCTTGTGGCCAGGATCACCACGAATGGACAGCTGCTCAACAGCACCTCAGTGACGTGTCCCATGGCGTTCAGGACGTGCTCGCAGGAGTCCAAAACCACCAAGGCCCGCTCGTCTCTCAGGTGGTTTAATGTCGCCTGCAGCGGAGCGCGGTGGGAGCCGCCTCCGACCGCCTCGAGAATGGCGTTGTCAATTAGCTGCGGGTTGGTTACGGACGCCAGCTCGACAAGATGAACCTTCTCGACACCGATCGCAGACGCGTCCGCGACAGCTTCAAGGGCCAAGCGAGTTTTGCCGATGCCACCTATGCCAGTCAACGTGACCAGGCGTTTTCCTTCACGCAAGAGGGATCGAAGTTCGTTCAACTCCCGCTCTCGACCGACGAAGGTGCTCAAAGGCACAGGATGTCCGCCGATGAGGTCCACCGCCTTGGGTTTGTCGGACCCAAAATGCACCGTCTCAATATGCCACGTCGTGGTTCGACGCGTTGAGCCGGTACGGGATCAGCCGAAAGGGCGTAGGGCATGAAGGCCTAAGGTCATGAGCCAGTTCTCTTATCAACGAGCACCTGGGTCGGACGTTCGCCCAGTGGAGTTGCCAATGTGGCCGGCACGCGCACCGATGGTGTCTCGTGGATCGTGACGGCCTCGCCGCTATGCCTGAGTCGGGACCGGTACCGGGGACCGAGCACGCCACCGTTCGTACAAGGGGTAGCTCATTTCGAGCGCTCCAGGCTCGGCCTTTCCGCCTCTACTTCGCGGGTCAGGTCATCTCGGCGAGCGGTAGTTTCTTGCAACAGACGGCCATCGGTTGGCTGGTACTCGAACTCACTGGTTCGCCCAGTGATCTCGGGCTGGTCTTGGCAGCGGGTGGGATCCCGTCCTTGCTGTTCGGCCCCTGGGGCGGGGCAGTGGCCGATCGGGTGGATCTCCGCAAACTCCTGATCGTTACCCAGGCGCTGTATTGTCTCCTGGCCGCGCTGTTGTGGGCGCTGGCTCTCGTGGGTGCTGTTAGCGTCCCTGCTTTGGTTGCCATAGGAGCAGCAGCAGGAATCGTCCAGATCGCCGACTCGCCAGCCCGTCAGGCGTTTGTCAGCCGGCTCGTCCCACCCGAAGACTTGACGAGCGCAGTCAGCCTCAACGGTGTCGTGATCAATAGCGCCCGAGTGGTCGGTCCCGCTCTCGCAGGCGTCCTGATTGTGACCGTGGGCACGACCGTATGCTTCGGGATCAACGCCTTGTCCTATCTCGCCATCATCGCCGCCCTTCTGTTCATTCGGCCGCGCGCAGCAGGCGGACCTGCGCCCGCAGGACGCCGCGGGGTAAAAGAGGGGTTGAAGTACGCAGCGAGCCGCCAGCAACTCTGGCTACCCCTCGCCATGATGTCCGTGGTGGGGTTGCTGGCGTTCAACTTCGCCGTCGTCCTGCCTGTATTCGCCAAGCAGACGTTCCACGGGTCAGGCGGCACCTACGGCTTGCTGACAACAATGCTGAGTATCGGCGCAGTCCTCGGCTCCTTGGCCGTCGGCCTCGTCCGTCACCCCAGACGCCCGTACTTGCTCGTCGCAGCTCTAGGGTTCGCGCTGACCTCGACGGCGACTGCGGCCGCACCTAATGTCCCTGTGGCCTGCGTGACCTTGCTGATTACCGGTGCGGCAGCGTTTTGTTTTGTCACGTTGTGTTCTACCACGCTTCAGCTTCACAGTTCGAGCGCTTACCGGGGGCGCATCATGGCGCTCTGGATTTTTGTATATCTGGGAACTACTCCCATCGGCAGCATCATTACCGGATGGATCATTGCGGCCGGTGGTCCGCGCACCGCACTGCTCGTGGGCGCGTGCGCCTGCCTGGCCGCTGCCGGGCTCGCGGCTTTCGTGCGTACACCGGTCGATCCCGATAAGGCACTTACGGATCTCGCTTAGCGGAGTAGTAGTGCGCGCCACGTTGATACCGGGGGGCGCGGGAAACGCCATCTGGACTTCCCGGATGCAATTTCAACTTCCTTGGTGTCAGAAGAGAATGATCATCGGCGCCGCGGAGGCAGCGCGGGGCGTGGAACGAAACTACCCACGGACGTACAACGGGTATCATCCGCACCTTCGAGATTGGCCAGCATCCAGCCTTCAGAACTGTGTTCATCGACGGTCGCTTCCGCCGCGACAAGGTCAGACACTCAAACGAGTTCCGAGCGCAGCAAGTCGAATTCCTTGATTCGCTCGCCAGCTTGGTCCAGGCCCATCGGGTTGGGGGGCTCGCGCTACCATCAAGCAAGCGGTTGTCTTCTAAGACTGACGCCAGTGCAGCCACCGGCGTCACCGTTACATTTGAAAATTTGACAGGCACCGCAACATTCGCTCGTCGGACGGCGGCCCGACCGATCTCGACAACCTGGTGTCTCTGTGCCGGCGGCACCACCGCACGGTGCACGAACAGGGGTGGCGCATTCACATCGCTGATGGAGTCGCCGTGGTGGAGCCCCTCCCTGAATGAAAGTGCACGTCATGGGGGCCGCCACCCTGACCAACATGCCACGGGTGCGGTCGACACTCCGATGTCGAGTACCGGAGCCCCCTTGGGGCGGCTTGGAATGGGCTGATCAATGGGTGAACTGGCCAGACCGGCTCCGCACCCGAAGGGCGGCTGGAACTTGGGACTTGCAATCGTGTGACGCGTTCGCTACGATTCGCCTATGGAAGGGGGAGTGGTCACTTCTGGGGTCGATGCCCATGCGGCGGATCGCGGGCGAGCCCGCATTGCGAATCTCTCGAGGCACGCGATCACTGCGGCATTCGTGGCCGTCATCGCGCTGGCATTCCATATCACCGGGGGCAGTCGGGCGACGGCCACAACCAACCTGTCGGTGCTCGTGCTCTCGACCCTCATCGCCCAGGTGAGCCTGCCACGCCGGCAGCTGCGCAGCCTGCTGATCGCCTCGTCGAAACGGGCGTATTTCGAAAACCCGCGTCACGACAGGCGGGCAGTCGCTCGTCCCGCGCTCCCTCATATGCTTTCCCAAACGAGCCGCGTTCACGAGGCGCATTGAGACGGGGTTCCTCCCGAGCTGCCACCCGCCGACGGTGGGATGGCGAGTGGTTCTCTGAGCCCACGCCCGTGGCGAAGTCGGCCGAGGACCTGCCAGCACCCGGAGCCCCGGAAGCAAGACCCCGTATCGCTGAGCCAAGGTAGGTGTTTGGGCCGTCGGTCGCTCGTCGCCTGCGACATGCGGCGCAATGTCCAACCACGGATGGATCTCATGAGCGCACGGAGGTGGCCGGCGAAGTAATCTCCCACACGTCAGTCGGTGCGTGCGTGGCGGTGGTGGTTCTCGCCGGCAGCATCGCAGCCCAGAGCGGGACCAATTACGCGACCTATCTCGGAGGGCCGGCGCACGTTTCGTTCGCGTCCTCGGCCGCCACCATCACGGTCGCCAACGCCAGCAGGGTCAAGTCGAAATGGAAGGACTCGACACTTGGGAAATTCAATGCATCGCCGTCCGTGTACAACGGGACAATCTACATCGGCTCCGAGAATGGCGACTTCTACGCCATCAACGCGTCGACCGGCAAGGTCAAGTGGACGAAGAAGCTGACGATTGACGACTGCTCAAATTCGGGCATCGTTTCCACGGCGACGGTCGCCAAGGATCCCGTCACCGGCGTGCTCACTGCGTACCTCGGCGCAGCGGACCACTACTTCTACGCAGTCAATGCGGCGACTGGGTCGACCATCTGGAAAACCCTGATTGGCGGCACGAGCGATCCCTACTACAACTATTCGTCGCCCACCCTCGCCAACGGGTACATCTACTACGGCGTCGCCACTGCCTGCGACTACGCCGGCGATGACGGAGAGATCGCGCTGAACCAGCACACCGGCGCGATAACCGGGCAGTACTACACGTCGGGGAGTCCCACCGTTCTCGGGGCAAGCATCTACACGGCAGCGGCAGTCGCACCGGACGGTTCGGTCTTCGTGACCACGGGAGATGACAACGGCACCACAGGGACGGACGCCACAGCGATCATCAAGCTCGCCGAAGGCAACCTCACCCGCCTCGGTGGATATCAAATTCCTGGCTTGTACGGCGAGAACAGCGACTTCAACGCCAGTCCGGCGCTGTTCAGCGATGGTGGGGTCGCGATGGTGGGAGCCTGCAACAAGAACGGGGTGTTCTACGCGCTCGCGCAGTCGGATCCCTCAACGCCCGTGTGGACCGACACGCTGGGCATTCCGCCCCCCTCAAACTCGCTGGCCTTCTGTGGTGGTGCGGCCGTATACAACGGCTCGGATCTGTTCGTCGGGGCCGACGCGCCAGCGGCCGGCGACCCGCCCGGCTCCGAGTACGAGTTGACGCCGAGCGGAGGGCAGGTCTGGGAGACCGCATTGAGCACCGGTCCGGTGGTTGGTGACCCGTCGCTCGACGGCAGCGGTGTCCTCGCGGTACCGACCTACACCAGCCACGGGCAGAGTGCGGTGTACCTGATGGAAGCATCGAATGGAGCGATCCTGCATACGATCACGTACGACGGACCAATCTTCGCGCAGCCTGTGTTCGCCGATGATGAGTTGATCGTCGCGGGGCCGACGTTGCAAGCCTACGTGCCATAGGTCGCATCGACCAAGGGCGTGAACTATGAAAGAGGGCTCCTCCTCAGGGCTCGGCCGGCTGATTTCGATCCCGTGCGGCCCGACTGACGGCGTTCGGGGGCTCCACCGCTCTGCATCGCGACCTCATATGCTGTCCGAAACAGGCAGCGTCCACGAGGGGCATTGACATGGGTTTCCTCGACGACTTGAAGAAGGCTGCGCAGGACGCCGGACAGGCGATGCAGCGTGGGGTGGATAACCTTCAGAAGCCGGGCGCGCCGCCCGAGCCGCCACCTGTCGGCGGGGACATGGCCGCCGTGCCTCCGAGTCCACCGCCAGTCGCGGGTGCGCCTCCGGATCTGGCCGTCGCCGGAGCTCCGCAGACAATGCCTCCCGTGACGAGCGCACTTCCGGACGCGCCCGTGCCCGGAGCGCCGCAGACAGTGCCTCCCATGGCGAGCGCACTTCCGGACGCGCCCGTTTCCGGGGCTCCTCTGGCAATGCCTCCAATCGCTGAGCCGCAGTCATCGTCGCTGCCGCAGTTGCCGGCACCGGACGGCGCAAACGCCCTTCCGCCACCGCCTGGCTCCACCCCGTAGCCGGTCCCGAGCCTCGACCCGGCGGACGCTACGATGGCCGCGCTCATGAACGCGTGCCGGTAGCCGATCCGTGTCCTGCGACTGGCTATTCGTCGACGGGTCCAGTCTCATCTTCCGCGCCTTCTACGGCGTCCCCAAGACGGTCCGCTCGCCCGACGGCAGGCTGGTCAACGCGGCGCGGGGGTTCCTCGAGACGCTGACACGGCTGGCCGGCACGCGGCAGCCGCGCCACATCGCGGTCGCCAGCGATGCCGACTGGCGCCCGCACTTACGGGTCGCGTTGATCCCGGGGTACAAGGCCCAGCGCGTCGCCGAACCCATCCCACCGGCGCTCATCCCGCAGATGCCGGTGATCGATGCGCTCCTGGCGGCGATCGGCATCGATGCGCTCGGCGTCGCGGACTACGAGGCGGAGGACGTCATCTCGACCTGGACGGCGGAGGCCACGGGAACGGTTGAGATCGTCAGCGGTGACCGCGACCTGTTCGCGCTCATCGAGGACCCCCGGGTCACCGTGCTCTACCCGGAGAAGGGCGGCTGGGCGATCGTCGACGAGTCCGAGGTGACCAGGCGATACGGCATCCCGGGGCGTCGCTACGCGGACTTCGCGATGCTCCGCGGCGATCCCTCCGATGGGTTACCGGGCTTGAAGGGCGTGGGCGCGGTTGCCGCCGCGTCGATGATCCGCCAGTACGGCGGCGTCAGCACCCTGCTCGAGGCGCACCGGCTCAGCGAGACCGATCACGACTATCTGACGCGGGCGACCAAGGTGGTTCCTCCCGTCCCGGACCTGCCGATCGAGCTGCCGGAGGGCAGACGGAACCACTACCCCGCCGACCCCGCGGCGCTCAACGCGCTGATGGCAGAGCACGGTCTCCAGGCAGCGTCCAGCCGTCTCGTCGACGCGCTCAACGAGCATCTCGCCGATCCCTGAGATGACCCGTCTCAACAGCAATCGCATGCTCGTCATCGGCGTCGTCATTGCCCTGGTGGCCCCGCCCCTGCTGACGCTGATCCTCGCGCGGTTGCCGACGTCGGAAGCGCGCGCGTACGTCTTCCTCTATCTCGGGATCGTTGTGTCGCTCGGACTGCTGACAGGCCTCATCCCAGCGCTTGTTGCCGCGGCGATGTCATCCGTCCTCGGCGACTATTTCTTTCTGTCGCCCGTCGGCAGCCTGAGCCTCGTCAACCTGAGTGACGTCCTCTACCTGGTGATCTTCTTTGCGACGGCGAGCGGAGTTGGCAGCGTCGCAGCGCTTCGCCGCCGCGCGATCATTGAAGCGCGCCATCTGACGCGAACGCTTGGTGAAGCGAACACCGAGATGGAGCGCCTCTACCGGGAGCAGGCGGCCTCGGCGCGAACGGCCGTCCGGCTGGCGCAGACGCAGCAGCAGATCTCCGCGCTTCGCGACGCGGACCGGGTCCGGCGCGAACTGCTCCAGAACGTGAGCCACGAGCTGCGGACACCGCTGGCAAGCATCCTCACCGGTGCGACCGTGCTCCTTGGCCGGGCGGACGTCTCGGGAGCCGTGCGCGACGGCTTGATGGGCATCGTGACCCAGTCTCGGCGACTCGACCGGCTGGTCGGCGACATGCTCGACCTGGCTCGAATCGAGGGTCATGCGCTCGAGTTGCGGCTCGAGCCCACCGATATGCGTGACGCGGTCGAGGCGGCCGTCGCCCGCCTGAAGCAGACCCGTCCAACGCGCGACGTCCTGGTCACCATGGAGGCCGGTGCACTCGAAGCCGTCGCCGACTGGGACCGGCTCGGTCAGGTGCTCGACAACCTGCTCGTCAACGCCGACCGGTACGCGCCACCGACGACACCGATCGAGATCGAGGTTGCCCACGGAGCACGCGGGACCATCGTGACTCGCGTGATCGATCACGGACCCGGCGTTGACCCCGCGCTTCGAGACCGGATCTTCGAGCGTTTCGTTCGTGATGAGCAATCGGGTACCGAGGGAACAGGCCTCGGGCTCGCGATCGTCCGCGGGATCATCGAGGCACACGCAGGACGCATCTGGCTGGACGATCCCGATGACGGCGGTGGCGCCGTGTTCGCGTTCACGCTCCCCGCGGTTCCTCTGGAGGCGGCTCGCCCCGAGCCTGCCGTCACCGACCCGGCGCAGGTTCCGTAACCGGCGCCGGCGTTGCGGGTCACGAGCCCTCGGCTCGTGCCTCCTCGTGTGTCGTCGCGAGCACGTGGATGTCGACGTCGGTGAGGAGCTGGATGAGCCTGCGCAGCGTGCCGCGGCGCCCCCGGCCGCGCGTCACCACGATCTCGGTGGCGAGGATCTTTCGCGCGTAATGGGTGAGCGCACTCGCGGGGTCGTGCTCGTAGAGGGTCACGAACGTGCCGTCGGCCTGGTGCGTGAGTGCCGCGTACGAACCGAGAAGCTGCATCTCCTGCTCCGATCGCTTGCGGTCTCGGACAGTGACGGCGGTCATCTTGCCGTCGAGCCGGGCGGCGAGGGCAGCGGTGCTGGCGATGACGTCGTCCATACCAGGGCGCGGCGGAACGCAGAGCATGACCCTCGGTTTGACCTCCCACGGCGCCTCGATGCCGCGGTCGCGCATGTACGCGACAAGGCGGCGATCGGTGTGCTCGGCGAGGAGCCTGAATGCGAGCTCACGCAACGACGCGAGCACCTCGGGCCGGAACGCGCGAGCCCGCGCCTGCGCGGCCTCGCTGGAGGGGACGATCTCGCCACGACGCAGCCGTTCGTCCAGCAGTGACGGCGTGATGTCGACGATTTCGAGCTCGGTGACCTGGTCGAGGAACTCGTCCTCCACGATGTGCTCCGGGCGGGCGCCGAGCATCGCGCCCATGCCTTCGACGGTGCTGCGCAGGTCGGTGAGATGCAGGGTTGCGATCAGCATCATGCCGGCGCGGAGGAGCTTGGGCACGGACTCGGTGATCGGCCTTCCGTTCGTGTCGACGCTCGCGAGGTCGTCGAGGCACGCCACCTCGGGGTTGCGGCGCAGCAACGCGTCGACGTCGACAATGCCATCTCGGGCAGGGGAGTTCGGTCCGCCGAGTATCTCCAGATCACCGACAGCGATTTCGCAGCGACTCCGGCCGTCGGTTTGCACCGCCGCCACAACCACGTCGGTGCCTCGCTGGCTGCGCCGGTTCGCCTCGTCGAGCATTGCCACCGTTGTGCCGCAGCCGCGTGCGTACCCGAGGTAGACCCGGAGCCCGGAGCGGCTCNNTCCCGATCTGAGCAAGGCGAGGGTTCGCGCTCGCGTGGAGCGCGCGAAGCAACGCGTCTGAGTCGGGACGCTGGTCGCTGCTGGTGAGCGTGCCACCGCGTTGCAGCGCCGGGCGCGCGATCACGTGCAAGCTCACTTCGGGGAGCTCGCTGATCAGCCGGTCCACGAGCCCGCGGTGCAGACGGCTGCGCACCCCCGGGTGCGATGACTGGCCGACCACGACGTGTTGCACGCCCAACTCCTGCGCGACCGCGATGACATTGTCCGCAACCTTGCCCCCGCGCTCGAGGTAGCCACACTGCAGCAGCTCGGCGAGCTGCTTCGACTTCGTCCGTCCGGCCTCGGTCCCCTCATCGTGGCGGCCCTGGACCACGAGCACCGTGCAGAAGCCACCGAAGCGTCGGGCGAGGCGACTGGCCCGGCGGATCAGCGTTCCGCTGCTCTGGCCGCCGCTGACCGCCACGAGGACCGATTGCGGCGCCGGACGGACGGCACCACGCGCGCGACCAACCGTCTGCGCCACCAGGCGAAGCGCGATCTCGCGCAGGGCGGCCAG
>PKXZ01000055.1 GCA_003132525.1 Candidatus Dormiibacterota bacterium | reverse complement strand
CGCACTACCTGGCGATCCCGCCTTCCCTATTCGGCGATGTCATACAGCAACTCGGTGCCGCAGGCTTGGCCAGCGGCGCACGCGTCATTGTCGAGAAACCATTCGGACATGACCTCGCGTCAGCGCAACGGCTGAATCGAGTTGCGCACTCAGTCTTTCCTGAAGACTCGATCTACCGAATCGACCACTTCCTCGGCAAGGNNTCGTGGCGCTGCTGGCGATGGATGCACCAGCGAGCATGGCGGCTGAAGCCCAGCGTGGCGAGAAGGTCAAGGTCTTTCGCTCGATGCGCCCCTTGACGCGAGACGATATCGTCCGCGGCCAGTACACCGGATACCGAAGCGAGGCAGGTGTCGCGGCAGAGTCTGATGTCGAGACGTACTGCGCTGCTCGGATCCACATCGACTCGTGGCGCTGGGATGGCGTTCCCTGGTACGTCCGGGCGGGGAAGCGTCTGGCCGCGACTGCCACCGAGGTGGTCGTCGAACTCAAACCGCCGCCGCAACGCCTCTTCGAAGATTCGCCCGTTCAAATACGCCGCGCCAACTACCTTCGATTTCGTTTACAGCCCGGACCTGCTATCGCTATTGCGGCTCGCTTGAAGCGTGCCGGTGATGAGTTCTTGGGCGTCCAGGAAGAATTCTCATTACTGGAGGAGCAGCGTGGCGCCGAGTCCCCGTACGACCGCCTCCTTGGGGATGCGATGGCGGGAGACGGGACCCTTTTCACAAGCGAGGCCGCGGTAGAGGCGGCGTGGAGCGTGGTTGATCCCATCCTGAAGCGGCATCGTCGTGCCATCGCATATAGGCCAGGTGGGTGGGGGCCGAAACAGGCGGATGCTCTCGTCGGTCCCGGCGCTGCGTGGCACAACCCCCGTCGGGCCGTTGTCAACGGCAGCGGGTCGTAGAGTTGCGCAATTCGATCAGGGTCGGGACGTCGCAGTGAGCCCCGTGGACGGGGAGACCGCTCAGCGAGTTGCCATATTCCGTGACTCGAGTCAGGAGTGGCGCCGACTCTTCTCCGAACTCTTTGGCACGTTTCTCCTGGTGGTGGCGGCGGCGGGAGGAGGGGTGGTCGCCGCGCTCAGTCACGGCGCGGTCAGCAGATCTGCGGAGGTGGCGGCCCCGGGCCTCACCGTGATGGCGGTCATCCTCTTCATGGGGAAGATCTCGGGGGCGCACCTCAACCCGGTGGTCAGTCTGGCCTTCGCTCTGCGCCGAGATTTCCCATGGCGTCGCGTCCCCGGGTACGTTGTGACCCAACTCTTGGGTGCCACTCTCGCGTGCCTGTTCCTCCTGGCCGTCCTCGGCAACGCCGGGGGGCTTGGTGCCACCCAGCCCGGCCCGGGAATAAACGGGTGGCAGGCGCTGCTGATCGAGATGGTCTTGACCCTTGGCTTGGTGAGCACGATTCTGGGAACTGCTTCGGGTGTCCAGAACGTGGGGCCGCTCTCAGCGATTGGGGTGGGCGCTTACATTGTCCTGGCCGGCCTCTGGGCCAGCCCCATCAGCCGGGCGTCGATGAACCCGGCCCGATCCTTCGGGCCGGAACTTGTCGGCCGCGCGCGCTCGTGACGGTCCAGGTGTTGAGTCCGCTTGCAGTTCTGCCGGCGGCCCAGCGCCGCGGCGTGGGCAGCGCCCTCGTGCGGCGCGGAGTCGAGATCGCCGCCGGCCAGGGCGCACCGATCGTCTTCCTCGAGGGCAACCCGGTCTACTACTCGCGCCTAGGCTTCGTCGCCGCAGGGTCGCTCGGGTACCGCCGCCCCTCGCTGCGCATCCCAGAGCCAGCGTTTCAGGCTATGAATCTCCCGGCCCACGAGCCATGGATGACGGGAACACTCGTCTACTCTCACATCTTCTGGGATCACAACGCGGTTGGTTTGCGCGGGTCGAACGGCCCTGGGCCTCGTCGAGACTCCGGGGTGTCCTGACTTTGATGAAGCAGGCTCCGGATCTGTTCGGCGGTCCTGGCTGGGTAAGACTTCGTGTTATCGTCCTGTTCATGCGCATAACTGGGACGGTGACGATCTCCTTGCCGCCAGAGCTCGCGGTCGAAGTCGACCGCCTGGCGCATCAGGAGGGCCGGACACGCAGCGAGCTTTTGCGCGAAGCGTTCCGACAGTACGCGGAGCGACGCAGACGATGGGATCAGCTCTTTGCGTACGGAGAAGAACGAGCTGCTGTCGGCACCCTGACAGACGACACCGTCGTGGCCGCGGTGAAATCGCGCCGCAGCCGCTCTCGCCGCAAGCCAACACGCTGAGTGCGGGTCGTTCTCGACACCAATGTGCTGGTGTCGGCGCTCCACTTTGGTGGACGCCCGCGACGTCTCCTCGACGACGTCCTCCGCGGTGATCACGCGCTGATCATCGGTCCCGTGATCCTCGGTGAGCTGGAGACCGTGCTTGTGGAGACGTGTGGCTGGGCGAGCGATCGGGCTGCAGCTGCGCGAGCCGAGCTCGAGGCGATCGCCGAGGTGGTGATGCCCGTTGAGGTTCCAACCGTCTGCCGGGATCCTGATGACGATCAGATCCTCGCCATCGCGGTCATCGGAGCGGTGGATGCTCTCGTCACCGGGGACGCGGACCTACTCGCCCTTGGCGCGTATGCCGGCGTCAACATCAGCTCCGTCNNATGTCCACGCGATTCCAACGGAATTCCATCAAGCGACCTCTAGTCGTCATTCCAACCATTTCCCGACGAAAGCACTCTAAATCGAACTCAGCACGCGGCGAGAAATAAGGACTAGTCTGGGGGACCAGGGGTCGCA
>PKXZ01000031.1 GCA_003132525.1 Candidatus Dormiibacterota bacterium | reverse complement strand
TCCAGATGCCCGGCATGCCGCGACGTCTCCTCGATCATGTGCAACACGATCCAACGAACATTCGGTGGGACGAATTCCCCGTGCTTGCCCCGTGGTGATGCCGAAAGAGGGGTGACCGCCAGCACCGCATCCGACTGCGCGCACTGGTCGCGGTAGAAGGCGACGACCTCCGACGAGGGCTCGTCACTCGTGAACACCACCGTCAGGGGGTCGTACGGCGGCAGATCCTCATCGAGGTCGCCAGGCAGCTCCGGCTCCTTGCCCGCCACGACGCCTTGGAACCAGTGCCACTCCGCGCCGCCCAGATGCTCGACGAGCCCGGCCGGCGTCCAGCCCGTTGGCACGACCGAGCGGTGCCAGTCACCCTCGTCCAGACCCTCGACGATCGCCAACACCGATTCGCGCTGGCCGCGCAGGAACTCCCGCAGCATCTCGTCGTCGGCATCGCTGTCGTGATCACCGCCCACATTGCTCTCCCTTGCGTACCGCGCGTTGATGGCAGGCCCCTCGGCCGACCTGATCCCCGAGTTCCGTCGGCGGTCATCCTAGCCACTGGACGGACGTTGAGTTGCCGCGGGCTCCCTCCGGTCGACGGCGGCGCCTCTGTCAACTAAACAGACCGAAAATCCCTCTTTATGCTGATGGCTTCGATGGCAATCGTTGAGGAAGGGTCCAGTCGGACGGAAGCCGATCCAGTCTTCCGACTTGCGGCTCCCCGTCTTCTCGCCATCGCGGCCATCATCGTAGGAAACTCAGCCGACGCGGAAGACGTGGTGCAGAACGCAATGATCGCGGCCTGGCGAGCTTGGGATCGCCTTCGCGATCCCACACGCCGCGACGCGTGGCTCACTCGCATCTGCGTGCGCGAGAGCGTCAACTACGGCAAGAGCCTTCGAGCCCGGTGGATGCACGAGGGGGTCATCGACGATCGCATGCCGAGCCCGGCACAGACGCATGCGGACCCTGCGTTGCATGCTGCGTTTGCTGTGTTGAGCCGGCAGCAGCGCGCTGTGATCGTGCTGCATTACCTCTACGGCTACACCCTTGATGAATGCAGCGAGTACATGGGCTGCCGGCCCGGTTCAGCGCGGCAGCATCTGGCCCGAGCGCTCAGCCGCCTCAGGGAGAACTTGAACGATGTCACCTGAAGCACTCGAGGAACGGCTCCGCGCGTACCTGGGTGACCGGTCACGTGATGGTGGTGACGCACGGACGGTCAATCGGACGGTTGCGGCTGTGTTCGAACGCGGAAGTCGTCCGATGCCCCTTCGCAATCGCCGTATGTTGGTGGTCGTCGCGATTGCCCTGGCCGCGGCGATCGTTGTCGCGGCGCCGATCACCGTGTTCGAGTACATCCATGCGAACCACACGACTCCCGCGCCTGCGGTTCGCCCGGCCCCGAGCCCGACCGCTCGATTCTCCGTCCAGCTGAGCGGTAGTCCTGGCGTTCCGGCCGTCAATCCGAGTACGGACACACTTTATGTCCCGATCCAGTGCCCAACTTCGGATTGCAACACACCCGATGACGTCGTTGATCTCATCAGCACCGCCACCTGCAAGGCGGCCAACGGATCGGGTTGCCGGGTGGTGGCGCAAGCCGTCGTCGGCTTCGGTCCCCAGGCTGTGGCGATTGATCAATCGACCGATACGATTTATGTCGCGACCTACGACTCCAATGGGGGTGAGAGCACGTGGGTGTTGTCGGGAGCCCGATGCAATGCGAAGCACACAACTGGTTGCCAATCGGTCGCGACCATTGATGTTGGTGGCGTTGGAGCCGTCTTCAACCCGAACACACAAACGCTGTACGTGGCCGACCCCCAAGGGGGAATCCACGTCATTAACGGCGCCACCTGCAATGCCGAGATCACGTCAGGATGCGGGAACACAGAACTGCTGGCGGACAACTACGGACCGAGTGCCCTTGACGTCGACCGGGCGACCGACACGATCTATGCCGTCAACAATAATGCCGATCTCTACGACGGGTCAGGCACGGGACACACGGTATCCGTGATCGACGGAGCCACGTGCAACGGGAGCGATACGAGTGGGTGTGACGCGGCATCGCCCACGGTCACCGTGGGCAGAAACGACCAATGGGACGCCGTGGACCAGGAGACCGGCGCCGTCTATGTGTCGAACTACGACGACGGCACGGTCTCGGTGATCGATGGCGCCCAGTGCAACGCAACCAACACCTCGGGCTGTGCGGGCACGCCTGCGGTGGTTCCGACCGGAGCCGGGAGCAGCGGCCTTGCGGTTGACGACATCCTCCATACCGTTTTCGCCGTCAGTCAGAACGATGACACGCTCTCGGCGATCAACACGCGCAGTTGCGACGGCATCGCCACGTCGGGGTGTGAAAACCTGGCGCCGAGTGAGGAGGCCGGTTCTGACCACGGGGCGTCGTTTAACGCATTTCCCAACTACGTCACGCTCGTCCCGCAGACCGACACCGCCTATCTCGTCAGCGTCGGGGGCACCAACGTCCTCGAGGCGGTGAGCGTCAGCGGGTGCAACGCCACTGATGCGAGGGTTTGCCGCTCGGACGCCCGGGCTGTCGCGCAACACGAATTCGAGGCATCAATCGACCCCGCTACCGATACCATCTACGCGAGCAACCACGATTTGGCTGAGATCGATGTGTTCAACGGCGCCACCTGCAAGGTCGCAGACCTCTCCGGATGCTCGCCGGTCGGCGTGATTCCGATGCCCGATCCCATGACTGCCATGGGGGCGATCGATGACGCCACGCACACGCTGTACGTCGCGGAGTCGTTCAGGGCAGCGGTCGCCATGATCAATACCGCGACGTGCAACGCCACCGACACCACCGGCTGCTTCGGGAAGGTGCGGACGATCAACGTCGGCGCGGAGCCCGGCTCACCCGTGCTCAACTTACTTACCAAGACGCTGTATCTGCCCTATGGCACCGAAGCAGACGAGATCGCCGTCCTGAATGCGGCGACCTGCAACGCAGAGGACGTCTCGGGCTGCGGTCAGAAGCCCGGCACGGTGAATGTCGGACCGGGGACGAGCTCCCTCGGCATCAGCGTCAAGACCGACACGATCTACGCGCCAAGTGCCGGAGTGCCATTTGCGAGCGGCACGACGGTGTCGGTCATCAACGGGGCCACCTGCAACGGCACGGACCACGTGGGCTGCGGCAAGGTCGCGGCGACTGTCACCGTGGGAGTCGGGCCCGACGGAGTGGCCGTGGACGATGCGACAAACACCGTTTACGTGACCAACAGTCAAGGTGGGTCCGCACCCGGGACTGTGTCAATGATCGACAGTGCGACCTGCAACGGCCACACGGTGACAACCTGTGCGGGGACCTTCCCGACGGCCGAGGTTGGCCGGGCGCCGCAATTGGCGGCGGCCGACACCAGCACCGACTCCATCTACATGATCGACAACGGTGGGGCAGCGATATCGGTGCTCAACGGCGCGAATTGCAATGCGACGAACACGTCCGGATGCAGTACCGCGACGACACAGCAAGCGGTCGGCGGGCAGCCGACAGGCCTCGCGGTGAACCCGGACACCGACACCGTCTACGTCATGAGCTTCCTGGTCTCGGCCTCTCTATCGATCTTCGCCGGCCAGCGGTAGTCAGGTCGGTGCAGGTGCCGACAGGCCGAATACCCGCGGCCGGCGGTTAGGGCGAGGTCGATCGCGCCGTCAGGTCGTCCAGCATCGAGAACAGCCGATCCGCCACGCGTGCCGGGTCGACACGATACCCACCGTGCTCGTACTCGTTGGTGATCCACGGGCGGCAGTTGCCCAGCAGCGCCACCGTCTCCAGCGCCATGGCCCGCTCCACGTACTCGTCATCCCAGTAAAGGGTGCCGACAACGGGAACAGCGTTTGCGCGCAGACGAGGGATGTCGTACAGCGCCGGCCATCCGTCCATCTCCGCGAGCACATCGGCGACTTCTCGCAGCGGCTGCAGCTCAGGCAACTCTTCCATCATCCACGGGAACACCGCCTCACCAGTGAAATACGGCGCTGGTTGTGCATCCGCCGAATAGCGGGGATCCGCGAGTCGTGCCCGCTCCGCCGCCCACAGCGTCGCTGGACCGTTGGAATACGCGGCCTCGTGCAGCACCGTGTAGATCGGATTGGTCGCCGGCGACATCATGCCGGCGACATGTGCATGCACCACACCGCTGAGCACGCCGAGCTGTTCCAGATCGTTGTCAGCGCGCTCGATGATGCCGTGCAGCTCGGCGGCTCCGTGCTGCAGCCCCAGCTTGCCGCCCAGCATGAGAAACCGGCGGGCACTGAGTGGCCGGCCATGACCATCGACCTCTTTCCCCGTTTGCAGATGGTCGACAATGCGACGCACCCGTGCGGCATCGCCGGGAAACCGCTCGTAGTACTCCGCGTTGCGCGTGGCGACATGATTGAAGAGACGCGTGCAGATCTCCTCGGTTTCGTGCAAGACCGGTGCGAATCCTCCGGTGATGATCACACCGCGGACGTGCTCGGGAATCGACGACAGATACGTCAGCGAGCAGAAGCCGCCAAAGCTCTGTCCGAAGACGTACCAGTCGGTGCGCTCGCCGTACAGCGTCGCGCGCAACCGCTCGGCATCGCGCACGATCGAGTCCTGACGGAAGTGACGCAGGTAGTTGCCTAGCGCCACCGGATCAGAGAACGGCAGCGAACGCGCATCGAGCGGTGTGCTCAAGCCCGTGCCTCGCTGATCGAGGAGCAGCACTCGATACCGCGTCAGCAGTTGTGCGAGCCAGCTCCCACGGCTCTCCGGAAACGCGACCTCGTGTCCAGGCCCACCTTGAAACCAGACGATCGCCGGCCACTTCGCATCGTCCGCATGCTCAGCCGCGACAACCTCGCGAGCATGAACGCTGATCGTCGCCCCCGACGGCTCATTCCAATCCAGGGGCACATCGACCCGATGATTGGTGACCACCATCCGATCAACGGCAACTCGCAGGCCCACCCGCGGATTGTGCCCGTTTAGCCGCCCATCACCGCCGTCGCCGCGTCTTTAGGGATGGAGGCGGAATTCTCTCCAGAAACCTACCAAGGAAGCTTCATCGCCTTCGGGCTCGACGTCCTCGGGGAGCTGGGTGCGCCAGGGGAGCATCAGGTCGAAGACGACCTCCTGGATCGTCCAGAGGATGTCCATGACCTCGGTGATCTTGACCTGGCGGCGAGCAAGGGCGGTCTCCACCGTGGAGAGGGCCTCCTGGTCGCCGGTTTTTCGGACCGCGCCGCGAGCAAAGATGAACACCTTCTGTGCCCTTTCGGCAACATCCGGTGGCACCTCTTTGATGCCCTGGAGGTGGGTTTCCTCACAGAGCTCGATAGCGCTGTCGACCCGCTCGACGAGCCGGCGCAGGCGGGTCCGCTCGACAACTTCGCGGCGATGCCTGCGACGCGCGGCGTGCACTTCTTCAGTGGCGCTCTCGATGAGAAGGCCCGGGTCGACTACCTGACTACGCTCCAGTACCTCGGGTTCTCTTATCACGTTGCTAAGCCTACCGGCTCGGGTCATTGACATCAACAGCACATTTAGGGTGAGATTGATGCATGGACCGCATCAATGCCGACCTTCTGCGCACTTTCGTCGAAGTTGCCAAAGTCGAACACCTCAGCCGGGCGGCCGAAGCGCTGCAAGCTGATCAATCAACGGTATCCCGAAAGGTGGCCCGGCTGGAGCAGGAAGTCGGGGTGCTGCTCTTCGAGCGAATCGGCCGCAACATCCGCCTCACCCAGGCCGGCCGGCGCCTCGTCGGCCGGGCTGAACGCATCCTCGACGACCTCCGAGACGCCATCGCGGAGGCTGAGGGAGCCGTCGCCGCCGAGAGTGGGCGGGTCTGCGTCGCCTTCCTCCACACAGTCGGCGCCCGCTGGCTGCCCGAACGGCTGGCACGGTTCCTCGAGAGCTATCCGGCGGTCCGGTTCACCCTCGAGGAGGGCACCACTGCCGAGGTCATGAGCGGTGTCCTTGGGGGCGACTACGATCTCGGCATCCTCGGGCCACCGCCCACGGGCGTGGTCGATCTCGAGATCCATCCCCTCTTCCGTGAACGCGTCGCCGTCGTCGTTCCGGTCAATCACCGCCTCGTCGGCCGGAGCTCCTGCACGCTCGAGGACGTGGCCGGTGAGCCGCTGATCCTGCCCCGATCCCGGAGCGGGCTCCGCCGGGTCATCGATGCGGCCTTCGCTGCCCAGGGCCTGACCACCCACGTCGCCTACGAGGGGGATGACTTCACGATCGTCCAGGGCCTCGTTGAGGCCGGCCTGGGGACAACGCTCATGCCCATGCCGCTCCCGGTGCCGAGCACCCGCGTCGCGGTGATCCCGCTTCGCGATCCACCGATCGCGCGTACCATGGCTCTCTGCTGGGATCGGCGACGCACCCTGCCTCCCGCCGCCAACCTCTTCGCCCAGCGGCTCATCGCCGAGGCAAGCGACCCATTCGACCTGGCGGTCAGCGCCTGACCGTGTCCTGAACTCTCTCCATCCATGATCATCGCAGCCGTCCTGATCGTCATCGCCGTGCTTCTTGGCGCGGTCGGACTGGTCGCGCTCTTCAACGCACGGAAGGGAACCCAGGACACCTCGCCGGCGCCGCCGGTCAGCCAGAGCCTGGCCGACGCAAATCAGCACGCGGCGACATTGGTCGCCGAGGCCCGCACCGCGGCGCTGCACTCGCACGAAGCTGCGATGGAGGAGGTCAAGGAGCGCCTCGCGGCGGTCGAAGGCCGGGAGTCGGTCATCGCCGAGCGCCACAAGCACCTCCGGGAGCGTCGCGAGATCTTCGACGACCGCCGCTTCGCGTATCGCAAGCGCCGGGACGAGATCGAGGAACGGCGCGCGCGCGTCGCCGAGGAGGGGGCGCTCATCGAGGAGACGCTTCGCGCCAAGGCTGCGCTCGATCGCGAAGCTGCCGCCGCGCTGGTGCTGGACCGCGTGCAGTCCGAGCTCGTGGCCGAGCGAGCCGCGCTCGTCGAGGCGACGATTGCCGAGATCATCGGCGACCGTGTGGAGACGAGCGCGAACGACCTGATCGTGCAGGCCGTGGAGCGCCAGGACGCCTCCAACGTCGACAGCGCACCACGGATGTCGCCACTGTCGCTCGAAGGGCTCGACGACCACGCCCGCGAGCGGCTGCTCTCAGCGTTGACCGTGATCGCGGAGCAGACCGGCGCGGAGCTCGGTGTGGACGCTGAGAAGCAGCAGGCCACGCTGCGCACCGTGGATCCGATCGGACGCGAGATCGCGCGCCAGGCGGCCCTCGAGGTCGTCGACCGGCGCATGCAGGCAATCGAGGTTCCCCCGCTGATCCAGAAAGCTCGGAGGACCACCCAGCGTCGCGTCGTCGAGATCGGTGAGCGCGCGCTGTGGCTCATGCAGATCGAGGGCCGCCCGGAGCTCGCCGACCTGGTCGGCACGCTACACCACCGCTTCTCCTACGGGCAGAACGCGCTCCTCCACTGCGAGGAAACCGGGCATCTGTGCGGCGTGCTCGCCGCCGAGATGGGGCTGCCCCAGAGCCTCGCTCGAGAGGCCGGCATGCTGCACGACATCGGCAAGGCGGTGGACCACGACGTCGAGGGCGTGCACGCGATCATCGGTGGGGAGCTGCTCCGGGTACTCGGCGTCGATCCCGGCATCGTCCACGCCGTCAAGGCCCACCACTTCGACGAGGAACCGTCGACGGATCTCGCGATGCTGACGATCTGCGCTGATGCCATTTCCGCATCGCGCCCCGGGGCCCGCCGCGACACCCTGGCGACGTACCTCCTCCGCCTCGAGCAGCTGCAGACGATCGCGACGCGTCACGGCGGCGTCGACCGTGCGTTCCCACTCCAGGCCGGACGTGAGCTCCGCGTCTTCGTCAAGGCGTCGCAGGTGAAGGACACCGACATGCCGCCTCTGACCAGCGAGATCGCGCGCGAGATCGAGTCCGAGATGCAGTATCCCGGGGTCATCAAGGTGACCGTGATACGCGAGACCACCGCGACCGCCACCGCTCCCGCGCAGCTCGTCCCGGTGCGCGCGGCCGCGGCCGAGCACACCAACGGAAACGGCAACGGCCACGACAACGGTAGCGGCAACGGCAACGGGCGTCACGATCCGGTGGCCGACGACTCCCCTGATGGCGAGGACGACTCCGCCGCCGACGAGGTCTGAGCGGCACCGGTCCCGGCGTGACGCAGATGCTCGGTGACCACGCGCGCAGTCTCAGCCGGGCGCTCGTGAAAGAAGAGATGTCCGCTTCCCTCGAAGGGACGCAGTTGCGCACCGGGAATCCGGCGCGCGAGGATGCGCGCATTCTCAAACGGGATCACCACGTCGTCGGTGCCGTGCATGACGAGCGCCGGCACCGCGACCGACGCGAGGCGCTCGAACGAGTCGTCCGGCTCCCACATCGCCTTGTACTGGCCCGAAAACACGCGCGGCCGCACCGGATGCAGCGCGCGCTCGCGAATCTGCGCCTCGATGAATTCGGGATGCGCACGCTGGAACTGCGGCGAGTACAGCACGGTGCACGCGATCCGGTACGCGTCCTCGGGCGTGTGCGCACCTTTGCCCATCAGCGCCGCCTGGTCTTCGGGTTTCGGGTCGACGCCGGCGTCACCTCCGGGCGACGTCGCGGCCAGCATGAGGTCGGCGACTCGCGCGGGGTGATCGACGACAACGTGCTGCGCCACCAGGCCACCCATTGACGCGCCGAACACCGCGGCCGCCGCAACTTCAACAGCGTCGAGCACCGCGACCACGTCGAGCGCCATCGCCGTCAAGGTCGTGTTGCCCGCTCCCTCCGACTCGCCGATCCCTCGCGGATCAAAGGTGATCACGCGGTGCGCTCTCGCCAGGTCGGCGAGGATCGGTGTGAACGCCGATCGGCTCGCGCCGAGGCCGGGGATGAGCAGGAGCGGATCCCCATCGCCGTTGATGTGCACAGACAGCCCGACGCCGTCGGCTGTCTGCGCGGTGAGGTGGGTCTCGATCACGCGCCCACCATAGCGGGAGGCGGGTGCCGCACCATGCACGCTGCCGTGCCTCGATTCTTCGTCGAACCCGACCAGGTCTCGGGCGGTCGCGCCACCCTCACCGGCATCGACGCCAGCCATCTGTCCCGCGCGCTCCGCGCGCTCCCGGGCGAGACGATCGTCATCGTCGAGGACGGCACGGTTGAGCACGGGCTGCAGCTCGACGAGGTGAGCCCAGCTCGCGTCAGCGGGTCGATTGTCTGGAGCCGCCCGATCCAAGGCGAACCGCGGCTCGCGGTGCACGTGCTCCAGGCGGTTCCCGCGCAGGCTATGGACGCGACCGTCGAGGCGCTGACCGAGGCAGGGGCGGCGACCATACGTCCGGTGCTCACCCATCGCAGCGTGTCCCGCCCCGACCCTTCGCGGGTTGTCCACCGGCTCGAGCGCTGGCGCGCGATCGCCCGGGAGTCGGCCCAGCTGTCCGGCCGCGCAGGGCCGCCCGATGTGCACTCGATCCTGCCGCTTGCCGAAGCGCTCGATGCGCTCCCGGCAGGCACGCGCATCTTCGCGTGCGTGATCAGTCAGGACGCCGTCTCGATCATGGGCGCGGTCCCTCCGGTTCCCGGCGATGTGGGGCTGGTGATCGGCCCCGAGGGCGGCCTCGACGCCGCCGACCTCCGCACGCTCGCGGACACCGGGGCGATCAACGTCCATCTCGGCGCGCGCACGCTACCGAGCCGGCTCGCCGGCGCGGTGGCGACATCGCTGCTGCTCGCAAGTTCTGGGGACCTCGACGCAGCCCCGGCGCCGCGACCGGCATGAGCGCTCCACCCGATCGTCCACTCCGTGTCGCGCTCACCGTGCTCGGCTGCAAGGTGAACTTCGCGGAGATGGCGGACCTCGCGGGAAGGCTCGCGGCCGGTGGATGCGACGTCGTCCCCGAGACCGACACGGCCGACGTGCGTGTGCTCAACTCCTGCACCGTCACTGCCCAGGCGGATGCCACCACACGCCAGCGCATCCGCCGCTTGCGCCGCCTCGATCCCGGCGCGCACCTCGTCCTCACGGGCTGCAGCGTCGATGCCAATCCCGGCGCGTTCACCACCGTCGACTCGATCTTTGCCAACGCCGACAAGAACCGCATCGCCGACCACGTCATCGCGATGTCGGCCACCAGCGACGGGCCACGCGACGCGCCGGTGATGCGGTCACGTGCGTTCATCAAGGTGCAGGACGGCTGCAACCATCGCTGCACGTACTGCATCGTGTGGCAGGCGCGCGGAGCCTCATCGAGTGTTCCCGTATCGACGGTGCACGATCGGGTCCGCGCCGCCATCGATGCCGGTCACGGCGAGGTCGTGCTGTGCGGTGTCGACCTCGGGTCCTACGGCCGCGACATCGGGACCACCCTGACCGCCCTGCTGGAGTCGCTGCTCGACACGTGCGGACAGCGTGCGCGCATCCGGCTCAGCAGCATCAACGCGAACGACGTCACGGCATCATTGATCGCACTCAACGCGCATCCACGCCTCTGCTCACACTGGCACATGCCGCTGCAGAGCGGCAGTGATCACGTGTTGCGCGCGATGCACCGCGGATACCGGCGCGCGCAGTACTTGCGCGTCACCCGCGCGCTCCGCGCGGCGAATCCAGCAACCGAGTTCACCTCCGATATCATGGTGGGGTTCCCCGGCGAGACCGACGACGATCACGCCGAAACTCTGTCGCTCGTCGATGAAGTTGGGTTTCTCCAAGGTCATGTCTTTCGCTGGTCGCCACGTCCGGGAACTCCCGCCACGGCGATCGGCGGCCGCGTCGACGACTCGGCGGCCCGACGGCGCAGCGCCGAAGTGCGTCGCGCCACCCGGCGCACCGGCGCGCAGTCACTCGCACGCGCGTGCGGACGCGTGCACGAGGTCGCCTGGGACGCCGTTGACGGGGATGTCGCACACGGTCTGACCGCCGGATATCACGAGGTGATCGTCGAAGGCGCCGCCGGACTCCGTCAGGGCGGCCTCAGCCTGGTGCGTGCCGAAGCCGTCGAGGACGACCGCCTGCGCGGTACCCTGCTGCGCTCATGAACGATTGCATCTTCTGCGCCATTGCGGCACACGAACTTCCGGCCACCTTTGTTCGCGAGGACGACGAGGTGCTCGCCATCCGCGACGTGAACCCGCAGGCCCCGGTCCACGTCCTGGTACTCCCTCGCGAGCACATCGAGTCGGTCGCCGAGCTGACGCCCGCTCAGGACGGGCTCTGGGGGCGGATGCTCCATGTGGCCCAGGCGATCGCGCAGGACGAGGGCATCGACGAAACCGGCTTCCGGCTCGTCGTCAACACCGGCAAGCAAGGCGGCCAGACGGTCGACCATCTGCACATGCATCTGCTCGGCGGACGGCAGATGACCTGGCCGCCTGGGTAGGGCCGCACCCGCGACGCCTTAAACCTCCCCGGCGCGTGCGCGCAGACTCAGCCTCGGAACGCGTCGCGGAGCGAGTCGAAGAAGCCCTTCTTCACCTCGGCGGGTTTGCCTTCGCGGCCGCCGAGCTGCTCGTAGAGCGCGCGGTCCTGATGCGACAGATGACTCGGCACGACGACGCGCACAACGCAGATGAGGTCACCACGCCGGCCGGTGCGAACGTGCGGAACACCGAGCCCGTGCATCTTGATCTGGCGGCCCGGTTGCGTCCCCGGAGCGACCTCAACGGGATGCTCGCCGTCGACAGTGGTGATGGCGATGGTGTCGCCGAGCACGGCCTGGGTGACGGAGATGGGGAGCTCGTAGAGCAGGTCCTGGCCGCGCCGCACCAGGTTGGGGTGCGGCTTCACGCGGAAGCCCAGGTAGAGGTCGCCGGCGGGGCCGCCGCGTGGTCCGGGCTCGCCCTCGCCAGTCAGACGCAGCGTGACGTCGTCGTCGACACCGGCGGGGATGGTGACCTCGACGGTGTGCCGTCCCTGGATGCGTCCCTGTCCGCGGCAGACGGTGCAGGGCTCCTGGATCACCTGGCCCTCGCCGTGACAGGTGGGGCATGGCGTGACGCTCGCGACCTGTCCAAAGATCGACTGCATCGTTCTGCGCACCTGACCGCTGCCCGAGCACGTCGCGCATTTGGTGGCGCTGGTGCCGGGCTTTGCGCCGGAGCCGTTGCACTCGGTGCAGAGCGTGGCGCGCGGCACTTCCACCGTGCGCTTGGCACCGAACACGGCCTCCTCAAAGGTGATCTCGATGTTCATGCGCAGGTCGTCGCCGCGCTGGGGACCGGTATGCGCGCGGCGGCGTCCGCCGCCGCCGAAGAACATGTCGAAGAGGTCGAACGCGGAGTCGAATGAGAAGTTGCCGAAGTCCGGCTGCGCGCCGTCAACATGGCCGAACGCGTCGTAGCGCTGGCGCTTCTGCGGATCACTCAAGACCGAGTACGCCTCGCCGACCTCCTTGAACTGCTCCTCGGCGCCCTTGTCGCCGTTGTTGCGGTCCGGGTGGTACTGCATGGCGAGCTTGCGGTACGCCACCTTCAGCTGCTCGGGGGTGCAGTCGCGCGAGACCCCGAGCACCTCGTAGTAGTCGCGCTTGACCGTCGCCATCGCTCAGCTTCCCGACGAGGCTTGACGCGGACGCACGACGCGCACGATCGCGGGCCGGAGCAGGCGGTCGTGGAGGCGGTAGCCGGGGACGAGCTCATCGACAACCGTGTCGTCGGTCACGTCATCCGATTCCTCAGCCGCGATGGCGTCGTGGATCGCCGGGTCGAAGCGCTCGCCGACCGCCGGCACGGGCACGACCCCAAGGCGCTGGAGTGCGGCCTCGAACTCGCGGACCACGAGCTGCAGGCCGCTGATGAAAAACTCCTCGGCGCCCGCCTCGCCGGCATGGTCGACCGCCCGGCGGAGGTTGTCGAGAACGGGGAGCAGCGCGATCGCCGCATCCTCGCTCTCATAGGTGCGCGCGTCAGCGAGCTCCTGCGCCTTGCGCCGCTTGAAATTCTCGAAGTCCGCGGCGAGGCGGAGATAGCGAGCGTCGCGCTCGTCCGGCTCCTCGGCGGCGCTGTCCAGCGACTCAGGCTCCGCCGACGGGCGCGTGTCCGCGAAGTCGCGTCCGTCCGTCGTCATGCGTTCACTATGCCCACGCTCAACTCAAAGCACGCCCGACGGCCCGGCCGACTCGCTGAGCGACGTAGCGAACCCGGGGTCCGACCTGCGCATAGGGCATGCGGGTAGAGCCGAGCACGCCGATCGTGCCACGCCGCTCCGCTCCGGCTCGGTAGGTGGTGAGCACCAGGCTGCACCGGGACAGCTCGGCCATCCCGCTCTCGCGCCCGATCATGATCTGGATGCCGTGGTCGAGGTCGGCCGCGCTGATCAGCGCCGCGAGCATGCGCTCCTCCTCCACCACCTCGATCACCTGCTGGAGCAGCTCGACGTCGCCGAACTCCGGCTGGTGGAGCAGGTTGCGCACCCCGTCATGGAGGATGAGCGTGTCCTGCTGGGCATCGCAGACGGTCATGAAGGCGATGATCTGGGTGAGCAGGTCGCGCTCGAGTGCGACGTGCTCCCCCACCGATGCGGGCAGCCTCGACATGCCGGCGGCATTGAGGCCCACGACGACCGCGTTGAGCCCCGACGCAATGGCGCTGAGCACGGTCTGGTCGGCCGGTCCGGTGAGGTTGAGCGCCTGCTGGCGGACCAGGTTCCCCTCGAGGACGAGCACGAGCAGCGCCTGGGCGTCGTTCAGCTTGACGAGGTCGAGGTGCTTGACCCGGACACCCAGCGCGCGGGGCGCGGTGACCAGGCTCACCGCGTCGGCGGCGTGCGCCAGCGCGGTCGCGGCGATCTCGAGGATGTCCTCGACGCCACTCGGGAGCACCGCGAAGAACGGGTCCACCTGGCGGCGCACGGCCGCCGGGACGTCCTCCTCATCCATGAGGAAGTCGACGTAGTAGCGGTAGCCGAGGTCGGACGGGACTCTGCCCGCGGAGGTGTGCGGCTGGATGAGATAGCCGACCTCGCTGAGTGTCGCCAGCTCATTGCGGATGGTTGCCGACGACCAGGTGGCCAGGTGGACAGCAAGCGACGCCGACCCCACCGGCACGCCCGTGCGGGTGTAATCCGCGACGACGGCCTTGAGGATCTGTTGCTTGCGCTGATCGAGCGGGACTGGATGTTGCACGTCTGGCCAGATGTGACGGTGCGGGCGCCGGCTGCCGGCGCGTTAGCACTCGTCGAGGTTGAGTGCTAAGCGTACCAGCTAGGCCGCCCAATCGCCTACCAGGCGAAGGGTTACCTGGTTGAGCAGCGCCTCGCCCCGTTCAGTCGCACGGACCCGGTCACCATCGACGGCGAGGAGCCCGAGACCCTCCAGGGAATGCGCCTCGTCGAGGCTCGCCGCTCCAAGGCGGACGCCCTCGCGAAGGCGGAGGCCGAGCATCACCCGCTCCTGCTCGCGCATCGCGGGCCCGACGGGCTCTGAGCCGGTGATGGGGAATGCCCCGGCCCTGACGGCGCGTGCGTACGCGGCGATGCCGCGGCCGTGCCAGTGGCGCACCGACACAGCACCGGCTTCGACATCGAGCCCGATCGCCGCGGCAGCGTCCGCTGGAAGGTGACCGTGGGCGCCCACGCCGGCAGCGGCGTAGTACCCGTTGCGCCAGTACACGAGGTTGTGCCGGCACTCCTCGCCGGAGAGCGCGAAGTTGCTGACTTCGTACTGGTCGTATCCCGCGAGGCCCAGCACCTCGAGCGCGATTCGATGCTGGCGCATGGCGCGGGCGCCGTCGACCGGCGTGACCTGCCCTCGCGTCACGCGGGTGTGCAGCGGCGTGCCCGGCTCGACGGTCAGCTCGTAGCACGAGATGTGTGTGGGTCGCGCTGCTGCCACGCGCTCGAGGGTGCGGCGCCAGCGGACGTCCCCGAGACCGGGAACGGCGTAGATGAGGTCGCAGTTGATCGAGGTGAAGCCGGCCTCGCGCACGTCATCGACGGCGGCGAGCGCACGGTCCGCGTCGTGGACCCTGCCGAGGAAGTGCAGCGCGTCGGCCTCGAGGCTCTGCACCCCGATGCTGACGCGGTTCACGCCCGCCGCCTTCCACACCCGCGCCCGGGCGGCGCTGATGCTCGACGGGTTCGCCTCCATGGTCACCTCTGCGTCCGCCGTGACCGAGAAGGTGTCGTGGACTACCGCCACCAGCCGGGCAAGCAGTTCCGGCTCGACCAGCGAAGGCGTCCCGCCGCCGATGAACACGGTGTCGAGCGTGAGGCGGCCGAGGCACGTCCCCAGGTGGCGGACCTCCTCGTTGAGGGCCTCCATGTACGCGGCCGACCCGGTGGCACCGGCGACGCTGGTGAAGTCGCAGTACTCGCACTTTCGCTCGCAGAACGGGATGTGCAGGTACAGCGAGCGCACCTCGTCGACCGCGGGAGTCACGCGGTCGTGTCCTTGGCCTCTTGATTCGTGGTTGGGGCCTCGTCCATCTTGTCCACCATCGTCTTCGAGCCTTTGGGCGCGGGTGCGTCAGTGCCACCCTTGTCCTTCGCCGGCCGAGGTGTGCGCGAGGGCGGCGGCTTGATGCGCATGCGCCGGTACAGCGGCGGGTAGATGAAGTACGTCCCCACAAAGCTCGCGATGTCGACGATTGCCAGTCCGGCGAGCTCGAGGGGCTCGCTGATCGTCAGTCCCTTCGATGCCGACGCGGTGCCTCCCAGCCCGAGCAGGTATAGCAGCCCGATGAACAGCGCGAAGAAGATGAAGTACTGGATCACCCCCGCCATGGCCGATTCCATGAATCGCAGGCTGCGCGACTCCTTGGTGATGTACTTCGCGAACTGCGCGGCAACCAGCGCGGCTGCGACCGCGATGATCGGTCCCAAGCTGCCTGCATCCACGCCGAGCAGGAACGTCGCGAGCGGTGGCTTGGATCCCGAGTATGTGAAATACGTGAGGCCTCCGATGATCAGCTCGCCCGCGGCCATCAGCGCGACCAGGATCGCGTAGGACCGCTTTGCCCACGGCACGAAGGGCTCGTTGATGCGCTGAGCCCGCGCGGCCGCTCCCTTCAGCGGCGGCTTTGCCTTGGCCGGCTGCTTCGCGCTTGACTGCTGTTTCCCGCCTGAGGAACCGTTCTTCTCGTTGACCTGCGCGGTCTGCCTCGTCAGCGCAACCTCGGCTCGAGTGTTGCGCTCAACCGAATCGGGGCGCCGGCGCGGGCGTTTGCGGGGTGGGTTGGGCCGAGGCATCAGGCGTCCACCTACTCCTCGTCCATCTTGAGCACAGCCATGAATGCCTCCTGGGGTATCTCCACGTTGCCCACCCTTTTCATGCGGCGCTTGCCCTCGCGCTGCTTCTCGAGCAGCTTGCGCTTCCGCGTGATGTCCCCGCCGTAGCACTTGGCCAGGACGTCCTTGCGCATGGCGGACACAGTCTCACGGGCGACGATCTTGCCACCGATCGCTGCCTGTATGGGCACTTCGAAGAGCTGACGGGGGATCAGCTTGCGCAGCCGCTCGGCCAGTTTGCGGCCGTGCGCGTTGGCTCGGTCGCGGTGGACGATCATGCTCAGCGCGTCGACGCGCTGCCCACCCACAAGGATGTCGAGCTTCACGAGGTTCTCGGCGCGGAACCCGGTGATCTCGTAATCCAGCGACGCGTACCCGCGGCTGCGCGACTTGAGCTGGTCGTAGAAGTCATGGATGATCTCGCCGAGCGGGAGGTCGTAGGTGAGCGCGACGCGGTCGCCGGGCTGGTAGTCCATGTGCTGGAATTCGCCACGGCGTTCCTGGCACAACTCCATGATCGCGCCGACGTACGCGCTCGGCACGATGATCGTCGCCTTGGTGCGCGGCTCCTCGATGGCGTCGATGGCCGACGCGTCCGGCAGCATCTCGGGATTGTCGATGGCGATCACCTCGCCGGAGCGCAGGCGCACGCGGTATTCGACGGTCGGCGCGGTCGTGATCAGCGACAGGTTGAACTCGCGCTCGAGGCGCTCCTGCACGATCTCCATGTGGAGCAGCCCGAGGAAGCCGCAGCGGAACCCAAAGCCGAGCGCGGCTGACGATTCGGGTTCGAAGATCAGCGACGCGTCGTTGAGGTTGAGGCGCTGCAGGGCCTCCTTAAGGTCGGTGACGTCGTCGGAGTCGACCGGGAAGATGCCCGCGTAGACCATCGGCGTCACCGCGCGGTATCCCGGCAGCGGATGCGTCGTTGGATGCGCGGCGTCGGTGACCGTGTCACCGACCTTGCTGTCGCGAACGTTCTTGATCGACGCGATGAAGTAGCCCACCTCACCGCAGGCCAGCTCGCCGACCGGGGTCATCGCCGGCGCGAACGCGCCCACCTCGTCGACGACGAACTCGCTCCGGTTGTTCATCATCCGGACGCGCATGCCGGCAGCGATACGGCCGTCGACGATGCGAACGTAGACGACGACGCCACGATAGGCGTCGTACTTCGCGTCGAAGATGAGCGCCCTCAAGGGTCCGTCGGGGTCGCCCCGCGGCGGCGGCACGCGCTTGACGATGGATTCGAGTACCTCTCCGATACCGATCCCCTGCTTGGCGCTGGTGAGGATTGCATCGTGCGCGGGAATGCCGATGACCTCCTCGATCTCGCGGCGCACGAGCTCCGCGTCGGCGTTGGCAAGGTCGATCTTGTTGATGACGGGAATGATCTCGAGATGGTTGTCGATCGCCTGGTACACGTTCGCGAGCGTCTGCGCCTCGACGCCCTGGGTCGCATCGACCACCAGCAACGCGCCCTCGCATGCCGCGAGTGACCGCGACACCTCGTACGCGAAGTCGACGTGCCCCGGCGTGTCGATGAGATTCAGCTCGTAGGCGATCCCATCGGCCGCGGTGTACGCGAGCCGCACCGCCTGCGCTTTGATGGTGATGCCGCGCTCGCGTTCGAGGTCGAGCTGATCGAGCAGCTGATCCTGCATGTCGCGCAACGCCACAGTCCCGGTCGCCTCGAGCAGCCGATCAGCAAGGGTCGACTTGCCATGATCGATGTGCGCGATGATGCTGAAGTTGCGGATCCGGTCAAGACGCATGCGTCACGGAGATGCCTTAGTTTTCGAGCGAGCCGTCGCCGTCGTGCGCGGTGCGCAGGATCTCCGCAAGATCGGTCAGCCCGCGACGGCTGCCGGAGAGCCCGGGCTTGACCCGATGCGCGAGCACCATCGGTGCGACGTGCTCGACGTCGTCAAGTCCAACGGCAGCGCGATCCTCGTGTGCCGCGAGCGCCTGCGCCGCCTTGCGGGTGACGATGTCGGCGCGGTGCCCGTCCACCTCGAGCTCGATGCTGAGCGCGGCGATCGCCACCAGGATGTTGCGGACCACGACGACGTCGGAGAGCATCGACATCGCCCGGGCGATGCGATCCGCCTCCGCCTTCTCCGCAGGCTCGAAGCGCGCTGCGAAAGCGGTGGGATCTTCTTCGAAAGCCTCGCGCCGCTCGACGATCTCGACGCGCTGACGCACGTCGCGAATCCCTTCCACGTCAACGCACAACCCGAAACGGTCGAGCAGCTGCGGACGCAGCTCGCCTTCCTCCGGGTTCATCGTCCCGACGAGGATGAAGCGCGACGGGTGCGACACCGAGACTCCCTCGCGCTCGACCGTGTTCTGTCCCATGGCGGCGGCGTCGAGGAGCACGTCGACGATGTGATCGTCGAGCAGGTTCACCTCGTCGACGTAGAGGATGTTGCGGTTCGCCTCGGCGAGGACGCCGGGCTCGAACTCCTTCTCACCGCGCTTGATTGCGGCCTCGATGTCGATCGCGCCGACGACGCGATCCTCGGAGGCGTTGATGGGCAATTCCACGACACGCATCTGACGGCGGCTCCGCGGCAGCGTCTCCCCGCTCTCCACCCGCACGGTGCACTCGGAGCATTGCAGGTCGGCATCATCGGGTGGGCAGCCGTAGCGGCAGTCGGCCACGACGTCAAGCCCCGGTAGCAGTTTCGTGAGCGAGCGGACAGCCGTCGACTTCGCGGTGCCCTTCTCTCCACGGATCAGCACACCGCCGATGGCGGGATTGATCGCGTTGAGAATCAAGGCCTGTTTCATGAGGTCCTGTCCCACGATCGCGGTGAAGGGGAACACGTTTCTACCGGTCTGCATCACAGTCATTGTGCCATGCGACCTCGAAGCGTCTTCTCGACACCCTCGACGATCGCCCCCTGCGAGAGGTCGTAGAGGCCGAGATATTCGCCGCCGGCGCGGTCGGCGAGGTCACGGCAGGCATTGAAACCGTAGCCGCCGAAGAGCGGAGGCCGGTTGTGGCTGCCGACCCTGGGCATCGGTCTGGTGGTGTGGTCACGCGCGGAGTCGATGACGAGCATGTGCACGCCGTCGGCGCCGAGCTGCTCGGCGACGCGCTGCGCCTCGACGAGCGGTTCCTCGCCGAAGAGCGAGATGTTCCCGCGTCCATCGCTGATGAGCACCATCAGTGGATACACGGTCGGGTCACGCAGACGCTCCGTGCGCACGATCCGGAGTCCCGCGACAAGGCCGTGCGTCAACGGTGTCGTGCCACCGACGGTGAGCCGCTGCAGCCGCTGCTCCGCGAGGTCCACCGACGACGTCGGCTGGAGTACCACTCGCGCCGCACGGCCGGAGAACACGACGAGTGACACCTTGTCGCGACGGAGATATGCGTCGCGAAGCAACGAGAGCACGGCGCCCTTGGTCGCCTGCATGCGCTGCTCGGCGTCCATCGATGCACTGGCGTCGACGACGAAGACAATCAGTGTCCCGGTGCGCCGGTGGCGGACCTTCTGGCGCAGGTCCTGCCGCTCGAGGTGGAGCGCCGGGCCGACGTGGTCCGCCGGCTGATCGGCCCGGCGGCGAACCTGGTGCGGCGCCGCGGCGCGCATCGTGGCGTCGAACGCGATGTCGGTGGTCTTCTCCGTCTGGGTCGCACGGACGTAGCGACCTCGCTTGTCGCTGCTCCGCGACGAGCTCCGCTTCCCGGTGGTAGATCGGCTCCGGCGATCGCGCGGCAGGGCAATCTTGCGCACGGGGAAGATCTCGCCTTCGAAGAGCTGCTCCGCGCTGCGCCGGGTGACAGCCTGGGTGGCCTGCTCGCTGCCCTGGACCTGCCCCGGGCTCTCGCCCTCCTCGCCGCTGCCGGAATCGTCCGGGGGCTCCGCACCGGATTCCGAGGTCTGCTCGGAGACAACCGCGGCCTCCGCCTCCTGCGCGATCTCCTCGAGCCGCTCGCGAGAGCGTTCGGCAGCCGCGCCACCCGGCTGGGAAACCCCGTCCTGGCGGTTCCTGCGGCGGTGCGCGAGCGCCAGCTCGGCGGCCGTGGTGGCGTCGGCAGTGGTGACCACCAGGCGGTCATCGGGTTCCGCGGCAACTCCCGCCGCGCGGGCGCGCACAGTGCGCTCCGCCTCGTCCCAGGCTCGCACCGTCCGCGCGGCACCGCTCACCACGATGTCGGCGCGATGCCCCAGCGCACCCGCGTCGATGCATACCAGCGCGATGAACCACCCGATGGTCGGCGTGATCTGCACGCGTGGCAACAGCCGCTTCGCCTCCTGGATGACCGCCTTCAGGTGGTCCTCACTGTCCAGGAACTGGCTCTCGAGACCCGCGCCGTCCCAGCTCCGTTGCGAATCGCGCTCCATGATCCGCACCCGCTCGTCGAGATCGCGCAGCCCGGTGACGTCGACGCAGAGGCCGAATCGATCGAGGAGCTGAGGACGCAGATCGCCCTCCTCGGGATTCATGGTGCCGACGAGGATGAAGCGCGACGGGTGCGAGAACGAGATCCCCTCGCGTTCGACGACGTTCCAGCCCATCGCCGCGGCGTCGAGGAGCACGTCGACGATGTGATCGTCGAGGAGGTTGACCTCGTCCACGTAGAGGATCCCCTGGTTCGCGTCGGCGAGGAGCCCCGGCTCGAAGCGGCGCTCGCCGAGCTTGATCGCGGCCTCGGTGTCGATGGTACCGACGACTCGGTCCTCGGAGGCATTGACGGGCAGCTCCACGACGCGCATCCGCCGCCGCTCGACGACGAGCGGGGTCCCGGCGTCGGCGCGAGCGCGGCAGTCGTCGCACCACGACGCCGGCGCCTCGGGGTCACACCGGTAGCGGCAGCCGACGATCACATCGATCTCGGGGAGGAGCCGGGCGAGGGCTCGCACGGCGGTCGACTTGGCCGTGCCCCGCTGTCCCCGGATGAGCACGCCGCCGATGCCGGGATTGATGGCGTTGAGGACCAGCGCGGTCTTCATCGCCTCCTGGCCGACCAGAGCGGTGAACGGCATGACGGAACGGGAGTTGGGCATCAAACTCATTGTGCCAGCGGTGCCGGGGACCGAGCCTGCTACAAAGCCTCGATGCAGAGACCGCTTCGCGTCCTGCTCGAGGCCAGCTGCCTTGCCGATGGCCGCCGGGACGCCGGGATCGGTCGCTACGCGAGCCAGCTGATCGAGGCACTGCGGGACGTGCCGGGCATCGAGGCAACGCCCTCGATGCCGCCGTCATCCCCATGGAGCGAGGCACGCCCAGCGCGGTTCCTGCGCGCCCAACCCCACGTGCTCTCCGACGCGATGACCAGGCATCCCCATCTCGTTCACGGGCTCGGCGGCGAACCGGTGGTCAGCTTTCCGACTGCACGCCAGGTCGTGACCCTGCATGACCTCGAGATGTGGCACGGCAGCACAGCGCATCGCGCCTACGCGGCGCTGCTGACCCCGGTGCTCCGCGCGTGCGCCGGGATCATCGCGGTCAGCGAGGCAACCAGGGATGAGGCGATCGCGACCCTTCGCCTCGACCCGGCGCGCGTCCATGTGGTCCCCCACGGTGTCGGGCCGGTGTTCGCGGCCCGCCCCAAACTGCGCGATGCCCGGACCGCCGAGGCCCTCGGGCTCGACGAGCCCTACGCGCTCTGGGTGGGCACCCTGCGCTCGAGAGACCCGCGCAAGGGGCTCGACACCCTGCTCGAGGCGATGGAGCGGCTTCCAGGGGGCGGTCCAACACTGGCGCTCGCGGGCGCCCTGGGGCCGGAGGCCGACCGGCTCGCCACCGAGGCCTGGCGGCGGCGCGTGCGCATCGTGCTCTGCGGGCCGGTGGACGACATTGACCTTGCCTCCCTCTACCGGGAGGCGGCGGTGGTCGTCCTGCCCTCGACACACGAAGGCTTCGGGCTGACCGCGCTCGAGGCGATGGCGTCCGGGGCGCCACTTGTCGCCACCGCGGTCGGGAACCTGCCGCGGCTGACGCTGGACGTGGCGGTGCTCGTCCCACCCGATGACCCCGCCGCGCTTGCCGATGCGATCGAATCAGTGCTCGTCGAGCCGGTGCGCGCCGCGCGGATGCGCCATGCCGGCGTCGATCGGGCGTCCGGGTACAGCTGGGCTCGCACCGCCGCGCTGACCGCCGCGGTCTACGAGGAGGTCGCGCTCCGACGCGGGCTCAGCCTGCGCTGACCCGGGCCGATGGGCGTGCGGACACCCGGGTTGGGCTCAGAGGTCCGCGGCGACGGCCCGGCGCTGTTCCTCGTCGAGCTGCACCTTGACGTTGAGATGCGGATGGTCGGTTCCGGTGGCGATGGCCGATCCGGCGAGGACGGCTGAGCGCTGATCGGGCTCGAGCGTGAAGCGAAGAAGGTGCGCCGGCGCGGTCTCGCCTGGCGGCGACACCGCCTCGGGGACACCCCGGACCCGCGTGCCCTCGACCTCGATGAACACCGTGGCCTCGACGCCCTCGAGCCGCGCCGCAGCCGCTGCGAGGTCCGCCGGGTCCGCTACCTCGAGCAAAAGCAGCGCGGCGAGCTGACCGGGCTCGGGGACGACGGCATTGAACGCGGTGAGCTCCCCCGCGACCCGCTCGGGGTCGTCGATGCGTTCGGTGCGGAGCGCTTCCTCGAGGGTCGAGCGGATCGTGTCCCGGTTCTCGAACACCAGCGCGAGCGCGTCACCGAGGTGGATTCGGCGCGGGTGCTTCAGCTCCGCGATGCGATGGCGTTCATCCGCCCGGTCGGGCTCGTAGGCGGCACCGACGCGGATTTCGCCGAGTTCGAGTTGGGACGAGCCTTCCGGGGTCACGAACACCTCCAACAGCTCGAGGCCGAGCGACGCGACTCTGGCACTTCGGGGTCCGGACGGGCGCCGCGTGCAATACCTGACCTGCACGGTATGATTTCCGGACCATGGCAGTCGTTCCCTTTGACCGCAGTGTCCTCAAGGTCAACCAGGCGATCCTGATGAGCGTCATCGTCGTGGGCTACCTGGTGGGCCTGGCATATCACCCGATCGCGTGGGCCCTGCCCGTGCTCGCCGTGATGATGCTGGCGGCGGTCGCTTCGCCTTCGCTCAACGTGCCGCGCCTGCTCTACCTGCACTGGCTCAAGCCCGCGGGCATCGTGAAGCCACGCGTGCGCCAGGAGGACCCCGCGCCGCATCGTTTCGCGCAATTGCTGGGTGGGGTGTTCCTCGCCGCTGCCAGCGTGTTCGTCATCACCAACATCCTGCTGGTGGCATGGGTGCTTGCCTGGATCGTGGCAGCGCTCGCATTCCTCAACTTCGCCTTTGACATCTGCGTCGGCTGCATCATGTACGCGCAGCTCGTACGCATCGGGCTGCTGCCGCTCTCGCGCGAACCGGCGCGATGATCCTCCTGCTGGCACCTTTGATCGCCATCGCGGCGATCGGTGCGGTGGTGCTGCTCCTCCAGATCCAGAAGGGTGGTCAGCGCGAGCTCGTGGGCAGCGTTGTCGAGAGCGCCGGGCAGGACAGCCGGCTGCCGTCGATCCTGTACTTCACCGGTGAGTCGTGCACGATCTGCCACACCGCGCAGCGGCCGGCGCTGCGTGCACTCGCCGCCGGCATCGACCCGGCCATCAAGATCCGCGAGATCGACATCGCCGTCGAGCCCGAGCTGGCCCGGCGATATCGGGTGATGTCGCTGCCAACCACGATTGTCCTCGACGGCTCGGGGCAGGTCACCGAAATCAACGTCGGCTTCGCGAACGGCGAGTTGCTCCACCGCCAGCTCGTCGATGCTGGGATGCGGGTCGCCGCGTAGTCAACCGGGTACTCTGAGCGCATGGCCGTTACCGAGCGCGCTCCGCGGACCCGCGCGCTGGCTCCCTCCGATCTCTTCGCCGTTGACGACCTGCTCGGCGACGACGAGCGCCTGATCCGCGACACGGTGCGCGCCTTCGTGCGCGACCGAGCGCTGCCGGTCATCCCCGAGCACTTCGAGGCCGGCACGTTCCCGCGCGAGCTCATCGCCGGCGTCGCCGAGCTTGGCCTGCTGGGCATGCACCTGCACGGCTACGGATGCGCCGGCACCTCGGCAATCGCGTACGGAGTCGCGTGCGAGGAGCTCGAAGCCGGCGATAGCGGTTTGCGGTCGTTCGTCTCGGTGCAGGGCTCGCTCGCCATGTTCCCGATCCACAAGTACGGCAGCGACGAGCAGAAGGCCCGCTGGCTGCCCGAGATGGCGGCCGGGCGCGCGATCGGCTGCTTCGGTCTCACCGAACCGGACGCCGGATCGGATCCGTCGTCGATGCGCACCTCGGCCCGCCGCGATGGCGGTGACTGGGTTATCGACGGCACCAAGATGTGGATCACCAACGGCTCGATGGCCGACGTCGCGGTGGTCTGGGCGATGACCGAGGCGGGTGTTCGCGGGTTCCTCGTCGAGCGCGGGACGCGCGGTTTCACCACCTCCGATGTGCACCACAAGCTGTCGCTGCGCGCATCGGTGACGTCGGAGCTGTCGTTCGACTCGGTTCGCGTTCCTGACAGCGCGGCACTCCCGGACGTGACCGGTATGCGCGGCCCGCTCTCATGCCTGAACGAAGCGCGGTTCGGTATTGGCTGGGGAGTCATGGGCGCGGCTCGCGCGTGCTTCGAGTCTGCGCTCGAGTACAGCAAGACGCGGCGTGCGTTCGGCAAGCCCATCGGCGCGATGCAGTTGACCCAGCAGAAGCTCGCCAACATGGCAACCGCGATCGTGCAGGGCCGGCTGCTCGCCCACCGTCTTGGGACGCTGAAAGACCAGGGACGGCTGCACCCGGTGCAGGTGTCGATCGCCAAGCGGGCCAACGTGCGCGCGGCGCTCGACATCGCGCGGAGCGCACGCACCATCCTTGGCGCCAACGGCATCACCCTCGAGTACCCGGTGTCGCGGCACATGGCCAACCTCGAGTCGGTGCTCACGTACGAAGGCACCGAGGAAGTGCATACGCTGATCATCGGCAAAGAGTTGACCGGCGAGAACGCCTTCGGCGACTGAGGGCTAGGCCGCCTCGTCCCAGCGCTCGGTCTCACGGAAGGAGTGATGACCGCGGCGGGCGACGATCAGGTGATCGAGCACCGGTACACCGAGCAAGGAACCGGCGCTGCGCAACGCCGCCGTGACCACGCGGTCCGCGCGGCTCGGCGCCGGGTCGCCACTCGGATGGTTGTGGCCGATGATGACTGCAACCGCATCACTGCGCAGCGCCGGTCCGAAGACGTCGCGCGGTTGCAGCCGCGACGCATTGATGGTCCCGACCGCGACCGTCTCGAGCTTGATCGGCCGGTGCCGCGCATCGAGCAGGAGCACGACGACCTGCTCACGCCGTGCGCGGCGCAGCCCGTCAAGCATGAGCAGCGCGTCCCGCGGCGAGCCGATGGCCGGCCGGTCGTCGTCGGCCCAGCGTTCGGCCAGTTCCCACATCGCGGCGAGCCGCTCGGCCCGCTCCCGCGCTACGCCGTGCTCGCGCGTCAGCCCGGCGGCGTCGAGGGTGCGACGCTCCCACCAGGGAATCCGCGCCACCCGGCTGGCGACCGCATGCAGATCGGCCCCTGGCGACGAGCCTCCAAGGGCCCTGGCGAGCAGGATTGCTTCGGCGCTTCCGGATTCCGGCTCGATCTGCACAGGCGCAGTCTACCACAAACCAGTGTAGTTGCGACTGCAGCTGGGAGCGCATCAGTCGCATCCCAAGGACGGCTGTCAGGAGCCTGACAGACATCCGCCCCGGCTGTGTCGCAAGATCGCACATGCCCCAGGGCAACGGCCCACACCGACGGGGGCGCAGGGAGACGGTCATGTCAGGAATAACGACCCCGGCAGAACCAATCGGAAAGCGCGCAATCAGCACACGCAGATGTCCCATCGCCGGACGTGCAGCGGTGGCGCTCTGCGGAATGGCCGCGGTCGCATGTGGCGGCGCAGCAGCCTCCGGGCCCACCGCGAATGCGCTGGCACGGTCTTCCGGCATGACCTTCAGCGAGCTCGCGGCGGGAGAGCTCGGCTCAGCACCGACAGGGAAGAATTACGTGCGCATCGTGAAATTCGTCCAGGCCCCGGGACAGTCCATCGCGTCAAAGAAACACCAGGCGGGCTTCATCTATGTCCAGAGCGGCTTGCAGCAGCTCACCTACACGGATGAGGGAACGCACGTCGAAATCCCGCCATCCACGGCGCTTTTCCTGCAGGATATCGACCACTCGCACCAGACCCTTGCCGGCGCACTGAGCACGTGGTACTTCATCGCGCTCTGGCCCGATACTCCGCAGAGCGCGACCCTTGTGCCGCCGTCAACACTGGTGTTCAAGACCGAGGATCTTCCGCCGACCGCAATGCCACCGGGGACGTACACCGAGACGCTCCGGAGCGTGAGCCTCCAGCCTGGCGGTCGCAGCCCGGCCCACATCTTCGGTGGCCTTGAGGTGGTTTTCGTGCTGGACGGAACGCTCAAGGTCGACGTTGCCGGCCAGGCACCGGTGCAACTGCCGGCCGGTCAGGCCGCGTATGTTCCAGCGCACACCCTGACCCAGGAAGCGGCCGTGGGAGGTCAGAAGGTCGACTACCTGGCGTACTTCATCACGGAACATGGAACGGCGTTCGAGACGGATTCCACCAGCGCTCCGCCCGGCTAACCGACGCGACGGATTCGGTTCGCGTCGCTGTCAGCGATGTACAGGGCACCGTCAGCGCCGGCTGCGATGCCGAGTGGTAAGGAGAGGCCCGATGCGGTCGCGACCACGTTGTCGCCGTCGAACCCGTCAACCCCGTCGCCGGCGACTGTGGTGATGACACTGCCGCCGCTGGCATTGAAAACGACCTCGCGCACGCGGTTGTTCGCCCCGTCCGCGATGAACAGGTGATCGGCTGCATCAACCGCCAGGCATCCACCACCGGTGCTGGCGAGGTCGAGTTCCGCAAAGGTTGCCGGAGCGTGGTCGCCCGTGAAGCCGGTCGTGCCGTTGCCGGCGGCTGGGTTGATGGTGCCCCCTGCGTCCACGACGCGGACGACGTCGTTCCCGACGTCGGCGATGTAGATGTCGTCCTCCGAATCGACCGCCACACACTGCGGGCTGTCAAGTTCCGCGTTCACGGCCAGATGGCCGTCCCCCTCGTAAGACGCCTGCCCGGTGCCGGCCACCGTGGTGATGATCGCGTTGGCAAATGTCGCGGTGGGGGCGGTGACCATGCGGACGACGTTGTTCCCCCTGTCTGCAATCACGATCGATCCGACCGATCCCCCAAATCCGATCGCCACTCCCGTGGGATCATTGAGCGCGGCGTCAATCGCAGGCCCGCGGTCGCCTCCGTACCCCTGATGGTTCGACCCCGCGATTGTCGTGATGATCCCGTCCGGGCTCACCTCACGGATGCGGTTGTTCAACGAGTCCGCGATGAAGACATCGCCGACGCCGTCGATTGCGATCGATTGCGGTCCGTTGAGCTCAGCCGCCACCGCAGGGCCGCCATCGCCGCTGAACCCGGCCGCTCCGGTGCCCGCAATCGTCGTCACGGTTCCGTTGGCGTTGACCCTGCGCACCCGATTGTCCTCGACGAAGTAGAGACGCCCCGTCGGGTCGAGGGCCACCGCAACGGGATGATCGAGTTCGGTTGCTGTGGCCTGCTTTCCGTCCGATCCGTTACCGCCGACACCGGTACCGGCCACGGTGAAGATTTGCGGCCCGGCGGCCTCCGGATGGCGCGGAACGAGCGCGACCAGGACCGCCACGACGACGGCAACGACCAAGACGCCACCAGCGCCGGCGGCGAGAAACCCGCGACGACTACGCGCACCTGCGACCGTGACCCGGCCTTCGGGCCAGGTGACTCTGAAGAGCTGCATCTCTCCGGGGACGCCTTTGAGCGGGCGAGCTCCGAGGTCGACGAAGTCGAATTCGGAGCCCCTGACGACATCGCGAACCGTGCTGCTGACCAGCACCTCGCCGGCGCCTGCCTGTGCACAGACGCGAGCGCCGATATGCACCGCGATGCCTCCGAGCTTGGCGCCTGTGGTCTCGACCTCGCCCATGTGGATGCCGGATCGGACTTCGAGACCTTGGGTTCGCACCTCCTCAGTGAGCAGGCACGCGCACGCGATCGCATCAGCGGGGTGCTCGAACACGGCGAAGAAACCATCGCCGGCGTCGTCAATTTCGCGACCCCGCGTCTTTCGGAGTGTCTCTCTCACGAGAGCGCGATATGCGGCGAGCAATGTCCGCCACCGGCGGTCACCGATGCTGGCTGCCAGCTCGGTCGAGGACACGATGTCGGTGAAAAGCACCGTGGCCAAACGCCGGCCAGAGCTTCTGGCCCTGGATCGCATGGCCGGTATTCTCTGCTCCTCGGGTGCGCAAGAGGGAGCTGACGCGCCTTGCCGGGAAGACAACTCCCTGGAGTTGCAACTGCCGTCAGGTCAGCGGGTGAGCAGCATCCCCACGACGAAGATCGCCACGATCACGACTCCGGCCACCGCCACCGCGATCCACCCGCCACCTGCTGCGAGCAGCGACGGCGATCGTGTCACGGGTGGGGCGAGTGGCGCCGGGGCGTCGACGATGTCGGCAGGCGCTTCCACCGTGATCAGCTTCACCCTCCCCGGGGCATCGTCCGGCAGCTCGGCAGGATCGAGCAGGGCTGGGGCGACGGCGACGCTTCGCCGGCGGCGTGTTGAGCGGACCTCAGACACCACGCTCACCCTCGGCGATCAGCGCGGCGAGCACCTCATCGGCGAACGAGCGATATGCGGCGGCCGCCTCCGACGAAGGCGCCATCACCGTCACCGGTTCGCCGGCGAGCGCCGACTCCTGCAGGCGCACAGTCACCTTGATGACCGTGTTGAAGACACGCAGGTTCGGGATCGCGTGGAGTCCATCGAGCATGTCGCGGGAGAAGCGGGTGCGCATCACCACGAAGGTCGGCAGCAGGCCGAGGACGCGCAGGTCCGGATTCAACTCCTGGCGCACGTGGTGCACGGAGCGCAATGTCTCCTTGAGCCCCTTCACCGCGTAGCCCGACATCTGCATTGGAATCACGATGTAATCGGCGGCCGCAAGGACGCTGATGGTGTGAAACGCGAAGCTCGGCGGCGTGTCGAACAGGATGAAGTCGTAGTCCCGGCAATCGCGGTCCAGCGCGCGCCGGAGGCGCGTCTCGGCATCCAGCGTGGTCGGCAGACCGGCCTCCACGGCGCTGAGGTCGGGGTTCGCGGGAAGCAGATGCAGGCCCGGCCATTTGGTGCGGACGATCAGCTCATCCACTGACTGGTCGGGCTCGAGAATCGCATCGGCGACGGTGTGCGTCAGCGAGTACGGGTTGAAGCCGAGTCCGGACGTGAGGTTGGACTGCGGATCCATGTCGACGGCGAGCACGCGACGTCCGCGCTCGGCGAACACAGCCGCCAGGGAGGCGCAGGTGGTTGTCTTTCCCACCCCGCCTTTGCCGGAAATACAGGCGATCGAAACAGCCACCGCGACCGGTTAGTCTAGTGCAGCCCGCCGCAACCGGTGCACGAGAGTGGGCAAGGCGGTGGCAGAAACGGTCAGCTCGGAGCCACCCGCACTGTCGGGCGCACCGCAGGTGCCGCCGCCATATCGTCCTCCCAGGCCCGGTTGAGACGTCGCTGGATGATTGCGATGAGAATCAGGCCACCCGCAATCGGAAGCAGCATCCAGAAGATTGCGCGTATCGGGCGCAGCTGCACATCGGTGGTGCGCAGCATCCGGTCTTCGACGATGCGCACGCGCTCCAGTGTCATCACCATCGCGACGGCACTGAACGACAGCAACAGCTCGAGATATGGGATCACCAGGATGCCGCCGAGCAGCCCGTACGCCTGCAGCACCGTGAAGTGCGGATTGAACGGCAGCGTGACATTGGCGACCGCCAGCACGATCCGAGCCGCACCCGCGAGGCTGATCAGGACGCCGAGCGCCCAGGGAATTGCGACCGCAAGCGTGGAGCGCCCCGGAATGACGTGCATGCGCGTATCGAAGTTCCCCACCTCACGGTTGATGCGGTGGTGCCAGACGAGGCTATAGACGCCGAGGGTCACGATGGACAGCACGACGATTGCCATGGTCGAACGGCGCCTTCCTGGGGGGCCGAACGAGGTCACCTTGGGCAGCGCCTTCTCGGGCGTGGTGATGGCCGCGACCACCGTCACCTCGGTGGGATCTGCTTCGGTCGCTTCGACCGGCGGTGGGGTCGCACTTCCGTCGATGACGCGTTCCTCCTCGCCGCCGTCGCGGTCGAGCACGCCCTCAGGAGGGTGAGACGGCGGTACCGACAGGGGCCACGCCCATGTTGGCGGTGTCGATGTCGTGTCGGTCGGGGCGACGCCCTCGGTATCGGGCGCGGTCAGGGTCGTGGCAGCGGGCGTGGTGCCCGGCCGCGATGCGGTCTCGGTCATCCCGTGTTCCTCGTGTACGGCGCCGCCTCGGGCGATGCCGCGTGCTGCTAGTGGGACGTCGACGCTCCGGGTACTGGATTCGAACCAGTGGCCTTGCGGTTAACAGCCGCCTGCTCTACCGCTGAGCTAACCCGGATCATGACTCAAGTCTACCTGCCGTGACGCACCGTGCCTTCACGATCACGATTCGTCACCGCCAGCGACCGAGCCGCGCAGTCTACTCGAGGTAGTCCTTGAGCTTCTTGGATCGCGAGGGATGGCGCAGCTTGCGCAGCGCTTTCGCCTCGATCTGGCGGATGCGCTCGCGGGTGACACCGAAACGCTTGCCCACCTCTTCGAGGGTGCGCTGGTGGCCGTCGATGAGGCCGAATCGCAGCTGGAGCACGCGACGTTCGCGCGGCGTCAGCGTGTCGAGGATGTCCTCCACCTCGGTGCGCAACATCGTCAGCGATGCGGCATCGGACGGCGCGGTGGCCTCTTTGTCCTCGACAAAGTCGCCGAGATGCGAATCCTCTTCCTCGCCGATGGGGGTCTCCAGCGAGACCGGGTCCTGCGAAACCTTGGTGATCTCGCGAACCTTCTCGGGAGTGATGCCCATCTCTTCGGCGATCTCCTCGTCGTTGGGTTCGCGCCCCAACTCCTGGAGCAGCCGGCGCGAGACCCGGACGAGCTTGTTGATGGTCTCGACCATGTGCACGGGGATGCGGATGGTTCGCGCCTGGTCGGCGATCGCGCGCGTGATCGCCTGACGGATCCACCACGTGGCGTACGTCGAGAACTTGTAGCCCTTGTGGTAGTCGAACTTCTCGACAGCGCGGATCAGCCCCATGTTGCCTTCCTGGATCAGATCGAGGAAGGACATGCCGCGGCCGATGTACTTCTTGGCAATGCTGACCACAAGACGCAAGTTGGCTTCGGTGAGCTGGTTCTTCGCCTCTTCGTCGCCCTGCTCGATCAGCTTGGCGTAATGCACCTCCTGCTCGGCCTTGAGGAGCGCAACACGGCCGATCTCCTTGAGGTACATGCGTACCGGGTCATCCAGGGAGACGGAGTCGATCGCCTCGGCTTTGGCGATGAGCTCCTCGTCGATCTCGTCAACGGTCTCGAAGTCCTTGTCACCATCGCTGACCTCGATCCCCATCTCACGAAAGACGTGGAAGATCCGCTCCAGATGGTCGGGCTCGACATCGATCTCCGGGAAGGCCGCGAGGATGTCGTCGGGCGTGAGATATCCGTGATCCTTGCCCTTGATGATCAGCGCCTCGGCGGCGGAGACCAGCAAATCAGCCCCGGAGGGCGGCGGCAGGGCGGCTGCCCTGGATCTGGTGGTGGTAGCTGTGGTCATCTCAACTCTGTCTCACGCGGCGCGCGCTGACGCCCGCTCTGCGAGATCCGCCGGGCGATCGGTATAAACGACAGTGCTCACAATAATTGCGGAAGCCGTCTGCGTGTTCCAATTCGGGCGATCGAATAGAGAAGATCCACGCGGGCACGAGCAAGATGGTGGCTCGAGAGCCTTCGGATCAAACATGCGCGTCCGCTCGCGCGCGTCGAGCCTCCGATCAGCGGACTGCCAGGGTGCGACGCAGATGGGGCGCATCCGCCGCCAGCCGGCTGAGCTTGGCAGCGAGGGCGTCGGCGTCAGCCGTGCGGCCCTCGTCCCTCGCGCGATGCATCTCGGTCGAGATGCTCACCAGTGCGCGTCGCACGCTCTCCTCGTGGATGAGGCGGACGCAGTCGGCCATCAGTTGCTTGAGGGCCTGCGGCTCGGCCTCGTCGGCGAACTCGGGCACCTCCCGGACCAGGAGGCCCGCCGCGCGACGCTGGTCTCCCCCGCTGAGCCGGCGCAATGTGAATCCGGCAGGGTCGCTGGATGCGGCGTCGTAGATGCGCCGGGCGGTCGGGTTGGTGAACTCGTCCGGCCCCAGGCCGCTGTCCGACCTGAGTGCCGCGGCGAGCTCCGGCCGGATCATCACGACCCGCGCGAGTTGCGCCTCCCAGGGCGGCATCGGCTCGTCCGCCTCCGCGGGCTCCGACTCATCCGCCGTGTCGGCCGCGGTCTCCGCAGGGGCGGCAACACGGATCCTGGGGAGCCGGCGCGCTCCATCACGCATTGAGTTCGCCAGGTCGGTGCTCAGCGACCGCGCCCCGATGTCCAAGCGCCGGGCAGCTTGCTGGAGATACAGCTCGCGTGTCGTCGCTTCCGGGATCCGGGCAAGCACCGAAACCGCTCGTTCCGCCGCCGCCCGCCGCGCATCGACGCTGCCGCCCTCGCCGGTGCCCAGGGCAGCGTCGAGGAGCACCTGCCACGCTGGAGGTGAATCGTCGATCGCCTGGGCGAAGGCGGCGGGATCGCTGCGGACCAGCTCGTCCGGGTCCTTGAAGCCCGCGGGAAGCCGGCAGATCCGCGCCTGGACGCCCTCGGCGGCGATGACGTCCACAGCTCGGGTGGCCGCCACCCGTCCGGCCTCGTCCCCGTCGAAGCAGAGGATGAGCGTCTCCGCGATCCGTCCGAGGCTGTGCACCTGCTCCCTGGTGAGGGCCGTCCCGCTGCTCGCGACCGTGTGCTCAACGCCTGCCGCGTAGGCCGCGATGACGTCGAAATACCCCTCGACGATCACCGCCGCGTGCTTGGCGGCGATCGCGGTCCGGGCGAGGTCGATGCCGAAGATCGCCGCCGACTTGTGGTACGCGGCGGAGTCCGGGCTGTTCAGGTACTTGGGTTTGGCATCACCGAGTGCTCTGGCCCCGAAGCCGAGCACCTCGCCGCGTTCGTCGCGGATCGGGAAGACGAGGCGATCCCGGAAGCGATCACGAGTCCTGCCGCGCCCGGGCGGGTGGGCAAGCCCTGCCTCGACGAGCTCGTCGACGGTCGCGCCGCCCTTGCCGGTCAGATAGCGCGCGAGAGCGTCCTCACCAGGGCCGCCCGCGGGGGCGAAGCCGATGCCGAATTGCCGCGCCAGCGGCTCCCCGATCCCGCGTTCGCCGAGCAGGGCTCGCCCGGGTTCGCCGGCCTGGGTCGCCCAGAGCACGTGCTGGTAGTACGCCTGTGCCTTGCCGTTGAGCTCGATCGACCGCCTCCGCCTGCGCCCGGCGCCGCGGTCCGCGCTCGGCCCGCTCTCCAGCTCCACGCCCGCGCGGTCGGCGAGCATCTCCAGGGCCTGGCGGAAGTCGATCCGCTCGATCTGCTCGATGAAGCGGAAGAGGTCGCCCCCCTTCCCGCAACCGTGGCAGAACCAGACCTGGCGTTCCGGGTTGACCGCGAAGGACGGCGTCTTCTCGGCGTGGAACGGGCAGAGCCCCGTGAGCTCACGCCCGGCGCGATGCAGGGTGACGTACCCCCCGATGACCTCGACGAGATCAAGCCGCGACTTGACCTCCGCGACAGCGTCCCCAGCCATGGCCCGCCAGCCTCGACCGCGCTAGCGGCTGAAGAACCAGCGGCGGCGTCTGCCCGCGGCGTCCTGCGGGTCAGGCGGGCCTGCTTCGAGCTCGCTGATACGGCGATCGCGATCGGCGAGGCGGCGATCCTTCTCGGCCTGGGCGGCCGCGTGCTCGGCACGAGCCGTCTGCAGCTCCAGTTGGAGTTGCTTGACCAGGTTCTGACGGGCGTTCAACTCGGATTCGAAGCGCTGGCGCTGCTCCGAGTAGATGCGCTGCTCGAGCGTGCGCTCCCAGCGGTCGAGCAGGCCGGCGACGAGCTCGCGCGGATCGAGCGAGGTCATCGAGGCGACGTCACGGCGGGGCTCATTTGAGCCGACCTCGATCATGGATCCACCGCGGCCGTGCGAGGTCTGCGCCTCTGCCGCCAGCTCCTCAGCGGGGGGAGGGACGACCTTGTCGGGCCAGGACGACGTCTGCGCGGTCCCCACGACGTCGACGCTCGCCGATACGTCGGCCGCGGCGTCGTGTTCGATCGCAACTGGCGGCGGCGGTGGCTCCGGGGCGGCGACGGCGTCGCTCACCGGGCTCTCGATGCCGAGATCGCCGAGACGGACAAGGTACCGCACACCATCGGGGCCCTCCTCGCGACGGGAGGGGACATCACCCGCCTCGACGCGTCGAAGCAGAATACCGAGCGGGAGATCCAACCTTTGTGCCACTTCCTCCACGGGAAGATATGGCTCGGCACCCGACGCTGTAGTAGTGGCTGCGGGCATGGGTGTCTGCGGCCGGGACATCACTATGAAGAGTAGGCGAAACGATATACCACGTGGGTCATCGCCAGCGATCCGTTACGTGGTTACCTAGCGTCCGACGACCTCGATCGCATATTTCGAATTGTCCGTAAGCAACACAATCCCGCCGCGTTGCTCGGTGATCACCGCGCGAACCGGCGACGTTGCGAACACTTCCGGTGCGTCCTCATGTTCGGTGACGGTACGGCGCACGGCATATGGCATTCCAGGCGTCGGCGGCGACAGCTCATCGCCTTCGACGACATGGCCGTCGTCCAGCATCTCCGGACGACCGCTTCGCGTCGCGATCTTGCGGATCCGGACGTGCTCAGTCACCTGGGTCGCTCAGCGGTCTCGCTCCACCCGTGCGAGGCGGGCATGCGCGGCCGCCATCCGCGCGGCGGGCACCCGGAACGGTGAGCACGAGACGTAGTCGAGTCCGAGCTCCTCGCAGAGGGCGATGGAGTCGGCGTCGCCGCCGTGCTCGCCGCAGATGCCGACGCTCAAGGATGGACGAACAGCACGGCCCTCCTCGACGGCAAATCGCATCAACCGTCCGATGCCGTCGCGATCGAGGGTCTCGAATGGATTGCGCGGCAGGATCTTCTCCTCGACGTAGCGCAGCAGGAACTTGCCCTCGGCGTCGTCGCGCGACACGCCGAACGTCATCTGGGTCAGATCGTTGGTGCCAAAGGAGAAGAAGTCGGCGGACTGTGCGATCTGACCGGCTGTCAGCGCGGCGCGAGGCACCTCGATCATGGTGCCGACGAGGTACGCCACCTTGGTCTTGGTTTCCTTGAACACGTCCTGCGCAACGCGGTCGATCACCTCGCGAGTCCGGCGCAACTCCTCGAGCGTGCCGACGAGCGGCACCATGATCTCGGGGCGCACGTCGATGCGCTCTTTCCTGAGGCTGACCGCAGCCTCGATGATCGCGCGCGTCTGCATCTCGATGATCTCCGGGAACAGCAGACCGAGCCGGCATCCACGAAGGCCCAGCATGGGGTTCTGCTCGTGGAGGTTCTGCACCTCGGCAAGCAGCTTCACCTTGTCGCGGTATGACTTCTCCGGCTTGCCGAGCGCCTGCGCGCGCGTGACCTCCACCAGCAGCTCTTCGAGCGACGGGAGGAACTCGTGCAACGGCGGATCGATGAGCCGGATGATCACGGGTAGCCCGTGCATCGCCTTGAGGATGCCGTGGAAGTCGTCACGCTGCATCGGGAGCAGCTTCGCCAGCTCGACGCGGCGCTCCTTCTCGCTGGGCGCAAGGATCATCTTCTGCACGATGGGCAGGCGTTCCTGCTGCATGAACATGTGCTCGGTGCGACAGAGGCCGATGCCTTGCGCGCCGAAGTCGCGTGCGCGCACCGCGTCGTGCGGATAGTCACCGTTCGCCCACACCTCGAGGCGGCGGAACGAATCCGCCCAGCGCAGGATCTCCTCGAGCTCGCCGGAGATCTCCGCGTCGAGCATGGGCACCTGCCCCTCGATGACGTTGCCGGTGGAGCCGTCGATCGTGAAGGGTTCTCCCTCCTTGATCTTCGTCCCGCCCGCGGTGAACTGGCGCTTGCCCAGGTCGACCTGCACCGACTCCGCGCCGGCGACGCACGGCTTGCCCATGCCTCTCGCGACCACCGCCGCATGTGAGGTGCGTCCACCGCGCGACGTGAGGACTCCTTCAGCGGCGATCATGCCGTGCACGTCGTCGGGGTTGGTCTCGATGCGCACGAGGATGACCTTCTCGCCCTTCTTGGCCAGCTCCTCGGCGCGATCTGCGTCGAACACGGCCTTGCCGTACGCGGCGCCCGGTGATGCGGCGAGTCCGGTTGCGAGCACATGGATCTTCGCTTTCGGATCGATGCGACGATGGAGGAGTTGATCGACCTGTCCGGGCTCCACACGGAGCACGGCCTCGCGCTTGGTGATGAGCCGCTCGCGCAACATGTCGACCGCGATCTTCACCGCGGCTTCGGCGGTGCGCTTGCCGCTGCGCGTTTGCAGCATGAACAGCGTGCCGCGCTCGATGGTGAACTCCATGTCCTGCACGTCGCGGTAGTGCTTCTCGAGCTTGCGCGCGATCTGCTCGAACTGCTTGTATGCCTTGGGAAGGTCGGTCGCCATCGCGGCGATCGGCTTGGGCGTGCGGATGCCGGCGACGACGTCCTCGCCCTGTGCGTTGGTGAGGTACTCGCCGTACAGCTTCTTCTCGCCGGTGGAGGGATCACGCGTGAATGCGACGCCGGTTCCGGAGTCGTCACCCATGTTTCCGAACACCATCGACTGCACGTTGACTGCGGTGCCGAGGTCGTGCGGGATGCGGTTGTAGTTGCGGTAGTCGGTCGCGCGCTTGTTGTTCCACGACTCGAACACAGCCCCGATCGCGGCACGCAACTGGTCCATCGGATCCTCGGGGAACCCCGTCTTCGAATGGCGCTTGACGATCGCCCGGTACTCGACGATCAACTCCTCGAGCGCCGGCGCGCTGAGGTCGGCATCGGTCTTTGCCTTCTTGCGCTTCTTGATGTCGTCGAGCGCATCCTCGAACAGCTGGCCGTCGATCCCGAGGACGATCTTGCTGAAGAGTTGGATGAAGCGGCGCTGCGCATCGAGCGCGAAACGCCGGTCCTTGGTGAGCTTGGCGAGTCCCTCGAGCGTCGCTGCGTTGAGGCCGAGGTTGAGGACCGTGTCCATCATCCCCGGCATCGAGAACTTGGCGCCGCTGCGCACGCTGACGAGAAGGGGATTTTTCGGATCGCCGAACCCCTTGCCGGTCGTCTTCTCGACGACCTTGAGCGCGTTGCCGACCTGCGCCCAGAGCCCGTCCGGGAACTTCGCGCCCTTCGCATAGAAGGCGTTGCAGGCCTCGGTCGTGATCGTGAAACCGGGAGGGACGGGCAGGCCGGCTCTCGTCATCTCGGCGACACCGGCACCCTTGCCGCCCAGCAGATCGCGCATCGACGCGCTGCCTTCGTTGAAGCTGTACACCCACTTGTGGGCGCGCGCAACGGCGCCGTTCTGCGACCCGGTGCTGCGCGCGGACGTCTTCCGCGCAGCTGTTTTTCTCGCCGGAGTCTTGGACGACTTTTTGCCCCGGGTGCCTACCGCCATTGGCCAGACCTCATCGTGGTGGTTGGTTCGCTCGCAAGGCGTGAGCGTAGCATCGGGCCGCCACGAGGCCGAACGGCCGTGACGCACCCCGCCGGACGGGAGGTCGGGTGAGGGTTACCCGGCCTTTTTGGACGGCTTCTTCGGGGTGTGGTGCGCCTTGGTCTTGCTCCAATCCGCGCGCTTCGGCGGACCGGTGACTCCGGCCTTGGCCAGCGCCGGACCGAGACGCGTGTTCATGAACTCGTCCTGGTCTTCTTGGGTCTCCCAGACCTCGACCACGAGCCATCCACCACCCTCGGTCGGACCGGCGAGGTGGGTGTGCAGCCCGGCGGGCCAGTCGCCCTCGCCGGTGTCCGCGTTGATCCCAAGCAGGGCGTTGACCTGCTCGTACTCCTTGGCGCCGAACCCCTCGAACTCGAGGACCAAAAGCTCAGACATCACGCACTCCCCTGGTTGACCTGGAGCCCGCCCGCGGGGCTGACGGGATCATGTCAAAGACGGGGCGGCGCTCTACAGGATGAGCATCGCGTCGCCGAACTCGTGCCAGAGGTAGCGGCGCTCGCGAACCTCCGCATACGCGCGTTCCAGCAGGCTCGTGTCGAGGAGCGCACCGAGCATGTCGAGGTGCGTAGCCGGGGGTTCGTGCAATCCGGTGAGGAGTGCGTCAACGGCGCGCAGGCGGGTCTCCGGCGTGATCACCAGCCGCGTCCAGCCACTCATGGGCTGCACGTCGCCATTGGTGTCGACGGCAGTCTCCAGTGTTCGGATGACGCTCGTGCCGACCGCGATCACCCGCGACGCCCGGTTGATGCGCAACGCGGCGTCCTCGCGGATGGCGAACCGCTCCTCGATGAGCGGCTTGTCCAGGTCGACATCGTCATCCTGGAAGGAGCTCAGCCCGCAGTGGAGCACGATGTCGGTCACGTCGACTCCCTGGCGGCGCAGCTCGCTGAGAAGCTCCCAGGTCAGGTGCCGGCCGGCAGAGGGCGTCTCGACCGAACCGGGCGCGCCTGCATAAACCGTCTGGTAGTGCTCGAGCGGGACCGCGTTGGGCACGTATGAGTAGCGGATCGGCTCGCCGGCGCTGAGCAGCGTGCGCATCGGGTCGCCGCTCTCGACGGCCATCCGCCACAGCAGCGGGGCGTCGGTGCGCGGCTCGAGGACGCGAAAGCGCAGCCCACCGGGCGCGCGAAGCAGCTCGCCGGGTTCGAGCGGGACGTTGCGGTGGGGTGGCGCGGTCTCCACCGCCAGCGCGTCCCACTCGTGCTCCCGGAGCGCGCCCGGCCGGAGCTGCACCTGCTCCGCTCCGTCGCGGTCGACGCGCAGCGCGGCAGGGAGCGTCCGGCTCGAGTTGACGACGAGCAGGTCGCCCGACGCGAGGTACTCGCCGAGGTGCGCGACAGTGGTGTGGGTGATGCGCCCCGACTGCCGTTCCACCACGCAGAGCCGAGCACCGTCACGGCGCATGCCACGGAGTTCGGCGGGAAGCGCGGCGCGCAGCTCGCGAGGTGGGGAGATCATGCGAGGGTCGCCGCCTCGATACGGTCGGCCTCCGGGAGGCGTCCAACCAGGAGCGCGAGCAGCCGCTCAGCGACGTCCTCCGGACGGAGCAGGTCCGCCGGGTTGGCCTCCGGGTCGGCGGCCATGTGCATCGCGGTGTGCATGTCGCCGGGGTCGACGCTGATCACGCGAACCATGGTCCGGTGCAACTCCGCCGACCAGCTCCGCGTCAGCGCGTCGAGCGCCGCCTTGGAGGCGCTGTACAGGCCGAGCCCCTCGAACCCGATGAGCGCGGCGTCGGTGCTGATGTTGACGACAAGTCCGTGGTTGCGCAGGAGCATCCCGCCGATCACCGCCTGGGTGAGGCGCAGTGGCCCGAGCACATTGGCCTGCAGCACGTGCTCGAGGGCGCTCGACGGCGCGTCGGTGAGCTGCGGCAACGGCAGCGGACCCAGCTCGGCCGCGTTGTTGACGAGAACATCGATGCCCCCGAAGCGCTCCAGCGCCGTTGCTGCGAAGCGCTCGACATCGGAGGCGTCCGCGATGTCAGCGAGCACCGCCAGCACCTCGACGCTCTGGCCGCGGCATTCCTCGGCGACGGCTTCGAGCGCCTCTCCTCCACGGGCGCAGATCGCCAGCGAGGCTCCCTCGCGGGCAGCGGTCCGAGCAAGCGCCCGCCCCAGACCTCGTGAGGCGCCCGTGATCATAACGGTGGTTCCGGACAGTGTTCCCATGCCCTCAATCCTGCGCGCGCCGAGGGCCAAGCGCGTCCACCGTATGCCCCAGCCGCGGGTCCGTCATTCGGCGGACCCCTCAGTCCACCAGGCCCTCGCGGATGGCGAGCACCGCGGCCTGGGTCCGGTCCGCCACGCCGAGCTTTGCGAGCACGCGGCTCACGTGGGTCTTGATCGTCTTCTCGCCGATGCCGAGTCGCTGCGCGATCTGCTTGTTGGCAAGCCCCTCGACGATCAACCGGAGCACCTCGCGCTCGCGGGCGGTGAGATCGCTGTGCGTCTGGCGCGGTGATCCGCTGCGATGCATCAGCCGCGCGGCGACCGAGGGATCGAGCGCCGGTCGTCCGGCGTGCACGTCCCGGATGCCGTCGGCCAAAGCCTGAGGATCGACGTCCTTGAGCAGATAACCTGCAGCGCCGGCAGCGATCGCCGCGAAGATCTGCGCGTCGTCAGCGAAGCTCGTGAGCACGAGCACGCGCACACCGGGCGCGACCTCGAGCAACCGGCGGATGGCTCCAACCCCGTCGCCGTGGGGCATGACCAGGTCGAGCAGGATCACGTCAGGCGACGTCTCGCCGGCAATCCGGATCGCGTCGTCAGCGCCTGCTGCCTCGCCCACAACCTCGACGCCCTCCTGAAGCCGGAGGAAGGCACGCAGTCCTTCGCGCACCACCGAGTGGTCGTCGACGATGAGGAGCCGGATTTGTGCATTCATGCGCTTACGCCGACGGGACGCTCACGGTGACCGTCGTTCCGCGGCCGGGACGTGTGCGGATCACGAGACGCGCGCCGATCTCGTGTGCCCGTTCGCGCATGCTGGCGAGGCCGACGCCGCGTCGCGTATGTGACAGCGCGTCCAGGTCGAAGCCTGGGCCGTCGTCCCGAATTCGCAGCGTCACCGTCTTCGACGCCACGCGCAGGGTCACGTGCACCGACGATCCCGGGGCGTGACGCATCGCGTTGTGGAGCGCTTCCTGTGCGATGCGCAAAAGCGCGTGCTCGGTGTCGAGCGGAAGACGGACGCCCTCGGCGGCATCGACGATCACACGTGCCCCGCTGGTGCGCAACGCCTCCGCGTGGTCGGCGAGCGTGGCCGCGAGACCATCACGTTCGAGGCTCTTGGGACGGAGCGCGTGCACGAGCCCGCGCAGCTCCTGGAGCGCTGACGTGGTTCGCTGCTCGAATTCCAGCAGCGTGCTGCGCGCTCCCTCGTCCTGAGTCGACAGGGCTGCAGCGCGGGCGGTCAGCACCAGGCTGAAGAGCGTCTGGGTCGCGGCGTCGTGCAGTTCGCGAGCGACCCGGTTTCGCTCCTCGACGACGGCGAGCCGCTGCGACTGCGCGTAGAGCTCGGCGTTCGCGATCGCGACACCCGCATATGCCGCAAGGGTCTCCAGCTTGCGTGCATCCGCCTTGGTGAAGTGACCGGAACGATGTCCGCTGACGAAGAGATTGCCGCGGACGATTCCCCGGTGTTTGATGGGCACACCGAGAAAGTCCGTCAGCGTCGGGTGATGGTCCGGGTAATACGAGAACCGGGGATGCTTGCGGATGTCGTCGAGCAGGATCGGCCCCTCTTCGAGCAGCGCGCCGAGCACACCGTGAGTCCGCGGCAACTCGCCGATGGTCGCGGCCACGCGCTCGCTGATCCCCGACGTCACGAACCTTGCGAAGCCACCGCGACCGTCGGGCACCCCGATGGCACCGTATCGCGCCGAGACCTGGCGACGCGCCGCCCGGACGATCCGCTCGAGCACCGTGTCGAGGTCCGGTGCGTCACCGAGCGCCAGCAGGTCGAGCACACCGGCAGCGACCGCGTCGGTGTCGCTGCGAGCACTCACCACGGCGGGATGCTACGCGTCGTTCCCGCCGTTGGCACGCTCGCGCGCTCGCGTGCGACCGGTCTCGAGCTGGTCATGGATCGCGCGATGCAGCCCTTCGATGGGCACGCGGACCTGGGTCATGCCATCACGCTCGCGGATGGTGACCGAGTGGTCGTTGAGCGAGTCGAAGTCGAAGGTGATCGCCAGTGGCGTACCGATCTCGTCCTGCCGCCGATAGCGGCGTCCGATCGCCTGCGTCTCGTCGTACAGCGTCGAGAAATGGGGCCGGAGGTCATGCTCGATTCGCCGTGCCGGTTCGATGAGCTCAGCCTTCTTGCTGAGCGGCAACACCGCGACCTGCACCGGCGCGACGTCGGGATGGAGGTGCAGCACGACGCGCTTCTCGCCGCGCACCTCCTCCTCGTCATACGCATCCACGAGCAGCGTGATGAAGATGCGGTCGGTGCTCACCGCCGGTTCGATGACGTACGGGATGTAGCGCTCGTTGGTTTCCGGATCGAAGTACGAGAGGTCGCGCCCGCTGTGCTCCATGTGCGTCTTCAGGTCGAAGTCGGTGCGATCCGCGACGCCTTCGAGCTCGCCCCATCCGAAGGGGTAGCGGTACTCGATGTCACTCGTCGCCGAGCTGTAATGTGACAGCTCCTCCTTCGCATGTGGACGGAGCCGGAGGTTCGCCTTGCGCACGCCGATGACGTCGACGTGCCAGCGGAACCGTTCCGCGCACCAGTACTCGTGCAGCTCGCGGTCGCTCCCCGGCTTGCAGAAATACTCCATCTCCATCAGCTCGAACTCGCGCAGGCGAAAGACGAAGTTGCCCGGCGAGATCTCGTTGCGAAATCCCTTGCCCTGCTGGGCGATACCGAATGGCAGGCGCCGGCGCGTGGAATTCACGACGTTGGCAAAGTTCACGAACATGCCCTGCGCCGTCTCCGGGCGGAGCCAGATCTGGGCTGCATCCTCCTCGACGGGGCCGATGAACGTCTTGAACATGAGATTGAACTGGCGTGCCTCGGTCAGGACCCCACCGCACTCCGGGCAGCCGGGCGCGTCGGCAGGCTTGCCGCGGGCGATTCGCTCGTCGCCGAGGTGATCCTCCCGCCAGCGCTTCTTACAGGGACCGGTGCAGTCCACCAGTGGATCGGTGAAGCCGGCAACGTGACCACTCGCGACCCACACCTCCGGGTTCATGAGAATCGCGGTCTCGATGCCCTCGACGTCATCGCGAAGCTCCACCATCGATTGCCACCAGCGCTCGCGAATATTCCGGCGGAGCCGGACACCCAGCGGGCCGAAGTCGTAGACGGCGTTGAGGCCACCGTAGATCTCGCTCGACGGGTAGACGAACCCGCGCTGCTTGCTCAGCGAGACGATCTTCTCGATGACGTCCGATTGCGCCTGGCCCTCTTGGGGCTGCTCTTGGGCCATGGCGCGTCAGTCTACCGGCACCCTCACGGCACCCCGCCCCTCGATCGCCCGGAGCACGTCGATGGATCGCAACCGGCGATCGAGGTGATGCGCAAGCTCGGACTCAACGATGCGCTCGAGTGTCTGGAGCGTCGCGGTGTCGAGGCGGAGCCGCAACCAGAGCTCCTCATCGCCGTCCGCGGCGGCGCGCAGCACCTTGATGACTCGCACGACGCACTCCACTGCCTCGGGGTCACCGGGGGCGCAGCGCACGCAGAGCAGGCCGCCGCCCGGTGCGCTGAACCACGCCGTCTCCTCGGGAAGGCGGCGCTCGCAGCTGACGCACTCGACCAGCTGCGGCGCATACCCGAGCCGGTCAACCATGCGGCGCGCAAACCACACGATCGCGGCGCGCGGATCGCGCTCCGGGTCGGCGCACGCCGTCAGCGCGCCGGCAACGAGCGCGTAGATCTCGGGATCCGCGTGATGACTTTCGAGGACGCGGTCGGTCAGCTCGGCACACAGCGAGGCGCAGGCAGCGCGACGCGCGTCGCTGCGGAGCGGGGTCGCCGCAACCGTCTCCGCCTGGGTGAGCACGTCGAGCTCGCCGCGTCCACGCGCGAGCTGCATACGGCTGCGGGTGAACAAGTCGGTGCGCGATGCGAGCCGGCTCTGACTCTTGCGCACGCCTCGAGCGATGACGCCGATCTTGCCGTGCTCGAGCGTCAGCACGGTGAGGATGCGGTCCGCCTCGCCGTAGTCGATGCGCCGGAGCACGATTCCCTCATCGCTGTAGGTCGGCATCCGACCATCATGGGCACTACTGGTGGCGAGCGTGCGCGGACGCCTCCTCTTGCGTGTCCCGATCCTCGTGGCCGTCATGATCGAGAGGCCGTGCGCCGCGTTCGCGCACCAGCGGGAGAGGGCTCGTGATGCGGACGCTCTGGATCCCCTGGCGGCGGATCGCCTCGACGGTGAGTGTTGCGTTCCCGAGCTGGATCGTGGCGCCGACCTTCGGAATCTCGCCGAGCTGCTCGTAGACGAGGCCGCCGACCGTGTCCGCCTCGACATCGGGGACCGGGAGATCGAGCGCCTCCTTGAGATCGTCCACCGGGAAGCGCGCGCTGACCACGACCTCGTGGTCCGAGATGATCTGCAACTCCTCGACCTCGCGCATGTCGTACTCGTCACGGATCGGGCCGACGATCTCCTCGATCAGGTCCTCGAAGGTGACGATGCCGGCGGTGCCGCCGTGCTCGTCGACGACCACCGCAATGTGGATCTTGCGTTCCTTCATGTCACGGAGCAGCTCGCCCACGTGCTTCGCCTCGGGCGTGTAGTACGGCTCGCGCGCAATTGCTTTGAGCGGCCGCTGATCGTCGCCGACGACGCCATGACGGAGGAGATCCTTCGCATATACGACGCCGACGATGTTGTCGATGTTGTCCTCGTAGATGGGGATGCGCGAGTAGCCGTACTCGATGATCACTTTGATGACGTCCGCGATCGAGTCGGTGGACTCCGCGGCGACCACGTCGACGCGCGGCACCATGACCTCGCGCACCGTCTTGTCGGTCATCTCGAGGATGCCATGGATCATCTCGCGCTCCTCCTGCTCGACGATTCCCTCCTGCTCCCCGACGTAGAGGAGCAACTTCAGCTCCTCCTCAGTGACGAACGGGCCTCGCGCGGCGCGGCCCCGAGTGGCGGCGCGCACGATGAGCCGCGAGAGCATGCTGAGTCCGCCGACAAACGGTCGCAGCAGCCAGGTGACGAATTGCACCGGCCCCGCGAGCACCAGCGCCACGCGCTCGTTGAACCGCAGCGCCAGTGATTTCGGCGCGATCTCGCAGAAGATGAGCACGATGATCGAGAGCACGATGGTGCCGACGGCCTGCGGGACGCTGTGCAGGTAACTGCCGATCAGCAGCGCAGTTGCAGTCGAGACGACGATCACCGCGACGGTGTTGAGCGTGAGGATCGTCGACAGATAACCGTTCGGGTCGGCGTGCAGTCGCGTGACCGTTCGGGCGCGTTTGTTGCCGTCCTCGGCAAGGCTTCGCATCCGGATGCGGCTCACGCTCGTCAGCGAGGTCTCGGCAGCCGCTGCGAACGCGGCGATGATGAGGCCGGCGACGATGACGATGATGAGTGGCGTCATCGGCTCAGCGACGGTGGTGGGTCTGAGCCGCTCACCGGAACAGTTCGCTCACGCTCCGTCCCTCGTGGACGCGCACGATCGCCTCGGCGATCAGCGGCGCGACCGAGAGGATGCGGAGCTTGGGCGCATCGTCGAAGCTATGGCTGCCGTTGTGGTACGGGATCGTGTCGGTGATGCAGATCTCGTCGATGGGTGCCGCATGCAGCCGCGCGAGCGCGCCGTCGCTGAGCACGCCGTGGGTGGCCACGACGTCAACCGACTTGGCGCCTCTCGCGAGGAGCGCGATCGCCGCATTGACGAGTGTGCCACCGGTTGAAATCAGGTCGTCGACGATCACGCAGACCGTGCCTTCGACGTCACCGATGACATTGACGACCTCGACGGTGTCGTCTCTCGGACGCCGTTTGTCGATGAAGGCGATCGGTGCGTCGAGGATGCGCGCGAGGTTGCGAGCGCGGTTCACACCACCGGTGTCCGGCGACACCACCACGACGTCGTGACCGTGCCGCTCGCGCACGCGGCGGGCGAGGATCTTGGTCGCGATGAGCGCATCGACCGGGATGTCGAAGAATCCCTGGATCGCCTCGGCGTGCAGGTCGACGCAGATCACTCGATTGGCGCCGGCGAGCTCGATGATGTTCGCCATGAGCTTGGCGCTGATCGGGTCGCGCGCCTGGGTCTTCTTCTCCTTGCGCTGATACCCGTAGTACGGGATCACCGCCGTGATGCGCGACGCCGAGGCGCGGCGCAGCGCGTCCAGGATGATGAACAGCTCGATCAGGTTGTCGCTGACCGGATGGCAGGTTGGCTGCACCAGGAAGACGTCGTGGCCGCGAACCGACTCGCGGATCTTGACGTCGAACTCGCCGTCGGCGAAGCGGGTGATCTCGCACTCCGCGAGGTTCACGCCGATCTCGCGAGCGATCCGCTCGCTGAGCTCGGGGTTGCCGCTGCCCGAGAGGAGCAGCAGCTCGCCGTATGGATTGGAGTCGGTCACGACTGCACCGGCCGCCGGGCCGCCCATCCTTCGACATTGCGCTGCCGGCTCCGGCCGACGGCGAGAGCGCCCGCGGGGACGTCGTGATCAATGAAGGAGCCCGCGCCCACGTAGCAACCGTCCCCGAGACGCACCGGCGCCACGAGCGTGGAGTTGGTGCCGACGAAGACCCGGTTGCCGATCGTGGTGCGGAACTTCGCCTCACCGTCGTAGTTGCAGGTCACGGTGCCGGCGCCGATGTTCACGGCCTCCCCCACGTCGCTGTCGAGCACGCAGGAGAAGTGACTGATGCGAGTTCCGGCGCCCACGGTGCTGTTCTTGACCTCGGCATGCGTCCCCAACTCTACCCCGGACGCGAGCACCGTATTCGGACGGACCCGGCAGTAGGCGCCGACGCGGACGTCATCGCCGAGCTCGCAGTCATCGAGACGGGACTCGCCGATCACCACTCTCTGCCCGGCCCGAACGTCGCGCAGGACGGCCATGGGCCCGATCTCGCACTCCGCCCCGAGCCGGGTGGAGCCGCTCAGGGTGGTCATGGGATGAATGACGCTGTCCGGGCCGACCTGAACTCCCGGGTCCACGTACGTACTGGCCGGATCCTCCACGGTCACGCCTGAGAGCATGAGCGCATCCAGGGTTCGGCGGCGGAGCGCCCCCTCGGCGGCGGCGAGCTGGCGTCGATCGTTGATGAAGATGAACTCATCGGGATCCGGAGCCACGACGGCCTCGACCGGTCCGGTGAGCAGCTCGATGACGTCGGTGAGGTAGAACTCGCCCTGCGCATTGGCGCTGGTCAGGCGGTCGAGCGCCGGCCAGAGCTGGGCGCTGTCGAAGACGTAGATGCCCCCGTTGCACTCCATCGGCACCGGCTCGCCGATGGGCAGGTCCCGCTCCTCGACGATGCGCAGCACGTGACCGTCCGCATCGCGGACGGCCCGGCCCAGCCCGGACGGATCGGTGGGCACACCGAGCAGCAGGGTGCAGGCGCGCGGCGAGGAGGCGTGTGCCGCGATCAGCCGCTCGAGGGTCTCGGCTCGGATCAGCGGGGCGTCGCCGACCAGGACCAGGACCGGACCGGGACCGCGCTGTGACTCGGGAACGCTCCGGAGTGCGTCGCCGGTGCCGAGCGGCGCGGCCTGCTCGACACAGATCGCGGCATCGCCGAGCACCTCGCGGAGCCGAGCGTCGCCGGGCGCGATCACCACGACGGGCGGACTGCCGGTGGCGGCCTGCGCAGCCTCGACGGCATAGAGGATGAAAGGGCGCCCACCAAGCGGATGAAGGACCTTGGGGAGAGCGCTCCGCATCCGTTTGCCCTGCCCGGCGGCAAGGATCACCGCGTGGGGCCCGTCACCCATGTACCCGCGAGTATACGGGCTTGCCGGAGCCGGGCTTCGAGCCGCCGTCCGTACGATGAGGTGCGTGGAGAGCACCATCCTCGACATCGACGGGCCGATCTACGTCGCCGATTTCGGCGGGGACGGACCGGTGATGCTGCTCGTGCACGGCCTTGGCGGGTCGCATCTGAACTGGATGTCGGTAGCTCCCCAGTTTGCCGCCCACCATCGCGTCTACGCCCTCGACCTCCCCGGGTTCGGACGCTCGCCGCTTGCCGGGCGACGGTCGACCATCGCAGCCAATGTCGACCTGCTGAGCCGGGCGATCATGCGCCTCTCCCGCGATCGGATCGTGCTCATGGGCAACTCGATGGGTGGCCTGCTCTCGATCGGTGCGGCGGCGCGGCACCCCAGCCTGGTCGACGCCCTCGTCCTCGTCGACCCCGCGGTGCCGGCGCCACGTGAGTTCCCACCCCGACTCGACCGAGTGTCGCGGACCTTCATCGCAACCGCGTTCATGCCGCGCTGGGGCGCGCGGCGGCTCGGCCGTGCCGTCGCGGCGCTCGGGCCGGATAGCCTGGTCCGCGAGACCATGCGGCTGGTGAGCGCTGATTCGAGCCGGATCGAGCCCACCGTGGTCGACGCCCACATCGCGCTTGAAGCCGAGCGCCTTGCCGAGTCCGCCTGGCACGAGTCCTTCTACGCCGCCACGCGCTCGCTGGTCACCACACTCGCGCTGAAAAGAAGGGTCCTGCGCTGGATTCAGCAGGTGGTCGCTCCGACACTGCTGCTCCAGGGCGACCGCGATCGTCTCGTCCCGGTGGCCTCGGCGCGGAACGTGGCGTCGCTCCGTCCGGACTGGGAGTACCACGAATTCGAGGGTGCCGGGCACGTCCCGATGCTCGAGGTGCCGGTCGAGTTCGTCGAGATGGTCAGCGACTGGCTCGCCCGTCAGGGTTCGTCGATCGCTCGAGGTGTCGGGACGGCTGGTGTTCGGTCGCAGTCCTGACGAACCCTGACGTGCGCAATCGCCGGGTAGGATCGACGTGCTCATTGGGGAGTCGCCAAGTGGTAAGGCAGCGGACTTTGGATCCGCCACTCGAAGGTTCGAATCCTTCCTCCCCAGCGAATCTTTGTATTGATCCGGCTGATCCCTGACAAATGGGGTTCGGCTGATGCTTCACATGTCTTCGGGTGATGCTTGAGGCCGGTTTCGGTTGACTCTTGACACTCCCTGACGTGAGGGAGCTGAGCGGTGCTCGCGGCCCGGCGCTTGACGCCCACCGGCGCGCCCCGAACTGTTACCGCCGGAATTGGCGATAACCTATTCAGTGGACCACATTGTCCGTGTTGCACCCGTCCGTTGGCGAACAGATGTTTGGTAGAATATGTGCATGGAAGCCTTCGCCATCCCGGATGCCCGAGACCGTCTGAATGAGGCTGTTGACCTACTCGTCGACGAGTCCATCGATACGTTCTCGACGCAAGCCCTCGGCGAGGACCTGGTCGACATCCGGCGCGCCATGGATCGTCTTGAAGCAGAGTTCGTCCGTCGCCTGCATCGCTTCTACTCCGAGCGCGGAGCGCAGGCCGATGGCGGCGGCACCACGGTGTCCTGGGTGCGCGCCCATTGCGGCATGACGGCCAGGGCGGCGATGTACCGCGTGCACCTGGCCAAGACCCTGGGCGAGTTGCCGGCGACGCTGGACAGCGCTCGTGCCGGTCGCGCCTCCTTCACCAACGTGACCATGATCGCCCACCTCGCGAAAGATGTCGGCGTCGAGGAGGTCAAGCCGTTCGAGAGCATCCTGGTGGGAGCTGCGGAGACCCTCGAACCCCGTCAGATGCGGACTCTCACGCAGGCCACCCGGCTGCGCCTCGACCCCGACGGGGTGCTCGCCGATGACAACCGTGCCCACGAACGCCGCTGGTTCGCGTGCGATCAGACCTATGGCGGCGTGTTCGTCCTCCGTGGTGAGCTCGATGCCGAAGGCGGCGCGCTGCTGAAGACTGCGATCGACGCGCTCAGTCACGGGATGAGTCGTGGAGAGGTGCGGTCGGCGTCGCAGCGGCGGGCCGACGCGCTGGTCGACATGGCCGCCACGCAGTTGCGCTGTGGTGATCATCGCGATGTGCACGGGCAGCGGCCGCATCTCACGGTCACGGTGAGCGCGGACACGCTGCGTTCGGGCGTTGGTGCCCAGCCGGCCGAGTTGGACGGCGTTGGTCCAATCCATCCCGAGACCGCACGTCGCATCGCCTGTGATGCCGTGCGGACGATGGTGACGGTTGCGACGCCTGCTGATGCTTCGGTATGGACGGCCAGCACCCCCGCGGTGCCGCTCTCGGTCGGACGGGCGACGCGCGCGATTCCGGCACACATCCGCACCGCGCTGTGCCTCCGCGACCAGGGTTGCCGCTTCCCAGGGTGCGACCGCCCGCCCGCGTGGACCGATGGCCATCACATCGTCCACTGGTCGGACGGCGGTCCTACCGAGCTCGAGAACCTGGTCTCCCTGTGCCGGCGGCACCACCGCACGGTGCACGAACAGGGGTGGCGCATTCACATCGCTGATGGAGTCGCCGTGGTGGAGCCGCCTCCCTGACCAAAGCAATCACAGCAGCGGTCAGTCGATCCTAGACGCACACGCCCCCGACGGCGCAACTGCTGCTGCTTTGCGCTTCTCGCGTCTCTGATTTCGGCTGATACTTCTACACCGACTCCGGCTGACCTTTGACACTTTCAACGATGTCCAGGTCTCGTTCGGCGAACAACCGGTGCACCCACTCCTCGTTGAGGATGATGAGCAAACACTGACGCACGGGGTAGCTGCGAGGCCTCGGCCAGCCTGGTGCATCGACCGGTTCGGTGTCAGTCTTCAGCGACGCGTCGGTCAGTCCATCGATGAACTGGCGCACCGTGGCCATCCGGCCGCGGCGAAGTTCGAGCGCCTCGTCGAGCGACGGTCGCGCCGCGCGATCGCGAGGCACTCCCGGCGTGTCGGGCATCTCATCCCACGGCAGATCCAGCGGATCCCACGGTGATGGATCGCCGAGGATCCCGCGCCTGATCCAGGCGTCGGTGGCGAACACCAGATGGCGCAGCGTTTCGATGAACGACCACTCCCCGTTGACCGACTCGTGCAGCTGTTCCGGTTGCAGGCTGCGGGCGTGGTCGACAGTCTGCCCCCAGAGCCGCTCGACGATGTCCCAAGCCTCGCAGAAGCCGGCTGGGTCTGTCGGGCGCATCTTGGGGCGGAGCGGATATCGCTTGTCGAGCTCGGCTTCAATGAGGGGCGCAACGTCGACGCCATTGATCGTCAGGTTTTCAACCTGACCACTGATATCAACGTTGACGAGGTCGACGCTGCGCATCACGGCCCCGGTGAGGTCGACGGCGCGGAACTGGGCATTGGTCATATCGACGATGTGGAGCTGTGCGCCGGTGAGGGAGACCTCCTCGAACTTGGAGTTACGGAGATCGGTGTCAATGAAGTCCATTCAACGACCCTAGCGCCGGAGACTGAGCAGGGTCAACGGTGCACACTGCTCAGCCGTGGACACCGCCGACCTGTACCAGGGACCGCTTGGAGACTTTGTTGCGCGGCGGACGGCTCTCGTGCACGAGCTTCGACGCGCCGACCCGGAGGCGGCAGAGGCGATCGGCAAGCTCCGCAAGCCGGCTGTCAGCGTCTGGGCGATCGATCAGCTCGCAGTCGGAAATGCGTCGGTGCTCTCCGCGCTCCTGGCCGCAGGCGCCGATGCCCGCGATGCGCAGCGGAGTGTCGCCGCAGGTACCGAGAGCCGTGACGGTTTCGCCCTGGCCACGGGTCGCCTCCGCGACGCGGTGGAGGCCGCCGCACGTGCAGCGATGGACACGCTCATTCAAGCCGGCCACCCCCCGGGCGGCGAGACCGACCGGAGGATCCGCACCACGCTTCAGGCGGCTGCCACGGGCGGCGCCGCCGACCGGCACGCACTCTGGACCGGGACGCTGGATCACGACCTCGACGTGGCCGGGTTTGGCGATGCCAGCGAATCAGAGGAGGACGTGCTAGAGCTCGCTGCCGTCCTCGCTCCCCTGCGCCGGCAGACGGCGTCTGCGTCTCCCGGGCGTGCGGAGGCTCAACGACCCTCCAGCCGTGAACTCGTTGCGCAGCGCGCGGCAGAGCGCGACGTCACGAAGAAAGACGAAGCGGCCGAGGCTGCGCGAGCGTTCGCGGTGGCTGCGCGACATCAGGCGGACCGGCTTGCCGAGGAGGCCGGCGTCGCCGCCGAGAAAGCAGTGGTCGCGGAGCAGGCAGCGGACGACGCAGAAGCTGCAGCCCATGCCGCGCACGCGAAGCTGACTCGCTGACCGAACTTCGACCGACTACGGCGCCGACTGGCGCACACACGAACCTGGACCGCTGACCGCCTTCCGGCCCGCCACCCGTGCCGGCGTCAGGCGTTGATACCGGATCCGATCGTCAGGACGACGTTGCCCACCTTCTCGTGCAGCTCCACGTACCGAGTGGCCTCGACCACCTGCTCGAGCGGATAGCGGCGATCGATGACGGCGCGATATTTCCCCGCCTCCATCAGCCCCTTGAGAAAGAGCATGTCTTTCTTGGTGAACTTGGGAGGGATGTCGAACACGACCCTCCGATTTCCGATCCGGGAGGTCCAGGCGGTGAGCATGAGGTTTCGCAATCCATCGGTTGGCAGGTAGACGCCACCCGGCTTGAGCGAGTCCTTACACCCCCGGAATAACTGCTTCCCGACAGAATCGAAGATCACGTCATATGTCTTGCCGTTCTTGGTGAAGTCTTCCTGCGTGTGGTCGATGACGTCGTCCGCTCCGAGGGATCGCACGAGGTCGAAATCCTTCCTTCTACAGACTGCGGTGACATGAGTGTCGAGAGCCTTCGACAGTTGCACGCCCGCTGTGCCCATCGATCCCGACGCACCGAAGACGAGGACCGACTGCCCGCTTCGCACCTTACCGGGACGCAGGCAGTTGAGCGACAGGATCGCGCCGTCGGGGACCGCCGCCGCCTCGTCGAACGTCGCGCCCGCGGGCATCAGCGCAATCGGCCCGCTCTGCTGCATGCACATGAACTCGGCGTGACCGCCGAACTTCCACGGCTTCATCCCGAAGACGCTGTCACCGACCTTGAAGTCGGTGACGGCTCCGCCCGTCTCCTCGACCACGCCTGCGTAGTCGCCGCCGAGGATCCGTTGTCTCGGCCGGGGGAGGCCCGTCAGGAAACGCGAGAAAAAGGGTTCGCCGGCGCGGAGTGCGCAATCGGATCGACTGACGGTGGACGCGTGAATCCGGATCAGGACCTCGTCGTCCTTGGGCACCGGCCGCTCGACGTCCTCGAGGTGCAGGACCTCGGGGGGGCCGTACCGGTCGTGGATGACGGCTTTCATCTGGGACCCCACATCTTCGCTGTTGTAACGAGATGTGTCCATTTCGCGAGTCCAGGCGTCTTATCGGCATGCGAACTGCCTCAATAGCGGGCGTCATGCCTGACGTTGCGGTCCGCCCAGCCCACGCAGATGATGAACACCGATTTGAACGCCTCATCGAACCCCTCCTTGGAGACGCGTTCGCGCTCGCGCAGGCACTTTCACCGGACCGAGGCTCGGCTCAGGACGCGGTCCAGGGCGCGGCGTTCAAGGCATGGCGAAGGATGCGCCAGCTGCGCGATGACGGCAGCGCGCGCGCTTGGTTCCTTGCCATCGTCGTCAACGACTGCAGGAGCGCCTGGCGCAAACGCAAAGCGTTGCCATCCGACGCTGACCCGGGTGGCGATGCGATCAACTGGCCGCACGGAGTGGACCAGCGACTCGACGTGCGGTCCGTCATGCGGCGACTGAAGCGTGATGACCGCGTGGTGCTTTCGCTGCGCTTTCTCATGGACCTGAGCGTCGAGGAGTCGGCGGGTGTCCTGGGCATCTCGGTGTCGGCGGTGAAGGCGCGGACGGCTCGTGCCGCTGCGAGATTTCGAGAACTGATGGGTCATCCCGAGGCGGCGGAGTAGATGGAAGACGACGACATCAGGCAACTGCTCCACAGCACGTACGGCACGAATGGACGCGAGTCGAGTGTCAACCCCGGAGCGTTTGAGCAGCAGGCGAAGCGACCGCATCGCTCGCGGCTCGCAACTTCGCTCATGGCGGTTGTCGCGGCGCTGGTTGTCGCGGTTCCCGTGGGCGTTGGTGCGCTGCTGCGCAGCGGCGTCATCGGGGGGTCCAGCGGATCGACAACACTGGTCGAGGATCTCCACATGTTCGGCGCCAACGACGGATGGGCGTGGGCTGGAGGCAACGAGATCATGCACACGACTTCCGGTGTGCAGCACTGGACGATCGTGCCGCCACCGATTGGCAGCCAGGCAATCGTCGGTGTGGCCTGGGCCGACGCCGACTCAGCGCGAATTCTCGCCGCGCCCGCCGCCGCTGCCAACTACGTCGAACAGTCGTACACGCTGACTCCCTGGATGACTGATAACGCAGGGGCAACCTGGACACAGGGGCAGCCGTTCCGAGTGCTGCTCGAGACGGGAGCGATCCCGGGCAATGCGTCGGTCTACGCGGATCTCGACTTCGTTGATCCGCTGCACGGTTGGTTCTTCGACGCTCAGATGCCCGCGGTCGGTGCTCCGATATTCATCTATCGCACTGTGGACGGAGGCGTGCACTGGTCACAGGTGGAGATGACGCCGGCCAGCGGCAAAACGGCTCCTGGTGCTCTTCCGGTGGGCTGTTCTCCGTATGGCATGACGTTCGTCAGCACCACGACGGGGTGGGTCACCGGTTCCTGCGGGCAGACGACGCAGGCGACGCTCTTCGATGTCACCCACGACGGTGGCGCAACGTGGGCGCCGCAGACGTTCCCATGCATCAACTGCGCCCTCTACCCGCCGCAGTTCAGCTCAGCGGCCGACGGCCAGTTGTTCGGTGAGAACGGCGTCGGCGTCGTCTTCGTCACCAGCGATGGTGGCGTGACCTGGACGGCTCGCTCCGACCCGACTGGAGAAACGCCCGTCTTCATCGATGCTCGTCATGGATTCACCTTGGGCCCCCCCGAGAACGACAACCCGTCCGCGGTCCTCTGGACGACGACTGACGGAGGTGTCACATGGAGCCAGGCGACGAGCCGCGCGATGAACGGAGATGGACCGGCCGAGACCGCGCAGCTCGACTTCATCACTGCAACGACCGGGTGGGTGGAGTCGCTTCCGGTCTACAGCCAGCCGGTGCCCAATCCGATCCCGCCCCAGCTGTGGCAAACCACCGACGCGGGATCGACCTGGACGCTCATCACCCCAACGTTCACGACGTCAAAGTGACGCGACGACTGAACGACATCAGTTGAGTCCGAGCGACCGCTCCAGCTCGGCGATGGTCTCATTCAATCGTGCCGGTCGTGAAAGCGGGATCATCGAAGCGCCGGTGAGCGCCGACACGACGAGTGAGGCCTGAGCGTCAAGATTCCGCGACCCGGTCACGAGCCCATCCCGCACCGCCTTGGCGAGCAACCCTCGCACCGTCGACTGCCAGATGTTGGTGGTCTGCTGATACAGGTCGCGGATGGCGGGATCTCGAGCCGAGCGCAGGGCCAGCTCTCCCATCACCGCGAAGAGTTCTGGCTCTTCGCGAACGAGGCGCCTGATCCCCGCGAAATGGTTGCGAAGCTGTTCGGACGGTGATCCACTCGCGGGCATGGTCGAGCGGAAGCGCTGCATCGCGTGCTTGAGAACATCGCCGATCAGCGCTTCCTTGGTCGGGAAGTAGTAGTGCAGCGTCGCCACGTTCACGCCGGCAGCCGCGGCCACATCGCGAGTGCGCAAGCCCTCGAACCCGAGGCGGGCGATCTGCTGGTACGCCGCCGCGACGAGGTCCTGACGGCGGTCGACCGGCGCCGGCTCGGCGGCGGGCTTCTTCTTCATCGACTGCCCTAGCCTATCACTCAATCAGTTGATTGACATGCCGGGGCCACCGTGCTAGCCTGCCTCAATCAACTGATTGATCGACAGAACGCAGCGGAGGAATCCCATGAACATCGCCATCTTCGGCGCCAACGGCGCGACCGGTCGTCTGCTCACCGAGCAGGCTCTCGCCGCCGGTCACACGGTCACGGCGTTCACACGTCACGCAGACGCATTCCCCATACGGCACGAGCAGCTCCGTGTGATCCAGGGAGATGCGCGCGATCCCGCGGCGGTGCGTTCAGCGGTTGCCGGGCAGGACGCGGTTCTCTCGACAATCGGCACCAGGTTCAGCCGCAAGCCGATCACGCTCTACTCGGTCGCCATCACCAACGTGATCCAGGCGATGCACGATCACGGCGTCCGCCGGCTCGCCTGTGTCAGCTCGAGTGCGACCGACCCGGTGACCAAGTCACGCGACACCGGCGGTGGCGTGGTCTTCGAGAAGGTGCTCAAGCCGTTCATCGCGAACGTGGTCGGGAAGTCGATGTACGCCGACATGCTGAGGATGGAGCACCTGGTGTCGGACAGCGACCTGGACTGGACTGTCGTCCGCCCGTCGGGTTTGTTCGAGACGCCCACGGTCACCGACTTCCGGCTCGCCGAGGGATTCTTGCCCGAGCATTTCACGTCCAGAGCGGACCTGGCCGCGTGCCTTCTCCAGCAAGTGACCAGCGATCAATACCGGCGCAAGACCGTGGCGGTCGCAACCGTGGCGGTGAAGCCGCAGATGCTCAAGCTGCTGCTGAGAGAGGCCTTTGGCATCTCCGTGGGCGGCCCCAAAGCGCAGCCCGCGCGCTGACGCCGGGCTAGCCGGTTTGTGGCGGCTGCTGTCCTGCCCAGGGCGGCAGCTGCTGCAGTGACCAGGTGTTGCCGTCCGGATCGCTGAAGGTCACGAACGAGCCCCACGGCTGCACGTCGATCTCGCTCGCGGCGACGCCGTGGTTCACGAGCTGCTCTCGTGCCCCTGCCACATCAGCGACGACCATCTGCACGCCGCGCTGCGAACCCGGCGGCATGTCGGTGATGCCGTCACCCATGACGATCGAGCACGCCGATCCCGGCGGCGTGAGTTGCACGAAACGCAGCGTCTCGGTGACCTGGTGGTCATGGTCGGCGTTGAAACCGACCTGGTCCACGTAGAAGGCCTTGGCGCGGTCGACGTCGGTGACCGGAATCGCGACGAGTTCGATCTTCCAATCCATGCGCGTAGTCTATCGAGACCCACACAAGGAGCGCAGATGCAAAAGCGGTTGGTGACACGTTACGCGACGAAGTCCAAGGAAGCGGCTGACGAGAATCAGCGACGGGTTGCGGGAGTCTTCGCCGAGCTCGAGGCCAACAAGCCCGGCAATGTGAGCTACATCGTGCTGCGGCTCGATGACGGCTCGTTCGTCCATGTCTCATTCCACGACCACGGCGACGACGAGGTCAATCCGATTTCGTCCTTGCCGGCGTTCGCCCATTTCCAGGACGGCCACGGTGAACGCCGTGAGGGCGGCGTCGACCAGCACACCGCGACGCTTGTCGGAGCCTACATCACCAAGATCGAGTAGCTCGCCCGCGCTGCGAGGCTAGATCGCGCGCATCCGGTTGTTGCGCGGATTGTGCTCGACCTCCGCGAGTCCGAGCGCCTCCATCAAGGGCGGGACATACATGCCGAAGCGTCCGCGCAGGCCCTTCTTCAGCCCGTACCAACCGCCAACCGGGTTGTCGGCTGACCGGCCCCATGCCTCGACAGTGCCCGCCGCCGCCGGCTTCTGCTCGTCAGCGCTGCCGAGCGGGACCCAGTCGCCGCGCTCCTTGAGCATCTCGTGGAGGTCTTCGAGGCAGCGCAGCTGATACCGGAGCTGCGTAGTTCCGACGGTGCACACAAGCGCGGGAGGATCGAGGGTCTCCTCGCGGTACATCTCATATGTGGACGTCCCACTCGGGGTCGTCAGCTGCCACGGATCCTCGCGGGTCCCACTCCCATTTGCCACGAGTGCACTTTAGAGCAGCGGCCGCGCCAGTCGTCATCCGCAGCTGTCGATATCCGTCATGGCCGTTCGTCGTGTGAGTAGAACCGCAGACAACAGGAGAAACCGCCATGACGGACACGACGTATCCCGCTGACGCCAGCGCTGAGACTTACCTGCTCACCGTGCGTGGCAAGACCGCTGCCGCTGCACTCGAAGATGTCGGGACGATGCACAACGCAACTGCGGGCGCGCCGCAGAGCGCAGCCGGCGCTCGCGCGCTCGGCGATCTGAGTCACAACGTGTATGCGCCGATCGGCAAGGAGCTCGACGGACAGCTGTTGTTCATCGATCTCTGGAACAGCATGTCGGGATTGGGCACCTTCTTCTCCAACCCGCAGGTACAGGCCGCGGCCGGCCAGCTGTTCTCGACTCGAGACGGCGTCGTGTGGTCGCGACTCGAAGGCTTTGGGGCATTTCATCTGTCACTTCCCTCGGGCCGCTCCGCCGGTGGAGTGGGCCTGCTTCAGGCGAGAGTCACGTCGGTCGAACAGGCTGCCGGCGCCTTCGCCGCATATGCGGCGGCGACGATCAACACGGCCCGCACGTACGGGATCGTGAACCACAGCCTGTGGGTTCGCGTGCCGAATCCGGGTGAGGCACCGACGCCCGAGGTGATCGGCGTTGACCTCTGGATGGACGCGGAACGCATGAACGAGTACTACGAGCTCTCGCTCGGCTTCGACCACTTGGGCCGAGTGTTCGCTGGGGCGCCCGACACGTCCGTATGGCGCTCAGCCCCGGGCGATTGGGTGGAGTGGTAGCCACCATCTGATCTGCCGGCGTCGCGGGTCCCGGGCTCNNGTTCGGCGATGATGCGCCGATGACGGTCGTCGCATGGATCGGGGCTGCCCTCGGCCTGGTCATCGTGCTCTCGACGCTGATGAGCGTGGTGACCTCCCTGGTCCTGCCCCGCCTCGGGTCGTCGAGAGTGCAGAACTACGCGGGCCGGGGGCTGATCAAGATCTTCTCGCGCATCTCCCATCGTTTCGACACGTACGAGGCGCGCGATCGTTTCCTGGCCATGCAGGCGCCGCTGTACCTCATCGTGAGCCTGGCGATCTGGCTGGCGGCGCTGCTCATCGGGTTCGCCCTGATGCTCTGGCCGTTCATGACGACCGGCGGCCTCCTCCACGCCGCGACGGTGAGCGGGTCGTCACTCTTCACGCTCGGGTTCGCCAGTCAAGCCGGCGCAGGGCCACGGCTCCTCGTGTTCTGCGCCGCCGGCGCCGGCCTGTGGATCGTC
>PKXZ01000009.1 GCA_003132525.1 Candidatus Dormiibacterota bacterium | reverse complement strand
GCGTGCCTGCGCCCCGGTCCGGTGACCACTCCGGTGAACACTCCGGTGGCAGCAGTGAAGCTGGCGCTCAGGTGTCTGGCGCAGCGCCACCAGCTGCTCGCCGCCGAACTGGCGACCTTGGACCGTGACCTGGATCGCCTCGTGGCTGCAGCCGCACCAACACTCTGCGCACTGAAAGGCGTTGGTACCGACGTCGCAGGTGCCGTGCTGGTGGCTGCAGGCGACCATCCGGAGCGACTGCGCTCGGAGGGCGCCTTTGCGAACCTCTGTGGGGTGGCACCGCTGCCGGCGTCCTCCGGCAAGACCAGCGGTCGCCATCGGCTCAACCGCGGCGGCGACCGCTCCGCCAACTGCGCGCTCTGGCGCGTCGTCATCGTGCGTCTCGCCACCGATGCGCCGACCAAGCAGTACATGGCTCGACGTACCCAGGAGGGCATGTCAAAGCCCGAGATCATCCGATGTCTCAAGCGCTATGTCGCACGCGAGATCTATCGCGAGCTCATCCCTCGAGCTGCACTCGCCACTGCGGCTTGACAAACAATAGAAGNNTGGTGTGCCGCGAGGGGAGAGGGAGTCGAGCCCTGGCATCAGTTGACCTGGGTGCATCCTCGTTCGGCCGCACCCCTGATCACAACCCTTGCACTGATGGTGGTCTTCAGCGGTCTCTCAGTCGGGATGCGCGAATGGTTCGCGCGGCAAAAGCGTGGCTCGAACGCCGGAGGTCCAACATCGTTTGGCGAGCATGTGGGCGAACTTCTCTCACCGTCGACCGCTCCGCGCGACGGGTAGCCTCAGTGGAGCTGGCGACAACTAAAATTGCCCGTGATCGACTGGGGTCACAGTCAGGCGGGTCGTTTGGGGGTGCACGATGGCCAGATTGAGATGGTTGACGCTGATTTTGGTAGCCACGACATTTGTCACCGGGTGCGATGCGGCGACGCCCACGAGTGCCGGGAGGACGTCGCCCGCTTCGAACCCGAGCGCGACGACACCAAGTGGTCCGCAAGCGAGCGCACAATTCGAGAGCATCAACGTCTGCGCACTCTTGACCACAAGCCAGATCACGGCGCTGCTGGGCGCTCCGATTAGCGGCGCTCCGGTGCCCGGCGGGAACGCCGGCGCCAGCTCGACACTGCGCTGGTGCGACGTCAGTCAGGAGACGCTGCAGGTCGAGATTCAGACGCCCGCTGCGTATACGCCGAAGCAGTGGGCACAGCAGGAGGCGGGTGATTTCGGGGGCACCCCAGAAGCGAATCTCGGTAAATATGCTGCCTACAGCGCAGTGCAGGGTGAGACGGTTGCCGCGTCGGCGTCACTCGGCGTCGAAATCAGCTACCCGAGGGATCGACCCACCACTGCGCCAACATCGTCATCGATCGAGGCGTTGGAAGCGAGCGACATCGACGCCATCTGGCAGAAGGTGGGATCGTAAGTCTCACCCTGCGGCGCTTACCCTGACTCGCCCTTCCAACCTTCGTGGCGGCGCGATGTCGGGACCCAGGTTCAGAGCCCTCCCGCGGCGGCCAGCTTGCGGCGGCGTACCAGGGTCGGCCTCTCTCCTCCGGTGGGTGCGATAGGCTGTCGCGGTGGAGCCGCGCCGGTACGGGGCCGCCGCGTGAGTCCGCGTGTCGAGGGGCCCGGCGACGAGCCGCCAGCTGTAGAGGCGGCACATAAGGGCGCCCACGAGCGGCTGAAGAGCCTGTTGACCATCGTCCCCGTCGTTATCGTGGTTCTTCTGCTTTTGGGACTCGTGGTCGCTGTCATCCTTTCCCAATCCACCTAGTGTGGCCGCGCCATTCGCGCCCAATGGAACAGGAAGTGGCGGGGATCACCCATCTCCTAGCGGGTGCGTGCGACGTGTTCGCGGTGATCGAAAGCCGGTATTGCGAACCAATCGACTGGGTAACCACATAGCCGCGTGGCGGCACTATGCAGTGCAATGACAACTAGGGAGACCGACGCTGAGCTCTCCGACAGCGATCTGGTCTTGGCGACACTTGGTGGGGCGCATGCCGCCTTCGACGCGCTGGTGCGAAGGCACCGCCCGGCCGTAGAGACGGTGTGCTGGAGGGTCCTTGGGACTCACGACGCAGCTGCCGACGCAACTCAAGAGGCCACCCTTCTCGCGTTCTTGCATCTGCAGCGGCTCAAGAACCCGGACAGTTTCGGGTCGTGGTTGGTCGGAATCGCGCTCAACACCTGTCGGAGATCTATCCGTAAATCGATCGCTCAGAAACGCTGGCTAACACCCATCGACTCGAGCGGTGTGAGCCAAGCCGATGACCCCGGTGATGTGGCACAGGCTCACGACATGGCGCGACGAGTACGCAAGGCTGTATCAGCACTTCCACCGGGCCAGCGAGACGCAGTCATGCTCTTCTACTTCGCCGGTTTGACCCAAGTTGAAGTGGCGACCGAGTTGGGCACCGCCGTAGGAGCCGTGAAGACACGACTGTACAAGGGCAGAGCGCACCTCAGAACCAGGCTCAACGACATGGAGGAACCAACGATGCCCGAGAAGAAGTCGAAGGCGTCGCGATCCCGGGACGCAGTGATGGCTGTAATGGACGTTGCAAGGTACCCGGCCAACGACCCTGGCGGGGTTTCACGCCATGTCGTTCGACTCGAAGAGGTAGACGGTGACCGCGACCTGAAGATATGTATCGGCGAGTCCGAGGCGACTGATATCGCGCTTCGTCTCGAAGGAGCGGATTTACCCCGGCCGGACACCTATCCATTTGCCCAACGGCTCCTAGAGGCGAGCAGCGCGACGGTCAAAGAAGTTCGCATTCACATGCTCGCGGATGAGGTCTTTTACGCGTCGACTGTTATTGCCGCCGGCTCTCGGCTCATGACCGTGGATGCTCGACCCAGCGACGCCTTGAACCTAGCGTTGCTCTCCGGCTGTCGCATCCTGGTGAGCGCTGACGTTTTGTCCGCTTCGGTGGGTGGATACGACACAGGCACCGAACTCCCCGAGGCCGACGCATCGCAATTGGTGGCATCGGTGCGCGAGCGGTTTCGGCACCAGCCGCGGGTTTCGACGCCCTAACCCGCCCAGGTGGCTCTGTCGCACGGTTCGTCGACAATCCGTCTTGATCTTGGTGCCTAGACGTAATCGCGGCCCAAGTGGCTCGACGCGCACGAGTCCAGCGACAACCGCTGCGCTCAGCCAGGAAGCAGATGCTCGGCCACCCCAGCGTGCAATTAACA
>PKXZ01000113.1:1246-4302 GCA_003132525.1 Candidatus Dormiibacterota bacterium | reverse complement strand
TCGAAGGTTCGAATCCTTCCTCCCCAGCCAGGCGTTCACCATTGCACCACAAGGGAAATCGCCACATCGCCGGTGAGCTCAAGGCAGTGTCGGCGAGGCCTTGACCCCCACGGCTGACCCCCGAAAGCCGATATCATGGGCGCAAGCAAAGGCCCGGCACCGGATTGGAGTCCGGCCCGGGCCACGGCGAGAACCTCTGACCAAGAGGTCCCCGCAATGACTGAGTCTACGAACCTCGCGTCGGCGCGCAGCCGCTCGCGCACGTCAGGCGAGGGCAGCATCCGGCACCGCGCCGACGGACGCTGGGAAGGTCGCTATTACGTTGTGGAGAACGGCCGGCCAGTGCGCCGCTCCGTCTTCGGCACGACGGACAAGGACGTTTCGCGCAAGCTTCGGACAGAGCTCACGGCACGAGACAACGGCAAGCCGTCGCCGCACGGCACAGAGACGGTCGCCACCTTCCTGATGACCTGGCTCGACGGTGCGCGCCCGACCATCCGGCCGGGGACGTGGCGTCGCTACGAGCAACTCACCCGCCTGTACCTCGTGCCCGGCCTCGGACGCATCCGCCTGGTCGCGCTCGGACCGCACCACGTGGCGAAGCTCTACCGGGACCTCCTCGACGGCGACATGACGCCCGCGAATGTCCACTACGTGCATCGGACGCTTCGACGCGCCCTCGGGCAGGCGGAGCGGTGGCGGCTGGTGACCTCGAACGCTGCCGCGGTGGTCACGCCACCCCGCGCGGAGCACGCGGAGATGCACACGCTCACCGCGGACCAGGTGCGACGCCTCCTCGAGTTCGCCCCTGACCGCGACCGACCCCTCTATCTCCTGGCCGTCTCTACCGGCATGCGACTCGGCGAGCTCCTGGCGCTTCGCTGGGCCGAGGTCGACCTCGGCACCGGTTCGCTCCGCGTGGTCGCCACGCTGCGCCATCTGTCGGGTGAGCCTGCGACCTTCGCCACGCCGAAGACGCCGCGGTCGCGCCGGCGCGTCGAGCTCTCTGATTCAGTCGTCGCAGCGCTGAGCGCTCACAAGGTGACGACCATCGAGGAACGGTGGCGAGCCGGTCAACTCTGGAACGACCACGACCTGGTGTTCCCGAACCTACTCGGTCGACCGCGCGGTTCCTCGAACATCGTTCGCGCCTTCCACCCGCTGCTCGAGAGCGCCGGCCTGCCTCGGATCCGCTTCCACGATCTGCGACACACGGCCGCCACGCTCATGCTCGGCCGCGGCGTCCACGCGAAACTCGTGTCGGAGATGCTCGGCCATGCCAGCATCGCGATCACCCTCGACACGTACTCACACGCCCTCCCGAGCATGCACCGCGAAGCGGCGCAGGTCATGGAGGACTTGCTGAGGTAACTCCCAGGGGAAATCCCCCCACCGGAGTCGGCTACTTCTTGAGGCCCTTTCTCTGGGCCCTTCGGTCGGCTAACTGTGCCTTGCGTCGGTCCTCTCGGGATGTACCGACCAACTTGACCTCCTCGTTGTGTTCCCGCACATAGTCGATTTCTCTGATTGACGGGACGCGGAAGGACATCGTCGTCTTGCCGTTGCAGTTGGTCACCGAGAAGTCACCGAGGTTGATGATGTCCATGCCGATCAAAACGTCGCAGTCAGCGATTGTCGCCTCGGTGACTGGCACACTCTGAATGCAAACCCCGGTCGGGAGTTCCACGTCCGCGAGAAACTGATCGCGCTCGACCTCCTGGTTCGCCGTCTTTACGGTCACCTTGCCCGTGGCGATGAGTTTCAAGTCGCCGATAACCTTCGCGGTTACTGCGGAGTTCGTCGCTCCGGTATCCCAGATCGCCCGGTACGGTGCGGCTTCGCTCGGAAGCCCCAATGCTCGGTTCGGAGGACCGACACGAACATCGGTGACGAGGACGTTCAGAGGGCCGCTGGCATGGATGGTCAGTGCCTGGAACGGGGTCAAGCGACGCGGCTGTGGAAACTCTGCGTATACGTGGCCTTTCCCGGCTGAACCTGCTGAATCAGGAAAGTGCCAAGCGCATGGTGTTTGAGTGTTTCGACGTAGGCTGCCTCATAGGTCGGATACGCGCCCAGGACGGTCTCTCCCCTTATCACCACGAATCGGCCTCGATATTTGGCGACCATTTCGTCCTGATGATCTCGGTAGAACTTGAATTCGCGTTCCAGCGCCATGTGTGCCTTCCTCATCTCTAGCAGGGCAACCCCGCTCTGCTTGAGTATAGGCGTCAGAGAGGAAGGTTCACCCATAGGCAGGTGATCACGTTCGCTCAAGGGAGAGTCGAGCAGACGAGCGAACCTGGAGGCGATCCCAGGATCCGCGTTGCCGCCCATGGTCGACGTCGCCCACGCCGGCAACGCACCCGCGGAATCTCAGGGGTGCCGAAATCTCGGGGTGGCGGAAATCTCAGGGTGCGAACCCCGAACGCCACAGAAATCGCCCGCCCGACATATTGGGCCGGTGACGTCACACGCCCCTGTAGGAACGTGCGNNTCGCCATGACGTGCGCGTCGTGGAATCTCGGCCGCCCGCGCGCAACGTACCCCCATGCCACCGCCGCCGTCAGGACTATGGGACCGGTGGACCGGTAGGGCACACATGCGGACGAAATTGGCGGATCGGTCCAAGATTGGCGTATGCGTGGCCGGAAACCGATGGCGCCAGAGCTGAAACTGCTCCACGGCATGCGTCCTGACCGGATCAACGCGCGCGCGCCGATCCCGAGCGAGGGAGTGCCGACCCCTCCGAGGTCACTGTCACCCGCTCAGAAGGTCGTGTTCCGCAGGATCACCGCTGAGCTGGAGCGCATGCGGGTGCGTTGCGGTCCGGACGTGCTGATCATCGAGCAGCTCGCCGTGATGACCGACTGGAACCGGCGAGCGCGTGTNNCGCCTGGGGATCGACGGCGCACGGTGGAACGTCCACGACGGGTCCGTGGCGCGTCTACAGGGACAGTGAGCGGGAGATTGCACGTCTCAGCAGCGAACTCGGGCTCACACCGGTCTCTCGCAACCGGGTCACGTCCGGTCCGGAGGAGTCCATGGACGAGCTCGAG
>PKXZ01000113.1:0-1223 GCA_003132525.1 Candidatus Dormiibacterota bacterium | reverse complement strand
AAAGCGGATGGGTCCCGGTCCACCGCCCTGGATGCCGTGGATGGCGATATTGTCGGCAGGGCCGGTGATGTACCACGGCGGCCGGCACGCTTCGCTGACCTTGTGGTAGCTCACCGGCAAGTAACGCTCGTTGGTCAGCGTGACGTTCTCGTCGATATAGAGCGCCACGAAGTTGCCGTGAACTGTGATGTTGCTAAGCGTGGCGCCGTCGGTGCAGTCGATGTCCAGCGATGCGAACCCGCCACCGCCGGTGTTGCTGACGTTCAGATCGTTGACGATCGTTCCGGTGGTCGGATATGCGTCGCACGGGTTCGAGCCGGTGATGCGGATGCCGAATCCGCACCCGATCGTCGCCGTGATGTCCCGGACGGTTGTATGGCTAGCGAGGCTGAAGAGCACCCCCGGCTGGGCTTGAATGACCACGCCGTTCTTGTCCGAGCACGGTCCCGGATTGTTGGTGGCGCTGTTGAGATTGAGATTCTCGACGGTGGTTGGATCCGCAGCTGGGTAAATGTTGAAGCCGCCAATTCCCGAACCCTGGATCAAGTAGGTCGCGAACTGCCCGGCGCCGTCGATCACGATCGGCTTCGCTACCGTGAGCCGAGCACGGTCGAGCTGGCACGTCCCAGCCGCGATGTGGAGCGTCCCGAAGTAGTCGGCGTCGATGCCAGCCTGCAGAGTGGCCGAATCAGTGGCTGCCTTGTCGGCGCAGCTGACGGTGGAGACCGCGTGTGTGGAGGTGTTGGCGTGGGCTATGCCAACCGCGGCCAGCGACGCCTGCAGGGTGCCGGAGGGGTGGATCGGAGCAAGCGCCCCTCCGCCCAGGCAGGCCACGACGAAGAAAAGGCCTATGCCGCGGGATGGAGTCACGCCGTCAGCATCACGGCGGCGCCGAACCCCGGATGCAACACGATCTATGCGTTACCTGATCGTTTCACCAACCGCTGAAGCCCGTTCGCCCGTGTGCGATAACCCGTCGACGACGGGACTGTGCGGATCTACGGAGACAGCGAAAGCGAGTTGGGGCTCACTCAGGTCAGTCGCGACCGCGTGGTGAGCGGTCCGGTGGAGTCCATGGACGAGCTCGAGGCATTGCTCACTCAGTAAGACGGGCTCACGTTGGGACGAGCTTCGTTTGCGCGGCTGACGTAGACCTCGGGTTAGCAGCCGAGGGTCGGCGTCTGGTGCTCGACCGAGATGTTGGTCGCCCGCAAGCGGATGGG
>PKXZ01000012.1:2758-2885 GCA_003132525.1 Candidatus Dormiibacterota bacterium | reverse complement strand
CGTCATCGGTGGGATGGACATCTTGACCTCGGGCACGTTGTGTGTGGGAGAGACGCAGCTCGACGAAATCCCGCCTCGCAAGCTCGTCGGATATCCCGCCGAGTCGGCTTCGTCTTCCAGCGATTCC
>PKXZ01000012.1:0-2706 GCA_003132525.1 Candidatus Dormiibacterota bacterium | reverse complement strand
CCCACCGGAAACCTCGACTCCACGACCGGCGAGACGATCTTCGACCTCCTGATCGAACTGCACTCCCGAACCGGGGCGACACTGCTCGTCGCCACTCACGATCCGGCCGTGGACGCTCGATGCGAGGTCCACCTGGCGATCCGCGACGGAAAGATGGTGCCGGCGACAGCCTCCGAAGCGCACGCGAGCCTCGCCCGTCCGGCGGCTCCGTGAGGGCTCCAAGCGCACCGGTTTTTAGCTGATGATCAGAACCGTTGGCTATCGGTCGGTAAGTACGCAAAGGGCGAGCAGGTCTGACCTACTGAGATCAAAAGCGGTCGATTTGGTGGACCCGCCGCCTTGTAAGCGGTCGTCGCGTCACGCTTCCCTCGGCTCCGGCGCTCGAGTCGCCGGCTCCCGACTGGGCCGCCTTTGGACAGCGTCGGGGCGGCGATCGAACGTCGAATTGCGTCCATGGATTGGCTGCTCAGAGCGGTCCCTCACCAAACGGCCGTGGTCGCGACCCCGGACCCGAGACGCCAGGTGGCCCCGCGGGAATGCGCCCGATGCTCGCGAAACCTTCGCGCGAGTCCGAGCGATTTGGGTGCCGCCGGACGCTACGTCGCCTAGCAGTCCCCATGACTCCACTTGTCTTCCACGAGCACCTTTTCTATGTCTTCGCTGTCCTGTTGGCGATCGGTGCCGCCATCCTCTACTGGCCCGTCACCGTCGCCATCGGCATAGTGCTGGTGACGACGATGATCGTCGGGCATCAGGTGAAGCGGGAGCGCGAGAAGGAGGCGCGGTCGGGGATGGCGACCCTGAGCGCGACGCTGATGGCCACGCCGATCGCGACGCCGACGTGCGTGTCGTGCGGAGGGCGGACCGCGCTTTGCAGCGGCAACGGCATCGCGCTCGTGCCGCGGTGCCTTGTGTGCTGGAACTGGCAGCCCAGCGAGCTACACCCTGTCGTCCCGGTCCCGCTGCCACCGCCTTGCTGGTCGTGCGGAGGGCCGACCGCGCCGACCGGCCCCGCGCCGTCAGACATCTACCCGTCCCCGACGCGACGCTGCCTCATCTGCAAGGCGTGGCAGCCATGACACGCAAGCCGCCGCCGCCCGAACTCGAGTAGCAGCCCTATGTCCGTGCCAGTCGGGCACCCCTGTGCGCCCTTCCGGCGACAGTCCTCACACGCGGTCGCACGGAGAGGATTGGTGACCTTCGGCACTAGCCGCCCAAGGCACTGCGCGAGCACGCTTGGGCCATCAGGTAGGGACCGAGTTCAAGCGACGCATTCGCGACCGCGTGAAGGTCTTAGGAGAACGACATGGGGTTCATTCGCAAGACGCTCAAAGCGCCCGTACAGGCAGCCAAGTGGGCCGCGTTCCCGGTGCCGATGGCTGTGACCCACGGCAGCCGCAAGGCGCGGAACGATCAGACCAAGCTGCTCAAGGAGCTTGTCAAGCAGGGCAAGCAGAAGTAAGTCACGGGACCCATTGGGGCGGCTGGCCGATGACCGCCTGGAAGACCGGTCGTGAGCAGGTTGTGTCCGAGCGTAAGATCGGACTAGCGGCCCTATAGGTAATCCCGGCCTCCGGGGATTCAGGATGGTCCCGCCGAAGCCACCCCTGAACGTGAGTACGAGCTTCGCGGGCTTCTCGTGTGTTAATTGCACGCTGGGGTGCGCAATGCCGCTCTCACTCGCGGTGTGGAAGCTGTTGGCGACCAGTGATACTACGAGCGAGCCGTAGAGGCGTTGCACACGGGAACATCGAGGAGATGGCCGCCTAGCACTTGTGCCTCCGCCCCGGCAACTGGCTCAGAGCCAGTCGGCGTGCCCGCGCGGACACAAAGCATCGACGCCTTAGTAGTAGTGCCGCCGCCCACGCACCGCGTGTCCCGCCATCCCCCTGAGTTCGAAGACGATCCCGACGACGAGAAGAATGATCCCGACGGGCCACAAGATCGGGATATTCGCGAATAAGCCGAGGACCAGCAGCGCGACTCCGAGGAAGATCATATGCACTTCTTTGAGTGCGTCGGTTTGCCGTTGGTGGCCAGGTACAGAGCAGTCAACGTGGCACCGCCGATCCATGCACGGCGTAGCCGTCACTGCGAGGAGTGAGCGGACCTCCCATCGTGTCGTTCGAAGAGCCGAGGGCCTGACAACCGATCCGCTCGAGGATACTCATAGCGAGTCGTTGACGGTCAGTCACGATCAAGTGGTAGACGCCCGTGTGGCCGCCCCGTGGTTCGATTCGAATGACCTGGATGGCGGCTTCACGGAGCGCGGCGACCATGCTTGCGACCCCACCATGTCGGTGGGGCATGGTCACCATGATGCGGCACTCCGTTGTTTCGATCGTCAGCACGGGTTGTCCTCAGTCGGCGGGGGCAAAATTATTGCGGTCGTGGCTGCTAGCTCAGGCTCACCGAGCTTGCCGTGGTATCCGTAACATTTACAGCAACAGCGGATCGCACAAAGGCGGGTGGAAGCTAGGGGGAATCGTCGCGCTTCTCGACTAGCTGGCCGGCGGTNNACCGACGGGGGCGTGTCGACTGAAAACAACAGCGGCGAGCTGCCCACCTTCGGATTGGTCGACACCTCCTGACACGCACCATTCCGTCGTGGTGCGTGGCGCGCCTACAGAGTTGCCCCATCGGCCTTGGATCCCGCGGCTTGGGGAGCACGGTCGGCTGAACACTTCGCGGCTGGGTCCCTCGCTC
>PKXZ01000106.1 GCA_003132525.1 Candidatus Dormiibacterota bacterium | reverse complement strand
GCATGGCGGTCGTCGACACCGCCTGACGCGTGTTCGATGCTCTCCTTGGCCCGGTTGCGCAGCTGCTCCAGCTCCCAGCCTGAGTGGGCAACCCCGACGACCGGAACGTCGAGCGCGCCACGCTTGGTCATCGCATAGAGCGCCGGAAAGATCTGCTTGTGCGCCAGATCTCCGCTGGCGCCAAAGAACACGAGCGCANNCGAGCGCATCCGACGCTCCACTGGCGCCAGTCCTCGGCGTCACTCTAGCTGGCTTTCTCGTTATGCCCACCGAACTGCTTGCGCATGGCACTCAGCAGACGATCGGCGTAGTCCGCGTCGCCCCGGGATTCGAAGCGGGCAAACAGCGCAGCGCTGATCACGGGGGCAGGCACTCCTTCATCGACCGCTGCCAGTGCCGTCCATCGCCCTTCACCGGAGTCGGACACGTGCCCGCTGAAGTCCGCGAGCTCCGAATCGGTGACTAACGCGGCCGCAGTCAGGTCGAGCAACCACGATGCGACCACACTCCCGCGACGCCAGACCTCAGCGATCTCGCTGATGTTCAACTGGTACTTGTAGGCGTCAGGATCGCGCAGCGGGGCTGTCTCTGCATCCTCCTCCTGCTGACGCAGCCCGACGTCCGCGTTCTTGAGGATGTTGAGCCCCTCGGCATACGCCGCCATCAGGCCGTACTCAACGCCGTTATGGACCATCTTCACGAAGTGACCTGCACCGTTGGGGCCGCAGTGGAGATAGCCGTTCTCAGCGTGGCTCGCCGGTCCCTTCCGTCCGGGAGTGCGCGGCGCCGACTCAACGCCGGGCGCAATGCTCCGAAAGATCGGGTCCAGGTGGTGGACCACGGCGTCTTCGCCACCGATCATCAGGCAGAAGCCACGCTCGAGGCCGAATACGCCGCCACTGGTACCGCAGTCGACATAGTGGATGCCCCATTTGCTCAGCTCCCCGGCACGCTGGATGTCGTCCCGGTAGTAGCTGTTCCCACCGTCGATGATGATGTCGCCGGATTCTAAGTGCGTCGCTAGTTCCTGCACCGTTGCACCGGTGACGCCGGCAGGCACCATCACCCAAACGGCGCGCGGCTTGTCGAGCTTGGCGACAAAGTCGGCTATCGACGTCGACGCCTGAGCGTGCTTGCCTGCAGCCTTGGCAACAGCAGCCGGATTGACGTCGAACACGACGCACTCATGGCCGTCTCTCGTAAGACGCTCGACGAGATTTGCTCCCATCCTTCCCAGGCCGACCATACCGAGTTGCATTCAGGACCTCCTGTCAACGCGTGCAGCGGGAGTGTTGGTTGTCGTGCGCACCGCGTCCGTCATCGGTTCGTCCCAGAGCTTGATACCGCCGAGGATACCGGCGACGTTACCGACGATGGTTATCGAGGGGTCCACGTGACCTTGCAGGGCCTGAGCGTTGCCGCCACCGATGTACAACCGGTCGTAGTTGATGACCACGTGAAAGTTGTCGATGGCCTCGCGCACCCGTTTGCGCCACCTTTTGGGACCGATCTTCTCGAACGCAGCGTTGCCAAGCTGCTCGTCGTACGTCTCACCCTTGCGAAACGGGTGGTGCGCGAGCTCAAGATGCGACGAGAGCTTGCCGTCGACAAGCAGTGCCGTCCCGACGCCAGTGCCTAGCGTCATGACGAACTCGACGCCAGAGCCGCTGACGACCTCGAGACCCTGGATGTCAGCGTCGTTGGCGACGCGAACCGGATGACCGAGGCGCTTTTTCATAGCACTCGCTAGATCGAAGCCCGTCCACGCGGCGAGGAGCTTCTTGCTGGCCGGTGATCCAGGCCCCGACCGCGTGACGAAGTCGGGTGCGGTCAAGAGTATCCCGTTCCTGACAACCCCAGGAAACCCGATCGACACGCGGTCAACGACAGGAAGCGGCGCGACCAGCGTCGCGAGCATGTCGACGAGTTTCTCGGGTGGACATGGATACACGGTCTTGACCCGAACGCGGTCGCTGATGAGCGTGCCGGCTGCGTCCAGGACGGATGCTTTGAGCCCAGTGCCGCCTACATCAATCGCCAGCGTTGTTGGCCGCGTGTTCTTGGGCTTAACCACTTAGACGAAGCATAGACCGATCGTCACGATGGCCCGAGCTATCCCACCCATCAGTGCCTTCGAGGTTCCGCAAGACACTCGCCGAGACACCTGTAGCCACACCGTCAGTTGTCGTTGAGTTCCGGCGCCGACCGTGGGAAGTGCAGCTGTCCACAGATCAGGCACTTGGCCGTGGGCCGCGCCCGAGCAACGACTTTCCTCGCCGCTCTGCTGGTCGGGAACGTCAGCGGTATGAATCGGTCCCCGTCACGCCCTTCGCAGCGTAGTCGCGGGATGTCCGGCAACTTTCTGGGCATCTTCCGACTCTCCCCAGTGCGGAGTCCATCTTCAAGATCGACAACACGCGTTCAGTACATCGAACACCCATCAATCGTTGTATGGATCGACCCCGCAATCAAATGCCAAGCCGCGGGTCAGACGTTCGGGGAAGCGGGTGGCACGTCGCCACCCGCTCAAGGGAGGGAGGACAGTTTCGCATAATAAAAACCAACGCGTCAGTTTTGGGCATGGTAGCATATCTCCGTGCCCCGCATCACGGAAGGCGCGCGCCTTGAGCGCCGCCGACAGCTCATCGAGGCGGCATGGCGTTGCGCTGGCCGGACGAGATACAGCGAACTCACGGTCGATGACACCTGTACCGAGGTCCCAGCAAGACACCTGGTTATCGCGCTCTCCGCGACTTTCCCTATGTCGTCTTCGGATTCCGCTGTCTCGCCCCAACTTGATAGTCCGGCTATCATGAAGCCGAAATATGCACGACATGGAGGTGCGATCGATGAATGACGCCCAAGACGACGCCAAGTCCCCGTCGAAGCCTTCGAATTGGGTGGATGCCGAATTCGCCGGTGAGCACGGAACGACCGCCTCTCCGTCATCGGTCGAGGACGAGAAAGCCCCGGGGTTCCGGCCGCAAAACGCGCACGAAGTCGCCGCGAAAGTCAAAGAGGAGGCTTCCGACGAGCCCGGGGTCATCGGCAAGGCCAAGAAGGCACTAGAAGAGGTCGATCGGCAGATTGCTGGTGAATACGAGAAGCGTGACGATCGCGAAGCCCCTGACGAGGCCCGCGACCAGACGACCGCTGGCCAGGAGGCCAAAGTGGGTACGGGTTCCGTGGACGATCCTGGGACGCCGAAGCCCAGGTTTGCAAACACGGCGGCCGAGGCCGAAACGGAGCGTTTCGATGGGCTAATCAACGAACCGGAGAATCCGGCGCGGCAGCCGGCGCTTGACCGCGTGAAGCGCGGGGACGCGGAGTCCTAGTTAGAGAGACAGCACCTCACATGTACCGGGCCGACCTGGCGGCGGGAAGATGTGACCACCGTCCCGACATCTGTGAGTACCGAAACAGAGCGGGGGTATGTACGTGACGACGCTCCCTAGATGTGTCGCTGCTCCTTCGGAGGCTGCACCCCGCGGTCGTCGAAGCGGAAGGTAAGCAATGACTCCACTTCCATCACACCCTCCACGCCGCGCGTCAGCGTCGCAATGATCTCGACTTCACTGCGCCGTTCAACCTGGCCCCGCAGACGCACCACTCCGTCGTCCACCTCGACCTCAAGCGTGGTCGGATCGATCCACATGCTTCCTCGGATCACGCCCTCGACAACATCGGTCAGGATTTCAGCATCGTCGCGTAGGTAACTCTTGAGGACATCTGCGCGAGTCACGATGCCGACGAGGCCTCCGTGATCCATGACAGGAAGCCGTTTCACTCCAGCTCTGCGCATCAGACGAGCCGCTGCCGCCAGGGAAGCGTCTAGTTCGACGGTGACTGCTGGAGACGACATCAGGCCGCCGGCGGTCAGAGCCTCTGACTTGGAGCGACGCTCTCGGGCAGCCGGGCGATGGTGTCCAGGACGGCGTCGCCCTTGGGGTCGATGAAGACGACGCCCCTGCCCTCANNGTTGAGTCCTTCTCCACCCGCCTCACTCCTCAGCATCAGATCAGCCTCTGAGACCACCCCGATGATCGTCCCACTTGGATCGACCACGGGCATACCCGTGATGTCGCCTTCGGCCATCAAACGCTCGAGTTGTTTGAAGGTGGTGTCAACGGTGGCCGTGACGACAGCGCGGGTCATCACGTCCTCGACGCGGAGGCGAGTAGGGCGAACGGCGGCTATCTGGTCAAGCATCTCGCGAGTCTCGGGTCCGACAGCCTGGTGTGGGGGCGATCGATACAGGAGTTGTGAGTACGGTCGGCATCAAAGAATGGCTGTGAGCACCGGCTGAGGCTGCGCCCGTGCCGCGCCACTCCCAGCGCTTTCTCCGTGATCTGACGTCGCGGCTGGTGGATGTACCACGACGACCGGGCACGGTGCGTGATGCACGCACTGCATGCTGACCGAACCGAGCAGCAGCTCAGCGAAGCCCCCGTGACCGCGGGACCCGACGACCAGCAGATCGCCGGCGTCGACCGCGGCGATCAGGGTTTCAGCGGCACCTCCGTCGACGACCTGGCAGTCCACCGAGACGTCGGGGAACCCGACTGCAACTTTATCGACAATGTCATCGACCATCGCCTGCGCTGCGGACCGAAGCTCAGCCTCGTTCTCACCCACTGGTGGTCCGGCAAGGCCGAAGTAGCCATAGCCCCCAGCCACCACCCCGACGTTGCCGAACGACCACGCGTGAACAACCCGCAGCGGCGCGTTGCGCAGGTGCGCCTCGGCGAAGGCCCAGCGCAAGGCTTCCGTCGCTCCTTCGGAGCCATCGACCCCGACTACAACTGCGCCCAACCGCTCGTCCAATGTCTGGCTCCTCTGCACGTCCGTGCTCTCACTCACGATGCATGCCCATTTCGCGGTGCGCCACCGTTGGTTGCCACCGGGGCCACACCGGGCAGCGGCAAAACCCGATCGCTCGCGGCTTGTTCGCGAGCGACGAAATTCCCAAGTTCCTGAATCGTGCTCATCAGCGGTGCAGGGAAGACGACTGTCGTGTTCTTATCGACGCCGATCTCTACCAGGCTCTGAAGGTTGCGCAATTGCAGCGCAAGCGGATGGGACATCATGATGTCGGCCGCGACCCCGAGCTTGTCGGCGGCAAGCGCCTCGCCTTCGGCCGCGATGATCTTGGCGCGCTTCTCGCGCTCGGCCTCCGCCTG
>PKXZ01000103.1:280-30803 GCA_003132525.1 Candidatus Dormiibacterota bacterium | reverse complement strand
ATGGGCTACGCCGAGGAGTTCCCGGTCAGCCGGCTGTTCGTCGACGCCCGAGTCCTCTCGATCTTCGAAGGCGCCGACGAAACCCTCTGCCTCAAAGTGATCGCCCGCCGTCTCGTCCAACAGGCCTGACGAAGCGTGCGCGTCCTGTTTCCGTTGCCTGATCGGGACTTCGACACGACAGAAGTGGCGGTCCCCTGGCACTACCTCACTGCCGCCGGCCACGAGGTCATCTTCGCAACCGAGCGTGGCGGCGAGACCCCGGAATGCGATCCGAGGCTCCTGAGCGGAGTGCTGTTCGGCCAACTCGGCGCCGAGCCGGCGCCGATCGCCATGTACGGAGCGATGTCGGCGGCACCGGAGTACCGCCGACCATTGAACTGGTCCGAAGTCACGGTGACTGACTTCGACGGCCTCGTTCTCCCGGGCGGTCATGCACCGGGCATGCGCCAGTACCTCGGGTCTTCGCTCCTCCAGCAAAAGGTCGTGCAGTTCTGGAATCTCGATCGTCCCATCGGCGCCATCTGCCACGGCGTGCTCGTGCTCGCGCGCAGCCGCGACCCAGGCACGGGACGCAGCGTCATTGCCAAACGCCGGACGACGTGCCTGCTCAAGTACCAGGAGCGCACCGGATACCTGCTCACCGCGTGGCGCCTCGGCCGCTACTACCGCACGTACCCGGCGTACGTGGAGGATGAGGTGCGCGCCGCGCTCGACGACCCCTCGCAACTCGACCACGGACCGCGGGTGTTCACGCGGCGGGGCACGCTTGACGACGATGCGCCCGCGTTCGTTGTCGAGGACGGCAACTACCTCTCAGCGCGGTGGCCCGGCGACGCGTACCTGTTCGCGCGGCGCTTCGCCGCCCTGCTCGACGGCGGCGCCGTACTCCGGCCTGGCAGCGAGGATCGCGGGTCCTGAAATGCTCGCTGACCTACAGCCCGACCAGGTCGGCGCTAACGCGCCAAAACCTCGCAGTCAGGTCCACATCGCGGACCACCTTGTTGGCTGTCTTTGGCTTGCAGTTGCTGAAGAACTGGCCAGTGATCCCCGCCACATCCGGTGATGACGCCAGATAGATCTGTGACTGGGCGCCTTGCGCAGGTGTCTTGAGGAAGGGGCGCACAAAGGGGCTGATGATCAGGAAGAAGCCAGCCTGGTCCTCGGACCCGAAGTTGGTGCGCACCACGCCCGGGTGAACAGCGTTGGCGGTGACACCTGTACCTCGAAGACGGCGAGCCAACTCGTTGCTGAACACGATGTTCGCGAGCTTCGACTGGCTGTACGCGCGTTGCCCGGAGTAGCTGCGAGCGCCCTGCAGGTCGTCGAAGTCAATTCGGCCCGCGGCCTGCGCCCCGGACGAGACGATGATGACGCGTGCCGGTGCGCTTGCCTTGAGCCGATTCAGCAGCAGGTTGGTGAGGAGGAATGCGGCGAGATGGTTGAGGGCAAAGGTGTGCTCCAGGCCGTCGGCCGTGGGGTGTCGGTGCGCCCAGAATCCACCGACGTTGTTCACCAGCACATCCAGCCGTGGGTAGGCACTGAGAACAGTGCCGGCGAGACGCCGCACTTCGGCCTGTGAGCTCATGTCGGCTGTGAAGACGTCGATGGCCTGGTTTCCGGAAGCGCCACGAATGTCTGCCGCCGCCTGTTCGGCGCGAGTCAGGTCGCGACCCGTGATGCCGACCCTGGCACCCATGGCGGCAAGTCCGATCGCCGTGGCTTTGCCGATACCGCCCGTAGCGCCTGTGATCAGGACGATCCTGCCGGCCATCGGAAGTGCCTCAGACACTGATCACGACCTTCCCTTTAACGCGCCCTGTTCCAACGTAATCCATTGCGGCGGCGGTCTCGCTCAGTGGGTAGGTTCGATCGATGACGGGTGTGACATGGCCAGCCTCGATCAGCTCCATGAGGGCGACAAGATTATCGTGCTTCTGCGCCACAACAAATCGGCCAAGGCGCTGACTCACGAAGCGGAACGACACCATCGCTTTGATCAAGCGACCTGCGCTCGAGAACCAACGATTCTGGAACTGTCCGCCATTCGGCACCAGCATTCCCGTTGGGGCAAGCGCGTGCCGGAGGTCGGCAAGCGATCGATTCGAGACGTTGTCGAGGATGAAGTCGTAACGCTCGCCGCTCTTTGTGAAATCGTCCGTCGTGTAGTCGATCACAGCATCCGCCCCGATCGATCGGACCATCTCCACGTTTGGCGTGCTGCATACGCCGGTGACCTCCGCCCCAAGCGCTTTTGCGATCTGCACTGCGAAGGTCCCGATGCCGCCTGAAGCGCCGTTGATCAGGACCCTTTGCCCGGCCTGGACATTGCCGTGTTCACGAAGCGCCTGAAGGGCGACAGATCCGGCCATCGGTACGGCAGCGGCTTGTTCGAACGTGAGATTTGCCGGCTTGAGCGCCAGCCCCTCGTCAGAAGCGGCCGCATACTCGGCAAAGGCGCCGCGGCACCAGCCGAAGACCTCATCTCCCGGCCGGAAGTCGGTCACCGCCGACCCGACGGCTTCCACCTCACCTGCCACATCCGTGCCTCGTATGCCGTGCTTTGGGGTCCGCAACCCGTACATCGGTGCCGGGCGTGCGATGTAAGGCAGACCGCCCATGATTGCCCAGTCGGCAGGGTTGACGGCGGCGGCCCGAACGCGCACCAATACGTCGTGCTCGCCGATCGCGGGGTTGGCGGTATCCCTGAGTTGCAGGACGTCGGCTGAGCCGTACTTGTCTTGCACGATCGCCCGCATCGTCGTCACGCCTGCGGTGTCCTGGGTCAGCTCGGTCGGGGCGTCGATGGTTGCTGTCTTCATGGTCTCTCCTGGACGACTGCCTCAATGCCTGGCATCGTCTCCGGCGACGGAGGCGACGGCCATCGGGGCCACCACTGAGCCACCACGTAGGCGGCTCGCCACCGGTGAGGGCGTCAGCCGCTGGCCGTGCTACGTGGTGGATGCGTGGTCTCACCGACGACTTCCTGCGGCGCAGGAGGCAACCTCAAGTCATGAGAACGAGACCAGCAACGCTGACGCCAACCCGCCTCACAGCACGGCGCTACCTGGCTGAAGTGAAGCTGCGAGTGGCAGAGAGCGAGCTCTCGTGGATCGGCAAGAGCCTGAATGCAGCGTGCCTGCGCCTCCGAGATGGCAATCTTCCGCCGGAGATCTTGAGCGCCGCATACATCTCCCACGATGACCGGCTCGTATGCATCGTCGAGGCCGGATGCGTCGAGGATGTGCATCGCCTGTTTGGAGTCGCGATGCTGCCTTCCGCCCGAGTCGTCGGAGCGACGCTCGTCGCACTGCAAGGCCACAAAGAGCGCGTTGCTAGTTCGGGCTCAACTCCCGCGCAACCCAGCCGGCAACCTCCACCCTCGAGTTGATACCCAGCTTGTTGAGGATGTTCGACACGTGCGTCTCCACAGTCCGTTCGGAGAGAAAGCAGCGTGAGCCGATCTCCTTGTTGCTCATGCCCTCTGCGATGAGGGCGGCAACCTCAAGCTCTCGTTTGCTGAGCGGCGTCACCTTCGCATCAACACGAGTATCGATCCGGGCTGGTTTCTTCTCGTCGAGTGCGAAGGCAATCGCTTCATCTGTGGACATCCGTTTGCCCGCCTGGGTCTCCAACTTCAACGCCGGGATTCCAAGCGAGGAAGCAATCGATTCCCGCGCATTCGCCAACACGGGTTCCATATGCGGCATGAGGCGGATCCCTGTCTGTGCCTGCAAGGTCTCCGCGGCACCGAGCAATCTTGCAGATCTCTGGAACCGACCAACCATGGCCGCGTGACTGGCCAGCCCGTCGAGAACATACAGGATCATGTCGCGGTTTTCGAGACGCCGTTCGATCCCCAGCGATTCCTGTAGCAGAGGGCCGGCCTGCTCCGCTCGATCCTGCTGCAGGAGCGAGAAACCGTAGGACGAAAGGAGGTAACTGAGCGTCTGCAGGTCGCCGCGATCACGAGCCCGAGGTGCCCACTCGGTATAGACGCGGCCAACGGTCTCGACGTCCGCCTCGCCGAGTGCGATGAATCCCTCCGTGAGGGCCAGCATCGCGTCAACACCAGGGTCGTCAAAACCTTGAGCCAGCATCTTCGCCTCGCGCAGTTGGGACCGTGCCCCTTCGAGCTGACCGCTCATCACGCGGATGCCCGCTGAGACTGAGAGGATTCGGGCGAGCAGTGGCGAATCACTTCCCGCGCGCGCCTTTGCCTCCGCTTCATCAAGAACGGGCACCGCGGACATCACGTCCCCGAGCACCATCGACACAAAGCCGCGCGCGAAAAGGGCCCGCGCCATGGCCGCGTCGTTCCCGCAGTCGGCGTCGCGGCTTTCGAGGTACAGATCCAGCCAGTACGCGCCCTCACTGGTTGCACGCGCTGTCCAGTACCAAAGCAGTGATCCGACCATCGAGACGCCCATCGCGTGGTCAGGACCGTGCAGGCAGTGAGCCAGCGACGCGCGCACATTGTCGGCCTCCACGTCCATGCGTTTGAGCCACTCCACGAGCCGGGGCGACTGCGCGGCCTTCTCTGCTACCTCGCACATATCAGCGTAGAAAGTGACGAACGCGTTGATCGATGCGCGCTCCTCCTCCGCCTCGCGCAGCTTGATGAGCGCATACTCCCGCATCGTCTCGTGGAGTTTGTAGCGTGCGTTAGCGGTTTGACCCAATCGGGTCACAAACGACTTCTCAATCAGGCTGGACAGCAGCTCGAGCACGGTCTCCCGGTCAATGCCCGTCTGGGTTGCCACTGCTTCAACGGCATCGAGTCCCATGTCGGACGGGAACACCGCGAGCCGGCGCAGCAGTGCCGCCTCCGTCCCGCTCAGCAGATCGTGACTCCAGTCGATCGTGGCCAGTAGCGTCTGCTGCCTCGGCAGCGCAGCCCGGCTGCCGCCAGTGAGGACCGCGAATCGATCGCTCAACCGCTCGAGCAACTGATCAAGCCCGATCGTCCTCAGCCTGACGGCCGCAAGCTCGAGTGCCAATGGCATGCCGTCGAGGCGCCGACAGATCTCAAGCAGCCGTTGGCGGGTGGCGTCAGAATCATCGAGTTGGACGCCAGCATCTGTCGCTCGCGCTTCCAGCAGAGCGACAGCCTCGGAATGAGCGCCGCCGTGCCCAGGCTCGGCGATCGATTCTCCCTGCAGCGTGAGCGGAGGCACTTGAACGACGCGCTCACCGGAGATCCCCAACGGTTGACGGCTCGTGGCAAGGAGGCGGACCCCGGCCGCCTCCTTCAAGACGACGTCGGCGAGCACGGCGACGGCGTCGAGGAGGTGTTCACAGTTGTCGAGGACGAGCAGCGCTTCGCGTGAGGCGAGGTGCGAGACCAGGAGTGAGGTCGGCCATTGTCCGGACTGGTCCGCCACCCCCAGGCTGCTGATCACGGCTTTGGCAACCAGATGTGGGTCTTCAAGGCCGGCGAGGTCGATGAACCAGACACCGTCACGCATGGTCCGCTGAAGGTCGGCGCCTGCGCGCAGGGCGAGACGGGTTTTGCCAACACCGCCAGGTCCCACCAGCGTCATGAGGCGAGTGCTGGCGAAAGCCGCCTTGATCTCCGCCAGCAAGCGTCGCCGTCCGACGAAGCTCGTTGACTCTGCGGGCAACCTACCCGTGATCGCTCGCTTGGATACGGGCATATGGCCAGTGTGGGCGCTGGGACCCGGCGCCGTTCGGCCGGATGTCGCCCTTTATTTAGTCGGTGCGTGGAGGGGTTTTTCGCCCACCGAGCCGCCGGCGCCACCGATCCAACCGAGATGCGTGTGTTGAAAGCGGTCGTTGTACTTCAGTCCATATCCGAGAAGGCGATCCACGCCGATGTGCGCAAGCCAGACGAGGCCAAGTGCCAACACAATCGGTGCGGCTCGCCACCATCCCAGCCCAACCATGAGCGCAGGCAGTGGGGTGCTGTGGGCCAGGTTGTAGACGCGTGCCCCGATGCGCGTACCACCCAGATAGCCGGCCGCAAGGACGTCGGGGACCAGCACTGTGAGTGGTACCAACCACCACGCCTGATGGGTTGTCGAGAAGGCGATGATCGCACCCACGACGAGTGTTGCTCCCTCGAGGCGCAGCCAGCGCCGCGGCGCTCCCAGCACGGTTCCGTCGGAACCGGAGGCGACGACCTCGATATCTATCGTGGACGTCTCGTCGTGTCCCGAAGAGGCACTCGGGTCGCCTGAGGGGTTCGAGTCGAGAGACATGAGCGTCACCCTTTCGTTGGCATTGATGTTTTTGGTTGTGGTTGCCGGAGCTGAGCGGACGCCCATGCGTGACGCTCACAAGCAGACCAGGAGAGCGTGTGAACCGGGCGGGATTGCGCCCGACCGGCCTGGACGACACAACCTACGCGCCTACCGTCGGGTTCACCCTTCGCGCAGCACCGCCCACGTACGCATCGGACTGGAAACCTTTGATGAAGAGCCAGAAGGGCAACACCAGCTCAAAGAACATGCCAGGGATCGTGAGCATGAGGCCGATGTGGATCCCGAAGACTTCAGCAACGGCTCCAACCATGAGGATCGGATAGCCGATCAAGCCCGAGGTCGAGAGGAACCGGGGAATCAGACGGGTCCGGAAGAGGAGTGCACACAGGGCCACGCATCCTGCTGCCAGTGTTATTTCGCCGAACTGGTAGAACATCGCGTTCGTGTGAACCAGGGCTGATCCACGACCCATCGCCGTCGCCGCATCGAGGCCATGCTGGCCGCTCAGGGGAACGATCATCAGCAGGGCAATCGCTCCGACGTCGAGCAGGGTCACCTCGACAATCATTGTTGCCAGGTAGCCGAGCGCAGTGCTCCTGCTGTGCCGCCCAAGAATCGGAAAGAAGAGGATGCCCTTGCCGAGGTCCACCAACGTGTTCAGCAACATCAGGATTGCACCGATGATGAGGACCGTTGGGTGTGCGGCAATGGATGCGAGAAAATGCGGCGCACCGGTCGCGGATGTGGCAAGTGCCGAGCCAACTCCATAGACGAGGAATCCCGACAAAAAGAGGGCTCCGATAAGTCTCGAGTATGTCATCCGGGAAGCCGCTACGCTGAAGCGGCGACGCCCGTCATGAGTGGGCCCGTCGACGTCTGACCTGGTGGTCGAGATAGCTTGCTGCATCGAATCTCCTTATCGGTGACGGCTGGCGTTTGGGTACTCGCAGGCTAGGGAAGGCGCGTCACGGGCGAATCCGTGCGAGTACGTAGCCGGCACGTAGAGCTGCCGCCTTGGACTTGACCATCGCGCGAGCCCGATGGAAGACTCCGGTTGGTGCGCCATACCTACACGACCACAGCTCTGGACGAGTCGACCTGGCCAGCCTTCGCGGCGCTCGTCGAACGCAACAACGGAGTCTTCGGCGGATGCTGGTGCATCGGCTTCCATCCCGAGGGCGTTGCCAGGGGCAACGCGGCTCTCAACCGAGAGCGCAAGCACGGCCGCGTCCGCGGAGGATCCACACATTCGGCGCTTGTCTTTGACGGAGCGGACTGCGTCGGCTGGTGCCAGTTCGGAAAACCCGACGAATTGCCATGGATCAAGAACCGAGCCGCCTACGAGAAGGAACTCGTCGCGCTGCCGGATTGGCGAATCGCCTGTTGCTTTGTCGGCAAGGGTCACCGGCGCCAGGGTGTCTTCGCAGCGGCTCTCTCCGGCGCCCTCGACCTCATCGCTGACTCCGGCGGTGGTCGTGTCGAGGGCTATCCCGAAGACGCCGCTTTGGTGGCCGCCGGCTTTCTCTTCCACGGCGCGCTATCGACGTACGAGCAGCTCGGCTTCGCCCGTGACCGAAAAATCGGCAAGCACCGCTGGGTCGTCTCCAGGGTCGTCGAAGCCTCGTAGCCCTCCCCCTGCAACGGGCCTGGCGGGAAGGGGGGGATTCGAACCCCCGGAGGGACTTAAGATCCCTCACCCGCTTAGCAGGCGGGCGCTTTCAGCCTCTCAGCCACCTCCCCAGGCCGGGGCCAGTATATGTCGTGTCCGGCTCGCGACCATCAGAAATGTGCCTCCTCGTACAGTAGCCCCGTGGTCCAGATTTGGAGGGGGACCGCCGCGATTGTGGCCGTCGGAATCGGCACCTTTGCGCTGGCTTCGACCCCGCTTTCGGCCGAGGCCGCGGCCTTCCGTCTCCCGGTCGGGACACAGCGAATGCAGATGCCGCTCGACTGCGAGGCAACCTCGCTGACCATCGCACTCGCGTCGGTCGGCGTCCACACCACGCAGCAGTACGTCCAGGACCACTTCCCGACGGACACGCTTGCCCCGATACTCGGCGCCGACGGCCTGCCTGCGGAGTGGGGCGACCCCTACACCGACTTCGTCGGCCATGTCATGGGCTCGGAACCCGGCAGCAACCCGCACTGGACCGAATACGCCGGTTGGGGCGCCTATGCGCCGGTGGTCGCACGCGTCGCGGAATCGCTCGGTGTGCAGGTGGCGGCCCAGCTCACGGGCTGGAACCCCGCGAGCCTGTACGCGGCGGTCGAGGCGGGTCACCCGGTGCTCGTCTGGACGACGGTGGACTACTCGTCCCAGACCGCGCGAACCTGGACCGCCTGGGACGGCCGGACGGTGCCGTGGACCGAGGCCGGCCACGTCGTGGTGCTCATGGGTGTCAACACATCCGCGGGGACGCTCGAGTTCAGCGACCCGCTCACCGGCTCGTACAACGGCACGACCATGGCGCAGTTCGCTCGAACCTTCACCATCTACGGCAGCATGGCAATCGTCATCGAGCGGACCGCGCAAGCCGCAACGCCCGTGACCGTAAAACATGTGGCGACGGTCGCCCACCATGCACCAACGGTCGTCCAACCGATCGCGACGCCGGTTCCCTGGATGCCGATTCACCACCTGCGCGCGTCGAGTGCCTTCGGCAGCGACGACAGCGTCGGACTCGTCAGAGGCGTGGCCGCGACACCGACGCAGGGTCTGGGTGTGGTGCCACCCTTGGTTGCAGCCGGTGTGGTCGTGCTCGCAGCTGGCACACTGCTGGCTGTGCTCATGCGAAGGCGACGGCGTCAATGCGCTGGGTGACGTTCATCACCTCGAAGGACGCCGGCGAGCGAATAGGGATGCTCGTCGACGGTCGGATCCACGCGTCCACCCCCGGCACCACGTTACTGGGCCTCCTCGGCGATGACGGCACGCGGCTCGCTGCAGAAGGAGATGTGGTCGGCCGCGATCCACGCGACGTGTTCGAGCTCGACGCCGTCCAGGTGCTCGCGCCGATACCGCGGCCTCCCACCGTCCGCGACTTCTACGCGTTCGAGCAGCACGTGCGCACCGCGCGCCAGCGACGCGGGCTCGAGATGGACCCTGACTGGTACGAGCTGCCGGTCTTCTATTTCAGCAACCCCTACGCGGTCTGTGGCACGGAGGTCGACGTCGCGATCCCATCAGGCTCCGCGGAGATGGATTACGAGCTGGAGGTCGCGGCTGTTGTGGGTAGGAGCGGCGCCGACCTCGACCCTGATGCCGCGGAGCGCAGCATCGCTGGCTACTGCGTCATGAATGACTGGAGTGCTCGTGACATCCAGCGCCGCGAGATGAAGCTGAGCATGGGGCCTGTTAAGGGCAAGGATTTCGCGACCTCCCTCGGACCGGTATTCGTGACGCCGGACGAGCTCGACGACACGCGACGCGACAAGAGCTTCAATCTCGAGATGACGGCGAGCGTCAACGGCGTCGAGTATTCGCGCGCATCGCTCGCCGACATCTACTGGAGCTTCGGCGAGATGATCGCGTACGCGTCGCGCGGCACACGCGTCGAGACGGGCGATGTCGTCGGTTCCGGTACCTGCGGGACGGGGTGCATCCTCGAGCTTTCGCTGGTGCATGGCGTCGAGCGATATCCGTGGCTGCAACCCGGCGACGTCGTCGAACTGAGCGTTGAACGCTTGGGGACGCTGCGCAACCGCGTGAGCGCGGGGTCAGCGGTGCGCCCGTTGCGATGACCACCGGGAGCGACTACATCGCGCGTCTCGACGCAGTTGAAGCCCGGCTTGCGGCCGCCGCATCGAGTGAGCCCGCACCGGGAGCACTCACCGGCGCTGATCCGGACAGCGGCGAGCGGTGGGACCGCGGCCAGGTATGGGCGCACCTCGCCGAGTTCATCCCGTACTGGATCGCCCAGGCGGGACCGGTGCTCTGCGGTCAGCCCTCCGGTGAGCCTGTGCCGTTTGGGCGGACCAAGCGTGATCCCGAGCGCATCGGCGCGATCGAACGCGATCGACGCGAACCCGTCTCCGCGCTCTGGGGCGACACGCGCTCCGACATCGCAGCGCTCCGCACCTTCCTTGGCACGATCGAGCCGGAGCAATGGGAGATGCGCGGGCTCCATCCGACACTCGGGACCATGACGGTTGACGCACTGACCGAGCGCTTCCTCGCCGGTCACCTCGAAGAGCACGCCGACCAACTCGAGGGAATGATCCCGGAGTCAGCCTAACTGGATGGGCGCGGGACGGCCGTGTCGGAGAATCCGGTACGCCCGAACGCCGCGTCCACGGCGAGCGGCTGCGTGATGGTGATGCCGCTGTCGTATAGACCCTGCATCACCTCCTGGAAATCGCTATAGCAGTAGCGCTCGGCGTCATTGCTCCAGTGGTCCGCCGGATCAGACGATGTGCAGTCCCACTGGTCTTTGCTGGCGGCGTATGGCGGACTCTTCCCGGTGACGAGGAGGTAGGCCTGCAGGGTGACCACCCGCCCCGGCGGCAGCGCCTCGATGGCGTCGATGACCGCCTGCGGATCCTGGTAGGTCAACGTGCCCCCGTCGATGGTCACGGGCCCGCATTGGTTGGCTCCTGTGGCTGCGCTCAGACACCCTCCGAGCAGTTGCCATGCGTACTGGTAATACGGCGGCGTGCTGAGGGTCCCGACATCGGTCGGGTCGTTGCGGAAGACGCGGCTGGTGCCGAAGCACGGCTCGACGAACTCCGTCAGCGCGGTGCTGTTGAGGTAGCTGTGGGGCCACGCAAACATGGCGTCCGCGCCTGGCAATCCGTGCGCATCGATCACCTGAGCCGAGCCGCAGGTCTGGTCCCACTGCTGGCCCGGGTCCGTCGGCCAGGTGGTCGGGTAGGTTGCCGAATGAGAGATGAACGTCCAACCGTACGTCGTTGCGAGCTCCTGCGCGAGGTCCCAGGAGGTCGCCAACGTCGACTGATAATGGGTGCAAAACAGGCTGCTCTGCTGGGTGGGCCCGGTCTCGATCGTGCCCGTCGCCGAGAAGCCGAGGGACTGCAGATACGGTGCGACCGTGGTGTCCAGAAGCGCGATGTCGGTGTCGTCGCGGACGCAGTTGTCGGCTGCAGTCTCCTCGGTACGCGAGAAGAGCAGCTCGACGAACCTGCTCGTCACGACGTTCAGAGTTGCCGTCCCGCTGACACCGTCGTAGGCGCCGCTGATCGCGTGCGCTCCTCCGATGCTCGATGCGCATGTGTCGCCGTCGCAGGGACTGCCGTCGATGGTGAAGGTGGTTGAGGCCGTGACGTTGCCGAGGTCATCGCCGGCGGAGTCGTAGGCTTCCGCGGCGAACGTTGCGGATCCGTCGGGCGCGATCCACGCCGCTGCCGGTGAGAGGAGCAGGTAGTCGGGAATCGCGGTCATCACCGTGAGCGACGCGGTGCCCCGTGCCAGCCCGTTGGCGCCTGTGACGGTGTACGCGCCGGGAATCGATGCGGTGCAGATCGCGCCGATGCACGAACCGGCCGGCGCAACCGAGAAGGTGGTGGTCGACGTCACGTCGCCGAGATCGATGCCTTTCGGGTCGAAGCCTTCAGCCTGATAGCTCGCGCTTCCGCCTGGGGCTATGGAGGCGGCGGCCGGCGACAGCACCACCTTCGCGAGTCTGGAGACAGCGACCGTCAGCAGGGCCGCCTGGCTGTCAACCCGGCCGGCGCTGTTGCTGAAAACCGCACGGTAGCGGTTTCCACTCAATGCGACTGTCACGTGCGACACAGTCAGGAGTCCCGTCGTGGCACCGCCGATAGCCTTCCATGGGCCGTTGGCGCGGCTGACCTGCCATGCCACCGACGGTGTCGGTGATCCCGACGCGGCCGATGTGAACACAGCGTTCTGGCCTTGATAGATGTCTACGGAAACTGGCTGCAGAGTGATCGTCGGGGCCGTTCTCACCGCCGCATGAGCCGGCGGCCCTGAGAGCGCAACGGTTGCCAAGACGATTGTCACCATCGCTGCGACCGGCAAAAACCGGCTTAGGCGAGACACGCGCTCACCACAATTCGAGCTGCAACGGTGATGCCCTTCCCAAATCTGGGCGGAGTATGCACTCTTGCGACGCGATATGGGGAAGTATCCAGCGAGCCAATCGTTCGCCGGTCAGATCAACGTGTCATTAGACTTGGACCATCCCGCGGAGGGATGCCGGAGCGGTTGATCGGAGCGGTCTTGAAAACCGCAGGGGCCGCCAAGCCCCCGGGGGTTCGAATCCCTCTCCCTCCGCCAAATCCCTTGAGTAAATAAGCGGTTTTGCTCCGAAGCTTCCGGGACAGAGGCTCATGGGCGTGAGCTGCTCGTCTCGTGGGGCGCGACGCTGGGAACCTCTTCGTAGGTTCCGGGCTTGACAATGCCCCTTGATATCAAGTAACTTGGCTTCAAGTTACATGCTCACTCGAGCATGCCCCCTGCCACCATGGCAACCAAAGTCTCCGTAGCGCACAAGGTTCGCGACTACGACGTCTGGCGCCCCGGCTTCGACGACCATGCGGCCGTCAGGAAGCAGCACGGGCTCACGAACGCCGAGGTGTACCGCGGCGCCGATGATCCGAACAACATCCTCGTCGTGCTCGATGCCCCGTCTCGCGAGGCTGTTCTGGGCTTTATCGCGGATCCTTCGCTGAAGACGACGATGGACAATATCGGAGTGATCAGCGAGCCCACAGTGGTCATCGGTGAGATCCTCGCCGCGCAGCCGGCCTAAGACCGCGCGGCCTACCCCGGAACCGCTGCGCCAGGCGGCGCATTTCGAGGCGGAGTTTCCGGGTGCGAGCAGGTCTGCGAGCGAGGTTCTGTTGAACCTCGCTCGCACGTCGTCCGTCTGTCTCGCCGAGTTGGATCGACGCCACAAGTCGGCGATCGGCAATCTCTCCTCGAGCGGCTGGCAGGCACTCGCAGTCATCGAAGGTGCCGGCGAGCCGCTGCCGCCGAAGATGATCGGTGAGCGCCTGCTGCTGACGAGCGGGAGCATCACGTCACTCCTCGACACGTTGGAACGCCGCGGATTCGTGCGCCGTGAACCGCACCCGGACGACCGGCGAAAGCTTCTCGTCAATATCACGGACGAGGCGCGGAAGCTCGTCGACCTCATGCTCGCGCAAGTGCACGCAACCTCGATGGACGTGATGGCGGGGATCAGCGAAGTCGATCGTGAGCACCTCATCCAGACGCTTGCGAAGCTCCGCGCGAACGCAGAGGCGATGGGAGCGCGGCCCGTACCGGCGGCGACGCTCCGAAGGCAACCCGCGCGTGCCCCATCCGCTCGCACCGAGCACGCGAACTGACCGCGGAGTTGACACCTCACCTCGTCTGAACATAGGATGGCCGCGCGGCCTGCTGGCCTGACCAGTAGAAGGAGGGCATCCCTTAGTGATTGAGGCAACTCACCAAGAGAGCCGACGGGGTCTGCTGGCCGGGGCCATCGGATTCGGCGGTGACTTCATCGCGTCGCTGGCATGCTCCGGGCCGACCACCGGCGTGGCGTACACCCTCGCGACGTTGCTGGCGATCTCTGGCCTGGCGTCGCCGCTGGTCGTGCTCACCGGCGGGATCGTCGTCCTCCTCGTCGCCGTCGGCTACGCGCGGCTGAACCGTTGGCGTGCCGACGCCGGTGCCCCGTACATCTGGGTTGGACGCACGATCGCACCGCCGATTGGCTTTGCGGTCGGCATGCTCGCAATCGCGATCGGATTTCTTGTCAACATCGGCAATATCACGCTGGCCGGCAGCTATCTCTTGAGCATCGTCAGCCCGGGAACTGTTTTTCCCGGTATCATCATCTGGATCGTTGCCAGCCTCTACATGGCAGCCGTGATCTTCCTGGCAGTCCGCGGGATTCGCCCTTCGATCCGCGTGCAGACGACGATCCTCATCGCCGAGTACGCGATCGTCCTGTCCTTTGCGATATTGGCGCTCCTGCATGAGCTTGGCTCGAACGCTCCCGGTGTGTCCGCTCCCTCACTCTCGTACTTCTCGATTGGCTCGTCACCGAACGGATGGACGGGATTCGCCACCGCACTGGTGATCGGCGGCTTCCTCTTCGGTGGGTGGGAAGCGCCGCTGCTGTTCAGCGAAGAGTCCAAGAACCCCAACTTCAGCCCCGGCCGCGCCGCGATCGTCGGGGTGCTCTCGGCGCTCGTCTGGTATCTCCTCCTCTTTGTGATCTTCCAGGGGGTTGCATCACCGGCCAACATCGAGGCCCACGGTGCCGATGTCCTCGGTTACGCGAGCACCATCCTCGCCCCCGACCCGTGGGCGCGGTTCCTCCCTCTCGCCGTTTTCTCTGCTCTATTCGCCGCCACGCAGATGCAACTCACCGAGGCGAGCCGGGTGATGTTCGCGATGGGGCAGGACCGCGTCCTGCCCAGGTTCGTCGCCAAGCTGCACCCCCGCTTCCGCACCCCCTGGGTTGCCGCCCTGATCCTCGGTATCCTCCCGCCCCTGGTCCTGATCCCGTATCTGATCAGCTCTGAGGCGATCACCGTCATCGGCGACATCGTCGGATCCGTCGGACTGCTCTATCTCGCGATGTACACGATCATCCCGCTGGCCTGCGTGGTCTTCTTCTTCCGTGCCCTCCGCGGCCGGAGCTCGGAGGTTCCGACCATCGTGGCGACGTTCATCGGTGGCGCCACCATGCTCTTCCTCCTCGCATGGGGCTTCCATACGCAGCCCGCTGCGGCAGCAATCGTCGGTGGGATCGCGCTTGCGATCTGTCTGATCTCCGGATTCATCGCGGCGATGTTCTCCAAGAGCGACTTCTTCCGCTCGCGACCAATCGACCTCACTGCCGACGCGAGGCCGGCGCCTGGGGTCGACGTTACGAGGCAACCCTGACGGTGCACGCTGATGGATAGCGTCATCGACCTCGCCGCCAAGGTTCGCGGGTCGATGCAGCCGGCAACTGCTGCTGTTGAGGAATGCCGCGCCGCAGTCGTCCAAGAAAACCCTGACATCAACGCCTTCGTCTTCGTCGACTGGGAATCGGCGCTTCGCGCCGCCGAGGCGATCGACGCCGTGGTCGCCACCGGGGTGGATCCTGGGCCGCTCGCCGGGGTTCCATTCGGCGTCAAGGACATCGAGAACTGCGCCGGGATGCCGACCACCTTCGGATCGATGGCATACAAGGACGCGCCTCCGGCAACTGCCGACGATCCGAATGTCTCCCGGTTGCGCAACGCCGGTGCGATTCCCGTCGGCAAGACCGCGACTCCCGAGTTTGCCTTCGACTCACTCACCGACACCCCGGCCTTCGGCACCACTCGGAACCCCTGGGACCTGACCAAGACCCCGGGCGGAAGCAGCGGTGGGTCAGCAGCTGCGGTCTCTGCCGGGATGGTACCGTTCGCGACCGGCACCGACGAGGGCGGGTCAGTACGGAGTCCAGCCGCATTCTGTGGATTGGTCGGGCTCAAGCCAACGCACGGCCTTGTTGCCCGGCTCGACGGCTCTTCCGACACCAATACCATGTCCGTGCTCGCCTGCAACGTGAGCGACACGGCTCGCCTGCTCGATGTCATGGCAGCGCGCGATGACATCGACAAGATGTCGCAAACGCGACCCTGGCTCGGCACGATGGAGAGCCGGCTCGCGACGGTGCCTCGCCCTGGTCTTCGCGCCGCGTGGTCGCGAGACCTCGGCTATGCCCCGGTGGAGGCGGAGGTGGCAGAGATCGCGGAACGCGCGGCGACGCGACTCGCTGAAGCCGCGGGGCTGACGCTGAGCAGCGATCCTCTGACCTTCACGAACGCCAACGACGCCTGGATGCCGATCGTCACGCATCGCATTCGAGCCCGCCTGGAATATCTCGACCTCTGGCCCCGGTTCGCCGATCAGATGGCCCGGACTCCCAGAGAGTGGCTCGAGCAATATGGAACACCGACGCCGAGGCAATACGGCGAGGCCCTTGCGCTGCGCGACCGGGTCGAGTCGGAGGTCGCCGCCTTCTTCACCGACCACGATCTGTTGATGACTCCCACTGTCGCGTGCGCCGCATTTGACGCTCGTGGCCCCATCCCCGCGGTGGTCGACGGTCGTGACGCCTCGGCGACGGGCGCCGAAGCGTTCACGATGTTCGCGAATCTCGCCTGGGTTCCGGCAATCTCGATCCCTGCCGGGCTCACCTCCGCAGGGCTGCCCGTTGGGCTGCAGGTCGTTGGACGTCGCTGGACGGATGTTCTGCTCCTCCAACTCGCCCTGTGTCTAGAGCGCGCACATCCGTGGCCGTTGCATGCTCCGATGGCCGATCGCCGAGTGGGGTCGGTCTGATGACCGAGCTCGCATTGGGAGCTGACGGACGGTCCGCCACCCTCACTCGTATCGTCACAACGCACGACACCGCGGCGACGTTCGGCCCGGACTTCCCCGCCGCGGCGTCGACGCCATTCGTGCTCGGCCTCGCCGAAGTTGCCTGCCACAGCGCGATTGCCTCGCGCCTCAACGATGGGGAGATCACCGTTGGGATGCGCGCGCTCATCGAGCACCTCATGCCGAGTCGCGTGGGGACATCGCTCGCGGTCAAGGCTCGGCTCATCCGCCGGACGCGCAACCGACTCTACTTTCACGTCGAGGTCTCGGACGGCGATGCGGTTGTGGCTCGTGTCANNCCGCCTGCAAGCGAGGATCGAAGCCACATGAGCACCGTGACGATCACGACAGAGGATGGCATCGCCGTCATCACCCTCAACCGCCCCCACGTCCTCAACGCCATGAACGTCGACCTGCTCAACAGCCTCTGTGCTGCGCTGCGCGAGGCGGCAGATGAACGCGCCATTCTCATTCAGGGCGCGGGGCGCGCGTTCTGCGCCGGCGAAGATCTGAAGGAGACGCTCGCTCCGGAGACCGGAACGCCCGAGGAGCTCCGGGTCGCTCTCGAGCTCCTCCAGGAAATCACACGTCTCATCACCGCGTTTCCTGGACCCGTGATCGCAGCTGTCCATGGCTATGCGATTGGCGGAGGTGCCGAGCTCGCACTCGCCGCCGACTTCGTGATCTGCAGCCCAGGGACGCGCTTCCGCTTTCCAGAGGTTGCCATCGGGCATGCCCTCACGGGCGGCATCACCGCCCGTCTTCCTGCCCTGATCGGCCTGGCACGCGCCAAGCAGTTGCTCTTGACCTCACGCTGGGTCGACGCAGAGGAGGCGCTGCAGATCGGGATGATCGCGGAGCTCGCTGACGACCCACAGGTGCGCGCCATCGAGCTCGCCCAGGAACTCGCCACCTACGCCCCGCGGTCGATGCGAGCAACCAAGCTCGCCCTTGAGTCCGCCGCTCAACCCACCCAGGAGGCGGCGCTCCGCTGGGAGGTCGATGCGGCGCTCTTCTGCTTCTCGGCGCCCGAGGCTGCTGACGCCTTTCGCCGGTTCCAGGACCAGGCAAACCTCAGTTAGCCATGGATGCTGCACGCAGCCTGCACGCACTGACTGATGACAGTCCGCTCGTGGTCCCGTCACGACCACCGTTGCCGCATCTCGACCTGAGCATCAACGCCGCGTTGACACGCGCTGCCACCCTCTGGCCGGACCGCACCTTTCTCAAGATCGCGGGACAGAGCGTCAATTTCATCGAGTTCGAACGCCGCGTCGGCCGTCTCGCGGGAGGCCTCGAGCGGATGGGATTGCGTCGCGGCGATCGCCTCTGCGTCTTCATGAACAACTCGCTCCCATGTGTGGAGACGTGGTTCGCCGCAAACCGGCTGGGAGCTGTGTGGGCGCCAATCAACACCGACTTCCGCGGAGACGCACTCCGTCGAGTCATCGAACTCGCCGATCCGCAACTGCTGATCTGCGACGCCGACCTCCACGCTGTCTTCGTGGACCACCTCGCCACGAATGGGCGGACTCCACTCCTGGTCAACGGCTCGACGCCGGACGTGCCCATTGCGATGCAACTCTCACAGTGCCTGACTGACGACCCGATTGCAGCGTCCGATATGCACTTCTCCGATCCCGCAGCACTGCTCTTCACATCGGGAACCACCGGTCGGTCGAAGGCGACGCTGCTGTCGCATCGCTACTTCATCTCGCAGGCGGGTATCGCGATTCGCGATTTTGGTTTGCGCGAAGACGACGTCCTCTACTGCCCCTTCCCGCTCTTCCACGCCGATGCGACCGCGTTGACCACGATCCCCGCGCTGCTGCTCGGTTGCAGCGCGGCCATTGGTCGCCGCTTCAGCGCGAGCCGCTTCTGGGCAGAGGTGCGAGAGACCGGCGCGACCGTCTTCGATTTCATGGGCGCGATCCTGGCGATCCTGCAGAAGGCCGATCCGCTCCCTGACGATGCTGACAACCCGGTGCGGGTCGCATGGGGTGTTCCGGTTCCGGATTTCGCGCCGGACTTCGAGCAACGGTTTGGCCTCAAGATCCTGGAGTGCTATGGCTCGGTGGAGACGAGCATTCCGGTCACCGTTCGCCACGATCGGGCCCGCGTTCCCGGCTCCTGCGGACGCGTCATCCCCGAATTCAACCTGATCATCGCCGACGACCATGACGAGGAGCTTCCTCGAGGCAGTGTGGGTGAGATCCTCACCCGCTCCAAGATCCCCTTCACGACATTCACCGAGTACTACGGGATGCCCGAGGCCACCATCGCTGCGGGGCGGAACTGGTGGTTCCACACCGGTGACCTCGGCCGCATGGATGAGGACGGCAATGTCTATTTCGTGGGACGCAAGAAGGAGGCAATTCGCCGGCGCGGCGAGAACATCTCCGCGTTCGAGGTCGAGGAGGGAATCCTTCGCCACCCCGATGTGATCGAGTGTGCCGTCATCGGCGTGCCCTCCGAACTGACGGAGGAGGATGTGAAGGCATGTGTGGTCATTCGCCCGGGCTCAGACCTGAGCGAGCAGGAGATCCTCGCCCACTGCCAGCGTGTGCTGGGGCGTTTCCAGGTGCCGCGCTACATCGAGATCATGGACGCGCTTCCCAAGACACCGACGGGAAAACTTGAGAAATACCGGCTGCAAGAGCAGGGCTTGAATGGGCGCACCTGGGACCGCGAAGCCGTGCCGAGCGCGGCGCAGCCAAACGGCTGAGCTCTTTCAGATCGCGGTCAGATCTCTGTTCGCCAACGCGAGCAACTCATCGGCTTCTGCCGGATCGACGTAGGGGCCGTAGTACTCGGCAAGGTCCAACCGCGCGAGATGCGCTGCCTCGACCGCATCTCGTTTCTTGATCATTGCGAGCACACGCCCATGCCGCCTGCAGGAATCGGCTTGCAGCTCTGTGAGATCCGATGACCTGGCCAGCTTTTCACCGATCAATCCGAGCACCAGGCCCCGGGCAACCTCATTGCAGACCCGAATCAACTGGTTGCCGCTCGCTTCAGCGATGACCTGATGAAACTCAACATCGGCCTGCGAGAAAACCTCCTGNNCCTGGTCACCTCCCACCAGCCGGCGCATCACGTCATGCGCCTTCCTGATGCGCCGCAGGTGCTCGTCCTGCCGGTGGAGCGCGGCCAGGTAGGTCGCCGACCCCTCGATGACCATGCGGAACTCGATCAGCTCATGGAGTCGCAGGCGTTCCAGACGCACCAGTGCTGTAAATGAGCGCTGCAACACGCCCGAGGAAAACGATTGGACCTCGGCGCCACCAGACGGATCCCCGGGCCGCGACCGGAGCAATCCTGAACTCTGCAGATCGCGAAGCGCCTCGCGGACGGAGGCTCTGCTGACACCAAACTGGACGACCAGCTCACGTTCGGACGGCAAGCGCTGGCCTGGAGCGACATCGCCGCTGTAGATCGCCTCCTCGATCTGCCGCACGATGGACTCGTGTGTCCGAACCGGCTTGACGGGTTGGAACTGGGGCATCCTGGCCTCGCTGATCGCCGACGGTGAGCGCCGTGCTCAAAGGCAGGTGGTGTTTCGTATTGGGGAGGAGTGTAGCGGGCTGTGCTCGCTCTCTCCGCATGTGCGATGCCCTTGCGCACAGCCCAAACGGTCCTTGGTCGTGCGGCTCTCGAGCTGGGTTGCGGGTGGACACGGACGTAGCACGGTGCCGACAATGGGTGGATGGCGGACCAACCATCGCGAGTCCCAATTCCGGGCAGCGAGCGCACCGCGCCCGCGCAAGCAGCGATTGGGCCGTGCGACCCGACCGAGGTGGCAACGGTCACGGTGTACATCCGCGGGTCCAGCGATGAGGCGGCCGCAGGTCAAGTGTCACGCGATGAGTACGCGGCGGCCTACGGCGCCGCCCCGGATGATGTCGCCGCGGTTCGTCAATTTGCCGAGGCGCATGGGCTGTCGGCCGGAACGGTCGACTTGGCGCGCCGAAGTGTCGAGGTGACCGGTCGCCTGGATTCGCTGACCACCGCATTCGGCACCACGCTGCTGCTGTATCGGGATCCGAACGGCGCCGAGTATCGAGGCAGGGAGGGCCCACTCTCGGTGCCGGCCGAGCTGAGCGGCGTGGTGACCGGGGTGTTCGGCCTGGACGGGCGGCCGCAGGGACGATCGCTCTTCAGGCCCCGCGCGGATGCACGATCGGCTTATATGCCGCCGCAGGTCGCCACCGCCTACACGTTTCCGACAGAATTGACTGGAAGCGGCGAGTGCATAGCGCTCATCGAGCTGGGCGGCGGCTTTCGGCAGACGGATCTCAGCGCGTACTTCGCGCAGCTCGGAGTGACCGAGCCCACTGTGGTCGCCGTGCCCATCGATGGCGGGAGCAACACGCCCGGCACCGCCGACGGACCCGATGGTGAGGTGATGCTGGACATCGAGGTATCGGGGAGCATTGCCCCGGGCGCCACCATCGCGGTGTATTTCGCACCGAACACCGATCAGGGATTCATCGACGCGGTCACGACCGCCGTCCATGACACGACCCACAAGCCGTCAGTCGTCTCGATCAGCTGGGGCAGCGCGGAGAGCACGTGGACGGTGCAGGCGATGAACCAGATGGAGGAGGCGTTCACCGCCGCGGCCGCCATGGGTGTCACGGTTACGGTGGCAGCCGGCGACAATGGCTCGAGCGATGGTGTGACGGATGGCCTCCAGCACGTGGACTTCCCAGCGTCGGCCCCGCACGCCCTCGGATGCGGGGGCACGCGCCTGGAGATCAAGGGCGGCAGCATCGCTTCGGAGACCGTTTGGAATGACGGTCCAGGGCAGGGAGCCGGCGGAGGCGGGATCAGCGATGTGTTCCCGGTGCCGGCATATCAGGACTCCGCATCGATTCCTCCATCTGCCAACCCGGGCGGCCGCGTCGGTCGAGGGGTGCCCGACGTCTGCGGTGACGCCGATCCCGATACGGGCTACACGATTCGTGTGGACGGGCAAACCATTCCCATCGGCGGGACCAGTGCGGTCGCGCCTTTGTGGGCGGGGCTCATCGCACTGCTCAACCAGGGGCTCGGGCGACCGGTCGGTTTCCTCCAGCCCTTCCTGTACACGTCAGCCGGCGTTGCCGCACTCCACGACGTGGTGAAGGGATCGAATGGCGCGTACTCGGCCGGCCCTGGGTGGGACCCGTGCACCGGGCTCGGCTCCCCAAACGGCACGGGGCTCCTCGACGCATTGTTCCGCGCGCGCTCGTAGCAGGACGGACGACATCACGCCGAGCACATCGGTCACGACTGACCAGATCCTCGAACGGCTGGCGGAGACACCGCGACGTATCGTCCCGAGGAGTGGTCGGCAAACGACGTGCTGGCCCACCTTCGCGCATGCGCCGACGTCTGGGGTGGCCACATCGAGGCGATCCTGGCCGAGGACAAGCCCACGCGGCAGGGTGTCAATCCGCGAACCTGGATCAACAAGACCAACTATCCGAATCAGAAGTTTCAGCCGTCGTTGCGCGCGTTCACGAAGCAGCGTGCCGAGCTGCTCGCGGTCATCGAGCCGTTGCCCGCCAAAGCCTGGTCGCGCACTGCAACGGTGATGGCCTGGAACGTTCCCTGCCAGCGAACCATGATGTCGTTCGCCGAGCACCTGGCTCGCCATGAGCGGACCCACCTCAAGCAATTCAAACGAATCGTCGAGCGGGTCAGCCGGTAGCACCGGCGCGGGAGATATGTCGGTCTGCGCTGAACCGGTCACGGTCTCGGCACCGTCCACGAACGGCTGGCGTCATGCGGCGCGGGGCTGCTGAGAATGAGCGGTGGTCATAAAGGTGTGCTGCCCGACTTGCTGGAAATGGAAGGAATTAGGGACGGTCATGTCGTGCAAGCGTTGCGGCACACCGCTGATCCTGCAAGACGGTCGTCGCGCTGACGAAGTTGCCGCTGCGCCTCCGGTCAGTGAGGTGATCGCACCGCCTGAGCCCCCGCCTGTGGAAGTCGCACCCGTCGGCTGGTCCGTTCGCGCCCGCTGATCCGATGCCGCGACCACGTCACGGACGTGGCACCGTCCGAGCACAGCCGCCTAACTCCTGACGCTCTCTGCAGAGAATGAAGCGTGGCCGCCACCGCGCCTCTCGCCGTCTGCTGCCCCACCTGCTGGAAGTGGTGGGAGCTGAAGAGCTCGATCAACTGCAAGCGGTGTGGTTCTCCTCTGGTGCTGGCTGACGGCCGTCGCGTCGATCAGGCTCGGGACGGCACGGCCCCGACCGCGGTCACCATGAATGCACCCACGGTGTCACTCGCACCGCTCATGGTGGGGACCGACTGGATCGCGATCGCGCGCTGGATCACCATCGCATACGCATCGCTGCAGATCCTCGGCATCTTCGCGGTCGGGCTGCTCCTGCCCACCATCACAGTGCCGGTGCAGGATCCGAACACCGGTCAGATCGTCGACCAGACCTTCAACATCCGTCCGTTTCTCGCGCTCGTCGCGTTTGTGGCCATCATCTTCTACGCGATCATCGTGTGGCTCACGAAGTACGGGATCGCACGCGGGATCGTCCTGGCGGTTGTGGTCCTCTCCGCCATCGGCGCCCTATCGCGCCTCGGTGCGGAAACGTCCGCCGCTGTCGGCGGGACGATCGTTCTCCTGCTCTGCGACGCGGGCTATGCGTACGTGCTGGTCATGTCCTTCGTTTCGCGGCCCCACCACGCGCCGCTCGGTACCGGCGGGGCTCAGGTGATACCGGTGGCGGCTGCTCCGCCACCACCGCCACCGCCNNCCCGCTCCCCCTCCGCTCCTCCCGCTTCCGCCGCAGTAGCGCGTTCGGGGTCCGCTACGAAGCCCTGGCAGCAGCGACCATCACTGCACGTCGCGCATCGATCCGTGCGCCGAGGAGCACGACCGCTCCGCCGGCGACAACGGATGCGACCAGGCATCCGGACCAGAGATACCCTTCCCCCAGGTGTTCGAGCGTGAGAGTCCCGATGATCGGTGCCACCAGCGCAGCAGCGCCGAATGAGGTGCCGAAGACGCCGTTGTAGCGCCCGCGCAGATGGATCGGCGCAAGATCAGCGACCAGCGCCGGGCCAACCGCGTTGAAGGCGATCTCACCGAGTGTCCACACGAGCACCGTGGCTGCGTACGCGGGAATCGAGCGGGCGAAGAGCGTGAGGAAGAAGCCCAGGCCGAGCAGCACGGAACCGCCGCCGAACACGAGCACGAGGCGCTGCTTCGCCAGCCATCGAATCGTCACCGGTTGCAGCACGATGACCGCGATCGGGTTGATCACGTATGCGAGCCCGTATGCGGACGGTCCGAGTCCGTGGATGCTCATCACCAGGGGCAGCGTCACGAACGACTGGAGATAGACCAGGCCGCTGACGAACGCAGACGCCGCGAGCGCGACCAGGAGACCGTCGGAGAGAGCAGTCCGGTATCCCCCGTGCTCCTGATCGTGGCCGGCGGGTCGCGTCTCCGGGAGACCGACGGCGACGACGACCGCGAATCCGAGGCAGGTGGCCGCATCGAGCACAAAGAGAAACCAGTACGAGTGCTGGGCAAGAAATCCGCCCGCGACGGCCGCCACGCCGACGCCGATGTTCAGACCCCAATAGATGAGACCGAATGCGCGGGCACGGTGCTCCGACGGGACGATGTCGGCGACGATTGCCGCGACCGCGGGGCGATAGAGATCGATCGCGAGGCCCGACAGCGCTGCGGCAGCGCCGATCGCGAGCAGCGACGGTGCCAAACCGAGCGCGATGAATCCGACTGCCGAGCCGGTCATGCCCACGATGATGGTGACGCGGCGTCCGATGTGGTCGGCGAGCATGCCGCCGATCGGTTGCGAGACGAACGCGCCCGCACCAAAGCACGCGATCAGGACGCCGGCTGTTCCGACCGAGAGGCCGCGCCCGCGCACAAGGTAGAGGGCGAGAAAGGGCTCGACGACGTATCCGAGCCGGTTGATGACCGTGCCGATCCAGATGACCCAGAAGGAGCGCGGGAGGTCCGCTCCGTTTCGTGACCACCACGGGCCCCGGCGGATCGGCGACGGCGAAGCGGCGCTGACCGGGTCCACGACCGGACGACGGTATCAGGAAGTCCGAAAGCGCCTAGGGCGTTTTCAGATACTCGTGCAGGTCGATCAGCCAGAGATGCAGGGCGACCGATCCGGATCGCAGCACGCCGGTCCGAACGAGCTGCGCACCGAACGGCTGGAGCTGGTTGAGCGACGCCTGGAAGCCCTGGCCGGTGAGGCTCATCAGGAGTATCTGCGCGGGATGACGCTGGCTGAAGAAGTATTTGTCGAGCGGCGTCAGATTACCGAGATTGCTTGGGAGCGAATCGAAGAACGCGTGATAGATGCCGATGGGCTCGCGCAGTTCCTTCAGCTGGTCATTGCTCCACCACATGAGGAGTTGCTCACCGGGGTACGCCGCGGGACCGACGAATGACGGCATCTCGGTGGTGACCGCGTACAGGTTGACCCACGTGGAGTCGTCACCCCAATATGACGAACTTCCCCCCAGCGTGTATGCATAGTCGGGGAACGTGTCGTCCACCGTGCCGCGTTCGTGCTTGTGCTGAGTGGGCGTCACCGTCAACACGAGCAGACCCGCGGTGATCGCCGCGATGGCGGCGCCGATCATGAACCGCGAACGCGTGATGTCGTGTGACCCTGCTTCCCGCCTTGCGATCCATGCGAGCAGCACGATCACGACGACGATGAGCAGCCCGAATGGCATCCACCCGAACTGCGGCACCTTGGGATAGAACTCGAACACGAGCGGCACCGCTACGAGCACCACCGGGATGAGCCAGCGGTAGCGCACGTGCTCGAGGAGGGGAAGACCAAGCTCGGCGATGGTGATCGCCAGCGTGAGCATCACCGACGCCCACAGCAGCGATGAGAAGTAGTGCACCTCGAGTACCTGGGTGCTGCCGATGAACTGCAGGATTGCCGAGATCACGATCTGAAATGCGCACCCAACGCTGACGATGAGTTGCGCCGTCGGGATGCGCCCCAGGCGACGGCCGATGCGCGAAAACCGATCCCTGGCAAGGAAATCCTTCAGCCTTCCGCCGAATGCCGCATAGCACGCGAGTCCGACGGCGGGCGGAACGAGGAGATAGGTGATGTATGGAGCCCACAGCGGGCTCCGCGAATGGTTGGCGAGGGTTTGCGACGGCTCGGCGAGGTAGATCAGCGACTGAATGGTCGTGAGGACGTAGTCCCACGGCCCGATCAGCACGGCAGAACCGATGGCGAGGAGCCCGGTGACTCCGACGGCGACGCCGGCCATCACGGAGATGTCCCGCCACAATTTCGCCCGGTCGCGCTTGCGCCGGACGAGCCAGTATGCAAGCACCGTCACGACGACCACTGGCCCTGAGGACGCCAACGCCCAGACCGAGAGGGTCAACAGCAGTGCCGAGCCGATCAGCCAGCCGATGCGGTGCCGTGCCGACGGCATCGCGAGACAGGCCAGTCCGCCGAGGAGGTACGAGACCGCCGCCGAGTCGGGAAAGTCGGTTCCCCAGGCCAGGATGATCACCGGGCAGCTGAGAATCACGATGACCCCGATCACACCCGCCACCCGGCTGTACATCCGTCGCAACAGGATGTACGCCGGCACGATCGCGATCAGCGCGAGGACGTACCGGAAGACGACGAACCCCGGAAGGCCTCCGAAGAGGAGGTAGGAGATCCGACCGGGAATCAGGAACCCGACACGCGCTCCCTCGCGGAGCCGCTCGGTGGGCTGGAAGACTGCCGCGTAGCGATAGAAGATCTCCTGCGGATCGATGATGAACGTGGTGTGCATCGCAGGGTCGTTCAGATCCGGCGGTGCCATCAGGGTCAGCCTCAGCCCGAAGAATGCGGCCGCCGGCGCAATGGCAAGCAGCAATCCCTCGACGCAGTTCCGCCAGAGCGAGCGATGCGGCCCCGGCGCAGCGTCACCGTACGGATCCTGGGGAGCCCGCACGGCGACAGGATACGGCGCGTCAGCGTCCGTGATCGGCAGTACTCCATTGATCGATGTCGACGATGAAGTCGATGAGCCCACGGAAGTAGGTCACCTGATCGTCGTACATGCTCATGTGACTGCCGTTGTGACAGAGCAGGAAGCGGCCATGCGGGATGCGCCCGGCCACCATCTCCATGTGGGCCGGATCCATGGTGTCGTACGTCGCGCCGATCACCAGCGTCGGCACCTCGATGCTCTCGATGTCGTTGGTGCGGTCCCAGTTGGTGAGGAGGCCGCTTGCACCGAGCTCACTCGGCCCTTGCATCGGCACGTAGATCGATCGGTTGATATGAGCGAACGATCGGTGCACCGGATCCGGCCACTGATCGGCGGGCAGGCGGAGGACGTGCTGGTGGTAATGGTCGCTGAGCAGCTCCATGTATCGCGGCGTCTCGGTGTCCCCCGCCGCCTCCAGCCGCTTGATCTCCGCCAGCACCTCCTGGTCCATCGCGGGCATGAGCACCGAGCGCGCGTATTCGTTGTACGCAGGGATGCTCATCATCATGTTGGAGATCACCAGCCCCTTGAGGTGCTGCTGATACTTCAGCGCGTACTCGGTGGCCAGCACTCCTCCCCACGAGTGGCCGAGGAGAAAGAAGTTCCCTGCGTCGAGCCCGAGCGCGAGACGCACCTGCTCGACCTCGTCGACGAACCGGTCGATCTGCCAGAGATCCGGGTCGTCGGGTTGGTCGCTGAAGCCCGACCCGAGCTGGTCGTAGTAGTAGTACTCGATGTTGGCCGCAGGGAGGTACGCGTCGGCGGCTTCGAAGTACTCATGAGTGGCCGCCGGTCCCCCGTGCAGGAAGAGGAGCTTCGCGGTGGGGTTGTTGCCGAAGCGCTTGGTCCAGACGTGGAAGTCACCCTTCGGGGTGCTGATCGGGATTCTTCGCGCACCGCCGCCGAGGATGTCGCCCCGACCGGTGTTGTCGAGGTATGTCTCAGCGTTCATCGGCTCTCCTGTGGGGCGCCTGCGGACCTCTGCCGCAGTGCCACAGCGTAGCCAACTGAGCGGTCGGTTCAGTGACCGTGGGGACGGTTGCTGCTGCCCCGGAATTCCGCGACGGCTCTGGCCACGCTCTCCTGCAGGTACTGATAGAAGAGCTGGCGCTGGGCGACGTCGATCGCGACATCGACGTCCTCACCCATCCTGCGCCGGGCGATCCACGGCGGGATCCCGTCGGCGACCATCTCGCTGCCCACGTTGATGCGCACCAGCGCGTCGTTCTCCTCGGAGACGTTGATGCTGATCTTGAGCACCAGGCCGGTGTTCTCCACCAGCCGCCAGCTCCGCTCCCAGCGGAGGTTTCGGTTGGTGTCGCGCGAAAGATGAACGGTGTCATCTGCGATCACGGATTCGCCCTCACGCGCCGTCGCCTCGAGCTGCGTCCGGATGTGCGCGTCCAGCTCGCGTGAGATCCAGTTGACGAGCGACGGGGTCCGGTCGTTGATGTCGGGCCGGCCGTTGGGATCGGATGCGAGCGGTCCGATCGCCCGCACCGTGCTGGCGTGGCGGCGGCAGTACGGAACCCCTTCGATCACCGAACCGTGATGTACGCAAAAGGCCGCCTGGCACATGCGGCCGCGGCGATCGCGGTACTCGCAGGTCAGCGCGTCACCGTTGCGGCACCCGGGCACGCTGCAATCGACACCGGACGGCGCGGGCTCGGGGGTCGGTTTCGGATCTTCCGAGCGCCGGCGCCGGAAGAGGCTGGTCATCGACGGAACTCCACGAAGCACCCATCCTACCCTGCAATCCCGCGCCGCACCCTCGTTCGGACGTGGTGGGATTGGCTCGTTAGGCGTATCATTCGCGGTCAGATGTCGGATCCCGGAGGGAGTCTTTGGGCCGACGCGCCAGCCAGCAAGAAGAGGGGTCCTTCGTGAAGCACGCACGATGGTTTGCGGTTCCGGCGGCGGGAGTACTTGCCGCGGCCGGAGTGATGTCAGTGGCCGCGGCGCCGTTCGCGTCCGCCGCGTCGGAGTTGGGTTCCGGAGGCGTGGCACTTCAGGTTCACGGCGCAAGTAGCGGGAACTGGTCGGGATACGCCGACACGCAGAAGGTTGGATACACCTTCGTCGAGGCGAACTGGACAGAGCCTTCCTACACATGCGATGGGAACTCGCCCGAGTCCTCGGCCATCTGGGTCGGCATCGACGGGTACAGCTCCAGCACCGTCGAGCAGGGCGGCACGATCGCAATCTGCAGCGGGAAGAACCAGGGCGCGCACGAGGCTTGGTGGGAGATGTACCCGACCAACAACGTTCAGGAGGTCTTTGCCATCAAGGTCGGCGACAAGATGTTCGCCTCAGTCACCTACAGCGCCGGCAAAAGCCAGCCGTACGACATCGTGGTCAAGGACTTGACGAGCGGGAAGTCTCTGAACAAGCTCGAGGCATGTCTGGCTGGATGCCTCAACAATTCGGCGGAGTGGATCGTTGAATCGCCAAGCTTCAGCACTGGGACTGCCTACCTCCCGAAGTTCGCGCCGATCAAGTTCACGAGTGGCTTCGCCAGCGACGCAGTCAATGGTGCGAATCCGGTCAGCATCTCCTCTTTTACGCATGTCTCGATCACGATGACCGGCGCACAACCCAAGCGTGCCGTGCCGTCCGCGCTCACATCCAACGGTGAGGGCTTCACGGACAAGTGGGTCTCGAGCAAACCCTGACCGTCTGAGCGCGCGGAAGAAGGCTCAGGCGACTGCGGCCTTGAGGCTGCGATAGCTGCGCAGGAGGCAGGTGCGCAGCGCGGCGACGCGTGGGTCCGTCAGGTCACACCCGGCTGCGACCCACGCGTCGCAGATCCGCATTGCCTCGGCGCGCAACTCGCCGCTCTCCCAGAGGCTATCGATGGGCCGGTCATACGTGTACGCGTACAGCTCGGCGACCGCACGGCCGAGCGCTGCCGTCTCGCCTTTCTCTGCGTGCTGCAGCTTGCGGTGAATGCGCCACCACTCCACCTCGAGTCGCGCGGCCTCGCGCGCGTCGAAGTCGGCTGCTGTTCCGCCGGCGAGCGCGTAGAACCTGGTCATGAGCCGCCGCGCCTCGTCGGGATCGTTGTCCGGGTAGGGAGCCCATCGTTGGTTGGCGCGGAGGACGAGCCAGGCTCCCCACAGCGTCTTCGGCCACGGCAGCGCAAACCCGCAACGAACCAGGCCCACCGATGCCGCCAGCACCCGGAACCATTCCCGACGGTAGTAGCCGATCCACGCGGCGCTCTCCAGCCGCGCCAGTGCGACCGGATCGAAACCGCGCGCAGCCTCACGCGCATCGCGACTCATGCGAACCTCCCGCGTCCCGTGGATGGTGCTCGAAAGAGAGCTAGACGTCCATCCGCGCAATCATGCGCCGGGAGCTCATCGTCACTCGACGTCCCAGGAAGATCAGCAGCAGCACCAGCAGGACGGTGACCCCGGCGGCCGCGTACGCGACTGCCTGGGTCGACGCCCCCGGAAGCTGGATGTCGGTGTAGGTGACGTTCGTGAGGTAGCCCACGGGTTGGAGCAGGCCCGAGGGATTCTTGTCGCTGAAGCCCGCCGTGAACAGCAGCGGCGCGGTCTCGCCGGCGGCGCGGGCAATCGCCAGCAGCACGCCCGTGACCATGCCCGGCAGAGCGGTGGGCAGCACGATCGAGAAGATGACCTTCCAGCGCGGCGCTCCGAGCGCGAGCGCGGACTCCCGCAGCGCACCGGGGATCAGCAGCAGGATCACCTCGGCCGAGCGGATCACGACGGGGAGCATCAGCAGCGACAGCGCCAGCGACCCCTTGTAGCCGGCGAAGCTCGAGCCGGTGCCGACGACGAGCACGATGTAGATGAACAGCCCGAACACGATCGATGGCACCCCAGTTAGCACGTCTACGAAGAAGCGCACCATTTGCGCAAACCAGCTGCTCTTGCCGTACTCGACGAGCCATACCGCGACGCCGACACCGATCGGAACGGCGATCGCG